>JAGCXN010000034.1 GCA_017961265.1 Bacteroidales bacterium | reverse complement strand
CGGCGGAGGCGGCGGTGGCGGCGGCGGTGGCGGCCAAGGCGGTGGCGGCGGTTACGGCGGCGGCGGCTCTTTCGCCATCTATTGCTATAAGGATTTGGGCAACCGCAGCTTCGTGGACTGTTATTCACAAGTAGGAAGTGGCGGTGTCGGTGGATTGGGTGCACTTGGTGGCAATGGCGGCCAAGGTGGTCAGGGTGGGTTGGCCTCCACAGCCCATGCTAACACTCATGCCGACGATCCAACTGCCCTGAACAATACTAATTTCCGCGCCACAGCATGGGGCGGCTTAGGTGATAACGGTGGTGCCGGTGGCAATGGCGGTCGTGGCGGCCGTGGCGCAGATGCACCCCAGAATGAGGTCCATTATCGTACCCTTGATGTTGATGAATACGGTAATGCTACCCCTATCTCCAGCAGCGAATATACGAACTTCGCCAACCTTACCCAGCAGCCTATCATCATTGCCGGTTCTTCGGAAAAGCCCTATACCAACTGTATCAATGTGGATATGGATATGTGCGGCAACAACATCAACTACACGGAATTCGGCACGGGTTCGAATCCGTCCAGTGGTTCGTCTTGTACCCGTATCCAGTACGAGAATACAGATTCTGACCTCGACTTCCAGGCCACAGGCATCGGTCGTAAAACTCCAGAAGTCGGTTCCAACTCCTATGCGGGTTTCAATCTCCTGTTGAATGAGCCTGAAGAAATTTCACCCATTACTGGAGAGGGTGAAGTGTGCCCCGGTGAGGAAGACTATTGCATTGACTATTTTCAGGGATATTTCTATAACTGGTCTATTGTTGAGGGAGATCGGTATGCATCGATTGTATCCGATCCTACCTTCCATTGCATATCAGTGGAATTTACCAACACCACTGATGAACCACAGACAGTGATTCTTCACGTTGATGTGAGTCCGCCTTGTTGTCCTTCTTACAAATTTGAAGAAATTGAAGTAACGGTTCTTCCCAATGTCAGAATTATTCGCTCCAGCAGGGATATGTTGTTGTGTGAAGGGGATGACATACGTCTGTTTGTGGAGTCATCCATGCCGTACCCTGATGCACAATATGAATGGCTGTTGAATGGGAACCCGGTGCCAGGCGATCCGATGGCGGAAGGAGATATGACTTCCAATCTTACACTCGGTAATGTTGGTGAGTTGGATGCGGGAACCTATACTGTGATAGTCTCTGGTGCTTGTAACGTGGAGACGGTATCTTTTAATGTTTCGTTGAATCCTTCACCAGTCGTAACGGTTTCTTTGGAAGATGATGCGGTCATCTGTACGGGTTGGTCTATTCCCCTTATTTTTTATTCCAACATGGATAATGTGACAGTCACTTTCACTTTATATGGGGAGACCTATTCATGGCTGTTGCATGAAGGTGAGAACTACTGGGAGGATTTATATGATGAGAATGAGTATCTTACGGCTCCGCAAAATGGTGTCCTGACCATTATTTCAGCACAGTCAGGGGATAACGGTTGTGTGAATACGGACGTGTATCAGATTCCCATCATCCTGGCGAATGGGGATGAGGTGACCTCCGCTGGTGCCGACCGCACCTATTGTGCAAATCAGTTCACATTGGAAGCAGTCTCTCCAAATACAGGGAGTACGGGTCATTGGTCAATAGTCTCCGTGAATCCTGCTGATGCCGCGGCGATTATGGATGATCCGACCAACTATCTGACCGATGTGACAGTTGATCAGGAGGGCGAATATACCTTCGAATGGGTGCTGGAAATGTATGATCCATGTCCGGCAACGATTCGAGATACTGTCGTGATCAATGTGAAAGATTCCATCAGAGTGGGTTTTGTGACGGATCCGACCTCTTGTTTCGGAGAACCAGTGGATGCCGTTTTGGAAATTTCAGGCGGCGAAGCACCCTATACAGCCTATTGGCTTGTGAATGATTCTGTGATGGGAGTGGGGGACGAATGGACGGGATTGGAAGTCGGCTACAACTATTCGGTGATTGTAGATGACATTAACGAATGTAGCACCACGTTCCCGTTTACCGTTGTATTGCTCGAATCCCAGACATTGGCCATTCAGAATATTGATACTGTCTGCCCCAATGCCACAGAGGTGGACATCTCTGTTGGTATCGACCAAGGCGCAACACCCTTTACGATAGTGTACACTTATGGGGGAGTGGAATATCCTTACACGGGAGTATCCGGCCATGAACATACAGCGACACTTCCTGTCGGCAACCATGCCTGCTATGGTGTGGATACGGTCTATTTGTCCGTCACCGATGCTAATGGTTGTAATGCGCAGGACACGACCTCCTTTATTATTACCGATGTCCATAATCCTATATTGACAGGAACGATTCCAGATACCACCATTACTTGTCTGTCCGAACTTCCAGCTGCGGTATCCAATGTTGCTGAACTTCTCGCTTTGATGGGTGAGGGGGCTGCCATCACCGACAATTGTTCCAATGGTTTCTCACTCACTTCGGTTACGGATGACATCTCCGCCACTTGTCACGTTACCTATCATCGTACCTATACCGTCGCTGATTCGTGTGGCAATACGGTGAATATCATCCAGAACATCATTTTCAACGATGAGGAGGATCCTGAAATTACCGGCACTCTTGCTAATGATACGGTTTATGCGGCTTCCGATTGCGGGTATGTATTGCCTACCGCTTTCACAACTGTTGCTCAGTTAGTCGCAGCAGGAGTGGCAATTTCAGACTGCAATTTGGTAGGGGAGGTCTCCTATGTAGATAATAGCAATGCCCCTGTGAGTGCTTGTGCTACTGAAATTATCCGTACATACACTGTTTCTGATAGTTGTGGAAATTCGACCAATGTGCCTCAGACAATTGTCGTCATAGATACCGTTGCTCCGCAAATCACTACAATACTTCCGTCAGACACTACATACTATAATAATAATTGTGGACATGATGAAATCCAGATATTGGACAAATCTGATTTTCAGATTAATGACTGCAATGAAGTGGAAATGACGGTTTCGCACAGGGATACTTCGAACAATGGCACTGGCTGCGAATGGAGTTATGTACGTGTTTACTCCTTCGTGGATGCGTGCGGCAATGGCCCTGTCGAAGTTTTGCAGACTATTACGGTAATGGATACTACTCGTCCTGTCGTAGCGGGTCATCTCAATGATACAATATTATATTATAGTGGGAATGACTGTTCATTGGCGGACATTCCTGTTCTCCCACAATCGTCTTTCACGGTAGAGGATTGTAATGAGGTGGAAATGACGGTTTCGCACCGTGACACTTCGAACAACGGTACTGGCTGCGAGTGGAGCTATGTCCGTGTCTATTCCTTTGTGGATGCGTGCGGTAATGGCCCTGTTGAAGTGCTTCAGACTATTACAGTAAGGGATACTACGCGTCCTGCCATCGCAAACTCGCTGGACGACATTACTATATACAAACAGCCTGATTGCAGTTATCTGTTGCCGGATACACTGGATGTGAACGGACTTGTAGCTGCGGGCATTGTCTTTACTGACTGTAATTTACGGCTGGATACCATCGCGGTGACTCATTCCAGTTTCGAGACGACAAATAATTGTCAAGGAACTCTGATACGTACCTACGAAGTGTTTGACCAATGCGGTAATTCTAATACGCTGGTACAAAATATTATTGTTCAAGATACAGCACGTCCCGTGGTTGTGGACAATCTTGCTGATACACTCGTGGTATATTATACGGATGCCGAATGTGCATACACAGCTCCAGAGCCTCTGCAACTCACTGATTTTGACGTTACAGATTGCAGTCCTCAAATCAATTTTGAAGTTTCACACCGTGATACCACCAATAATGGGGAAGGCTGTGAATGGAGTTATGTGCAGGTTTATACATTTACCGATGATTGCGGGAATGCGCCTGTCACGCTCTTCCAAACTATCGTTGTGCGTGATACGACAAGTCCTATAGTATCCCATACATTGGAGGCGGTGACTATCTATCGCTTGGATAATTGTACTTATCAGTTGCCTGATACATTGGATGTTGAAGGACTGGTGAATGCAGGTCTGGAAATTTCCGATTGTAACCTGAATACGGATAGGGTAGGGGTTTCCCATTCCGATTATATGGCAGATGATAACTGTGCTGGTCATATTGTCCGCACGTATGAGATTTTTGATCTTTGTGGAAATTCAACCACGACAGAGCAGACCATCAACATTACCGATAGCATCCGTCCCTATTTCACTGCGGAAATTCCAGAGCAGCTTCTGGTTTCAACCAGCTGTGAATTCGTGATTCCCGATCTGTCCGATACGGTCTTGCGACATGTGGCGGATAATTGTACTGACACTGCACAAATTGTTGTAACACAACAAATCCCCGCCGCAGGAACACCTACAGATTCTGAACAGGATGTGGTGGTGACCATATCTGATTTGTGTGGAAATACCAATACGATAACAGTTCATGTAACGCTGCCTGAACCTCTTACGGTTGAAATTACCCTGAACGACACAGCAATATGCGAAGGCCAGAGCGTGACGCTCACTACGGCCTATGAAGGTGGCGTGGAACCATATACCTATTCATGGATGCCTACATCCGGCTTGGACGATGCCTTAGCCGCTGAGCCGGTCGCGACACCAGAGGACGGAACTTATCGGTATGTGGTGACGCTGACGGACGGTAATGGATGTACTGCCACCGACACGGTGAACGTAGAGGTGGATACACTCCCCGCTGATCCGGTATTGTCCAGTTTGCCTGATGTGGCCTGCACAGGAGGACATAACGGTAGTATCACCATTGAGAGTCCGCTTGGCGAAGGTTATAGTTATGCATTGAATGGGGCTGACTTCCAAGATACAGCTGTTGTTTATACAGGTCTTGGCGAAGCCACTTATACTGTGACGGTTCAAATAAGTGCCGCTGCTGGCTGTACAAGTACAGGTACTGTGGTAGTGGAACGTTCCCCCGAAATACCCGCTGTACTGGTTGATACGATTGAAACCTTGCTGTGCCCGTCCCAAGGCGAACAGGAACTCAGTGCGCATATCACAGGAGGTCTCGCTCCAATAACGGTGACATGGAGTGATAACGTGACACAGGATGTGAACGACAGCCTCCACGGAACGATAGGGATCACTGCGGGTGCGTGCGATACGTCTTATACTGTGACCGTCTATATCATGGATGCCAATAACTGCTCAACCGACAACACCTATACATTCTATGTGGTGGATACTACGGCTCCCGTGATGGCAGACTTTAGTGACACCATCCGCATTGAGGGATGTACGGCGGAAGTCGCGCCTGCGGAGTGGTCATCGGAGCAGCAACTTACGGATGCGGGAATAAGTTATAGCGATGCATGTACAAATAACGGAGACTTCACCGTGAGCTGTGAGGCAGATACGACAGGAAGCTGCCCGATTACGATCACGAGAAGGTACTATGTGACCGATGCTTGTGGCAATCGAAGTAATGCAGCTTATAGTACAATCCTCATTAATGATGAGACAGCACCTGCGGTGACGGTTTCGACAGTGACGACGGAGCTGAATGCCTGCGGCGAGATATCCGCACCTGCGGAAGCGACGACTGCGGCGGCTCTCCGAACACTCGGTTTCGATTTTGCCGATCTATGCACGTCTGATGATGACCTAACCGTGAATGTGACCGCCGACACGACAGCTACTTCGTGTCCGAAGGTGATAACCCGTCATTATACTGTGACTGACGAATGTGACAATACGAGCGCTGAAATGATCCATACAATCAGTATCTTCGATAGCGTGGCGCCCGTCATCAGTGGTACAGCCGAAACGCTGGTCCTTTATTCTTGTGATAGCAGTATCCTGTCGTTCCACCCGGCAGCTACCACGGTGGCACAACTGCTGGATCTGAACTTCACCATAGAGGAAGCATGCACTTACGATGAGATGGTGGTACACCATACGGTAGATTCCGTAGGAAGCTGTCCCATCGTCATTACCCGTAGCTACTGGGTGACTGACGGTTGCGAAAATGTCAGCAATACCGTCACCCATACAATCACGATTGGTGACACTAGCCGTCCTACATGGAATGAGGCGGTGACCGATACGCTGTTGGTTTCCCAGACTTGCGAGTTCGTGGTGCCCGACTTTGTGGCGATTGCTGCAGAATCTGCAGGAGACAACTGTACTCATCCTGATGATATCCGGATAGTTCAGTCTGTGGATGCGGGTACTCCTGTCACTTCTGCCATGGAGGTGACGGTCACCTTGACGGATGTATGTGATAATAGCAATAGTTATACGATCCAAGTGCGGATTCCAGATACACTTACCGTGGAAATTACCCTGAACGATACGGCAGTGTGTGAAGGACAGAGTGTGAATTTGCCAACCATCTACGAGGGTGGGGTTGAAACCTATACATACCAATGGACTCCCGAAGCCGGCTTGGACGATGCTTCTGCCAGTGCACCGGTAGCAACTCCTGCAGCCGGCATTCACCATTATGTGGTGACATTGACCGATGGCAACGGCTGCACGGCGACCGACACGGTTGTTGTGGAAGTGGATACCCTTCCGGCAGTGCCGACGATGACAAGCCTTCCCGATGTCGCTTGTCAGGGCGGTCATAACGGAAGCTTTACGATAACGGCTCCAGTTGGAACAGGCTACAGCTATGCGTTAGATGGTGCCGACTTCCAAGATACGAGTAATGTCTATACAGGTCTGTCGGACGGCACTTACACAGTGACGGTGCAGACAAGTGCGGCAGCGGGCTGTACAAGTACAGGTACGGTGACAGTAGAACGCTCTCCGGAAATTCCGGATGTGGCCGTTGACACAATAGAGACGTTGCTGTGTCCTGGACAGGGTGTTCAAGAGCTGAGCGCCCAGATCATGGGCGGCCTTGCCCCGATCAATGTGACGTGGAGCGAGAATGTGGAGCAAGACGTCAATGACAGCTTACAAGGGATTATTTCAATAGTGGCAGGTGCGTGCGACACGTCCTATACGGTAACGGTTTATATCAGAGATGCCAATAACTGTACGACAGAAGACACCTATACGTTCTATGTGGTGGATACAACAGCTCCTGTGATGGCAGAATTCAGTGATACCCTTCGTATTGAAGGCTGTTCCGCCGCAGCTGCACCTGCGGAGCTGGCCTCTGAAGCAGAACTTCTGGCTGCTGAAATGAGCTTCAGTGATGCGTGTACAGCACCCGGCAACTTCCTCGTGAGCTGTGAAGCGGATACAACAGGTAGTTGTCCGGTTGTGATAACAAGGAATTACTATGTGAGTGATGCCTGCGGTAACCGCAGTAATGCTGCAACGATGGTGATAGAGATCAATGACGAGACTGCTCCGGTCGTCTCCGCCATCACGATAGATACCCTGATTGAGGGCTGCGATGTTTCAGCGGCAGTTCCCGAAGTAACGACCGCCGCTGGCTTGGAGGCCATAGGTTTCACAATCGAAGATGCTTGCACTGAAAATGCCGATATGACGGTCAGTGTCGCCGCTGACACGAATGGAACATGTCCGACCGTCATCACCCGCCGCTATGTGGTGGCGGATCTGTGCAACAATGTGAGTGACACAATGCGTCATATTATCCGTATCAAAGATACTACGGCACCCGTGGTCAGCGGGACGTTGGCTGTGGTGGAAGTGGAAGGGTGCGACTACACGGCGCTGTCAGAATATCCTATCGCGCAATCTTGGCAGGATCTCTCGGCAGCTTCTTACGCTACAGGTGTCACTCTGACGGAAGCCTGTACGGATTCGGAAGACCTCCAACTCCGTTGTGAGGAAACCCGCGATGGCGACTGCCCGACTACTGTAACTCGCAAGTATGTGCTGGAAGACCTTTGTCATAACATCAGTGACACCCTTGTTCATCTCCTGAAGTTCGATGACAATACCGCGCCCTATTTTACACAGGAAATTGCAGATCAGGTGCTTGTTTCAGGAAATTGTGTCTTTACAATGCCGGACTTGACGGATACGATTCGCCGGTACATTGCTGATAACTGTACATCTGTTGAGAATATTATTATAGCACAAAACATTGATGTGGATCAGGTCCTTACTGAGACACAGACGGTAACGATTACTATTACCGATGCGTGTGGAAACAGCTATGATACGACCCTTACGGTGGCTGTTCCGCAACCGCTTTCTTTATCGGTTATGCTGGGTGACACGTCGGTGTGCGAAGGTGCCAGTGTGGTGATTCCTACTACCATCAGTGGAGGCGTGGCCCCCTATACCTACGCATGGGAGCCGACCGAAGGACTTTCCGATGCAAGTGCAGACACGGTGACGGCCACACCGGCAGCCGGTACCTATTCGTATATGGTGACGGTCACGGATGCGAATGGATGTACCGACACAGACGGAATGACGTTGCAGGTGGATACGATTCCGGCAGTGCCGACACTCTCGATGTCCCCCAACACTATTTGTGTGGGCCAGCAGAATGGTAGTATTACAGTTGAAAATCCAGTGGGTGATGGTTATTATTATTCTTTGAATAATGCTGGTTATCAAGATACCGCTTCGGTTTATAATAATCTGGAAACGGGTGACTATACTGTGACTGTGAAGACGGAAGAAGGATGTGTCTCCCAGCCCGCCACTATTCATGTGGACAATTCACAGGAACTGCCCACGGTGAACATCACGCATATTGCTGCGGTGATTTGCCCGAATGCTGGTACACAAGCCATGGAAGCTGTGGTGACTGGCGGTGAAGCTCCGTTCACCTATACATGGACAGGTGCCGAAGAGGTCAATGACTCCATTACTACGGTGAATATTGATCCTACCGTCTGCGACAGCGCCTATTTGATCACCATACAGGTGGTGGATGCCAACAATTGTACATCCACCGATATGGATACCCTTTATGTCAGGGATACGGTTCGCCCGACCATCAGCGGTACGTATGAGCCTATCACTTACAATGGTTGTTCGGTGGATGATGCTCCTGTAGCTGTTACCACGCTTGACGGATTGTCTGGCTTAGGTCTTACGTATTCGGATAACTGTACGGAACTTTCCGATGAAGTGAGTTCCCGTCAGGAAGTCGTGGGTAATTGTCCTAAGGAAGTTCGTCGTTATTATACTATTACGGATGCTTGTCACCTTGTAAGTGATGAATATCTGCATGTCCTGTATGTGTTCGACAGCGTGGCTCCTGATGTCACGATGGATGAAATCACGACCCACCTCAATGCTTGCGATGAGTCTTCAGCTCCAGCAGTGGCTGTTACTTCCGCTGCATTGCAGCAGATTGGATTCACTTTCAGTGACAACTGTACTGCAACGGATGAACTTCTGGTCGAATCCTCTGCTGATACGGCCAGTTCTTGTCCCATTGTGCTCACCCGTAAGTATGTGGTGAAGGATTCTTGTGGCAATACGAGCGACACGATGACGCACATCATCACCATCTTCGATAGTATAGCACCGGTCATCAACGGCACAATTGCTGAAGTGACGGTGGACGGTTGTGATACGACGGTGCTTCGGTCGTACCCGATGGCAACGGATGCAGTCGCATTGGAGGCACTTGGGGTGGAAATTGTCGAGCAGTGCTCGGATGTTACCGTCCATTATACAGAGATTGTGGCGGGCAGCTGCCCCATCGTGGTAACGCGTACCTACTCTGTTGAGGATGCCTGTGAAAATATCAGTAATGAGGTTCAACAGGTGATTAATATTCAGGATACGACCCGCCCCGATTTCCGTATCACTCTTGTTGATAGTACGTTGGTAAGCGATAACTGTACGTTCGAGGTTCCAGATTATGTGGAAATCGTCATGAATACATTGTACGACAATTGTACGCCGACGGATGAACTGACGGTACATCAGACGCCTTTGGCTGGAGAGGCGGTGACGAACGATACGGTGGTGACAATCACCGCAATCGATGGATGTGGTAATACGAACACGATTTCGGTGGCAATCCTGATGCCGACGATACCTGAACTTTCCACAAATCTGACAGACACTGCTATCTGTCAAGGGAATAGTGTGACACTTATTTCAACCGTGACCAACGGCACAGCTCCCTATGGTTATGAATGGACGGTGACACCGACATCTGAGATAGCTGATCCCGACGGTGCTACGGTTACTGTGACCCCCGAAGATGAGACTACATACGTCTATACGGTTTCTGTAACGGATGCCAACGGATGTTCTGCTTCTGTGGAAAATATCAGAATATCTGTGTATGAGACCCCGTCCGCCGCTGAGACGGAAACGACCCCCAACACAGTGTGCACAGGGACACCTAATGGTACAATTACGGTTACTTCTCCGGCGAATGATGAAGACCATTACCTCTATTCTTTGAATGGCGGTAACTATCAATTTGAGCCTCTTTTCGAAAACCTTGCTTCAGGCGACTACACGCTGACAGTGATGACTGAGGATGGATGCTCGTCGGAAACGGTTACAGTGCACGTAAGTGCTTCGCAGGAACTTCCGTCCGTCAGTATCACCGCTGAGACTCAGGTCCTTTGTCCCATCGCAGGCGACCAGACCGTGTCAGCGACGATTGAAGGAGGGGAAGGCCCATTTGAGTATCAATGGCATGGTGATGCTACGGGTACTGACGACGAAGAAACCGCCACTGTTGCAATTGATGAAACCGCATGCGACAGCGTCTATTCATTCTACGTAAGTATAACGGATGCCAACCAGTGTGTAGATACGGCTCGGGCCGTGATTACTGTTCTTGACAATACGGCTCCTGAGATTCATAGTAACTTGGATACGGTATGGTTGTTTGGTTGCTCCTCAGAGACGACATTGCCCGATGTCCTGACGTCGGCATATGATTTGGCAGAATATGGTTGCGAAGTGTCTGACAACTGTGTGGAAGACATTGGCGATCTGATATTGACCCTCACATCTACGCAAGTCACAGAGGGTTGTCCTGTCCGGATCAACCGCACCTATCTTTTGTCTGATCTGTGTGGAAATGTGAGCGATTCTATTAGGGAAACGATTATTATTACGGATAATACACCACCTTCTGTGCAAGTTGCTTCGGTGGAGGATACCATCAATGGCTGTACGGCAGAGGATGCTCCTGCTGTAGCCGGGAATGTGGATGAGTTGGCCGCCATCGGCTTTGTCTTCAGCGATGAATGTGGTACAGAGATGACCGTATCGGTCAGTGCAGATACCTCCAATACGCATTGCCCGTTAGTCATCACCCGCCATTACACGGTCGCAGACCACTGTGGTAATACGAGTGAAGAGATGGTGCATACCATTCGTATCGTGGACCGTATCGCCCCTGTTGTTTCGGGTACAATTGATACGGTAACTCTTGATGGTTGCGGACTTACTGCAATGGGACAATATCCTATGGCAGAAGATATTGACGAATTTATGGCATTGGGTAACTTCTCCATCACGGAGAACTGTTCGTCCGATGCGGTCGTATTGTCTTCGGCAATTCAGGAAGAGTCTGGCTCGTGTCCGATGATAGTGACGAGAACTTATACGGTGGAGGATGCTTGCGGCAATGTCAGTAATGAGATTACGCAGGTTTTCAGAATCCAAGATACCATGCGTCCGGACTTCCATGTGACGTTTGCGGACAGTACGGTTACAAGTACGGATTGTGAATTTGTCGTACCCGATTATGTGACGTTGTCTCTTGCCACCTTGTCTGACAACTGTACGGATTTAGAAAGCCTTACGGTGACACAATCGCCACTTGCAGGTACTCCGATTTCAGAAAATACGACGGTGACGATTACAGCCGAGGATGAATGTGGCAATTCGAGCGTACAGACAGTCACTGTATCGATTCCGAGCACTCCCTCTGTAACCATTACACAAAATGACACTTCCTTCTGTCAGGGTGGCAGCGTCGTTTTGGGAGCTGTTGTAGAAAATGGCGTGCCGGATTATACCTATTTGTGGTCACCGGCAGACGGATTGTCGGCGACGGATGTCAATACGGTGGTGGCATCACCTGCGGCGGGGAACTACACCTATGAGGTGACTGTCCATGATGCCAATGGATGCGAAACGACGGCGCAGGTGCAGGTCATAGTACATGCCCTTCCTGAAACACCGGAAACGCTCACTTCAGATAATACCCTTTGCGCAGGTGGATATAATGGCTCAATAGCAGTCCTCTCCCCGATAGGTAGCGGCTATCAGTATTCTCTTGATGGTGAAGAGTATCAGACGAGTACAGTGTTCTCGGAACTGCAAGAAGGCACGTACACCGTTTTTGTGATGTCTCCCGATGGTTGCGTTTCTGAGGCCTCTACTGTGGAGGTCGGCGTTTATCAGGATGTGCCTGCTGTCACTATCCTTGGACCTGACAGTATAATCTGTCCGAATGCTGGCGTCCAGACTGTTACCGCTGTGATTACAGGCGGTACCGAACCCTTCGTGTACACTTGGACTGGTACCGAACCTACACCAGGTATCGCCCAAACGGCTGTGATATCACCTGTTGTCAATGCTTGCGACACATTGTATATTTTCTCTGTAGAGATTGAGGATGTTAACCACTGTACCAATAGTGTCACAGATACGATTGTCGTTCGTGACCTTGAGCTTCCAACTATTGAAGGTGAATTGGCGGTGGTGACGTATAATGGTTGTGGGGTTGAAGTGCTTCCGGCTGCGGCACGAACCGCAGCAGAATTGACCGCACTGGGCCTGACGGTTACAGACAACTGCACACCGCTTAATAATCTTGTGGTGGCTCATCGCGATGTGTCTGACGGTACTTGTCCCATCGTGGTTCACCGCTACTACACTGTGACTGACGGTTGTGGGAATATGAGTGCTGAATTTATGCAGACGTTGCAGGTGTTCGACAGCGTCGCTCCTGATGTGACTGTTCCCATTATTGAAACTGCGCTCAATGGTTGCGATGTGTCCGTGGCTGATGCGGTGGCCACCACTCCTAACTCTTTGCAGGAAATTGGCTTCGCTTTCCATGATGAATGTACGGAATTCGCTAATTTGCAAGTGTTATATGAAGAACAGGTGGATGGGAGTTGCCCGATTGTCATCACAAGAAAATATAGGGTGACAGATGCTTGTGGCAATGTCAGTGATACCATGACCCATACCATCACCGTCTTCGACAGCGTTGCTCCTCAACTCAACGGAACGATAGCTGAAATAACGATAGATGGCTGCGATACAACAGTGTTGCAGAACTATCCAGTGGCACTTACGGAGGAAGCTCTCCTCGCGTTGGGCGTTACTGTTGATGAGGATTGCTCCGATGTAACCGTCACCTATACACAAACAGTGACGGGTGAATGTCCGATAGTTGTAACCAGAACCTATATGGTGGAGGATGCTTGCGGAAATGTCAGTAATGAAGTGACACAGGTTATCAACATCCAGGATACCACCAGCCCGTACTTCACGTCTGCCGTGGATACTCAGTACTTGGCAGGTTCGGGCGGCAACTTCTTCATTCCGGACTTTTCTACGATGATTTCGTTCATTATTGACGATAACTGCACTCCAGTTGATCAGATTAACATTGAGCAGACACCTGCAGCAAATACACAGGTGAACCAGAACCAGACGGTGACGGTGACCATTTCTGATGGCTGCGATAACTCCAGCAGCATGGATATTGAAGTGGTCGTGCCGGATATGCTTATGATTGACATTATACAGCCCGACAGCCGTTTCTGTTTTGGAGACAGTATCTCATTAACCCCGATGGTCTATGGCGGTACTCCTGATTTCATTTTCACGTGGACTCCTGCCGATGGACTTAGTGCTACTGATGTGCAGGATGTGACCGCAGCTCCAGCTCCTGGCACCTACCATTATGTGGTGACGGTAGTGGATGCGAACGGCAGCACAGCTTCTGATAGTGTTACCGTGATTGTGGATTCGATACCTGCTACTCCGCAGCTTGCCGGTACAGACAACAGCGCTTGTAACGGCGATCCGACGGGGGTGGTTACGGTTACCGCACCGCTTGGCGAAGGCTATACCTACTCATTGAACGGTGGCGAATACCAGACGCAACCGTCGTTCACAGGTCTTGGCGCAGGTACCTACACCGTTATGGTGCAGACTGCCGCTGGATGTACGTCCGAAGCAGCTGAAATTTCTCTTGATAACACCTACAACATGCCTACGGTAACGTTGGTGGCTCCAGATACCCTCCTTTGCCCGAATATCGGAACGCAGGAGATTACGGCTGAAATTACGGGTGGCACCGAACCGTTCAATATCTCTTGGAGCGGTGAGGGTGTGCAGACATCCGCTACAGCCACTACCGTGGTGAATGTGGATGCCGCACAATGCGACCGGATGTATGTAATCACTTTTGAGTTGACAGATGCCGGCAACTGCTACGTATCGGCTACCGACACTATCCGCGTCAGCGACGATGTGGTGCCGACTATCGCTGGTACGATTGAGACAGTGACTTATAACGGTTGTACGGCTGACGACGCACCCGCCGCTGTCACTACTGCTGACGGACTCATCGCTCTTGGTCTGACTTTGGACGATAACTGTACGCCCGCTTCTGAACTGGCTGTCACCCACCGTGATGTGGTGGATGGCTCCTGTCCGATGGTCATCAGCCGTTACTACAAAGTGACTGACCTTTGTGGCAATGTGAGTGCCGAATTTATGCAGACCTTGCAGGTGTTTGACAGCGTGGCTCCGTCCGTAACGATCAATGCCGTTGAAACCCATCTGAGCGGTTGCGATGCCACTGCCGCTGATGCCGCTGCTACTACCTCGCAGGCACTGCAGTCACTTGGCTTCGACTTCAATGACGTTTGTACTGCTCTTGCCAGCCTGACCGTTGCCCATACCGAATCGGTGGACGGCACCTGCCCGACCACCATCATCAGAAAATATGTGGTGACGGATGCGTGCGGCAATGTCAGTGATACGATGACACACACCATCACTATTTTCGACAGCATTGCTCCCGTTATTAGTGGTATCATTGCCGATGCAGTTTTGAATGGTTGCGATACGACAGTTCTGACCCAGCGTCCCGCTGCTACAACTGTTGAACAGCTCCTCGCTTTGGGTGGAATCACCATTGAAGAAGCTTGCTCTGGAGAAAATATGACGCTGCAGTCGAGTCAGACAGTTACTGTTGGATGTCCGATTACGGTAGTGAGAACCTATACGGTCACCGACCTTTGCGGAAACGAGAGCAACGAAGTGACGGAAACGATCCTCATTCAAGATACGGTTTCACCCGTCTTTGCAGAACAGCTGGCCGAACACCTCCTTGTCTCTGACAACTGTCAGTTTGTGGTTCCCGACCTGACGGAAGAGGTGCGTGAGGTGAGCTCCGATAACTGCACGACCGATGCTGCTGATCTCGTCATTGCCCAGAATCCCGCTGCCGGCACATCCGTTACGGCTGATATGATAGTGGCTGTTACGGTGAGCGACGCTTGTGAAAATAGCGCTGTGATGAATATCCAACTCCGTCTGCCCGAAACAATCACCTTGTCGGTTGAGCCTTCCACTACCGAGTATTGTGAATGGGATACGGTGGCGTTGTCTGCTATCCCCGTAGGTGGTGATGGTGAATACTCTTATGAGTGGACACCTGCCACTGGTTTGATCTCCACTACGGATTCAATTGTTCAAGTCGTTACTGAAAATCAGCACTATGAATATAGTGTGATAGTGACTGATGGTAATGGCTGTACGGCCACGGTCACTTACACACTGCCTGAGCCGAGCCACCTTACGGCAACTGCGGTAGTCCAAAGTGGTATCAGTTGTTTTGAAGGCAGTGATGGCGTGGCGTTGGCTGCGGGTTCTGGTGGGGCTGAATCTTATACTTATGAATGGAATAATGGTGCGACGGATGCCCAGAATAATGGCCTCGCAGAAGGCACCTATTCGGTGACCGTGACGGATGCATACGGCTGTACTGCCACGGCTGAAGTTGAGTTCACCCATCCCGAAGAGTTGACGGCTACAGTCAGTGACGAAACGGCGGTCCTTTGCTTTGGCGATGCAAACGGAAGTGGTATGGTCACTCCAGATGGCGGCACCGCTCCTTATACTGTCAGTATTGACAATAATGTGACCACCTATGATGTGGCTGCCGGTGCTGGCTACACCTTTACACAACTTACGGCAGGTACCTATATTGTTCTTGTAACGGATGCCAATGGTTGCCAGATGACGGATACGCTTACGGTCACTTCGCCCGAACAGCTTCAGATGACGGCTGGTACGATTACAATGCCGTTGTGCCACCAGGGCGATGACGGTAATGCCATCGTGAATGTGACGGGCGGCACATTGCCCTATGTACTCGTCTTGAATGAGACGGAAATCACGATGGATGCTGCAGGTGACCAGCAGATTGACAACTTGTCAGCGGGTACCTATACGGTGACGGCTACGGACGCCAATGGCTGCGTGACGCAGGTTTCATTTACTGTGAATGAGCCGGATCTTCTGACACTGGCTCAGGTTTCTGTCGTGAATGTGAGTTGCAATGGCCTCAGTGATGCCACCGCCACGGTGACCTTCGCGGGCGGCACGGCTCCCTTCACCCTGTATATTGACGGTAACCAGCAGGAGACAACTGCGGCTGCTGTGCAGAATGTCACCTTCACTGATCTTGCTGCCGGGACACATACGGTGGGTATCCGTGATGCCAACGGCTGCGTGACGACCCTGCCGGTGTCAATCACCGAACCTGCAGTACTGGCTATGACTGCCGGTAATATTGTGGACGTGCTTTGCTTCGGTGATGCCAACGGCTCTGCTGTCGTCACTCCGACGGGCGGTACGGCTCCGTACACCATTTCGGTGGATGATTTCACCACCACCCAGACGGTAGCGGCCGGTGCTACGGGCACCTTCGCCAATCTGACTGCAGGTGATTACACGGCTGCTGTACGCGATGCCAATGGCTGCGAAGCTACCGTTGACTTTACGATAGGAACACCTACCGCACTTGAAATGACTGAGGTTTCCACTACAGACCCGCTCTGCTATCAGGATGCCAATGGAAGCATTGTGGTGAATCTTGCGGAGGGAACAGCCCCCTACAGCCTTACAGTGAACGGCGCTGCTGAAGCGACCAACCTCAGCGCTGGAGACTATACGGTCGCAAATCGCGCGGCTGGAACCTACACGATTGTGGTTACCGATGCCAACGGCTGTACGGCAACGGTTACATCTGTTCTGGAAGAGCCAGCGCAACTGACCCTTACGGAGGCAGACACTACACCTATCACCTGTTTCGGCGGAGATGACGGTACGGCCACTGTGTCCGTTGCGGGCGGCACAGCCGGTTATACTATCTGGATGGATGATAACCTGCAAACACAGACCATTACTGACGCTACGGAACAGGTTACCTTTACAGGTATTAACGGCGGTGACCATGTGTTTACGGCTACGGACGCCCACAACTGCCAGACCACTTTGACCCTGAACTTCCGGGAGCCTGATCCTATGTCCACAGTGGTTGATTCATTATCCAATGTTCTCTGCTATGGTCAGAGTAATGGTACGGCTACAGTCACGATCAGTGGCGGTACCGTTCCGTATATACTGACAGTGGCGGATGACATCCCTGAAATTACGTTGAATACGGAAGATCCATACATGATTACAGGTTTGGACGAAGGAGTCTATACGATCTCCATTGTGGATGATCACGGTTGTACGGCACAGATGGAAGTAACCATCCAACAGCCTGATTCGCTGTCGGCCATTGCCAGTGTCCTCAACAATGTCGATTGCTTTGGTACGCTGACTGGTGCGGCCACAGTGCTTCCCGAAGGTGGTACTCCGCCCTATACCTACACATGGACAGGTGACAAGCACGAACAGACAGTTGACAGCCTTGCCGCAGGATCCTATTTTGTAACTGTGACGGATGCCAACGGTTGTAGTGCCACGGATTCTACAGATATTTCCGAACCGGACGAACTGACGGTCAACCTGATAACCCTGACCGAGAGCTGCAACGGTGAAGAAACCGCCATCATCGAGGTGGAAGCACACGGCGGTACACCCGAGTACTCCTTCATCTGGAGCAATGGCATGGAAGGCGAACATCTCGACAATCTTGCCGTAGGCCCCTATACTGTGACGTTGACTGACCAACACAACTGCTTCGATACGATGACAGTTGTGGTGCCGTTCCATCCGATGCCTGATTTCACCGTATCGGTGACACCTGCCTATTGCGGACGCGCTGACGGTACGGCTACTGTGGTGGGCGATAATCTCAACGCATACAGCTACAACTGGAATACGACGCCTAATCCTGATGCTCCGATGAATGACGAGCTTACGTCCGGTGATTATACCCTTGTCGTGGATGATGGTGTCTGCACTCTTGTACTCCCCTTCACAATTGATGCGGTCCCCGGTCCTACGGCAAACTTCACTGCCGATCCGACTGAGTTCATCTTGGGCTATTCGGTGCATTTCAACGACCATTCATACGGTTCTATCGCAACATGGGAGTATGATTTCGGTGATGGAGGCTACGCCAGCCAGCAGTCAGCTATCCATGAGTATATGGATCCGGGTACCTATTGGACGGTCCTCACAGTTACAGACCAGCATAATTGTGTGGACACGGCTTCCGTGCTCATTACCGTCATTCCTGACGTAATCATATATGTGCCCAATGCCTTTACCCCGAACGATGACGGTATTAATGATATTTGGTTGCCGATCATCAGTAATAATGGCGATGCTTTCTATGAAGTTCTTGTTTACTCCCGTTGGGGCGAGTTGATTTTCCGTTCCAACGATCCGAATGTGGGCTGGAATGGCAAGCATAACGGAAAATTGGTCGAGGCTGGAGTCTTCACCTATAAGATTACGTATGGGGATTACTTCAATAAGAAATACCAAAAGACAGGTACGGTAACAGTTGTCAGATAATATTTTATTCTTTTTATAATGAAAAAAATCGCATTTTATAGTCTCTTGTTTCTCATAGCTGTTACTTTTGCTTCCTGCCGTTATGCGGAAGGCCCCTATTTGAGCTTCGTCAACCCTGAGGAACGTATTGTGGGTTATTGGAAACTGGATGCTGTGTATCTTAATGGGAACAAGATTGATTCCACAGAGGTTCTTCCCAACAATCCAGGCTGTTACTATGCCTTCTTTACAGAAAGGATGGTATCGGTATCGGCTCTGCAGGGTACCACCTATTATGAGTCGATGTATGGGGAGTGGGCATTACAGAACCATGAAAAAGAGTTGTATGTCAATTTTGTGCTCCGCAACAAACGCTATACATACACGGCAGTTATCAAGAAACTCTCAAAGAAGAATCTTATTTACGAATTCTATGATGACTATGGTGACAAGTGGCGTTTTGAGTTCTTCACCCGCTCCAACCTTTACTAATGATTATCTGATATGAAACGAACAATCCTGTTGCTTGCTTTGCTGTTGGCGTTGGTCGTCACTTCGTGTTCTCCCCGAATTTATGGGGCAAAGCCTCACCGCCGCGATCGTAACTGCGGTTGCGAGGTCCCCCAACCGACCGGCAGTCAACCGTGTGACAATGTTCTTACATCTTGCTAAAACGACTAAAAATGGATACGAAGAAAGTCTTTGAAGTAATTCGGAACTACTTTTTCATTACGCTTGGATTGGCCATCTTCACCTTCGGGTGGACGGCCTTTCTGCTTCCCAACAAGGTGACGGGCGGCGGCATCAGCGGTATCGCCGCCGTCATCTATTTTGCCACGGGACTGCCGGTGGGCATCACTACTTTCGTCCTCAATATCATTCTGGTTGCCATCGCATGGAAGATTCTGGGGCGCCGCTTCTGCATTGACACGCTGATTTGTACCTTCATCATGTCCAGCTTTATGGCGATAGGACAGATGATCTTCACGCAGCCGATTGTGCCCGATGATCCGTTTATGTGTGCGGTGATTGGTGCGGCATTGGCGGGCATTGGTGTGGGTCTCACCCTCAACTACGGGGGCAATACCGGCGGTACCGATATCATCGTCCTGATGATGGCCAAGTACCGCAATATCTCTTATGGCCGCGGCAGTCTATACATGAACTTTTTCATTGTGCTGTCATCGTATCTCACTGTCCACGATCCCGTTAAGCTTGTCTATAGTTTTGTGGTTCTCTTTGCCTATATCCTCATTTCTGACCTTGTGATTGACGGTTATAAGCAAACCTTCCAATTTATGGTTTTTTCATCGAAAAATCACGAAATTGCGGAGAGGATCAACAATGAGTTGCATAGGGGTGCCACCTTCCTGAAAGGGGAGGGAAGCTACAACCGCCAGCCAACTGAAGTGCTGATGATTGTGGCACACCGCACCGACCGTGTACACATCATCCGCATCATCAAAGAAGTCGATAGTTCCGCCTTCATCTCTATTACAAAAGTGCAGAGTGTATTCGGCAAGAACTTTGACAAGATCAAGTTGTAGGAATGTGTCCAGTGTCAGTGGACTATCTCTATATGGCCTGAAAATCGCTTACACCAGATTGATGGCGAAATCAAACGTGCTGCCGGGCTGGATTTCGCGGACAGGGCAGCCATGTTTCAGCACAATCATCTCGCGGCGCTTGTTGTAGGGGTTCTTCTCGTACTCACGGAGGGTAATGCGGTCATTCTCCACCCAAAGTGCCGTGGCCTCGCGTAATCCCACCACCGTGATTTCAGGATTGACGCAAAGGAACTCCTCAATACGGTCCTGACGGGATTCGCCTGCGTGGGTCAGTGCATCCTCCACCTCCGTCGGATAGGGGTCGATATAGTGGGGGTTGATCTGGAACGGCACGAAGTCGAAGCAGTTGAAGCTCTCCGGCATAATGATGGGCATATCGTTGGTGGTGCGAAGGGTCGGGCACGCGACGTTGCTGCCGGCACTCCAGCCCATGTACGGTGCCCCCTCCAAAACTTTGCGGCGCACAGGCTCAATGAGTTTGTTTCGGTGCAGCTCGTAAACCAGATGGAAGGTGTTGCCGCCGCTCACCATCACAGCATCGCACTCGTTCACCAACTTCACGGGGTCGGCAACAGAATGAGTGGAAACGATGTCCGCTTCCAAACCGAAATTCTTGAAGCAACCTTTCACCTTTTCTGTGGCAGCTGTATAACTCTTTTCTATGGTTTCGCCATTGCGCACCACTGCGTAGGGAATAAATGCAATCTTCTTTTTGTCGGCCGTGCCCAAAAATTCCTGAATGAGGGGCATACACCATCCTAAATAACTTTCTTTGTAATTGGTTGAATTACTGATTAATAAAAGTTTCATAATCTATCTTTGTTAATTAATTTTCCAAGTCGCAAAGATAAACATTTTCGGGTTGCCGACTGCTTACATTTTTGTACTTTTGCTTTCCGTTTGCAAAAGCAAAACTATGGATATTAACACGCTCAATCTCACAGAAATACGCCATACGCTTCACCGGCTGGCAGAGCCGTCGGGCTGCGAGGTACGCACCCAGCAGTTTCTATTAGACACTCTCCGCACCCTCCAGCCGACCGAAATCCGCACCTTCGGCAACAGCCGCAACTTTCTTGCCGTCTTCGACAGCGGCCACGACGGCCCCACCACCCTTTTCCGCGCCGACTTCGATGCCGTGCGCGTGGATGAAACCATCAACATCCCTTACGCTTCCGACACCGCCGGCGTGGCCCACAAGTGTGGTCATGACGGCCATTCCACCATCCTGCTGGGACTGGCCGAGCAACTGCACTTACACCCGTTGGAAAAGGGACGTATCCTCCTGTTTTTCCAAGCCGCCGAGGAGACGGGCGAAGGTGCCGGACAGCTGCTGCAAACTGGCATCCTTGACACCTATCGTCCAGACCGGGTCTATGCTCTCCACAACATCCCTGGCGAGCCGCTCGGCACGGTGCTGTGCAAAACCGGCAGTTTCACTTGCTCCGTCATCAGTTGCGACATTGAGCTGCACGGACGCACGTCACACGCGGCGGAACCGTTGAAGGCCCTCAGCCCGTATCCCGCCGCTAAAGCCATCACTGACGAGCTGTTAGCTCTCAACCAGTACGACATGGCGCGGGACGATTTCCGTCTGCTCACATTGGTGGAATTCCGTGTCGGCGAACCGGCCTACGGGGTGACCGCTGGCCACGGCGTACTCCGCTTCACCCTGCGGGCAAAGGACGATAATCTTCTGCAAAAGACGAAGTTACAGTTAGAGGAGATCGTGCGACGGGCAACAGCGACCGACGGTTTGCAAACTTCTGTGAGTTGGAAGGAGTACTTCGCGGCTTCGTCCAACGCGGCGGATGCGGTGACGCAGATACGAGAAGCCGCCCAAGCCTGCGGACTGGCCTACAAGGAGAAACCACAGCCCTTCTCATGGGGCGAGGATTTCGGCCTGCTCACCCAGCATTACAACGGCGCACTTTTCGGACTCGGTTCCGGCGAGCACCAGCCGTCGCTGCACCACCAGCACTTCGACTTTCCCGACGAGCTGGTGCCCATCGGGGTGAAACTGTTTTACGAGATTGCAAGGAGAGGGTAAAAGCTACTTCAAAACTTTTCACCTTTCCGTTTACCATTTTCAATTTATTTGTACTTTTGCCGCCGTTGTTCGTTCCGAAGTCCGAACGAACGGAAGGCGGACAACAGACATATAATAAAGGCGTTGAGTCAACGTCTTGTCTGCGGCGTACAGAACTTCGCAACTTCTAATCCAACCGCACGATAAGGCAATAGTCAATGTCCATTGGTTGTGTATTTATATGTTATATACACAGCGTGGGCTTCGGCATTGCTTATCCTCGGTTGGAAGGCATGCGAAGGCCTTGTACGCGGGATGAGCAGTGAGATTCTGGATCCCGCGCTTTTTTTATATGGTTTTCTGTAATAATGTTGTAATGTCTGGTTTGGGGTCGCCGGAGATAAATCTTTTCAAAGATGAAAAAAATATCCTTTATTTTCATTTTGTTGATACTTTGTATCAACGTATTTGCCCAAACTGTCACTCTCACTTTTACAGGAAACAGATGTGGAGAACGTGTTCAACTTGACAGTGTAGTGATCACAAACTTCACACGTAACTGGACAGAAACCATTTACTGGCCTGATACCGTGCTGACCATCACAAATGGGACTGGAATTGACAATTACAGCGGCAATGGCGAATTCGGACTGTCACAAAACAATCCCAACCCGTTCAACGGGACAACCGATGTATACCTAACACTGACGAACACAGGTACGGTGACGTTGGAAATCGTGGATGTAAACGGACAAATGGTTGTAGAGACATTTCATGAAACATCTCTACCGATAGGTACCCACCAATTCCGCATTTCACTTTCCGCAGCCGGCACCTACATAATGACCGCACACCAAAACGGGGAAAAATCTTCCATCAAGATGGTGAACCACGGCGGGAATAATGGTAACGGCATTGAATCTATGGATATTGTGAAAACACCATATTATGAAGCCCCTACAACGCCCACGCCCAAATCTGGTACTCGTGGCAATATAACCCAGCCATTCAACTATGGCGATTGGATGGATTATGTCGGATATCACACTTTCGGCGGTGTGAAATTGGAAAGCGAGCACATTGGTGGAGCACAGGGACCTTCACAAACCCATCAACTTTCTTTTACAAACGACATGGCTGGTATTGATTTCTCCTCCTTCGCAATTTCTTGTCCTGATGCGCCCACTGTCACCGATATAGATGGACATGTGTATAATACGATCCAAATAGGACAGCAGTGTTGGATGAAGGAAAATCTGCGTACCACAAGATACGCCGACAATACAATCATACCCGTTGGTAGCACCGACAGTTATACCGAACCCTACCGTTACGCTCCGAATGGTGATGAGAGTAACGTTCTCTATTACGGCTTCTTGTACAACTGGCCAGCAGTAATGAATGGGGCAGAGAGCAGCAACACCAATCCGAGCGGTGTGCAGGGTGTTTGTCCTACAGGATGGCATGTACCAAGCTATGCCGAGTGGTGGCAGCTTACCCAATATGTAAAAAGCATCCCGTGGTATTTGTGTGATTGTAACACCGATAATATTGCCAAAGCGTTAGCCAGTCCCACGGGCTGGGACAACAGTACAAGTACTTGTGCTGTTGGCAACACACCCTCCAGCAACAATGCAACAGGTTTCAGTGCACTGCCTGCCGGCAACTACAACGGCAGCTACAGCAGTTTTGGCGGTTACGAGGCATTTGGCAGCTGCGCCTTCTTTTGGAGTGCAACTTCGCCCGATTACATTTCCCTGAGCAGCGGTTACGCTATAGCCCATCTCTACTACTACAATGAATCCGCCGGCTATTCGGTACGTTGTCTCCGCGATTAAAAACACCAACCCACACCCTTGAGACGTAAGATGCAGTAGGTCGCCTAATAAAAAGTCTTGCCCAGTATGATAGCACAAGCAATTCTTTTTATGTGGATTTAGGAAAAGATTATGAGATGGGATTCGCATCCCTTTGCGTGAATCTGCGACAAATGGAATTCAGCTATCCTTTCGGCTGTCAGAATGGTGATGCATCTCTGATGTGTAAAATATGTAGCGAACCTCTACCCCATCGTTATTACACGGCCCGTAGAGACGCAAAATTTTGCGTCTCTACAATGGGGCATGGTGCGTCTCTACATACCGTAGCACAAAATACCCCCTTTACCCCAACATCCCCACCGCTTTCTTCACCGCCTCCACCATACGGTCGATTTCCTCCTTGGTGTTGTAGAACGCGAAGGAGGCGCGGATGGTGCCGGGGATGCCGTAGTGCGTCATCACCGGCTGCGTGCAGTGGTGCCCCGTGCGGACGGCAATGCCCATCTGGTCAATCAGCGTGCCTACATCGAACGGATGCAGCCCGTTGATGTTGAAGGAGATGATGGCGGACTTGTGCGGCGCGGTGCCGTAAATGCGGAGCCCTTCAATCGTGTCGAGTTGTTCCGTACCGTACTGCAGCAGATCTTGTTCCCGTGCCGCAATCGCGTCACAACCCAGCCCCTCGATGTACTCGATGGCGGTCTTCAGCCCGATGACGTCACCGACGGAGGGGGTGCCCGCCTCAAATTTGAACGGCAGCTCGTTGTAAGTCGTCTTCTCGAACGTCACGTTCTTGATCATCTCGCCGCCGCCCTGATACGGAGGCATCTCGTTGAGCCACTTCTCCTTGCCGTAAAGGACACCGATGCCCATCGGGGCGTACATCTTGTGGCCGGAGAAACAGTAGAAGTCGCAGTCAAGTCGCTGGACATCCACGGGAATGTGGGAAACGGCCTGCGCACCGTCCACCAGCACGGGGATGTTGCGGGCGTGTGACGCACGGATGATCTCCTCCACGGGGTTGACCGTCCCGAGCGAGTTGGAGACGTGGCAGACGGCCACGATGCGGGTGCGGTCGGTGAGGAGAGTATCGAGCTGTTCCATCGCGAGGGTGCCGTCGTCGTGGAACGGGAGGATGCGGAGGGTGGCGTTGTGGCGTTCGCAGGCCAGCTGCCACGGCACGAGGTCGGCGTGGTGTTCCATCTCGGTGATGAGCACTTCGTCACCGGCGTGGAGGAAGCGCTGGCTGAAGGAGGAGGCGATGAGGTTCACCGACTCGGGGGTGCCGCGGGTGAAGATGACCTCCTGCGGTTTCGGGGCATGGATGAAGCGCTGGACGGTGCGGCGGGCGGCCTCGAACTCCTCGGTGGCAAGCTGGCTCAGATGGTGCACGCCACGGTGGATGTTGCTGTTGATGGTGAGGTAGTAGCGGGTGAGCGCTTCGATGACCGCCAGCGGCTTCTGCGTAGTGGCGGCGTTGTCGAAATAGACGAGCGGGCGGCCGTTGACCGTCTGCTCCAGTATCGGGAAATCCTTACGGTAGTCCATAGATTGTCTGTGTTTTGCCCCGAAGTTTTCGGGGGTGCAAAGGTACGATTTTTCTCCGAAGTGAAAAAAGAAGGCCGCTCCGAAAAGCGGCCCTATTGCAAAAACTCATTACTATTGTTCTGACTTCGTTTATTTTACGAGGTCAACGATGGCCTTGAATGCCTCAGGATTGTTCATTGCGAGGTCGGCGAGGGCTTTGCGGTTGAGTTCGACGCCCTTCTTAGCTAAACTGCCCATGAAGACAGAGTAGGACATGCCATATTCGCGAACGCCCGCGTTGATACGGGTAATCCACAAACTTCTGAATGCTCTTTTTTTCGCCTTTCTGTCGCGATAAGCATACTGCTGGCCTTTTTCCCAGGTGTTTTTCGCTACTGTCCAGACGTTTTTCCGTTTTCCAAAGTAACCTTTGGTACGGTTCAAAATCTTTTTTCTTCTTGCTTTGGAAGCAACATGGTTAACTGATCTTGACATTTTTTCTCCTTTCTTTTTACGTCAGCGGTTTTAACTATTAAAACTCTTAATTGGCTGATGGTAAAGTTAATAAATAAAATTTGGTTAGCAGCCGATCATCTGCTTTACGGTGTGCTCGAGGGTTTTGTCCACGAGGGCGCTGTAGGCGAGATTACGTTTTCTCTTCTTGGTTTTTTTGGTGAGAATGTGGCTGTGATAGGCGTGGTGTCTTTTCACCTTGCCGGTGCCGGTGAGCGTGAATCTCTTCTTCGCTGCGGCTTTGGTTTTCATTTTTGGCATTTCTAAGTGTTTTTAAGATTAATATATGTGAGTTGTTTGCAATTTCTATTTTTTGGGGCTGATTACAATCATCATGCGCTTGCCTTCGAGTTTGGGCAGTTGTTCGAGCTTGCCGGCCTCTTCGCACGCTTGGGCGAATTTCAGCAGCATCAGCTCTCCCTGGTCCTTATAGACGATGGAACGTCCCTTGAAGAAGACCTCGACCTTCACCTTGTTGCCTTCCTTGAGGAAGCGGATGGCGTGGTTGGTTTTGAACTCGAAGTCATGCTCGTCGGTCTGGGGTCCGAGGCGGATTTCCTTGATGACGACTTTCGCGGATTTGGCCTTGATGTCCTTCTGCTTCTTCTTCTGTTCGTAGAGGAACTTCTGGTAGTCCATCACTTTACACACAGGCGGAGTCGCTTGGGGGGAAATTTCCACCAAGTCAAGCCCGAACTGGTCGGCGAGCGCCAATGCCTCTCGCAGGGAGACGATTTTCGGCTCAAAATTCTCACCGACGACCCTCACGGTCGGTGCTGTAATGAACTCATTGATCTTATGAGGGTTCTCTTTTTTCTGGGGACCTCCGCGACGGATGCCGCCTCTGTTGGGTTGTGTTGCGATTGTAACCTCCTTTTTCTTACTGATTTATACTATTTTAGTGCCTTAAAATTTAAGCGGGCAAAAGTACAATATTTTTTCAATGGTTCGGAAAACTTTCTCCTATTTTTTTCTAAAAAAATAAAAAAGCGAAAAAATGTTTTGGGAAGCCGCTCTGTGTCGCAATTTTTCGTACTTTTGCCGCCCGAAAAAATCAGGAGAGATGGCCGAGTGGTCGAAGGCGCACGCCTGGAAAGTGTGTAAGCGCCGAAAGCGCTTCTAGGGTTCGAATCCCTATCTCTCCGCAAGCAAAAAGGCGATGCACAAGCATCGCTTTTTTTGCGAGTCGCAATCCGATGAACGCTTGCGTTCAAAAGGATGGAGACGAACAAAAAAGCAGCATTGCGGAGCAAGGCCGTTTCGCTTGCAAGGCCGCCCACAGCAGCGGAGGGATCTGCAATCCCGACTGCGGACGAGCGAACGGTGATGCGAAAAAAACATATATTATCAGCACTTCTCGTATCCATCAATACGAGCTAACATCAAATTCATAGTATTATTTCATCGGGAAACCGAATTGGCAGTCAGGGATAGTGCTTCAGGTCGTATAGACCGAAATTCTCTATTTTCCGATGCAAAATTTCCCAAATATTGTGTTGAGTACGTCGTTGTCGGTGATGGTGCCGGTGAGCAGCCCCAGCTTGTCGAGGACGCTATGCACGTCGATGGCGACGAGGTCTGTGGGGAGACCGTCCGTGAGCCCTTGCTCGATACGGACGATGTCATCGGCGATTTTCACCATTAGGTCGTAATGGCGGGCATTGGTCAGCAAGGTGTCGTCCGATACGGAACATTCGGCGACGTACTGCGTGAGCGCCTCGGTGACGGCTTCAAGATTCTTCCGTTCTTTCGCCGATATGCCGATAACTTTGCACGAAAGCTCGTCGGGAAGTTCAATGATGGAATCGGTTTTGTCTATTTTGTTAAGAATCAGGATGATCTTTTTGTCGAAAACACCGATTTTGTCACGAATCTCCTGTATTTCTGACGCAAGGTTTTCGGAGGTTGCCGTAACTGCATCGACCATATAGAGGATGATGTCGGCATTCTCCATCGCACGGAAGCTTCGCTGGATGCCGGAATTTTCGATGGTGTCGTCGGAGTGGCGGATACCTGCGGTGTCGATGAAGCGGTAGAGCGTGCCGCCCAGGGTGAGCGTGTCCTCGATGGTGTCGCGGGTGGTGCCGGGAATGTCTGACACGATGGCGCGGTCGTCGTTCAGTAGGGCATTCAGCAGGGTGGATTTCCCTACGTTGGGCTTTCCGGCAATGGCGACGGGAATCCCATTTTTTAGTGCGTTGCCCGTGTGGAAGGAGCGTACAAGGCTTTTCACTTCCGTGCGAAGTTCCGCAAGTAAGTCTATAAATTGTTTTCTATCAGCGAATTCTACCTCTTCTTCGCTGAAGTCCAATTCAAGTTCGAGCAGTGCGGCCAGTTGGATGAAACGGTCACGGAGGTCGGCAATCTTGCGGGAGAAGCCGCCTTTCAGCTGGTTGACGGCCAGCCGGTGGGCACTTTCCGATTGTGAGTCTATCAGATCACCGACGGCTTCGGCTTGAGGAAGATCCATTTTGCCGTTCATAAAAGCCCGCAGGGTGAACTCGCCGGGTTCGGCCATCCGGCAGCCGCGTTGCAGAAGCATTTCCAAGATCTTCTGCTGGATGAAGCGGGAACCATGGCACGAAATTTCCACCATATCTTCCCCGTCGTAGGAGTGCGGGGCCGCAAATTTCACGAAAACCACCTGGTCGATGAGCGATTCACCGTCAAAGATTTCACCGAACTTGGCAACGTGCGGGGCAGTGTCGGTAAATGCTGATTTTTTTTTGAACAGTTGTTCCACAATGGGAAATGCCTTTGATCCGGATACGCGGATTACCGCGATGGCGCCTATGCCGGGGGCGGTAGAAACAGAGCAGATGGTTTCAGAAGTTGCAGTCATAGGCCGGAACGATTACAGCTCTTTAATTTTTTTGTACAACTCTGGAAAACGTTCCTCCATCATCACGAGCCTGCCGTTTTCCAAAAAACAGTGGGTACTGGAGGCAAGGCAGACCACTTTGTCCTTCACCTTCATTGTGTAGTCGAAGCTGATTCTCACAGCAGTCATTCCCGCCACTTTTACGTCAATGGAAATCACATCCTTGAAAGTGCTGGGACTCTTATAGTTGCAACTGATGGCGGTGACGGGCGAGACCACGCCCTCCGCTTCCATTTTGTCGAAGCCGTAACCGAGTTGGTCCATCCAATCCACCCGTGCCTCTTCCATAAAACGGACATAATTGGAGTGGTGGACGATGCCCATTCTGTCACACTCATAGTATTTTACGATATGTTCGTAAGGTTGCATAGTATTGCTGTTTGATGAAGCGGCAAAAGTACGTAAAAATTGGGATTGTTCGGGCGGCTTGTAAAACAAAACTGCCGGATACCACAACTGAGGTATCCGGCAGAGGTTTGAAATCTGCAAATTTCTGTAAAACAGCCTATTTCTTGAAGTAGCGGTTGAAGAGACCTTCGAAACCTTGGCCGTGACGGGCTTCGTCCTTGGCCATTTCGTGGACGGTGTCGTGGATGGCGTCAAGGTTCTGCTCTTTGGCGTTGCGGGCGATACGCATCTTGTCCTCGCAAGCACCGGCTTCGGCGTTCATACGTTTCTCAAGGTTGGTCTTGGTGTCCCACACCACGTCACCGAGCAATTCGGCAAACTTGGCGGCGTGTTCGGCCTCTTCCCAAGCGTAGCGCTTGAAGGCTTCGGCGATTTCCGGATAGCCCTCACGGTCGGCCTGGCGGCTCATTGCCAAGTACATGCCAACTTCGCTGCATTCGCCATTGAAATGTGAACGCAGGTCGTTAATCATCTCTTCGCCAGTACCCTTGGCAACACCGATGACATGCTCAGTTACAAAATTGAGCGCAGTGTCTTCTTTCAGTTCTTTGAACTTGCTCTTCGGAACTTTGCACTGGGGGCAGAATTCGGGAGCTTCGTCACCTTCGTGAACATAACCGCAAACGGTGCAGATAAATTTTTTCTTCATAATGTTTTGATTTTTAAAGGTTGTTTTTGTAAGTGACAATATTATAACAATTTCAGCAATGGGATTGTTCATTCAACAGCATGGAATTGGAACAGCACAGGTTCTACCGTATAGCCTTTTTTGCGGAGCAGTGCCGGAACGCCTTTGTCGCCTGCCAGGTGTGCCGCACCAACCACACAGAAAAGGCTCTCATTACGTGCGATTTCAACAAAATGATCCGCCATTCCGACATTGCGGTCGATGAGGAACACCTTGTTGAATTTTTTCGGTAACGACTCATCCGAGCTGAGTTCTAGCATCTTGTCAAAATTATAGGTGAGGTACGCATCCAGCAGCTCGTCGAACTGGCTTTGGGCTGTATCGCTGTTGGTTTCATCGAGACTTTCCACCAGCATCTTGACCTGCTCCTTCAGACTAATGGCATCAATAGCGGCAATCTGGTCCTGATATTGCTCCACACCGTAGCACTTTTTGCCGGCAGCGCGGGCTTTTTTCAGAAAATAGACATCAAGTGCATCGTCCTTATCTTTCGCCATGTCCGCCTGTTGTAAGCCGCTGCTAAGAAAGAACGGTTTCATCGTATTGACGAAGTAGGCAGTAACTCCGAGTTTTGCTTTGCAAACACTGTCCAATTTGGCGAAATCTGCAGGCTTCATCATTTCAGATAGCAACTTTCCTTTTTTCATATACTGGCTTTTTCGGATAGCGACGGGATCAATTTCGTCTAAAAGAACCTCCATTGCGAAGGCGTCGCACGACTGTAAAGTGCCGAGAACTACGGTGCTGTCGAAAGCGAAGACACGGGCATCCTGAATATGGATGGAGCCGTAGAGATAGGAAGGCTGCTTCAAGTCACCGCCTGTTACTTTCCATAGTAAAGATTGTGAAAATGAAAGGGTTGCAAAAAAAACAAGAAGAAGGAAGAGAGAGAGTCTTTTCATGTTTTTATAAAAAATTATTTGATTTCTTCCAATGTGTAAGAGGGGATGGCTGTGGGAGTGACAAAATAGGAGAAGGGCTGTAAAAGCCGGTCGAAATGGTAATACTGCACGCGATATAGTTTTCGTTTGTCACCATTGAGGGTGGCATAGCAGCGGTCGCGGTTGTAGAGCATTTCGATGTCATCCATGTGGTTGCCTTGTTCATCGTAGTAATCATATTCGCTGTCCATACGGTAGAGGGCCAAAATGTTGGTCTTGCCGTTCACGTCTGTCAACTTGATGGTCTTGAACAGGCTGCTGCGGATGATGCTGTCGCGTTTGTCGGGTTCTATTTCCGTGGCGACGGACTCGTAGTTGCGGTTACGGAAGTCGGACAAGTAGTTGATGACCTTGCTGGTGTCGTATTGCGCAATTTGTTGGTTCTGACCGTTATAAAGGTTAAAGAAGCGGGCGCCGGCTTTTTCGATACGGAACGACTCTGCCGGATTGTCGTAGTCGGTGACGACCACTTCCTGTATCCTTGTGAGTTTTGTGTCGAACAGTTTGTGGCTGACCCAATCTTCGGCAAAAGGTGAGTAGCGTGGGGTGACGAAGCCGCGGAAGCCCGGAATATAGACGATGCAGGGCATGTCCTCACGTCCTTCGAGGATGGCATAGTTGCTCATGTTCGATTGTGTGGCTGGCCCCATATAGTAAGTGAGTGTGCGGCGTTCTTTTACAAAAAAGCCTTTTTTGAACAGGGTAAACAGCGGTGCATTTTCGTAAATTTCCACTTTGATGGCACCCGCCGCCATCATGCGGTTAATGTTCTCGATGCTGTTCTTGGAGGCGGGTTGCTGCACCCGCAGGTTCTGCATGGTGGACAACAGCGACTCTATCTTGCCAGCAATCACGGGAATGGTGTCAGAAAGCATCCAACCGTTCGCTGTCTTGGTCAGCAGGACCGTATTTTCGTGCATGTCAGCCATAAACACGCGGGTCACTGTCGCTGTGTCCTTCACTGCGAACATATCGACCTGCAAATCCGATTTATTGAAGAGAATCTTGTTTTTCCAAAGTACCAGCAGCAGACAGCCGATTACCAGCACCGCCGCACAAATTAGCAATATGATATTTCGTTTGTTCATTCGTCAGTTACAAGTTTATCAAGCAAGTTAAAGGTTAAAAATATAATTCCTAATTAGAGCCCTGTATGGGCGAAAGATACCAGGCGGGGATAAAATCCCCGTAAGTAAGAGTTCGTATTAATTGTATGAGGTAGGTCATTAGGTTTATTTTATGGTTACACCGCATAGATTTTTCGCCGTACCATTGTGACGACGATGCCCAGCAATGCCAGCAGTGCGAGCGGGAGTCCGATGGTGAGGGCCTGATGGCGTTGGCGCACCTTCTTGTCCGCCACCTTCGACTGGTTGAGGAGACCGATGTGGAACACCTTCGAGCGGAGTTCAATCAGGTCGTTGTTGTCACATAGGTAGTCCACGCAGTTGGTGAGAAATTCGGTATTGTCGTAGAAACGTTTGGTATAGACGTCGTAGCCGGTAGGGTAAAAACCGGTCCGCGGGTCAAAGTAGTTGCGGATGATGTCACCGTCAGCAATGAAGATCTGTTTGGTCTCGGAACTGCTGCGCAGGTAGTTGAATTGCTTGATGGTGTCGAATTCGATGGGCAGGAGGCCGTCGAAGGCGGAACGGAACTTGCCTTCCACCAACACAGCGATGGGAATCCGGCGCAGACCGAACTCTTCGGGATTGGGTTTGGCCAGTCCTACTTTCAACGACACGATGGCCGGTGTCGGCACGAGCTTACTGCTGTCGGAGGAGGTGGCGAGCACGGTCTTCGTCAACCCCTCGGAGTGTCCGACAAAGTCGATGGAACCGGCGAAGTTGGAGCGTACCGCCGTGATTTTCTGCGTGATAGGATGTTCCTCAAAGTGGGTGATGTTGAGAGCGTATGGGAAAATCATCAAATCACCGCTCGTGTTGACCGGCAGTGCCTGACAGCTTCCGATGTCTTGGATAAGGTTGCTGTTGACGCGCACGCCATAGCGGAAGAACATGTCACCGAGGCGGGTACGGTTCGGGACGGCCATAAATTCCGGACGTTCCTGAAGACTGTCGAGGGCCGCGTCGGTGCCGTCGATGAGCCAGAGGATACGGCCGCCACGCATCAGGTGCTGGTCAATGGCGTACTTGTCCATATCGCTGAACGGCTGCGTAGGTTGCGCAATCACTAAAAGGTCATATTTGTTACCGTTGTCCTTCACCGTCTGTGCCGTGGAATCAGCGATGGAAATTTTACGTAAGCAGTTGATTTTCCCGTTGATGGAGTCGCGAGTGACGTTATAGAAGTATTTCATTGTGGCCCCTAACTGCGATCCGAACCACGCCGTATTGTACATGTTCAGCTCACCGTGCCCGTCGATGAACGCCACGTCCGACTTGTGAGGTTTCACCAAACTCTTGATGGCCATCATCAGGTTGTATTCGATGCGCATGTATGCGTACTCTTCTGTCGGGAATTTGTTGCTGAAGTCCTGCTCGATGAGTATAGCGGCACATTCGTGGTTGCGGTAGGTCACCATTGCGCCCGGAATGATATACTTGGTGGATTGTCCTGCCGCATACTGTTCACGGATAGGGTAGGGGGTAAGCCCCTTCTGTGCAAATTCGGCATAGATGCCGTTGATCTCCTCTTTTGTCTTGTCGGCGGTTGGGTTGATGAATTCGAACTTCACGTTGGAGGAGTAGCTGCTGAACTCTTCCAGCATTTCGCGCGTCTTCGTCACTACGGGTTGGTAGGAAACGGGCATCCCTTCGCCCTCCATATAAACCTTGATGAACACCGTCTCGTCCAGCCCCTTCAGCAGTTCGATGGTGGACTCGGAAAGCGAGTGCCTCTTGTCTTTCGTCAAATCCACACGGAAGAAAAAGTAGGAGGCGACCACGTTGAGGACAATCACGGCGATGACAGTGACAATGATGGACAGGATGGCACCCTGCTTGAACGACTTGCTGTGTGATATCTCCTTGGTTTTCATTGTTTCTGATTTACGATTAGATTTTCGGACTACCATTTTCGGCTGAGTAACACAATTTTTGTCCCGAAAAGGAAGAGGAAGGTGACAGTAATGAAGTAGATGAGGTCACGGGAGTCAATAACGCCCTTGCTGATAGCAAGGTAGTGATGTTCGAGCCCGAGAGACTTGATGATACCGCCGGCGTTTCCGAAGATTTCAAAAGAGTAGATGAACTCGAAACCGAAGTGCATGAAAAAGCAGAAGACAGCTCCGAGAAGGAAGGCGATAATCTGGCTGTTGGTGATGGAAGAGGCGAAAATGCCGATGGAGACGAAGACAAGGCCGAGCAGGAACAGTCCGAGGTAGGAGCCGAAGGTACTGCCGAGGTCAATGTTTCCGACAGGATCGCCCAGCCGCCACACCGAATAGACGTAAATGAGGGTGGGCAGCAGCGAAATCAGCAGTAAGGTGGCACAAGCGAGGAACTTCGCCCCGATAATCTGGTTGTCGGACAGCGGTTTGGTGAACAGCAGTTCCATCGTGCCGGTTTTCTTCTCTTCGGAAAACGACCGCATGGTGATGGCGGGAATGAGGAACAGGAAAAGGTAGCACGAGAGGTTGAAAAGTCCCTGTAAATCAGCTGTTTTTAATTCAAAAACATTGTAGTAGTTCGGGAAGACCCAGATGAAAAGCCCTGTGATGATCAGGAACGTAGCAATGATGACGTACCCGATGACGGAGCTGAAAAAGGACTTGATTTCTTTAACGTAAAGGGTGAACATACGTAATTATTTTTTGCTTTTCTTGGCGGCAGCAGCTTGCTCTTTTTCGTAGGCGGTGACTTTATCCACGGCCTCACCGGCGGCGCGTACGAAGGGCGTCACGGTCAGTTTCGAGCCGACGGCCTTCTGCATCCAGTACTGCGGAATCAGCTTGCCTTGGGAGAAGATGCGTTCGACTTCCGTTCCCAAATTTTTACCTTCCAGATAGTTTTGAAGCTGGAAGCTGATGAGGTAGCCGATGGGGTACGCCGAAAGGTAAAGCGGATAATCAATCATGTGGGAATAGATGGCGAGGATGGTTTGGTCCTTCACTTTGAAGACGGGCGCGTAGAACTCGTTCCAAATCGACTTGGAGAGTTCAATGACGGCATCGCGTAGCTGTGCCGCGTCTGCATTGGGATGGGCGTACATCCACTGCCATGTGCGGATGTCAAGCAAAGAGACTCCCATAATCTCGTAGCAACTCCAGAAATTGTCCAGAAGGTCGTAGTAGCGACTGACGGTATCTTCGCTGTTGAAGCCGAGCAGCTGCAGGTCGTGCTGCTGGAAGGTGAAGGCGAGGGCTTCTGTGAAGGCGGTGTTGGGCACCCCCACGAGGAAGTAGTTCGGCACGTTGTGTAGCGAGAAGGTCTGTTCCACATTATGCCCAAATTCGTGGATGCCGATGTTGAATCCTTTGTAATCCATGCCTTTCTCTCCAATGCGGGTGCGGAGGCGGGCGTTGTCACTGCGCATCAGCGACTCCCATGCGTGCCCGGCGCCCACGGAGGCATCGACCGTGACGTGGCGGCAGATGAAGTCAGCCTTCTCTTTGGTGAATCCTAAGGTTTGCAGGATGTTCGGCAGGTCGTTCACAAACGCCTCCTTGTTCGGATAACGCTGCTGCGTGAGGCGGTCGAGCGTGCGCTCATCCACCGAGCTGCGGTTCTTGAAACCGTTGTACCAGATGTCGTATGGACGAAGTCTTCTTCCCAACTTCTTGGAAATCAATTTGGCGACTTTTTCGACTTCTGCTGTCTTCATGAAAGCGGTGAACAGTTTTTCAATGTCGCTTTGCGAAATCTCCAAGTCGTCATTGAAGGTGCGGTCGATGAAGGTGGAGTTGTCGGTGTAGTAGGCGTCAGTGGCCTGCTCCGCCTTGAAGTTGTTCAGCAGGTACTGGTAGCGCACTTCGCCTTCCGGCTCGCCGTAAATTCCGATAGTTCCGCCCTCTTTGTAAAGTTTGTTGGCAGTGGGATACCAGATGTACTTGTTCTTGTTGATGACATCAATCGGAATCGTCTGGTCGATGATGGTCTTCATGATGCTGTAGATCACCTCCTGCTTGGCCTTTCCGGTCTCCTTGTCGGCGTAGGCAGCCTTCAGTTCGTCGCGGAGCCCCCAGTGGGTGATGAGCTTCAGGTCTTTCCCCCAGAACTGTTGTCCGTCGTTCGTCTTCACCCGTCCCATGTAAATGTTGTAATTGGAGATGTAGTTGTCGGCAGCGGCGGTGGCGGCACTGACAGCCTGTAACTTCTCCGCTGGCACGCGGTTGGTGAACAAGTCACCCAAGCGTGCATAGCCCCATTCGAGGCTGCTCCACTTTTCCGCATTCTCCGTCTTTTCTTTTAGGGTGAAATGTGGAAAATTGAGGATGACCACAAAAGCAATCTTGTTGTCGAACATGTCACTATTGAGGTGTGCCAGCGAGTTGTAGGCGGCGAAGCGCTCGTCCACAGGCAGCGACGTGTAGCCGCTTACATGGATGGGTAGGCTCAGCTCAACTGTCACGCGGTTATTGTGACCGAGGATGGACTCGAAATTGTCGCACAGCCGATGGAACAAGACCTCTTTCTCTGTACTGTTCTTACAGCAGTTTTCGTTGCAGAATGCAATAAAATCCTCCTGTGTGCCGTCCGCTTCCGTCCAGAAAGCCGCAGCCTGATTCACTCCTTTGGTAAGGAGTGAAGCCGCTAACTTGCTGCTTTTCTGGAGGTCGCCAACGGTGCGTTGGATGGTTGCTTTCTGTATGAAGAGGTTCTTTGCCGACAAGGTGAATGCAATGAGAAACAGGGTGACAAACAGGGTAAAACGTTTCACAATATTGTCAATTTTTTAAAAGACGTGCCATGGCACGTCTTTACATTTAATTATTTCAAAAGAATTTGGTTATATTTTTGGAGGCATTCCAGCACGTTGGTGCGCACGTGGATGAAGTCGTCGGTGCCGGCGGCCTTGAGCTCTTCCACACCTTCGGCGGGATTGCCGGCCACGATGTAGATGAATCCTTCGGCCTTGGCGGCTTTAGCGGCTTCCACGCCGTAGGTGACGTACTCCTCATCGGAGCTGCAGATGACCACGATGTTGGCTTTGGCGGCCTTGGCGGCTTCGATACCTTCGGCGACGGTGGCAAAACCGGTGTTGTCCAGAATCTCATAACCGGCGCAGCCGAAGAAATTGGTCACGAAGCCGGCACGGGCCTGACGCATGGCGAGGTTGCCAATCTTGAGCAGGAACACCTTCGGACGGCCGTTCTGGGCAGCATAGCGCTCGGTTGCCAGACGCAACTCTTCGAAAGCCATGGCCCCGCGGTAGCGGCGGAGTCCGGGATTCGTCTCCTCCACCTTCTTCTCCACCTTGTCGGCCATCTGCTCGTTGATGTTCGGATACTGGTTCGTACCGAGCAGGATGTACCGGCGGGTGGCGATGTTCATGTTGCGCTTGTTGCAGCTCTCCTCG
>JAGCXN010000033.1 GCA_017961265.1 Bacteroidales bacterium | reverse complement strand
TTTTCGCGAAAAATGTCCGTTCCAGAGCCTTCCAACGGCTAATCTGGACACATCCAAACACCACTTTTCGGAGTTTTTGGAAGATAAACAACGCAAAACTGTCAACAACGGGCCTTCTACTTGATACTTTTTACAAAAAAAACCTCCCGTTTCCGAGAGGTTATATATAAATATGTATGGTTCGGACTATTCCTCAGCTTTCAGTGTGGCATCCACAAAAACGCGGGTGGCCAGCTCCTTGTCGAGGGTGTACATGGCAGCATGGTCCTTCTCAATCATCTTCACGGTGTTGAGGAGTTCTTCTGCATTGGCCTCTTCCTCCACCTGTTCATCAATGTACCAGTTCAGGAAGTTGATGGTGGCGTAGTCCTTGATTTCGTGGGCGGTGTCCATCAGGCCGTTGATAAGGGAGGTCACCTTGCGCTCGTGGTTCAGCGTGTCGTTGAAGACGGCAGCACAGGATTTCCAGTTGGTATCGACCTTGGCGATGGGTTTGAGCTTCACCTCGCCGCCGCGCTCGTGGATGTAGCGGAACATCTTCATACCGTGGGAGATTTCCTCCTGATACTGCACGTACATCCAGTTGGCGAAACCGGGCAGGTTGTTCTGGGTGAACCAAGCGGACATGCTCAGGTAAAGGTATGCGGACCAGAATTCGGCATTGATCTGGTCATTGATCTCTTTTTGCATTCTTTCGTTAATCATAATTTCTAAATTTAAAATTGAAAGTTGAAAAATATAAAAATGAAAAAGGCCGTATGAGTACGGCCTTTTTACGATTATTCAAAAGAAAGGATTGCTTTCTTGATGAGCTCGATGGCCTCGCGGAGTTCCTCTTCGGTGATGACCAACGGAGGAGCGAAACGGATGATGTGCTGGTGGGTCGGTTTGGCGAGCACGCCGAGTTCCTTCATCTTTTCGCAGACGTCCCAAGCCTCCTTGCCGTTCTTCGGACGGATGATGATGGCGTTTAGCAAACCCTTACCGCGCACTTGCTGGATCATGTCGCTCTTCACGCTGTTCATCTCGTCGCGGAAGATCTTGCCAAGGTATTCGGCACGTTCGGCCAGCTTCTCCTCCTTCACCACTTCGAGGGCGGCGATGGCCACGCGGCAGGCGATCGGGTTGCCGCCGAAAGTGGAGCCGTGTTCACCGGGCTTGATGTTAAGCATGATGTCGTCGTCAGCCAATACGGCGGAGACGGGCATTGTGCCGCCGGAAAGGGCCTTACCGAGCACGAGGATGTCGGGACGGACGCCTTCATGGTCGCAAGCCAGCATGCGGCCCGTACGGGCGATACCGGTCTGCACCTCGTCAGCGATGAACAGAACGTTCTTAGCCTTGCAGAGGTCGTAAGATTTTTTCAGATAGCCGTCATCGGGAACATAGACGCCGGCCTCGCCTTGGATGGGTTCGAGAATGAAACCGGCCACATTGGGATCCTCAAGGGCTTTCTCCAAAGCGGGAATGTCATTATAAGGGATCTTCACGAAGCCTGGGGTGAAGGGGCCGTAGCCACCGTAAGCCTCGGGATCGGTGGACATGGAGACGATGGAGATCGTGCGTCCGTGGAAGTTGCCGTCGCAAACGATGATCTTGGCTTGGTTTTCCGGAAGACCTTTCTTCATGTAAGCCCACTTGCGGCAGAGCTTCAGGGCGGTCTCGTCGGCTTCGGCGCCGGAGTTCATCGGGAGAACCTTGTCATAACCGAAAGTTTCGGTGACATATTTCTCATACGGTCCGAGGCAGTCGTTGTAGAATGCACGGGAGGTGAGGGTCACCTTCTGGCACTGGTCAATCATAGCCTCAACGATTTTGGGGTGGCAATGACCCTGGTTCACTGCGGAATAGGCGGAAAGGAAGTCGAAATACCTTTTGCCTTCAACGTCCCACATGAAAGGACCTTTTGCTCTGGAAATAACAACGCCAAGTGGATGATAATTGTGAGCACCGTAACGGGCTTCCATCTCCATGGCCTGCTTGCTTGATGTGATTTTTTCTGCTGCCATAATTTTTATATTATTTATGAATATGAAATTTGAATTCCTGTTTCAAAAAACGTGCAAAAGTACAAATAAATTCCATACGTTTGCGCGTGATTTTTCAAATATTTTACAGATGAAAAAACATTACTGGCGGACGATTTTACGCGTGACAGTCTTGCCTCCTTCAGTCTGAATCCGAAGGAAATAAACACCTTTAGCCAAATCAGATAGATCAAAGGTGACAGTTTCGCCAGCGTTGACGACATTCTTTTCCGACAATTTTCTGCCAAAGACATCGCACAACTGCATTTCAACAAAAGAAGCGGCACTTCCCTCTCCTATCTCAACATAAACTATTGAAGATGAAGGATTCGGCCAAACTGACACAGGAATTGTCTCTTTTTCTGACAATCCTGTTGCCGTTGTTCCCTCAAAGTCGAAAGTAAAACCAGCGGCATTGTTCTGCTCATCACTTTCAAAGACAAAAAGCAGCCTGTTTGTATTGTTGAACACCATTTCCGTTCCTTCAGCAATATGACCTGTTAAGGAAGTCAGGTAGGTGTATGTCGTATTCAGGAACTTATAGATGTGCAACGAATCATGTCCGTCCTCCAGTTCAAATTCATGAAAGGTAAGTTTAATGGCCGAATAGCCATTGGCTCTAATTTTGAAGCCGCAGTAAGTCAATGGGTTATAGTCAAGATCTCCACTTCCATCTGTAATGGTACCCGAAGCAGCAGTGGTCATCGGAGTGCCCGAACAGAAGGCTGTGATAACCGAAGAATAGCTGATGGAGACCGCTCGTCCCGTACTTTCCATTCCACTGACAAACCGTACGGTGACCTCGGAGCACTCAAAGGTCCAGTTACGAATAGTGTCACCCGCCAGCACCATCGGAGTAACATCGGGGTTATCGGTGGTTACGAAGAGCGTATCGCCCTCCCCCATCGTTGCCGAAACCGACAGAATGATGAAATTCAGATTGTCAACCTCAGGACGGATGACCCATGTGTAGTCCATGCCGGCAGAATTGCTGTTGCTCACATATGCGGATCCATCGCGGGAGGTGAACGTGGTTGTACCCGATTGCGGCTGCGGAACGGGATATTCGTACTGCGCCGTGTCTGGGTAGGCATTGACAATCAGCTCCTGTGCAAGATTGAAGTGAGTGCCGCCCACATTCAAAGCATTGGTATAAAAGTAGCCATTGGAGCTACCGTCCCAGCCGAAATTGAAATGGTAGTAGTAGGCGCTGTCCACCATCCGATAGCCGTCGCAGATGAAAGCATGTCCATTGATGTCTGGTACACTCCAACCTGCATAGTAAAGCGGAATTCCACGCTCAAGGTGCGACACAATGAGACTGTCCCAGTCGAGATTGGTGGAGTCGCGGAATTCGTAGTGGGTGTCGGGCGAGAACTTGAAGTAGGTTTTGAGCACATTGGCGGCGCTGTGGTTGTACATACCAGAGCCGTCGGGGCCATACACCATATCGACCCCCACGCCGCAATGATACATCAGCGTGGAGATGGCTGTATTGATCGAGGTCGGCTGGTCGCACATTGCAGCGTAGTCGTAGGTCGTGTTGCCGTAGTCCGCAGACTGTACACCATAGTGCTCGTCGGTGTAGGAGTAGGTGCCGGTGCCCGTTTCGGGAAAGCGGAAATGGTACATCAGCTGTGCCATCGCCGTGGCTACACAGCCGGTGACCACACGGCCGCCCTCGCCCTCTATATCTTTGGGGCAATAGTAGTTATATTGTTCCCCCTGTCCCCAATTAGAGCGGAGGAAAGGGGCGATGGCGGCCTCCGGGCGGAGTTCGCCACTACGGGATCGTTTCCACGCGGGGTGGGCGTCTTCGGCACGGAAGGGCAGCCGACGGAGTTCAGCCAGCTGGTCGGCGTAATGGTCGAGCCACATCTGTGCCGGCGGGGCCACGTCCGGACCGGTGAGCGGCTGCCCGTCGGTGAAGGCCAGCAGGGGCTGCGTGCGGCGGTCGGCACTGACGATGGCGGAAGAGCCATCGGCGGCAGTAAAAACGTAGTAGAGCGTGTCACCGTCACGCAGTTCAGTGTGTGCGGCGCGAGCCGGCGACTTGCCCACCGAACGGAAGAGGCGGGCGGCGTAATCCGCAGCCTCGTCCTGCGGGACAAATTGCGCAAAAGCCGCAGGAATACAAAGCACTGCGACAAAAAATAAGGTAAAGATTTTCTTCATATCCATTTGCTAAAAAACGGATGCAAAGGTACAAATAAAAGTGAAAAATGAGAATTGAGAATTGAAAATTGGAGGATGTGATTTTAGATGAAAGGATGAAAAGTAATAAGTGAGCAGGTAAAACTTTTTCCCAGCTTTAGTTTTCAGTTTTCAGTTTTAAGTTTTAAGTTTTCAATTTTCAATTCCCCGTGTACCACCCTCTGGAGGTGTCGTGTATCCAGCGGGGGCCTTTGCGGCCGCCGGGCACCCACTCAGAATTGCGGATGAAAATCTCGTTGAAGGAGTAGATCAGCCTTACAGTAATCACATTGTTGTACTCCTTGCGCGTCCATGACTCCTCCTTGATTTTGTCATAATACTCGCGGGTGCGGAGCGGACGGAGCGAGTACTGGAAACGTACGTTCAGCTTCAGCCCCTTGTAGAGACGGACTTGGGCATCGGCAATCACGCTCCAGTCGCTGGTACGGTAAGTTTTTGACCGCACGTCGGTGGTAGTTGTCCAGCCATTCTCAATCTCGTGCGCACGCACCAACCTTCCCCACGCAAAGCCCAAGCCAATGGCGCACCCGGTGTGGTGGTCCTCGTAATGGAACACCACCGGCACCTCCACATAGTCGAGGTTCAGCTTGTACTTGATCTTCCGGTTGAACGGAACGGAAAAGTCCTCGTTAAGCAGATCCAAACGATTCGTATCGCTGACAAAGTACCCGTGCCGTTTGACTGACTCGTACGAGCCTTTCTGGGTATATAGCAGCTCAATGGTGCCGTACCAGTGGTACTTGTCGTCAAGGGGCAGGGTGACGGACATACCGCCGTTGAAGCCAAATTTGCAGTAGCCGGCCACCATATCGCCATCAACCTGCGAGACGTTGCCGCCGGCGATGACGGAACCAATGAATTTCTGCGGGTAGGCCGCAGTTATTGCCAATATCAGGAAAAATGTCAGTATTGTTCTTTTCATAGTTTTGGAAACGGGCGGCAAAGATACATCAATTTGCGGACTTTACCGCTTTTTTGCGAAAAAGTCCTTCATCATTTTTTCGCTGCGGTCGGCGAGGACCCCGCTCCGGACGGCGGTTTTGGGGTGCAGCACCGGCGTGCCGAGGGTGGTGTAGCCCCGCTTGGGATCAGGGGCGGCATAGACGAGCGTACCCAACTGCGCCCATGCGATGGCTCCGGCACACATCACGCACGGTTCCACGGTAACATAGAGGGTGCAATCGTTCAAGTACTTGGCTCCAAGCTTATTGGCGGCCGCAGTAATCACCTCCATTTCGGCGTGGGCGGTCACATCATTGAGGGTCTGCGTGCGATTATGGCCGCGGGCGATGACGCGGTCACCGGCCACCACCACCGCCCCAATGGGCACCTCGCCTTCCAAGAGTGCATCCTCCGCCTCGGCAAGGGCTATTTTCATAAAGTACTCATCCGTAAATATTTCCATAGACAATATCTAAAAGTAAAAAAAGCCCGAGGGGGTGCCTCAGGCTTTTGTCGGTATAAAAGATTCTTATTTTTCGGCGGGTTCGTCCTTCTTCGGTTCCACGCCCTTCACCTTGAAGATGAAGCCCGTGCCATGCACGTTGTGGATTTCGATGTCGGGTTCGTAGCCTTCCACGTATTTGGCTTTGGTCTTCGGATCCTTATTAAGATACTTCTCATCAATGGGTTCAATGGCGAGGTAGGAACGGAGTTTGGTGAGGAAGACGTCCATGCTGCGACCGGCGGCGTAGTCGTCGCTGCCCCAGATCTGGCGCAGGATGACTTCACGCGGCATCAGTTTATTCATGTTTTCGCACAAAAGACGGAGCAGTTCGGCCTCCTTGCGGGTGAGGGAGCGGGTCTTCAGCGGATGAATCAGCTGCATGGATCCGAAATCGAAGGTGAAGTTGCCGAAATGATAAACATCGTTAGTATGGACGTGAACGGGTTTCACTTTTTTGGGGCGTTTGGTGCGGCGGAGGATGGCCTCGATACGGAGGGTGAGTTCCTCTGCGCTGAAGGGTTTGGTCATATAGTCATCGCAGCCCAGCTTGAAGGCCTTGATGCGGTCTTCCTTTTCGTTCTTGGCCGTAAGGAACATCACCGGGACCTCGGGGTCGATCTTGCGGATATCCTGCAGCAGTTCGTAGCCGTTCTTGCCCTTCATCACGATGTCGAAAACACAGATGTCGTACTTGAACTTCGCGAAAGAATTCCCTGCCGACGTACTGTCGCTGAAATCGTCCACGCTGAACTTCAACGTTTCCAAATAATCTTTTAAAACATTACGCAAATTCTGGTTGTCTTCAACCAACATAATTTTGGCTTTAATCTCTTTTGCGTTCATAACAAACTTTTTTAATCAGTGGTTCTTAATCTAACTATTTAATTTTTAATATATTCACGAAATAAAGTCGTTTTCTTTTTCTCTTAAAAAAAGCCATATTAACATCTTTTTTTTGCAGAAAAAGACAATATAGAACGGACAATCTTACAAAATATTTTGTAAATGATGAAAATTTTAGAAAAAATTTGGGATGACACGATGGAAGTCTATCGCTCGCCGGTTGGGCATTCCCAAGCGAGAAATCGACGGCTTCGAACAGGTGTATGAACGGTAATTTCCAGTTTTCCGCGGCATCGCCTGCGGTGTCCTTCCGTAGCTGCCGCCCGTGCCGCGGGCGCCTTCGACAAGCTCAGGCACCCGCGGTGGTTGAGCCTGTCGAAATATCACCTCTTCGAGGTGGTAATTTTTAATTCTCATTTTTTAGTTTTCAATTTTCATTTTTCAATTTATTCGTATTTTTGCGGCATTAATTCCATACCCGAATGCGCCGTCTCGCCCTATTCCTTCTTCTGCTTACCGCCGCCAGCGTACAGGCGCAGGTGGACAAGGCCACGCAGGATTCTGCCAAAAGGATTTTTAAGGAGGGCATAATGAACGGCTACAAATACATCCCCGAAAGACGCGATGGGAAGTGCCATCTGGCGCTTTTCCCCGTGCAAAGCGACCTGCTGAACGACTGGACAGGTACAATGGATCCGATGTCCATATCCTTCAACGGCGAGGTGAAATCAGTGAGGGAAGTACGGCACAATTTTCAACCGATTCCCAACCATTATATTTCGGAAGAACATCTTCTAAAACGGCACAACAACTTACGCTGCTATGAGCACCTTTGGGAATCACGCCCCATTGAAGAGTGGACCTATTCCTTTGACTCGCTGCACCGAGTTACGCAAATAGATGCACGCACCATCACAATGAAACAATACCGCCGCATCAGCAACCGTTTCGCCCGCAAACATCATGGCAATCTCTACGTCCGTACCCCACAACGCAACCTGCCGAAAGGCTTGTGGAAACTTGCCTACAAGGAGGAAAAAGACCGTTACCTCGTGGCTGACGGACGGTTACAAGCATGGCAACGGCAGGCTAAAGAGGGGCATTGGTACTATATGGAAAGTCTACGATACGACAGCTGCGGACAGGTCTGCACCGTCTTCCAATTCGAGAATGCCTATCTCAAAGAAATATACGCTTATACCTACCGCAACGGATCGATGGCAAGTGAACGAATGTATGACTTTAGAGGCAAGGGGCTTATGTACACCCTCCCCCGTTTCCCAAAAAATTATGAACGATATCTCCGATACGAAACCGCAAATGTGATCGGCGACGACACCCTGCCCGCCACCCTCCCCTACCACTACGAGTACGATTCTGACGGAAAGCTATTGTCCATCTCCAGCGAGACAGGAATTATGCAAATCTCGAACAACCACTATTATATGGGCGAATACTTTACAGGAAGTTTCGCATACAATGTCGTAAGTGTCCGCTTCGAATACGATGACGCGGGGAACAGAACCCGTGTGGAGTTCTACGATGTCAACAGCGACAGCACCCCCATCGATCCCGTCCTTACGTGGAAGTTCCAATACGACACCCACGGCAACTGGACCGAATGCGAGGAGTTCTCCAACGAGAAGCTGCTATCACGAACGGTATGGACGATAACATACGGAGAATAGGATTTTCAGTTCTCAATTTTTCATCAACCCATCATAAAATAAAGAAAAAGTTGTATTTTTGCAGCTGTAATTAAATGTTGCAAAAATATGAGCAAGACAACTATGGGCACCAAGCTGCCCCGTAAGCTGGAGCAGAAGATGCAGACCGTAGGCGAACAGATCCGACTGGCCCGTCTGCGGCGCAATCTGAGCATGGCACAGGTGGCGGAACGGGCCACTTGTTCGCCGCTGACAGTCGCACGAATTGAAAAAGGCGTGCCTACCGTGGCCATCGGAATCTATCTGCGCGTGCTGTATGCCCTGCAATTGGATGACGACATTTTGCTGCTGGCACAAAAAGACGAACTGGGCAGGGCGCTGCAGGACCTTTCCCTGAAACACCGCGAACGTGCTTCCAAGAAAATCCGAACGAATACCAAGCCCTGCTCATCAACTCCACCACAAACAAAGCAGATTTGAACGTGCTATTGGCATCATCCGAAGAATATATGATAGATAAAACCGTTGCTCAAGCCATTATCAATGAAGTAAAAGATGGGATGAAACGATGGAAGTCTATCGCCCGCCGGTTGGGCATTCCCAAGCGGGAAATTGACGGCTTCGAGCAGGTGTATGAACGGTAATTTCAATTTTACTCGTACCTCAACGCCACAATGGGATCAAGGTTGGCGGCCTTCTTGGCGGGATACCAGCCGAAGAAGACACCCGTCGCGGCGCATACAAGGAAGGAGATTCCAATGGCACCCTCACTGATGATCAAGGGCCATTTCAGCACAAGCGAAAGCAGCAGGTAAGAAAGCACAACTCCGACGATGATGCCAATCAGTCCGCCAATCAGGCTCAGGATGACGCTCTCGGAAAGGAACTGCAACAGCACGTCCTTGCTTTTGGCGCCGATGGCCATGCGCAGGCCGATTTCCTTCGTACGCTCCGTCACTGTCACATACATGATGTTCATAATGCCGATACCACCGACGATGAGCGAGATGGCGGCGATGGCCGTGAGCAGCATCGTCAGCATCTTGGTCACAGAACTGATGGAGGAGAGAAGCTCCTCCTGCGTGCGGATGTCGAAGTCGTCCTCCTGTCCCTCCTTGATGCCGTGGTTGCTGCGAAGGATGTAGGTGATTTCCGTGGCGGCCAGCTCCGACTCCTCCTCACTGGTGGCAGAAGCGAACAACATACTGAAGGAGTTTCGTCCGTTGGGGTTGGAAAAGCGTGTCTGGAGCGTGGTGTACGGCACGAGGACGATATCGTCCTGATCCTGCCCCATACCGTTGCCGCCCTTGGACGCGAGCACACCGATCACCTTCATCGGCACGGAGCCGCACCGGATGGTCTGCCCCACCGGGTCCTCTCCGTTGGTGAAAAGGTCCTCCTTCACCGTCTGCCCGATGACGCACACTTTGGCGAACTTCTTGAGGTGCTCTTCCGTGAACATGATGCCCTCCTCCAATTCGTACTTGCGGATGTCAAGGTAGCAGGGCGACACGCCGCTGATACTTGCCGGATGGTTGTTGGAGCCGAACACTAACTGCGCCGAACTGCCTAACACTGGGGAGATAGCCGACACATACTTGGTGTTGCTTTGGAGGGATTTCAAGTCTTTCATATCCAATGATTTGGAACTCGAATTACCCATATTCACGCCGCCACGCATCTGACGGGCCGGCATAATCATAATCATATTGGAGCCCATGGACGAGAGCTCGCCGCGCACATTCTGCGTGGAGCTGCGTCCGAGGCTCACCATCATGATCACGGAGGCGATACCGATGATGATGCCGAGCATTGTGAGGAACGACCGCCCCTTGTTACGGAGCAGTGCCGTGATGGCTATCTTAACGAGATTCAGTATGTTCATAGCTTAGATTGCGGTGTTCTGAAGGTTCTTTTCGTATTCAGCCAGTGCGACGGCGGCCGACTGTTGTTCAATGTTCTCGTCGAGGACGATGTGGCCGTCGCGCAACTTGATGGTGCGGGTGGTGAAGGTGGCGATGTCGGGCTCGTGCGTGACGAACGCGATGGTCTTGCCCTTGCTGTGGAGGTCTTGGAAGAGCGTCATAATCTCGTAGGAGGTGCGGGTGTCGAGGTTGCCCGTCGCCTCGTCGGCGAGGATGATGACGGGGTCGTTGACGAGGGCGCGGGCGATGGCCACACGCTGCTGCTGACCGCCCGACAACTGGTTGGGCATGTGGTGCATACGGTCGGTGAGCTTCACCGCCTCCAAGGCGGCTTCGGCCCGTTCGCGACGCTCCTTCGCCGACACCTCGTGGTTGTACATCAGCGGGAGCTGCACGTTGTCCAGCGCTGTCGTCCGCGCCAGCAGGTTGTAATTCTGGAACACAAAGCCGATCTGCCGGTTGCGCAAAGTCGATAACTGGTTTTTGTTCAGCGAGTTGACAGATATCCCATTGATGATATACTCGCCCGACGTGGGGGTATCGAGGCAACCGAGGATATTCAACAGGGTGGATTTTCCGGAGCCGCTGGTACCCATAATGCTCACGAACTCACCTTCATAGATGGTGAACGTGATGCCGTCAAGCGCGTGGACATCCTCGCTGCCCACGCGGAAAGTGCGGTGCAAATCCCTGATTTCGATGATCTCTTTCATAGCTTAGCGTTTTCTCTCTTCCGGAGGTCCCATTCTGAACCCCTTCTTTTCGTCATTGCCGGCGCCGGGGAACATCATACGCTCGCCGACAACAACCTCCTCCCCTTTCTCTATACCGTTGGGAATGATGCACTTCGCTCCGTCGTCGATGCCGGTGGTCACCATACGCTGCTCATAGACGTTCCCTTTCTTCACCCAAATCGACTTCTTGGTGATGTCTTTCAGACTGTTGGTCAGTTCCTCGTCGTTCTTGAAAAGCCCGTTGAAGGTCATCCCCTGCTTGGTGAGTATCTGCTGTGTCTCGGACTTGAGCGTGTAGTATAGCGACTCCATCGGGATGGTGACACCCGACTCTTTCTCGATGATGATGCTCACGCTGGCGGTCATGCCGGGCATCAGCTTCTCTTCGGGGTTGGGCGCGTCGATGATGACGGTGTAGGTCACGACGTTAGATGTAACTTTCGGCTCCAGACGGATCTGCTTGACCGTGCCGGAAAAGATGTCATTGGGGTAGGCATCCACGGTGAAGGTGACGGTCTGTCCCTCCTTCACCTGTCCGATGTCGGCTTCATCCACATCGGCCTCCACCTGCATCTGCAGCAAGTTGTTGGCGATGGTAAAGATGGTCGGAGTGCTGAAGGAGGAAGCCACGGTCTGGCCCTGCTCCACCGACTTGCTGAGGACGATGCCGTCGATTGGCGAATAAATCCGTGAATAAGACAGGTTGACCTGTGCCCGCTGGAGGTCGGACTTGGCGGTGGTCACCATATTCTTGGCCTGGATGTACTGATTGGAAGCCTCCTCGAACGAGGCTTGGGTGGCGGCCTTATTGTCGTACAGGGCCTTGATACGCTGGTAATTCTGTTCCGCCAATGTCAGCGAGCTTTGGGCGTTCGACAGGTTGGCCTGCGCCTGGTTCACCTGCTCCTGAAGGGTGGAACGGTCGAGTTCGGCCAGCAGATCGCCCTTCTTGACGTGGGAGTTGTAGTCCACATAGAGTTTTTCCACAATACCGGACACCTGCGTACCGACCTCCACCTTATAGACCGGCTGTATCTCGCCAGTTGCGGTCACGGTGATTTCGATACTGTCGATGCGGGCGGCTTCGGTCTCCAGCATTACGCCACCATGCTTGCCCTTCCCTTTGAAGAACATGAACACAAGCACGAGAACCACGGCACCGATGATGCCCCAAATAATCAGTCTTTTTTTCTTTTTTCGTTCCATATTAATATTGTTGCAAGTTTATCAAGTTTATAAAGTTTGTCAAGTTAAAAGTTGAGAGTTAAAAGGTTTGAAGGTAGAAGGTGATAGGTGATA
>JAGCXN010000032.1 GCA_017961265.1 Bacteroidales bacterium | reverse complement strand
CCTCACCATCAACAATCCGGTCCATACCGCCATCACCGAAACGGCTTGTGGCAGCTACACGTGGACAAATGGTGACGGACAGACCCACACCGAAAGCGGGACCTACACCTACAGCCACGATGACGCCAACGGTTGCACGCAGGTCGATACTCTCCACCTCACCATTAACCATCCGGTCCACACAGCCATCACCGAAACGGCTTGTGGCAGCTACACGTGGACGGACGGTAACGGTCAGACCTACACCGAGAGCGGCGACTACACCTACAGCCACGAAGACGCCAACGGCTACACACAGGTTGACACACTCCACCTCACCATCAACCATCCGGTCCACACAGCCATCACCGAAACGGCTTGTGGCAGCTACACGTGGACGGACGGTAACGGACAGACCTACACCGAAAGCGGCGACTACACCTACAACCACGAGGACGCCAACGGCTGCACGCAGGTTGACACCCTCCACCTCACAGTTAATCCGACCTACAATGTCACCGATGCAGTAACCATCCTCTCCACCGAACTTCCTTACGAGTGGAACGGCGTAACCTTCACCGAAGCAGGTACGCAGGTCGTCACTTTGCAATCCGCCAACGGCTGTGACTCTGTGGTGACCATGAACCTCACTGTCACTACAGTGGAGTACTACGCCATCACTGTGAATGTCAGCGATGACACTCCGTGGGGTATAGTAACAGGAAGCGGCGACTTCACTTACGGCAGTATGGACACCTTGACCGCTACGGCTTTCGAAAACTACATCTTCCTCGGTTGGAGTGACAACAACAACGATAATCCGCGTATAATTACTGTTACGCAAGACAGCACTTTCACCGCATATTTTATCCCTGAAGACCATGATGAAATCGAAATACCGGTCAATGACTCTGTGATGGGTTCTGTGAACATCTCTATCCCAGGTAATGCATCGCTCCAAACGATGGTAACGATCACTGCCGTACCTGAACCGCACTACCATTTTGTTAGTTGGAGTGATAACAACACCGAAAATCCGAGAATGGTCACACTGATGCAGGCACTCCATCTGACAGCCATCTTCGCGATAGACCAGCACACTATCACCGTACTAAGCGCTGATGAAAATATGGGCACTGTATCCATTGGAGGAACCTATGATTATGGCACGGAAATATCCATTTCCGCGGATGCCCGTGAAGGATATCGGTTCGTGGCGTGGAACGACGGCAATGCCGAAAATCCACGTACCGTCACCGTGGAGCAAGACAGCACGTTTGTTGCTTACTTCGAGATGGTTGATGGTATCCATGAAATCGATGGAAACAGTATCAGCATCTACAGCTATAACAATCAAATTGTTGTTGTCAATGCAGAAGGGTTGTCTATTGAAATCTTTGACATGAGCGGACGTCTTATTGTCAGTGAGAGCAGAATCACGACATCAGAATGTAACTACACCCTATACGCACCAGGCATCTACTTGGTGAGAGTCGGTGAGAGCCTTGTCAAAAAAGTGAAGATTATCACCCAATAAACGTTTTCGTTTACAAAGCGATGGAGGCCTCTTCGTCAGGGGGCCTCCTTTTTGTTTCCATGGGAATTTATCAATAAAAGTTTTTTAATAAAAAGTGGTGAACGGGGGCATCAACTCATAAAAAAAATAGTATTTTTGCGTTCCCAAAATTTAAAGCAAAATGATGATAACTTTATTGAGTGTGGTCGTCATCTGGAAGGCCATAGGAGTCATTGCAGCCATCGGCATTTTAGCTGCTATCGTATTGTATTTCATTTCCAAAAAATTCCATGTGGAGGAGGATCCCCGCATTGACATGATTGTGGAATTCCTGCCTGGGGCGAACTGCGGCGGATGCGGTTTCGCTGGTTGCCGCAACTTAGCGGAGACCATGGTGGCCCGTTGCACGATGGACGGATGCAAATGTCCCGGCAACTCGGCGGAGAACAATGCGAAGATTGCCGCCATCCTCGGCATCGAGGCGGGCGAGACCACTCCGAAAGTGGCGGTGGTGCGCTGTCAGGGCACGTGCGAAAACGCGCCGGCCAAAGTGCAATACGATTCCGCTTTCACCTGCGCCTTCGCCAACAATCTGTTCGCCGGTGAGAACGGCTGTCCCAATGGCTGCCTTGGCTGCGGCGACTGCGTGAAGGCATGCAACTTCGGGGCCATCCACATCGATGAAGTGACCAAGCTGCCCGTAGTGGATGAGGATAAGTGCGTGGGCTGCGGTGTCTGCGCCAAAAACTGTCCCCGCAACGTCATCGAAGTGCGCCCGAAAGGTCCGAAAGGCCGCCGCGTCTATGTTTCCTGCAACAACAAGGAGAAAGGCGCCGTGGCAATGAAGAACTGCAAGGTGGCCTGTATCGGCTGCGGCAAGTGCGCCAAGGCATGCCCGTTCGAAGCCATCACCCTTGAGAACAACCTCGCCTACATCGACCCGACCAAGTGCAAGATGTGCCGCAAGTGCGTCGCCGAATGTCCGAAACACGCCATCGTGGCCGTCAACTTCCCCGCACCGGCCCCGAAACCGGCCCCGGAAGCCAAACCGGAACCCGCCGCGGAAACCGAAGCCGTCAAGACAGAAGCCAACTAATCCAAAAACAATAATTTTTCCCCGATAATTATACAAAAATGGGCAAAGAAAGAATCAAAGAATTGGCCGGCGAATTAGCCGGTGAAATATCCAAAGAAATCAAAAGCGACATCCGCAAGCTCGGAAAAAAGACCTTCCACATGGGCGGTGTCCACCCCGAAGCCAACAAGTTCGCCCACGGCATGTCCGTGGAAACCTTTCCCCTTCCCGACCAAGCCGTTGTCTATATGACCCAGCACCTCGGAGCTCCTGCCAAGCCCGTTGTCCAGAAAGGCGATAAAGTGAAGGTTGGGCAGCTCATCGGTGAAGCAAACGGCTTCGTGAGCGCAAACATCCACGCTCCCATATCGGGCACCGTAAACCGCGTGGACATGGTCGCCGACATCAGCGGCTACAAGAAGCCTGCCGTCGTCATCGACCGGGAAGGCGACGAATGGATGGAGGACATCGACACCAGCGAGGACATCATCCGCGAGATCAAGCTCGGCAAGGACGAAATCATCGCCCGCATGAAGGACCGCGGCATCGTGGGCCTCGGCGGTGCCTGCTTCCCCACCCACATCAAATACATGCTCAAGCCCGAGCAAAAATGCGAGTATCTCATCATCAATGCCGCCGAATGCGAACCCTATATCTCCACCGACAACCGCGTGGTGCTCGAACGCACTGAACAGTGCATCATCGGCATCGAGATCGCCCTCATCGCCTCCGGCGCCGACAAGGCCATCATAGGAATAGAAGACAACAAGCCGCTGGCTATCGCCAAACTGGTGGAAGCCGTCAAAGGCCACCCGAAGATTGAAGTCCAGCCGTTGCGTATCAAATACCCGCAAGGCGCCGAGAAACAGCTTATCAAAGCCATCACGGGCCGCAGCGTGCCCAACGGGGCTCTCCCGATTTCCGTCGGCTGCATCGTCAACAACATCACCACAATGTACGTGCTCTATCTGGCCGTGCAAAAGAACAAGCCCATCGTACAGGCCTACACCACCGTGTCAGGCAAGTCCGTCCCAACGGAAAAATGCAAGAACTTCCGCATCCGCCTCGGAACGCCCATCAAGGCCATTATGGATGCGGTCGGCATCCCTGAAGACACCGGCAAGATCATCGCCGGAGGCCCGATGATGGGCAAGGCCATCGCCAACTTGGACGCCTACGCGGGCAAAGGAATGTCAAGCCTTCTCTTCCTCACCGAAAAAGAGGCCGTCCGCGGCGAAATTTCAAACTGCCTCCGTTGCGGCAAGTGCGTCGAAGCCTGCCCGATGGGACTCGAACCTTACCGTCTCCAAGCCTTCTCCGAACTCAACCGTCTGGAAGACTGCGAAAAGTACGGCATCATGAACTGCATCGAGTGCGGCAGCTGCCAGTTCACCTGCCCCTCAAACCGCCCAATTCTTGACTTCGTGCGTGTGGGCAAGGCCAAAACCGGCGCCGCCATCCGCGCCCGCGCCGCCGCAGCCAAAAAATAATTCACAATCATCAATTTGATACCAATGAAGAAATTATTCCTGCCTTTCATCATAGCCTTAGCGTTCGGCCTCGCCGCCTGCAACCAGCCGACGGGTGAAGACCAGCCTGCCGAAGAGCTGACAGAAGTGCCCTCCACCCTGCTCAACGATAATGGCTCAGCACCGTCTGTGACCGCTGTGGATGAGGTGGAAGAAAAGGTCATTTCCACCGTTCAGGTATTGAACACCAAGCAGTTTGAGGAAAAAGTATGCGACCTCAACAATCCCAAAGGATTCCAGTACAAAGGAAAACTGCCCGCCGTGGTGGACTTTTATGCCGACTGGTGCGGACCGTGCCGCGGCATTGCCCCCTATTTGGTGGAATTTGCCAAGGAGTACGCTGGACAAATCGTTATTTATAAAGTAAACATCGACAAATGTCCCGAAGTGTCGCAAGCTTTTGGTATCAAAAGCATTCCCACACTTCTGTATATGAAGCCGAACGCCCAGCCCACCGCCACCGTCGGTGCGTTGAGCAAAGACGAGCTCAAACAAGTCATTGAAGATTCCTTATTGAAATAATGTTTTGTAAAACAACATTTTACAAAATAATCCTCCTGATTTTTGCAGCCTTCCCGCCCGTTATCGCTGACGCACAGGTCAACATCAACTGCGAGAAGGCCGCTTCCATTTTGCCTGCCATCCAAAAGAAGGCAGATAACATCTCCACCACCGACCCCGAGCTGATTTCCCTACACTACCTTTTTGTCATTGACCTGCTGGAGCAGCTGGATCAATTCGAGACGGAGTACATTCCCAACCTCCACTACTGCGAATATATCGACTTTTACGAAACCAAACATCGCTTCCGTCGGGCGCAGAGCCAGCTGCTGCGACTGAAGGACACGCTGGAAGTTCTGCGGCATCGGGTCGATACCATTTTCTACCTGCAGGCAGTGGATGAACTTCACCATGATGACACAACACTTGCCGACTATTATCTTGACCGTGCCTTGGAATTCAACCGGCTGAACACGGACGCGCTCATTGCCAAGGCAAAGGTCCTCTTCTTGCGTGGCGACTACGATGAATGCATTGAACGGATTCACATATTATACAATGAAGCGCCTTTGACAGAGGAACACGAACATGAGTTGTCGAACTTTACTGCGTCATTTTATGACAAATTGTTCTCCACAGGGGATTCCTTGGTCCGAATCGGTCACGCTGCCGACGCGCTTCCCGTCTTCCTTACCTTGGAGACCTTCTGCCACGACATGCCCTCCACCTATTGCAATGACGACTATTATAGAGGAATAATTCGTTCTAAAACAGGAGTTTACGAATCTTATTTAAAAATTGCACAGGTAGCATGGAAGAAACGGAACTACGAAATGGCCTACACGTTTCTGGACTACGCGCAGGAGTACCTTGAAAGCAGTGAGGAAACACTCGAGCCGAGCCAGGAATACCTGCAATTCAAGGAGATGTTAGAGAAGGAACGGAAGAATCTGCAAATACCTGAAAAAGAAGAAACTACAATTTCTACTGAAGAACCCGCTACAGAAGTTCCTGTTACGACATCTGACAATATCAGCGCCCCCGAATCCGTCCCTGCCCCGTCCATCGCCTACGACGCCGACAGGCACGCCCGCTACCAAAAGCTGCTCACGGACGCACTGTACGACTGCTACCTCGGTGACAAGACAGCTGCCTGGAAGAAGCTAAAAGCTGCCCTTGACCTGGAGGCGTGCGGCTGTTTCCCGCGCGACGGGCGTGTGCAGCTCGTCTATGACGGACTTTCGTCAAAAGGCAAAAAACAGAAAAAGCAGAAATGAAACGCTATCCGCCAAGTTCCCCGCTGATTGTGCTGATCGTGCGTTTCCTCGTGCTGATGGCACTATTCCTGCTCACACGTTTCATCTTCTATTGGTTCAATCGCGACGCGTTCGAAGCGTTCACCAGTCCCATTTTCTGGCAGGGTCTCCGCTTTGACGCCGCTGCCATCTGCATCCTGAACGCTCCCTACTTCCTGCTGCTGCTCTTGCCCTTCCGTTTCATCGAGAGCCGCACCTTCCGCACCATCGGGAACGTCTATTTTATCCTTGTCAATTCTATCGCACTGCTAACCAATCTGATAGATACCTGCTACTACTCATTTTCCATGCGAAGGATGACGGGCGACATCTTCTCGTTCATTGAAGAGACCAACAACTTTGGGGAATTAGTACCGGTTTTCATCAAAGACTACTGGTACATCGGGGCAATATGGCTTGGCATTATCGGCATCCTCTGCCTCACTTCATATCTTACAGAAAAAACTGATTATCACTGGCTTATAAGCAAATGCAAATATGTTTCATGGAAAATTGGCCATTGGTGGTGGCTGTTTATCTCCCTTGTGTTTGCGGACAAAGTGGGTTTTGATGACGAACTGTTGGATGCCGAAGGCGGAGCCGAATACTCGGAGAAGCCGTCCGGATGGTTCAAGCACATTGTTTTCCGTGCCTTCTGCATCTTCCTGATTGTGGTCGGTGCGCGGGGCGGCCTGCAGATGCGTCCGCTCAGCATCTCCTACGCCTGCGGTGCCGCCGGTGTCGAAAATGCAGCACTCGTTCTGAACACCCCTTACTCGTTAGTCACCACGCTTGGGGCGACCGAAGTGAAACGGGTCAGTTATTTCAGCGAGGAACGTTGCGCCGAAATCTTCGACACAAAGCGCAATATCAGGGGACATGACTACTACGAAACAGGGACCAACTTTCCCAAATACGGGAAAGCCATCGACTATGACCACCCCATCAACATTGTGCTCATCATTTTAGAGGGCATTTCATCAGAATATTCTGATTATCTGGCAGATGAACCGAAAGCATTGGGCGGGTGCACCCCGTTTTTAGACAGTTTAGCGCAAAATGCCATCGTCTTCCGAGGCTATGCCAACGGGCAGCAGTCGATTGAGGCGCTTTCGTCCATTATCGGCGGCATCCCGTCCCTGATGGACAAGCCCTTTTCACAGTCACCCTACTCCGTTTACGACCTGACCTATCCCGCCACCCTGCTTTCTGGAAACTACGGCAAGCTGAACATGTTCTTCCACGGCGGCAAAAACGGCACAATGGGCTTCGACCGATACTGCCGCATCGCCGGCATCGGCAGCTACTTCGGGATGGACGAATATCCTGATGAGGAGGATTACGACGGCACATGGGGAATCAAAGACATGCCTTATCTTCAATATGTTGCAAAAAGATTAAGAGACGAGCCGAAACCGTTTTTCGCCACCATCTTCACCCTTTCGTCGCACCATCCGTTCGTAGTGCCCGACGGGTACGACACACTGCTGTCCGCGACGCGGACGACGGCGATGGACGCAGGCGACGGCGGCACCTCGTTCGCCGCGGCCGAACCCACCCCAATGCAGCATTGCGTGGCCTACACGGATGAGGCTCTGCGGCAGTTTTTCCATACAGCAAAAAATTCCTACTGGTACGAGAACACGCTGTTTGTCATCACTGCCGACCACACCAACTTCTATGGCGCTGAAAATGTGGACTATCTGGCCCACCGCTATTCCGTCCCGATGATCTTCTACTGGCCGAAAAATCCCGTGTCGTACCGCAGCGACCGTATTGTGCAGCAGGTGGATATTATGCCTTCCATTTTCGACTTCTGCAACATGCAAGGGACCTTCACTTCGTTCGGGCACAGCGCTTTCAACGAGAAAGCCCCTCATTTTGCCATCAACTATTTGTCAGGGAATTACCACTTCTACACCGGCCATTTCCTTTTTGAATTCAACGGGAAAGAGATCACCCATATTTGGGATTTGCAAGGGGGCTCACACGAGGTAGGAAGCGACGATGTCCCTGACTTCAGCGAGCGCGAGCAGCTGATGAAGGCCGTCATCCAGCGGTACAACAACGGGCTGCGCAGCGGCGACTGGTGATTGGAAGCAGTCCTATGTTTTTGGATATTTTGTTGTATAAAATTGGCATATTGACAAAAGCAGTTGGTGAAATTCTTGTAATTCATTTTGTTTCAACAAAATACAATTACATTAATGAAGCCGTTTTCATCAAAGTAATTTTGTTAAAAGGAGCGAAGTCGTTCCATTCTCTCTTCCGCGGCATCACCTGCAGTGTTTTTCCGTATCTACCGCCCGTGCCGCGGCTTGGCGGTACGGCACATCGCCGCCCCACACTGCACTCACTGCGTTCGTTTGTGTGGGGTTATTGAAATACCACCTCTCCGAGGTGGGTGGGATTATGTCAACACTCACAGAAATACGGCGCAATTCCGAAGTCGCACGCCGCCTTGCGATTTTTGCCGTTAAGAAATTGAGTCGTTTCGAGTGTGAAGAAACGCGAACTGTCCGAAGCAACACGGAATGGAATGCAGTGTTGCAAGTTTTCGCGTTTTAACGAGAAACGGCCAATTTTAGGTAAAAATCGTGCAGCGGCAAAGCGCATTTCTTTTCGTCTATTTTCTTTGGGCAATCGCAAAGAAAATGGACAAACATAACCGAAGGTATAAATACACGATTTAGAGGCTGACAAAACCAAAAATATTGCCACCAACTATTTTGGCAACATTACCATAAAATTTGCGCAATCCAAATAAAAGGGGGATTTTCACTTCTGCTTTTCTACAAAAGTTATAGTGGAAATCATTCTGTCATACTTCCTCTTTTGGATCCTGCGCACATTCCAATATCCCACCGAAATGATATTCCCATTGAAGCCAGTATTGATATTTTCTGGTTGTACATTACGATAATCCACGATGGTATAAAGTTTCCAATACGTCACCCTCTTACGCGTGATATTGCCCTTGTTGTATTCATGGATTTTACCTGCATATTTAAGTGTATCAACATTTTTTTTGGCGGCGAAAAAATACGCACCCGTTTCAGGAACAATTTTAAACATAGGTAGAGGTATGAAGGTATGGGTTATGGCAAATTTTGCAAATGTAATAGTATCTTCTACAACATATTCCATCGTGGAGTATTCTGGCTCTGTTTCATATATTGATATTTTCGTATGTTTTTGCGGGATAGTGACAAAATAGCTTCCTTTGGAATTTTTGAATTCAAGGAGATTTTTACGATGTATTATTTTAGGCTTTTTATAATGGTAACGTGTATGTGACGGGGGCCGTATGCATCTCCTCTCACATTTGGGAGTGCTGCCTTCTTGTGGGTCAATGAGCGTGTTGGGCTGGAAGGCCTGATAATTTCTGATTCCTTCTATCATTGAATCACTGACATTTTGGAATCTGTCTTTTACCCAGTAGATTACGTCTTCAACACTGTGTCTTTTTTTACAGCAATTAAGTCCTATAAAAGCAGCTACAATATCATTGCTCGGAATAATAATCATTGAAACCCTCCCCGAAACTCTCGGAGAAACGACATGATATATATGTTCATTCAAAAAAAGAAGGGTGTCGTGTTCAGATGTCAGTTTATTGTCAGTATCGCCAAGATCATATATGTAATATATCCCGTGCTTAATGCCTGTTCGATATATTTTGTTCAATTTTATGAACTCTTTATCAATGCTTTCCTTATAAGAATCCCTATATCCATATAAAGTCATCCTTGACAGTGTGTCCTGTGCCCAACTTGTATTTCCATGGTTTCCCTTTTTCTTGGACTGCATGTCCTCTATTTGGGGGAAACAGGTTTGAACCAGCAAAATTATCATTAGAAAATTCAAGCAGCGTAAACGGTGCCATGCCGGGACAGGGTACCGTTTACAGTGTTCAGTGGACAGATTGCGTGGCATGGTAGCGTGAAATTTTACAAGGGGCAAAGGCATAGTTTAATATGTATCAGTGCAAGACATTGGAAAAAAGAACACTTGGATTAATTGCTATAGTCAGAAACTATCACTGTTCTGATTAAGTTTCTCCACACCCATATTTGTAGCCCCAGCTTGTCAAAGTCATATACTTTTTGAGTTTGGAAACGGTCAGCCACACACATAAAAATCTCATCTTTCGAATCATACATGACCTTGTATTGTTTCAAAAAGAAATCAAAATTCATTCGTATCAAATTGACCCCTTGCCAATAACAGGTCTTTTCACATGAGATACTTTGTATTTTGTTATCTTCCACATATACAATAATATCGTCATCAGGAAATACATATTTGTCACATTCATAATCCTTTTCCACACAATGTTCATAATCATGCTTGAATTGCAGATATGTCTGAATATTTTCACCAATCATGTATTTGCCAACGGATTTGTTCGGTATCAATATATTTTCCATTTCTATCGTTTGTTAGAATTACAGTTTAGACATTCTGGCATTTCTTTCAACTGCCTGGAGATGATTTCGTAGAATGAAATTGAGCCGACAAACATACAAAACTTTTGGTTATGTTTGCAAAACAAAGTGCCCGCGCCCAAATACTATCTTCCCGTTTTCATCGTTAATTTGTCTGTTATAAAAACGACAATTTATGAGTACGAAGATCCTTTGGGCTGACGACGAGATTGACCTGCTGAAGCCCCACATCCTTTTCTTGAAAAACAAAGGTTACGAAGTAATACCCGCCGTGAGCGGCAACGAAGCCATCGAGATATTGGGTTCAGGACAGAATGTCGATATCATCTTTTTGGATGAAAACATGCCCGGACTGAGCGGCATCGAGACCCTGAAATACATCAAAACGACACACCCGCACACCCCCGTGGTAATGATCACCAAGAGCGAGGAGGAGCATATTATGGAGGATGCCATCGGCTCCAACATCGCAGACTACCTCATCAAACCCGTGAACCCCAACCAGATTCTGCTGTGCCTCAAGAAGAACGTCGAGAACAACAAGATCGTGAACGAGAAGAGCACGATGGCCTACCAGCAGGCCTTCCGCGACATCTCGATGAAGATTTCCGACAGCATGACCGTAGCCGAATGGGAGATGCTTTACAAAGAACTGGTTTACTGGGAGTTGGAACTTGACAAGATTGAGGACAGCGGTGTCGGCGAGATTCTGGCCAACCAGAAGGAGGAGGCCAACACGCAGTTCGCCAAGTTCGTCACCAAGAACTACGAGGACTGGATCAACGTGCGGAACGAAAGCCGCCCGATTTTTTCCCATACCGTATTGAAAGACAAGCTATTCCCGAACCTTACCGATGGGCAAACGGCGTTCCTGTTCGTGGTGGACAACCTCCGCTACGACCAGTGGAAAGTGCTGCAGTCGCTGATCCATCCGTACTACCGTGTGGACGAGGAGACGCTGTTTTACAGCATCCTACCGACCGCCACTCACTACGCCCGCAACGCCATGTTCGCCGGTCTGATGCCGTCCGAAATCGCCAAGAAGTACCCGCAGTACTGGCTCAACGAGAACGACGAAGGCGGCAAGAACCAGTTCGAGAAACCGTTATTGGAGGAGTACTTGAAGCGTTTCGGCAAAAGCGGCAAAATCTCCTTCTCCAAGATTCTGAATATGGACTTCGGCAAAAAGGTGCTCGACAGCTTCAACAACATGATGAACAATATGCTCAACGTGGTGGTCATCAACTTTGTGGACATGCTCTCGCATGCTCGCACCGACGTGGATCTCATCCGCGAATTGGCCAATGACGAAAAATCGTACCGTCACGTCACTGCCACATGGTTCGCGAACTCGGTGATGCTAGATATGATCAAGTATCTGTCGGAAAAGAAGATACCCGTCTATATCACCACCGACCACGGCACTATCAAAATTGAGAAGCCGGTAAAAATCATCGGCGACAAGCAGACCAATAGCAACTTGCGGTACAAAGTGGGACGGAGTCTTGATTGTGCTTCAAAAGATATTTTTGAGGTGAAGCACCCTGAAAGCATCTTTTTGCCGAAAGAAAACCTCACATCCTCATTTGTTTTCGCCACGGGCAACTCCTTCTTTGCCTACCCCAACAATTATGCGCATTATGTCAATTATTACAAGAACACCTTCCAACACGGAGGTATATCTTTGGAAGAGATGATGATTCCGTTCATCAAACTTTTGCCAAGATAAAAATACATCACTCTGATTTACAATAAATTGAAAAACAATATAAAAAGTTTCTCAAAATCATCGAAGGGAAGCAAAAAAATTGTATTTTTGCACCCTCGTTTGAGAAAGGGAGCATAGCTCAGTTGGTTCAGAGCATCTGCCTTACAAGCAGAGGGTCACAAGTTCGAATCTTGTTGTTCCCACCAAAGAAAAGTGATGCCATTAGCGTCACTTTTTTCTTTTTACAAAAAAGTTAATCTTTACTCAAAAAAATTACAAAAAACTATTGACAATGGTATTTTCATGTCGTATATTTGCGCACAAATCGCACAAATTTAAAACGACATGAAAAATCGCATAATCGTATTGTCTTTTAGTATTTTACTAATATTAACAAATAGAGTAACTTCACAAGATACTGCGGAATTTCGAGTGGCTTTCTACAATGTGGAGAATTTGTTCAACCCGCAAGACGATAGTTTGAAGAACGACGACGCTTTCACACCGCAAGGGCTTTATCATTGGACTTATAAGAAATATGTACGGAAGGTCAACAACATTGCCAAGGTTTTGTTGGCGATGGGCACGTGGGAGCCGCCGGACATCATCGGTCTCGCAGAGATTGAAGACGATGCGGTTCTTCGGAAGCTCTGCTACGATTCGCCGCTGAAGGG
>JAGCXN010000031.1 GCA_017961265.1 Bacteroidales bacterium | reverse complement strand
CCCCTTAACTTCTTCGTTCCTGAACCCTGTCCCCTATACTACTACCCCGCCCTTCGGGCACCCGTTGTCGGCTTCGCCTTCTTTTCCTCATCACTCGGCAAAGAAAAAGCAAGCTTTTCCTCTGCGCTCGTTCTTTCGTCAAATCTACATAGAAGGGGAATTATTTCCCCTTCATCTTTTCATCGCCCCTTCCAATTTTCAATTTTCAATTTTCAATTTAATGAAGTTGTCGTATCTTTGCCGCCCGTTTGTAAACTGCGAAATAGTGCCTTCACATACACATACGACCAACCGTTTTTCAGCCGTCCTCACGGCGGTGCTCGCCGCGTGCCTGCTGCTGTCGGTGGGCACGTCCAACGCGCAGTTCTACAACGGCTCGCAGCTCTCCTTCGGCAAAAACCGCGTGCAGTACCAGAAACAGAACTGGCAGTACTACCGCACCACCCAGTTCGACGTCTATTTCTACCCGACGGGAAAGCAGTTAGCGGAATACACGCTGGAGGAAGCACCAAAGGTGATTGACGAAATCGAACGGATGTTCAACTACACCGCCTCCAAGAAAATCCAGTTCATCGTCTATAACACCCAGTCTGATTTCCGGGAGTCGAACTTCGCCTACGACAACGACAATTTTTACAACCAAGGCGGAATCACAAACATTTACGGCACAAAGATTTACCTCTATTTCGACGGCAACCGCGCCCATTTTGACAAGATGATGAAAGCCGGTGTGACGAACCTTTACGCTCACTGGATCATCAACGGAAGCTCAGTCGGAGCCAACATCTCCAGCGACTACCTGCTGAATGTGCCAAACTGGTATTTTTCGGGATTATCATCCTATATTTCAGAGAATTGGAGCGCAGAAACCGATGCTTACGTCAAGAATGGCATCCTGTCGCAGCGGTACGCCGACTTTGACGAGCTGACGCCCGTGGAGGCCACTTACGCCGGCCATTCGTTCTGGAAGTACATCGCCGACGAGTTCGGGGAGAGCGCCATCCCCGCCATCCTCTACGCCACCCGCTCCTCGCGAAGCCACGAACGGGGGTTCTACAATGTGACGGGTGTACCGTTCAAGTATCTTTTAATCGACTGGTACAGACATTATTACGTCATATACAAGAAGGACATCAAGCGCGAAAAACCCGAGGACGACGGCCTCCTCGCACGCGCCAAACGGAGCAGGGACTACCGCCAGTTCCGGCTTGCGCCCGACGGCAAAAGCTACGCCTACGTCACCAACGAAACCGGCAAGGTCATCATCTGGCTCAAGACGGAGGAGGACAAGAAACCGCGCCGCATTTTCAGCCGCTACCAGAAAACCGAGGACAATCCCGACCTCACCTTCCCGCTGCTCGCCTGGCACCCCAACGGCGACGTGCTCGCCTTCACCCTCGAGGATGCCGGCCGCTGCTACTACTACCCCTACAAAGTAAGCGAACGGAAACACGACAAAAGAATCCTGATCGATGTGGAGAAAATCACCGACCTCGCCTTCTCGCCCGACGGAAAACTCATCGCCTTCTCCGGATTTCTGAAGGGACAGTCCGACATCTTCGTCTATAGCCTCCGCGCCCGCTCGTTCCAGAACATCACCAACGACTTCTACGACGACTACGCGCCGCGCTTCTTCAACGGGAACAAGCAGATCGTCTTCTCCTCCAACCGCCCCGACAACCGCCTGCACCCCAAGGAGGACTTCCGGAACCTCTCCCCGCAAAAGACCTACGACCTGTTCGTCTATAACTACGCCGACAAAGACACGACGCTGCTGCGGGTCACCTACACGCCCGACGCGAACGAGACGGGGGCACGCGCCATCGACGGCCGCACCCTCACCTTCCTGAGCGACGCCAACGGCATCAACAACCGCTACACCGCCCGCTTCGACAGCACCATCAGCACCATCGACACCGCCATCCACTACGCCTATTATGCACAGAACCAGCCGAATACGGACTACGCCTACAGCATTTTCGAGCAGGATTACAATCCGGCGACGGGCGAAGTGGCGGAAATCATCCTACGGAAAGGCGCGAAGCGGCTCCATATCAAACCGTTCCAGCCGGAGACGACGATTGCGACTCCGTCCGACGCTTCCTATTTGGAGAAGATGCAGCGCGACCAAGCCCGAAAAGACAGCATCGCGGCGGCGAACCGGCTGAAGTTCGGCAGCAGCACCGGCCCGAGGCACCGTTTCCGCCAGCTGCACCTCAGCGACCTGAAACGTTCCAGCGCACCCGACGCAGAAGCCAACGACGACAGTCCGGTCACGCCCGACACCGCCGCTGTCGAGCACCACGCCGCCCGCAACTACTACACCCAGTTCACTGTCAACAAACTGATTACGCAGGCCGACTTCAGCTTCCTGAACACGACATACCAGCAGTTCACTGGCGGCACCTCGCCCGTCTATCTCAATACGGGCATCAACGCCCTCGTGATGGTCGGCATCAACGACCTGTTCGAGGATTACCGCATTACCGGCGGATTCCGTCTCTCCTTCGACCTTAAGAGCAACGAGTTCATGGTCAGCTACGAAGACCTGCACCGCCGGCTCGACCATCAGGTGGTCTTCTACCGGCAGAGCATCAAGGATGTCATTGATTATTACTACTATAAACAGTATTCCAATAGTCTCTTTTACATAATAAAGTACCCGTTTGACAAGCTGAACAGCCTGCGTCTCACACTGACGGGGCGATACGAGAAGTTCGTAATGGCGGGACTGAACGACTATTCGCTGGCGGCGGCGGACGAGCGGCACTTCTGGGGCGCCATCAAGCTGGAGTACGTTTTTGATTCCTCCAAGGAGCTGTTCACCAACCTGTGGCGCGGCAGCAAGGTCAAAATTTTCGGCGAGTACCAGCACCGCATCGACCGAGACAACATGCACCTTTTTGTGGTGGGCTTCGATGCCCGCAAGTCAGTGAAGGTCTATCGCAACATGACGTGGGCGACACGCATTGCGGCCAGCACCAACTTCGGCACCAGCCGCCTCGTCTATTACATGGGCGGCGTGGACAACTGGATTTTCGCCAAGTTCAACAGCGACATCTGGGTCGATCTCAGCAAGAATTACGCCTATCAGACGTTGGCGACGAACATGCGCGGTTTCCAGCAGAATATCCGCAACGGCACATCTTTTGTAGTGATTAGCACCGAGTTTCGAATTCCCTTCGTCCAGCTGATTGCCCAGCGGCAATTGGCCAACCAGTTTTTCAACTCATTGCAGGTGGTGCTTTTCGGTGATTTGGGTACGGCGTGGACGGGACTTACGCCCTATTCGGAGGACAACTGTCTCTATACGAGATGGGTGACTTCCGGCGACATCACCGCTATGGTGAAGCGGCAGGTGGAACCTTTCGTTGGCGGTTTTGGGCTGGGGCTCCGCGCCCAACTGTTCGGCTACTTTTTGCGCCTTGACTATGCGTGGGGGGTGGAAGACTACAAAATCAAGGAGAAAAAAGGGAGGCTTCATTTCTCCATAGGCCTTGATTTTTAATGAAAATGCCTCAAAATCATAAATTTTCAAAAAATAATCAGACCCAATCCATTATTCGCAAGAATTTTGTATTTTTGCCCGCTTAATTTGCAATTAGTAATTTAAATCATAGTATATGAAAAAGACCTTATTACTTGCACTCTTGTGCTGCTTGTTTTCAATCGGATTTGCAGGCAATCCCGTTCCTGTCAGCGATGCACGAACCGCTTCTGTGAATTTCATCAAGTCGATTTATCCGGATATGAACGTGACGGCTTCGGACTTCGTCCTCAAGCATACAGAAGTGGATGAGAATGGCGACCCTGTATTCTATCAGTTTGCCATCGGTGAGCAAGGATTTATCCTTGTCTCTGCTAACGACGCCGTTGAACCAATTCTGGGGTATTCCGTCACCAACAATTTCGACAAAAATCTCCCCATCTATGCCATCGCTGCTTATCGCGATATGATTACAAGTTCTAAAGACAAAGTGGATGAAGCAGCTCTCCGTGCTTGGGGAAAATTGCTCCCCACCCGTTCCAGAGAGGTTATCGGCCAATACATTTCTTCAGAAGTGAAACCGCTTGTGACTTCACAATGGAATCAGGGGTTATATTTCAACTACTTATGTCCGGCACAAGAGGATGCATGGCAAAACCAGAATCAGTCTCTTGATTGCGACAACCACGTGCCCACAGGCTGCGTAGCCACTGCTATGTCTCAGGTGATGTTCTACTATCGTTACCCGGAATACGGTATGGGTGGTGTAGGTTACCAGCCTATCCACTACGACCTTGATGACAATAACAACCCTATTGACACATTCGTCTATCCCTGGCAAGTGCAGAACTTCAACACTTTTCACGAATTTGATGCCATGCCCAGCACTATAGATTTTTACACGGGTGAAGTTGCTAAACTAATCTGGCATACAGGCATTTCCGTCCATATGGATTATGGTCCGAATAGTTCTGGTGCTCTGTCCACTGATGCTCTTACAGCTCTGAAAAACAACTGGGGATACAATCGTACTGGACAGATGATTGAGCGTGCAGACTTCACAACAATTGCGAAATGGCAAGACACCATACGGAAGGAATTGTTGCAGCTGCACCCCGTCTATTATTCCGCCCGCACAAATACAGATGGTCATGCTTTCGTTTTGGACGGATTCCAAGTTATCCACGACATCACAAGCACTCCGCACTATAGTGACACCATTGCCCACATAAGCCACATTGACACTATTCCTCATGAGGAGACCGTCATTGATTCAATAGTCTATACCGACCCCGTGGATACTGTCATTTATGACACTACAACTATTGTCACTTACACCTATGACACCTTATATTATTATACACATACCGACACCACCTACATCCTTGACACTGTTAATGCAAAAACAATGGTGCATGTGAATTGGGGGTGGGGCGGATATAGCGATGGCTATTATCAGCTCTCCTCCTCTGGTATTGCTGAATACACAAAGAGCGAGGCTGCTATGATCGGAGTTTATCCTGCGAACCAAGCACCTAAGGAAACAACTGGCAATAAACGTCTTGCCGCATCAAGAGGTACTATCAGTGATGGTGCTGGCAACATCAAATACGAACCTAACACTGACCGTTCTTGGACTATTGCCGCTACTGGAGCCACACGCTACACATTCAAGTTCTCCCGTTTGGCGACAGAAGCCAACAATGATGTAATCATTTTCTACAAAAACGGCGACCTTAACACGGAAGAGAGACGTGTTTCTGGCACTACCATTCCGACACCCTTCTCCATCAACGCTGACAGCGTGACCGTACGCTTTATCTCCGATGGAAACGATGTTACCGATTATGGTTTCGTCCTTGATTTCAGCACAACCATTGGCAATTCCTATTGCAGCGAAGACTATGTCACACTTTCTGGTAGCGGCTCCATTACCGACAAAGGCGATAGCGATGTTGACCCAGATGCCCTTTACATGCCTGACAAAATCTGCAAATGGAAAATTGATGGCAGCAGCACTGTTTATTTTTCATATCCCAAAATTGAACTTGGTTTAGGTGACTATATTGACATCTACGAATATACCTATCCCCGTAGTTATGAGTTGCTGAAACGCATTGATGTGTACAATTGGCCGGAAGCTGATATTTTTGTCGCACATTCTCCTCGTATTAGAATTCATTTTGTAACTGATAACTATGAAGAACAAAGTGGTTTCGAACTTACCTATCAGATCATTACCAATGTTAAAGAAAATGGTATCAGCGATCTGAACATTTTCCCGAACCCCGCCAGCAGCACCATGAATGTCCTGCTCACTACAGAGGAAGCCGGCCAGCTCACCTTCCGCATCACGGATATGACCGGACGCACCATCTCTACTGAAAATGTTGAGAACTTCGGCGGCGAAATGATGCACACCATCAACGTCAGCAACCTTTCCAAAGGTTTCTACCTCCTCAGCATTGAAGGCAAACAAGGTAATAGTGTTCACAAATTCATCGTTGAATAATCCTTCTCCAACATGTTTATACAAAAGAGGTTCTTTTGAGCCTCTTTTTTTTTGCCTTTGAAAAAATGGAAATTGACGATTCAAAAAAAAATGCTATTTTTGCGGCTCGTTTTTTTGAATAAAATTTTATAGTATGAAGATATTCCGTTTTCTCTTGATTGCATTCACATTGCAACTCGCGCTCGGTTTCTCACTCACACTGAACGCGCAGAAACTCAAAACAGATGATGTTCCTGGCGACGTAACACAGTCGTTTTCATCAGAATACCCCAGTGCAAAAATTTCATCATGGGTATTGGAAGACAACCAGTACGTAGCCACCTTCAAAGATGACGGCTCCATCGGCAAAGCCTATTTCAAAAATGATGGCACATGGCTCAAAACCACCTATGATATCCCCACATCCGAAATCCCGCTCAGCATTTCCAAATATGTCACCGACAACTATCCGAATTATGAGATTTCGGTGTGCAATCTTCGTGAAATGCCGAAAGTGAACACCCACTATTATTTGGAGGTGCGCTTCCCGGAAGTGGGCGGCAAAGAACTTCCTTCCGTGCTGACCTTCGACTACGTCGGCAACCTGATCAAGCGGGAAGATCCCGAAGGTTTTGTGCTGCGTACCGATGAACCGGCAAAACCAGCCGCTACATCGAAGCCGTCGAAAAACGAGAATGCAGGCGTTTCCTCAAAACCGTCCAAGAACGACAATGCTGGTGCTTCCCAGAAACCGTCGAAAAACGACGAGCCCGCCGCCGTCCCCGCGCAGCCCGGACGTGTCGAAGTGGTGAAGAATGACGCTCCCGCCGTTTCGGAAAGACCCAGCAAAGTGGATAGCAAACCCGCCAAAGAAGAGGCCTCTGCAAAACCGGAAAAAGCCAAAAAAGAGAAAAAAGGCAAGGAGGTGGAGGAACCTTTTGACCCGTGGGCAAAATATGCCGTTGATGAGAAAAAGGTGCCCGCCACCGTCCAGAAGATGTTCAAGAAAAAGGCCACCAAGCCCGAACAGACCCAGTGGTTCCTTGTCGGTGAGACCTACATCGGCAAATGCGTGGTCAGAGAACTCCCCGTGGAAGTTTACATCTCCAAAAAAGGCGTGTGGAAGAAAACTTACTCCTATCTGCTTCAGGAGCGTATCACCAGCGCCATGACCAAACACATTGAAACCTACTATAAAGGATATAAGTTCATCAAGGCCTTCAAGGAACTCCGCGCCGACAAGCAGAACAAAGTCTATGTGGAATTCTACGAAAAGAAGAATTACAAGAAGAAAATCCCGACTGGCATCTGGTTTGACGAGAAGACCCGCAAAATGATCCGTACCGTTGACCCGAACTTTGAGGATCCTTTCAACGATCCTGACCTGTTCAACAACGTGGAACCCTCCCAAGAGGATATCCAAGCTGCTATTGACGAGCTTCCCGCCTCCATTAAATCCTATGTTGCCTCCAATTACCCGCCGTACAAAATTCGCGAAGCTGACACCGAAAGTGACCCCGACCTCGGTGAAATCTACCGCGTGGAAATCACCTCTGGCGGTACCGGCTACATCACCCTCTTCTTCGACAAGAGCGGGAAATTCCTGAAAAAGGAGATGAGTGACGGCAAGAAAACCGTGAAATCTTTCGGCGACTATGACGAAATCGAAGTTCCCGAAGTAGTGCTGAACGCATTCGCCACCAAGTTCCCGCGCGTGGACAACCCCGCATGGGATGAGGATGAAAACGAGAATTTCAATGTACAATTTATCGGTACCAAGGGCAAGGAGTTATGCATCTTCTCCCCTGACGGCCGTCTTTTGGAAGACCTCTTCTACCTTGATGCTTCCAAAGTGATGCCTGAAATCGAAAGCTACCTCAAATCCACTTACGGGAAATATGAAATTATCAATTATTTCTCTGTAAAGAAAGATAATTCAAACCACTACAAATTGAAGATCATGCCCAACAAGGCCAAGTACCCCAAGTACTTGTGGTTCTCCGCCAAGGGCGAATTTGAAGAGGAAGAAGAATAAAACAGACACATTCAACGTTCATAAGGCGCGTGACCCCAAGCTTCTGCTTCGACACGCGCCTTTTAAATAACCAACAATATGGCCTACATTGAAATCAAACTAACCTTGGCGCAAGCGGAACCATGGAAGGATGTCTTCACCTCCCTCCTTGCCGATGCGGGCTGTGACAGCTTTATGGACGGTGAGTCCGAAAATATCCTGCTAGCATATATAAAAGAGGAATTGTATGATGCGGAAAATATCCGACAACTTCTTCAAAACCACGGCTTCGACACTGATGTGTCCTACGAAATCAGCCATATCGAAGAACAGGACTGGAATGCCGTATGGGAAGCCAGCTACGAGCCTGTGACCATTGTCGGACGCTGTCATATCCGTGCCCCGTTCCACGAACCGTGTCCCAATATGGAGTACGAAATCATCATTGAACCGAAAATGTCGTTCGGAACAGCGCACCACGAGACCACCTCCCTGATGATTGAATACATTTTAGAAGAGGACTTTACGGGGAAATCGGTATTGGATATGGGCTCTGGAACGGGTGTTCTGTCCATCCTCGCCCGCAAACGCGGCGCCACTCCTGTCGTCGCCATCGACAACGACCCGTGGGCTTACGAAAACAATATCGAGAACAATGCCCGCAACGGCATCAACGACATTACCGTGAAACTGGGAGATGCATCCGCCATCGGCGAACAGACCTTCGATGTCATCATTGCCAATATCAACCGCAATATCCTGCTCAACGACATGCACCTATACGCCAGGTCGATGCACACCGGCTCTATCATCTTCTTTAGCGGTTTCTACCAAGGTCACGACCTCGACACCATCAGAGCCAAAGCCGCCACCCTCGGCCTAGAGTTCGTTTCCAATAAGATCCGCAACGAATGGACCGCCGCAAAATTTGTCAAAGTAACAAGTTCATCAAGTTTATAAAGTTCATAAAGTAGAGACGCGGTGTACCGCGTCTCAATATTCATACAATCCAAACATAATTCACCCAAAAATTTTAATGTTATGAAAAAACTATTCATTTTATTTATGGCAATGATGATGGTGGCGACCTCCTGCAAGAAGGCGCTCACCGTAAAAGTAGATAACGCCTCCGTGGGCATTGCCAGTGAAGTGCTGGTTATTATGGACAAAAGTATTTGGCCACAGGAGATTCAGGATAGTGTCCGCAGCCTGCTGAGCGTACCGCAGCCCTGCCTCAATCAGGACGAACCAATGTTCGATGTGCTGCTGTTGGACGAGCAGTTCTTCCAAGCCGACAAGCAGCGCCATTATAACATCATCCGTTTTGAAGTCACGCAGGACGATTCCGCCACTTGCGAGATTTCAAAGGGAATCTATGCCCATCCGCAAGTTTTAGTGGAGATAAAGGGGAAGGACTTAAATGCCTGCTTCCAGTGCTTTGTGGATAAGCAGGAGGAAATCCGCATCGCCTTGTACGAGAATGACATAAAGAAAATTTCGGCGGCATACGAAACCATCCTTAATGTGGAGCTACAACGTCGCATCAAAGATAAGTTTGGAATTCTCCTCACCGTACCGAAGGATTACAGCGTGGCCCGCGAAGGCGACGATTTTCTCTGGATCGCCTACCGCACCGCCGTCAACGATCGCTTCGTGATGATATACCGTTCCGATAGCACAGTCATCACAAAAGAGAGCATGATCAACGACCGCAACAATTTCTGCCGCAAATTCATTGAAGGAGAAAAAGACAGCGTCCATCCCGTAGTCACCCGTCTTGCCGGCCTTCCCGACGCACGTCCGATGCAACTCGGCAGCAAAATCGGTATGGAGATGCGCGGCCTTTGGGAAACTGAAAATGACTACATGGGCGGCCCCTTCTACCATTTTTCATACGTAAATGCACAAAACAAGTGCATCAGCGTGGACGGTTTCGTCTATGCACCCAATGAACCGAAGCGCAACTATCTCCGTCAGGTAGAGGCCATTGTAAAATCTGTAAAATAATTTTGCAACATTTCTGATTTTCTCGCGTCTTGCCCTTTTGTGAAACCGATGGATGAAAAAGAACTTGTCGAAAAGTGCCTTGGAAACGACAAAAGTGCCCAAAAGTTACTCTACGACACCTATTCATCGCAAATGATGGGGTTGTGCATGAGGTATGCCAATTCGCGGGAAGAAGGAGAAGATATTTTAATAGAAGGATTTACAAAAATATTTTCTAACCTGCAAAACTTCCGCTTCGACAGCAGCCTCAGCGCGTGGATGAAAAAGATAATGGTAAACACAGCTATCAGCCATTTCCGGATGCACCACAAGCACCACAACACGCTGCCGCTCGAAAATGCCGAAAGCGAGCTCAGAGGCACGCACGAACTTCCCTCTGACCACATTCAGGAGAAGGAGTTGCTAGCACTCATCCAACGGATGCCCGAGACCTACCGCGTCATCTTCAACCTTGCGGTGATTGAGGGCTACTCACACCAAGAGATCGGCGCGATGCTCGATATACAGGAAAGCACCTCGCGCTCGCAGCTGACGAGAGCACGCAATTGGTTGAAGGAAAGACTATAACGGTGTAAATCACCCTTCTTAATATGAGAGACGAAGAAATCAAACGGCTATTGGAAAATGTAGAAGTGCAGCCATCGGCACACTGCTGGGAAGCTATTTCCAGCAATATTGCTGCTGGAACGGGCGCAGCAGCTACTTCTGCGGCAAAAGTTGCAGGCCACGCACTCTCTACCACCGCCAAAGTCATTATTGGGGCTGTTGGTGCCGCCGCCATCGCCACCACCGCAGTCATCCTCGCCGTCACTGGAACTTTCTCCCCGAAAGAAACGGTAACTCCTGAAAAACAGATTGTTGTAATAGAAACGACCCGTACGGACGAAACTGTGCCGGTTGTCGAAGAAAACGTTACTTCCGTCATCCCCGCCCAACCTGCCGAAAACAGAGCCACGCCCGCAACGGCACTCCCGTCCGCAGCCACTGCTGATGAAAGTCCCGTCGCAGCCACTACCAGTTCCCCTGCCCCATCGGAACCCGCCCCGAAAATTGCAGAAGCCACAACGTCGCCCGCCCCAACGGTATCATCCGCCCCGAAAGCTACGACATACGCCATTCCCGCAAATGCATCGGCGGCTCCGTCCACTCCCAAATCGACACAGAAACCTACGGCAACGTCCGAAGCCGTCCAAGCCTCCCCCCTCACCGACCTTTCCGACCCCGTTTTGGAGGATGCCGAAAACCTCAGCAATATCGATTTTACACCGCCAGTAGCCTTGTTTATCCCTAACATCATCACCCCCAATGGCGACGGCTACAATGATGTTTTCATCATCCAAGGTATCGAACAGACCGATCGCAACCGCCTCATAATCAGAAATAGCAGCGGCTCCATCGTTTTCCAAACCGTCAACTATCGGAACGACTGGAGCGCACCGAATCTCCCTGACGGCACCTATTTCTATCAATTCGTTTATACTCTTCACGGAATTGATGAAACGCGCACCGGCACACTGACGATTATGCGGTAAAAAATCGTACCTTTGCCGACTTATTTTTAGCAAATGGAACAGAGTACAAATAAGTTCGGCGAAATCGTCAAAAAGATACTTAAATTCATCCTTTTCTTTGGCATCGGAGCATTCTTTATCTGGCTGTCTGTCAGAAAATTGTCTCCTGATGATGTGGAGAATTTGAAAGAAAGTGCGGCACAAGTGACGCGCGGTTCGGCATGGATTTTCCTCTTCCTCGCCTTCTTGGTGGGCGCCATTTCCAACTACATCCGTGCGCTCCGGAACCGGCAGTTGCTGCAACCGCTCGGCTACGAAACTCGCACCAGCATGGTCTTCTACTCGGTGATGGTGATGTACCTCGCCAACTACGCCTTCCCGCGCTTGGGCGAAGTGTTGCGCTGCACCTTCCTACAACGGTACGAGAAAGTTCCCTTCGAAAAATCGCTGGGAACCGTAGTAACGGAACGGGCGGTGGACCTCATCTGTCTTATCATCGTGTTTATCAGTGCTTTCGCCATTAACACGGGGTTGCTTGACACCCTCAAGATCGGCGATGTTACTTTGCGGGAAAGCATGAGCGCCAAATTCTCCGGCATGGTTCACAACTACACGATGTTTATCCTCATCGGAGCCATCGTCGCCTTCATTGTCATTGCGGTTCTGACCAAGAAATGGTGGTCAAAAATCAACTTTTTCGTCAAAATCAAGAACTTTTTCGTGGGCATCTGGCAGGGACTGGTTTCCATCAAGGATCTGAAAAACCCGGGGCTTTTCCTTGTTTACACCGTTTCCATCTGGATTTTGTGGATTTTGGAAACAGTCTTCTGTTTCCAAGCCTTTGATTTTCTTGCAGGAATGAGCTTCACCGTGATGTTCAGCGTGTTTGCCATCGGGAACCTCGGTTTTCTGATTGGTCCTGGCGGCATCGGAGCGTACCCGCTGATTGTGGCCGCAATGCTCGTTTTATACGGCGTGGATTACAGCGCGGGCCTGGCTGCCGGCTGGATTGGCTGGGGCGTACAAACCTTGCAGGTGCTGGTTCTCGGCATCTTCTCCATGATTGCCACCTCTTTTGTCAAACGGAAAGAATAGTCGCAAATGTCTATTATACAATCTATTGAATCAAAAATCATCCCAATTGGCCGATGGCAGGAACTTCACGGGCAGTATCGGAAGGTGGTCTTCACCAACGGGTGCTTCGACGTGCTTCATCGCGGCCATGTCACCTATCTGGCGAAGGCCCGCGACCTTGGCGACTGCCTCGTAGTGGGCTTGAACAGCGATGCTTCCGTCAAACGACTCAAAGGGGAAAACAGACCCCTTAACAACGAAAACGACCGCGCCCTCTTGCTGGCAGCCCTCTCATTTGTTGACTATATCATTATTTTTGAAGAAGATACACCGAAAAATCTGATAGAACAGGTAAAACCCAACATCCTCGTCAAAGGCGGTGACTACCAGATTGACAATATCGTCGGTGCGGACTTTGTCATGAAAAACGGCGGCCAAGTCCTTACCATTCCTTTTGTAGATGGCTACTCTTCTACCAAAATCATCCAGGCATTATGAAGAAAATATCTTTTCTGCTTTTTCTAACCCTTCTTGTTGGCAATCAATTATTTGCACAAAAAGACAGTACTAATTTCATACGAGAAGATTATGAGATTCCCGCACACAACCTATACGTACAGGATTGGAGTGCGGAATTTGTGGTGGGGCGTGAACTTCCCCTCCCCTTCGGAAGCAATAGTGACCTGAAAATCATACTGGTGGACGGGACAAACACACCGTTTGTAATGCCTTGCGAACCGGAAAAGGTGCTGTCGAAATATGGTCCGCGGAACAAGCAAATGCACACGGGTATTGATCTGAAATTAGCGTTGGGGGCACCTGTCCGCTGCTGTTTCGACGGGGTAGTGCGCTTGGTCAAGAATTCGCCGAGTTACGGAAAGGTAGTGGTGGTTCGCCACTACAACGGACTGGAAACCCTTTACGCCCACTTGGATTCCATCTGTGTCGGACGCGACGAAATCGTCAAATCGGGACAGCTGGTCGGCTTGGCAGGACGCACCGGCCGCGCCTCCACCGAGCACCTGCATTTTGAGACACGTTTCCTTTACACCCACTTCGATCCCTCCAAGATGATCGACTTTGACGAGGAGGAGCTGGTCAGCAACATCCTCGTTCTCAGCAAATCCGACCTCCATGTGGAGGAGGAGTATCCGGAAGAGAATGCCGTAACACCCGAAACCGCGCCAGAGGTCAAGAAACAGCAGGCTCCAACAACTCCAACGAAGCCAGAAGCCCCGGCCAACGGCGACTATCACATTGTAAAACAGGGTGATACATTATACCGCATCGCACTCAACAACCACACAACAGTGGAGAAAATCTGCCGCTTGAACAACATTGACGAAAACGCGACGCTGCAATTAGGGCAGAAGATAAGGGTGCGGTAACGCTCAGTCTTTTATGCAACGAACAGAACAACCTTCAGTTTTTGCATTTAGACTAGGAGGGCATAATTCCACACTTTCATCGATCAAGCCAAAACTATAACCATTCAAATCATTATAATCTGTAGTGCACCAAAAACCAGCTACTTTTCGAAAATTTACATATTCTCCCTCAATGTCAGAATATTCCGATGGGCAGAAAGCTCCAGCAGGGAGGGCTGAAAAGCCAGTAGCATTATTGGCGCTCAAATCAGTACCCACCGCGCATGTTTTTGCACGCTCACGCCATCCGTGGTCTGCTGCTATTGATTTTGCCGTATTGTCACTTGATTCATTGCACATACACTCATCGTGGGTGCTGCAATAGTTGATCAGCTGTTCCCATTCTGCCTTACTTGGAACATGCCATCCTTTAGGACAGATGCCCTGCACACCGCTGGGATTGGTGGCGGAAGGTGCTTCCCCATGCATTACCGCTGGCCAATTGTACAGATAGCCGTATGAAGCAATATCACCACTCGGTATATAAAAAAATGGATCTGTGAAGCTTATTCGATTGGTTTCTTCCAATGCTTCATTGTTGGCGTAATGCCTTGTACGCAGATTGGAAGCCATCCAAATCTGATCACCGATACGCACAGCGTCATAATGATTTCCTTCAACATCGGTCACAGCATCATATATCACCTCCGCTGTGGCAGGATAGTTTTGGTCAGGAGCTGCATGAAAGGCATCGGTTTGGGTTGTTTCGGGCTGCTCGCTATTTGACGCGGGCTCCTCTTTGTCACAAGCCACCAGCAAAAGGGCGGCAGTACAGAATAAAAGGGCTATTTTTTTCATAGGGATAGGATTTTGAAATTACATAATATACTGTTTTATTGGCTTCGCTAAAATTACATTTTTAGTTAAGGATGCTTTTTTGAACGCGCAAAATTACAATATTTTCAAATAGGAAATGGCGCGTTGGGCTTTTTTTTTATTTTTGCAGTTCAAATAAATGATTTGATAATGAAAAAGATAATTCTGTTATCCCTGTTGCTGGCGGCTATGTTGGTGCCCGCAATGGCCTGTACCAACCTCATCGTCGGCAAGAAAGCCTCGGTGGACGGAAGTGTCATGTGTACCTATAACTGCGACGGCTTCGGCTTTTCCGGCTACCTGTTTTACCTTCCTTCGGGAAAGCATAGTCCAGACGAGAAAATTGCCGTACATGGCTGGGGACCTTCGCATGAAGGCCAGTATGTGCAGCAAGTGGAATACACTTACAATGTGGTGGGCTTGATGAACGAGCGGCAGGTGACCATCGTGGAAACCACCTTCGACGGCCGACTGGAACTGGTCAATAACGACGGCCTACTCGACTATTTCACCCTGATGCGGCTGGCATTACAGCGCTCCTCCAACGCTCGCGAGGCCATCCGGTGCATGGTGGAGCTAGTGGAGGAATATGGTTACAACAGCAGCGGCGAGAGCATCACCGTGTGCGATCCCAACGAGGCCTGGATTATGGAAATCGTGGGCAAAGGAGCCGGTCGCAAAGGCGCCGTCTGGGTGGCCCTGCGCATTCCCGACGACTGCATCTGCGCCCATGCCAACCTCAGCCGCATCCGCCAGTTCCCGTTGGAGAAGAAAAGAAAGTACGCCAGCATCAGCAGCCAGAATTTGAAACAGATCCATCGGCCCGAGGTGGAGTGTGTCTATGCAGCCGATGTCATCACCTTCGCCCGCGAGAAGGGATTTTTCAGTGGCAAGGATGAGGATTTCTCGTTCCGTGATGCCTACTGTCCCATTGACTTTGAGAATGTGCGCTACGCCGATGCCCGCGTGTGGAGCTTCTTCAGGCACCACTATAGTCATGAGGAGATGGACAAGTACCTCCCCTACCTCAACGGCGACTTCCGCGAGTACGACCATTTGCCGTTGTGGATAAAGCCTGATGCGCCGCTCTCCCTGCGTGATTTACAGCGTGATATGCGCGACCATTTTGAAGGCACGCCCCTCGATATGACCGCTGATATGACCGCCGGTCCGTGGGGAATGCCCATCCGGCCGCTGCCGATGCACTTCAAGGGCAGCGACAGTCTCGACTACTTCCGCGAGCGCCCCATCGCCACGCAGCAGAGCGGCTTCACCATGACCTGCCAGATGCGCTCGTGGCTTCCCGATGACGTGGGCGGCGTCACCTGGTTCAACTGCGACGATGCCAATATGGTGGCCTACGTGCCACTCTATTGCTGCATCACGCAGGTCCCCGACTGTTTCCGTCCCGAGAACAACCCGCGCACCGAGTTCAGCGACCAATCGGCCTTCTGGATGAACAACTGGGTGGCCAACATGGTTTATCCGCGCTACTCAATGATGATCGGTGACCTGCGGGCGGCGCAGAACGAACTAGAAGACTACTATTTTGCCGATCAGGAGGAGGTGCTGGCGGCCGTGGAGAAGATGATGCCCGCCGACCGCCGCGAGTATCTTAACGGCAAGAGCATCGCCTACGCCGAGCGGATGATGCAGCGCTGGGATAAGTTAGCCAAATTCTTGATTGTCAAATATAACGACCAAATCCAGCGGCGTTTGGACGAAAACGGTAACTTCTTGCGCTGGGGCTATGAGACGCCTGGCTACGACCAGCAGTTTATCGACGCCATCGCCCCCGCCACCGGCGACCGCTACCGCCTCGACAAGGTGATTGAGCGGAGAGAACGGTGAGGGAAACTGAGAATTGAAAACTGAAAATTGAAAGCTTGTACACGTTAGTCCCATTAATGTGATAATTATGGTGTTATCAAAAGGGTGTTATCGGAGAACTTGATAGAGAGTGGTTGCAGGAACTAGTGAAAGAGGAATACAAGGAAAAAGATTGTGATTTGAACTTGTGACGCTCAACTCTTGGAGATTCCGTTGCCTCCTGTCGTCGGCAACGGAATGGCGGGCTTACGGAATCTTTCCCCGCACACCTACGGCGTGCGATGATGACATTTCGTGCATTTCGGTTCTACCGGTTCCTGCACCCCTGACGGGGTGCATCGGTACGGTGATGATGTTCCCCGTCGGCGGCAGTCCGCCAGAAAAGTTGGCATCGGTAGCCGCTATTTTATTGGATTTCTTCTATACATTGGAGACTTTCGGCATACGTTCCAAAATAATTATGAGGTTCCGGATGAAAAACCAGCCTAACCTTACGGGGAGTTGTGTCTTTGAACTTCATGGGAACATATCCATTGATCCAAAAGCTATTGGCCACAACAGAACCCAAACTGTCTGTCAATATCGGAATCGGATGGCCGTCGCTGTCGTACTTCCCGTATTTATCCCAATTATCCCCTTCAAAAAAGACAGCTACAGCTTTTTCACCGCCCTGCATCATTTCCACAGGTTCTGCCAGATAAAAATAGGTTCCTTCCATACCTGCTTCGCAATGTGACTTTTTCACGCAGCTAGGCATTATCACAATCAGAATAGCAATAAACAGGAATGATGTAAGTACTCTTTTCATAATGATTTACAATTTTTTGAGGGTGCAAAAATACACCTTTTTTAGTTTTTTACAAAACAAAAAAACGGCGGACCTTTCGGTTCGCCGTTTTTTGATTAACCGCAGAATCGGTTAGAGGGTATGGTAGGGTTTCAACAGGCCCTTGCCGATCTCCACTGCCTCTTCGTTCTTGGGGATGAGGTGATGGTGACGTTCCGGAAGGGATTTTTCCAAACCCTTGTGCAACATTTCGGGGGTAACCAAGGGTTTCACCTTGAGGAAACCACCGAGGATGATCATGTTGAACAGCTTGGAGATACCCAGTTCGCTGGCCTTGTCGGCAGCGGCCACCTGATAGATGTTGATGTCCTTGCGGGTGGGATGGTGGGAAATTCCGTTCGGGTCGTAAATCAGCAAGCCGCCAGGCTTCACTGCTGACTCGAACTTATCCATAGACTGCTGGTTGAGGATGATGGCGGTGTCGAACTGATTAAGATACGGGGAGCAGATGCGCTCGTCGCTCAGAATCACCGTGACATTGGAGGTGCCGCCACGCATTTCCGGGCCGTAGGACGGAAGCCAGCTGACTTCCTTGTCCTGCATGATGCCGGCGTATGCCAAAATCTTACCCATTGAGAGTACGCCCTGGCCGCCGAAGCCTGCTATAATAATTTCTTCTGTCATTTCTTTTTGATTTTAAGGTTATTATTTACTTCTCAATGAGAAACGGGTTTCATTGGGTTGGTCGAAAGTGGCCACTCTTTCAATGAACTTCGGATCGAACTTGCCGTCCACCTTCATATCGCCGAGCGGGAAGAACTTGAGGGTGTTCTCTTCCATCCACTTGTTGGCCTGTACGGGGGTCATCTTCCAGCCAGAGTTGCAGTTGGAGGTCACTTCGACGAAGGAGACGCCCTTGTTGAGCTTCTGGTTCTCGAAGGCCATGCGGATGGCTTTCTTGCACTTGCGGGCGAGAGCCGGCGTATAGACAGCCTGACGGGTTACGTAGTAGGTGCCGGGCAGCTGGGCCAGCATCTCGGTGAGGCGCATCGTGTGTCCCATGATTTCGGGGTCACGGCCGTAGGGGCAGGTCACGGTCTCCATACCCTCGAGGGTGGTGGGAGCCATCTGACCGCCGGTCATACCGTAGATACCGTTGTTGATGAAGATCATGGTGATGTTCTCGCCGCGGTTGCAGGCGTGCATCACTTCGGCGCAACCGATGGAGGCCAAGTCGCCGTCGCCCTGGTACGAGAACACGAAGGTCTCGGGACGGAGGCGCTTGATGGCGGAGGCGCACGCCGGGGCACGGCCGTGGGCGGCTTCCACGAAGTCAACGTCGAAATAGTTGTAAGCCAGAACGGAGCAGCCGACGGGTGAGATACCCACGACATTGTCCTGGATGCCCATTTCCTCGATCACTTCGGCGATGATTCTGTGAACCACACCGTGACCGCAGCCGGGGCAATAGTGCATGATGGCATCCGTGAGAACCGGAGTGCGTTTGTACACTAAGTTTTCGGGTTTGATGATATCTTCTCTTGTCATAATTTCAATACATTAATTATTTAACCATTTTTTTCAAAGCATCGAAGATTTCGACGGGAGTCGGGATGACACCACCGTAGCGGCCGTAATGCTCGACGGGCACGTTGCAGCCAACGGCGAGTTTCACGTCTTCGATCATCTGGCCGGCGTTCATTTCCACGCTGAGGATCTTCTTCATGCGGCCACCGATTTCGGCGACGGCTTTGGTCGGGAAGGGCCACAGGGTGATCGGGCGCACGAGACCTACTTTGATGCCTTCGGCGCGGGCCAGCTCGATGGACTTCATGCAGATACGGGCTGCGGAGCCGTAAGCCACGAACAGGTATTCAGCGTCGTCGCACTGGATGGCTTCGTAGCGGGCGTCCTCTTCCTCGCATTTGCGATATTTGGCCTGGATGCGGTCGTTGATAGCCTCCTGTTTGAGGGCTTCCAGTTCAAGAGAAGTGACGATGCGGTGTTTGCCGGTGGAACGGTGACCGGTGGCAGCCCACGGGCAGTTTTTCTCGATGTACTCGTTGGTCCAGCGCGGCTTGTAGTCGTCAACCATCACTTTTTCCATCACCTGACCGATGACACCATCAGAGAGGATGGCGACGGGGTTGCGATATTTGAAAGCGAGGTCGAAGCCGAGTTCCACGAAGTCATACATTTCCTGCACGGAGGCGGGGGCGAGGGTGATCAGACGGTAGTCACCGTGACCGCCGCCCTTGGTGGTCTGGAAGTAGTCGGACTGTGAGGGCTGGATGGTACCGAGACCTGGGCCGCCACGCACAACGTTGACGCAGAGGGCGGGCAGTTCAGCGCCGGCGATATAGGAAAGACCTTCCTGCATGAGGGAGAAACCCGGGGAGGAGGAGGAGGTCATCACTCGTTTGCCAGCAGCGGCACCGGCATAAACCATGTTGATGGAGGCGAGCTCACTTTCGGCCTGGAGGACGACCATACCCGTTGTCAGGTAGGGGCGCTCAGCCATCAGGTGCTCAAGAACCTCACTTTGGGGCGTAATCGGGTATCCGAAGTATCCGTCGCAACCACAGCGGATAGCGGCTTCTGCAATGGCCTGATTACCCTTCATTAATTTTAATTCTTTTGCCATTTTAAAGATGTTTAATTGTTAATTTGTTGATTTTAAAACTGATGAAACGAAAAAGGCTACCATTATTCCTTTGCACGGTAAACTTCGATAACGCCGTCGGGGCAGATGACTGCGCAGCTGGCGCATCCGATGCAAGCATCCTCATTTACCATTTCAAGGTAGTTGTAACCTTTCGCATTTACGTGTTTGGAAAGCGCGATGCAGCTGTTCGGGCATCCAGTGATGCACACGGCGCAACCTTTGCACTTTTCCGTGTCAATGACTAAAGCTCCTTTAAATGCCATAATGTTTTGAATTTAAGTTTTTAATAGGTTGATTATCAATTTTTTGATTTTCATACAATAGGGCTGCTAAAGTACAACAAAAAATTGAAAACACAAAAATCATTTTTGAAATCTTTTTTGTACTTTTGCCGCTCGTAAAAATTTATGTTTAACTAAAACCAAACCATTATGAAAAAACTTTTTACCCTTTTCGCTGCAATGGTGACGTTTGTTGCCTTGAACGCTCAAAATGTGGATTATGAACTGATGGGATTCATTGATCCTGCCTCTCAGGAATTTTCAGAAGAGATGCACATCAGCATGACGGACACACTCATTATTTACCCCTACATCGTCAATAATGGCCCCGATGCACTCGCTAATGGCGACTCTCTTCTCTTCAACATTTCCGTTGCCGGTATTGACCTCGGTTATGTTGGCTGGAGCACTGCCGAGTTGGCTCAAAATGAATTACTGGATGTTAACACTGGTTGGGTTGCATCAATTGGCCTCTTCACCGCAGCACAAATGGATCAGTATGTAGGCTATATCGGCACTGATTTCGAGGTATGCGTAACCCTTGCCACTCAAATTGCTACTGATGTTGATCCCTCCAATAACAACAGCTGTGTCCATGTTTACCGTGGAACCACTGCTATCAGCGAAGTTGCAGAAGGTGAAGTGAACGTCTATCCGAATCCTGCCACCACCGTTATCAATATCGACAACGCCGAAGGTGCCCAGATTTCCGTCTATGACCTCAGCGGTCGCATGGTCAGCAACATCAACAACGCTTCTGCCAACCAGACCATCGACGCTTCCAACCTTGCCAAGGGCATGTACATCGTCCGCATCGCTAATGGCAACAACGTCATCACCAAGAAAGTCAACGTTGTGAGATAATCACAACTCTCAAAGCCCTGAATGAAAAACGCGGTCTGAAAAGGCCGCGTTTTTTATTTTGTTCAATTCCCAACATTATCTTGCTTCCAGCTTGTCGATCTCTTTCTGCAAGCTCTTGGGCAAGTTATCTACACAATGGTGGCACTTCATTTCCAAGGTGTACATTCGGCCGATGCAGTAGTTGGAGTGCTTGCAGCCGCTGCGTTCTTCGCCCGCCGCCAGCTTGTTGATGAAGTCGGTGTCGTGTACCAACGCACGCGCCATCTGCAATCCGTCGAAACCGGCATCCAGCACCTCCTCCATCTTGGCTTTGGAAACCAGGCCGCCCACATAAACGAGGGGCAGGCTGAGCTGCGCCCGGAACTTCTTGGCATCCTCCAAGAAATAAGCCTCCTTGAACGGCACTTCCGGGATCAGGAGTTTGCCGAACATTCGCACGCCGATCTTGAGCCACCAGAATTTCCACGGGTCCATATAGTGGGTAAGAGTTTTGTACGGCATGCAGCCGCGCATCACCGCCATCGGGGCCTTGCTTACGAAACCGGCCGTCAGCACCAGCGCGTGGGCGCCGAGCCGTTCCAGCTCCTTCGCCACTTCGATGCACTCATCGATACCCAAACCGCCCTTGAAACCGTCGTACATGTTGGTTTTCACGAAAACGGCCATATCGTCACCCGCGGCCTTCATCACCTCATTCATCACCAGACGCATGAAAGTCATCCGCTGGTTGAGGTCGCCGCCGAACTTGTCGCGGCGGTGGTTGGTATAGGGCGACAGGAACTGGCTGATGAGGTAGCCATGTCCGGCATGGATCTCCACCGCGTCGAAACCGGCCTTGCGAGCCAGATTGACGGCGTTGCCGAAATCTTTGACCAAGCCGTAAATCTCCTGTTCCTTCAGCTGCCGGACGAAGGTGGGGGAATACATATTGAAACCGCCGGAAGCGCCCACCGGCATCTGGCCGCACGTGCTGCGGTGCGTCATGTTGCCGCAGTGCCCTAATTGGATGGAAGCTTTCGCACCTTCTGCGTGGATGGCATCCGTGAGTTTCTTCAAATCGGGGATGATTTCCTCTCGCATCCACAACTGCCCGTCGAACGAGACGCCGCTGCGGTTCACGGCAGCGTAGGCAATGGTGGTCATGCCGATGCCGCCTTTTGCGACAGCTGTGTGGTAGTCAAACAGATCCTGCGACGGCTTGTTGCCGTAACACATATTTTCAAAAGCGGCGGAACGGATAGTGCGGTTCCTCAATGTGAGCGGTCCGAAAGTGACCGGCGTAAAAATTTTCGATTCTGACATACAATATTTATATATGATGTGAAAAGTCGCAAATGTTGATAACGGGAATTTGGCCGCTATATTGTATTTCAAGTTAAAAGTAAAAAGTAAAAAGTTAAAAGTAGAAAGTAAAAAGTATAAAGTTGCTTGCACACTACCCCTCTTCAAACGGAACTTCGTATTTTGCAATTTCAGTCATCATCTATTCGACGAAAAATCGTATTTTTGCCACCTTTTCAAAATAGATGAACTTTATGAATCTTCTAGCTTTTATCACATGGACTGTCAATCCGGTGGCTTTCAGCATCGGCAGTATGGAAATTCGGTGGTACGGCATTTTGCTGGCTTTCGGTTTTGTGCTGGCTTATATGACCTTACAGAAGATTTTCAGAAAAGAGGAAGTACCACAGAAAACGTTGGACACCTTCTCTATCTGGACGATTGTATGGTGCATTGTAGGATTACGGCTGGGACATTTTCTGTTCTACGAACCGGAATTTTTGGTAGCCCATCCCTTGCAGGTGCTGCTACCCATTGACGAAGACTGGCACTTTATTGGTTATCAAGGCCTTGCAAGTCATGGTGGTGCCATCGCCATGATTTTATGGCTTGTTTACTTCGCCTATACCCGCAAGCTGAACTTTTTCTGGCTCATCGACCGACTCACCATCGCCATTCCCGTTGCTGCCGCCTTCGTGCGGTTAGGCAACCTGATGAACCATGAAATCATCGGCTCCATCACCACAGTGCCGTGGGCTTTCAACTTTATTTACGGTGGTTACGACTCCGACGGTTCTCCTATTGCTGGTACGTTCCGTCATCCGTCACAACTCTACGAATCCATTGTCTATTTTCTCCTATTTGTCGGACTGACTGTCTATTACTTCCGTTTTGCCAAAGGGAAAGTACCTCCTGGACGAACTACCGGCGCCCTGCTTGTAGTCATCTTTACCGCACGTTTCTTCATCGAATTCCTCAAAGCCGACCAAGTGGCAAAAGAGGCGACCATGCTGCTCAACATCGGACAAAAGCTCAGCATTCCGATGATTCTGCTCGGCATCGGCTTCCTTATATATTCATTTGTAAAAAGGGATAAGATTCCCGTTTACGACGGTCCCAAAGAGAAAATCGAACCAAAAGAAAAGAAAAACAAATAGGCAACAAATCCCAAAAAATATTGTATTTTTGTCGCCTTAATTATAAGATTTACACAATGAAAAAAATCGCTTTCGCCCTTTCTTTTATTTTAATTTCTTTATTTTCAGTCTGTAATGCACAAAGCAATAGTTCGAATGCCAGTGCCATGGCACGACAATTCGGTTTCTATGTCGCACACGGAGACGCTGTAAAGGGAACTTTGGCAGTCACACCAGAAATGGATATAACTGCATACGTAAACCAGCTGAAGTCAGAAATTGATTTGAATGGCGGTCTGCAAGAGATAAAAATTCTGAAAGAAAAGACCAAAAACAAAAATGAAATGCAAGTCACCCTCGCATACGTATGCAAAAAAGAGGGAGTAGTCATTGAAAAAACATACACCCTCCTTTTGGTGGACAATCAATGGAAAGTTGTAGCGAACAAACTATAGTCCGCGTTTTTCAATCAGTTTTTGCATAATTTGAATAGCATTGGTGGCGGCACCTTTCCGGAGGTTATCCGCTACTATCCACATATTCAGCGTTTTGGGCTGAGATTCATCGCGACGGAGACGGCCTACGAAAACCTCGTCTTTATCTTTTGCAAAACGGGGCATCGGATATTGGTTCGCTTCAGGGGTGTCCTGCACAATGACGCCGGGCATTTCCTCCAAAAGACGACGGACTTCGGCCAAATCGTATTCGTTTTCAAACTCCACATTTACAGCTTCAGAATGACCGCCAAAAACTGGCACGCGAACAACCGTTGCTGTAATCATTATCTTATTGTCGGAAAGAATCTTGCGGGTTTCATTCACCAACTTCATCTCTTCGGAAGTGTAACCATTGGCCTCAAAAGAGCCGCCATGGGGCAGCACGTTCAGATCGATTTCGTAGGGATAGACCTTCTCGCACGGCTGACCGGCACGCTCAGCATTCAACTGCGTCACCGCCTTCATACCCGTACCCGTAACAGACTGATAGGTAGAGATAACCAAGCGATGTATTTTGTACTTCCAATGCAGAGGAGCCAATGCAAGCACCATCTGGATGGTGGAGCAGTTGGGATTGGCGATGATGCGGTCGGCGGGCGAAACCGCGTCAATGTTGATTTCAGGGACGACGAGCGGGATATGTTCGTAACCGCGCCACGCCGACGAGTTGTCTATGACCGTAGTGCCGACCTCCGCGAACTGCGGGGCGTACAGCAAGGAAGCGGAACTTCCAGCGGAAAAGATGGCGAAGTCGGGGCGTGCGGCAATGGCATCGGCTACCGAGACCACTTTGCAGCTGCGTCCGGCAAAGGAAACCTCTTTACCTACGGAACGTTCAGAGGCCGCAGGAATAAATTCACAATTTCCAAAATTTCTCTCTTCCAATACTTTGCGCATCACGTTTCCCACCAATCCGGTGGCACCGACCAAAGCAATTTTCATATTTCTAAAATTTTTATTAATAAAAGTTAAAACCCTTGAAATTGGGGATGCAAAGATAGTAAATTTGCAGCACCAAACATCAAGAATTTATTTAAAAAATCACATGGTTATGAAACGCAACAAGTGGTTTATTGTCAGTATTTTATACCTTCTCTTAGTGCCTCTATATGGGCAGTTCAGCGATGACTTTTCGGACGGGAATTTCTCCGAAAATCCGAAATGGGAGGGCGACACAGCACAGTTCGTTATCAACGGGGCTCTACAGCTGCAATTGAACGGCGATGAGAGTGGCAAGGCGCGGCTAATGACGGCAAATCCGTTTCTCGAAGATGATGTGGAATGGCGGTTTTTCGTCAAATTAGCGTTCTCTCCTTCGGGAAACAACTATGCCAGAATCCATTTGAGCGCAAATCGGCCGATTTTCAATAACAATCAATTAACAGAAATTTTCCTCCAATTGGGTGAGGCCGGTAGCAACGACGTTCCCGAACTATTTTTTCAAGAAAATGGAGAGGCCATTTCCGTTTTCCGCTGCAACCGTTCCATCGCCAGCGGAATGGCTTTATATATAAAAGTGGTAAAAGAACAGGGGAACCAATGGCAAATATTGGCTGCAGAAAGTGCCGACGGCATCTATGAGGAGATTGGCAGCGGCGAAAGTCCGCCAAACAGCGAATCGGCATTTTCTCAAAACCAATACTTTGGGATTGAATGCACCTACACTTCTGGAAACAAGACAAAGTTTTATTTCGATGATTTCTACTGCGGGCCACCGCTCCGTGACACGCTCGCACCTGCCGTCATCTCCGTCACGCCCGACCGCCACCAGCGTAACCGAATCATAGTCACTTTCAGTGAACCCGTCAGTGCAGTCGCAGCGGACACGCTCCACTATTCTGTAGCAGAGAGACCCGCACACCCAACAGCGTGCCATTTTATCGACAATTCGCAACGGAGCATAGAACTGACCTTTTCGGAAGATTTCACCGAGAGGGAATATTATCATCTTGCCATTGAAGATATTACGGATATTAACGGCAATCGGATGACGGACACGCTCCTACCCTTTCTCTTTTACAAAATACGGAGGAACGAACTCGTGATCAGTGAAATCATGGCAGATCCGTCGCCACCAGTAGGATTACCCGCAAGCGAGTATGTGGAACTGCGCAACCGTCTTCCTTTCGACATCACGCTGGATGAATGGACGTTACGGATCGGAACAAACGACCGGACTCTTTCCGGAGTCGCCATTCCCGCCAACGGGGAGGCCGTCATCGTCTCCACAGCAACGCTCGACTTTTGGGATAGCACCCTCAACATCTACGCCGTCAACTCTTTCAGCCTCACGGATGACGGACAGAAACTGACATTGCTTTCGGACGAAGGTGAGGCAATCCACTATGTGGCATACAAGAAGACATGGCACCAAAATTCACTGAAACAGGACGGCGGATGGTCGTTGGAGATGATGGATACGGACAATCCTTGCGGTGGTGCGGACAACTGGGATTCATCGGTAGCGGCGGCGGGAGGAACACCCGGTGCTTCCAATTCCATAGCGACTGACAACAAAGATGTTACGATACCTCGCATGGAGAAAGTCACCGTGCCGGATGACCGTCACGTGCGGGTCTTCTTCACCGAGCCAGTCCATTTCGACACCGCCGCCGCCCGCGACATCTTCCAAATCGACCGCAGCGTGACGGTGACGGCAGCGACCGAAGAACCGCCGGAGTTCCGCTACACTACCCTCACGCTGTACGCGCCGCTGGACGCACACACCGTCTATACCCTGACCTTGCACGACACCCTCTGCGACTGCGTCGGAAACTGGCTGTCGGACGGCGACTTCGCCACCTTCGGCCTGCCAGAAACACCCGTCACCAGCGACCTCATCCTCAATGAGGTGCTGTCGAACCCATTCAATGACACCGACGGTGACTATATAGAGCTGTACAACCAGTCGGATAAAATCATTGACTTGGGGAAGACACGTCTCGGCATCGGCAACGGGGAAGTGCCAGACAACGCCGTGGAGACGGTGGCGGACGGATTTCTGCTGTTCCCGCAGCAGTATGCGGCCATCTGCAAGAACCGATCTTTGACGATAGAGCAGTATGCTCCGCCGTTACTGCAGAACCTTCTTGAGAACGAGAAACTCCCCTCCTACCCCAACGAGACAGGGACGGTTCATCTGTTGGATGCAGATCTGAACCACCTCGATCGTTTCACCTACGACGCCTCCCTGCACTACCCGTTGCTCAATAGCACCGACGGGGTGGCGCTGGAACGTATCCATCTTGACGGGCTTACGCAAGACCCTGAGAATTGGACATCTGCTGCGGAGTCGTGCGGCTGGGGAACTCCGGGCTACCGTAACTCACAGCACTCGGAGGCGGGCGGCGGTGAGGAGGCGGTGACGGTGGTGCCGGAGGTTATCTCCCCCGACGGTGACGGCTACCACGACTATGCTGAGGTGTTCTGTCACTTCCCCACGACGGGACAGCGGGTGATTGTGGACATTTACGACCGTGACGGGCACCGCATCCAGAGGTTGTGCGACAACCGTATTTGCGGCACGGACGAACGGTTCCGATGGGACGCGGTGACGGACGACGGGCGGACGGTGAGCAACGGGATGTATGTGGTTTTCGTAAGGGTTTGGAATCTGGACGGGCGGACGAAGAACTTCCGCAAGGTGGTAGCCGTGGCGCGGATGTAATTGAAAAAAATCCGTACTTTTGCACTTTCAAAAAACACAATATGAAACAGAACAAATACGCCTTCAGTCTCTTCGTCATCGGGTCGCTGTTTTTCGTCTTCGGCTTCGTGACATGGCTTAACAACATCCTGATTCCGTTTTTCCGTACCACTTGCGAACTTACTGATTTTCAATCTTCTTTCGTACCTTTCGCCTTCTACATTTCCTATTTTGTGATGGCGATTCCGTCATCGTACCTCATCAAACGTGTGGGTTACGGGAACGGTATGATTTTAGGCTTGGTGACGATGGCTATCGGCTCCATTATATTCGTGCCGGCGGCGATGACACGCCAGTTCGGATTCTTCCTCGTCGGTCTGTTCGTACAAGGATTAGGACTCTCCATCCTACAAACCGCCTCCAACCCTTACGCTACCATCCTCGGGCCGATAGAGACGGCGGCCCGGCGCATCAGCTTGATGGGCATCTGCAACAAAGTGGCTGGCATGATCGGTATCCTCGTCCTTTACAAAGCCCTTTTCTCCACCACCGAAAAAGAGGTGGAACTGCTCCAGACGATGCCCGCTGGACTCGACCGCGAATTTCTGCTTCAGCATCTTTCCAACCAGATTATCCTCCCCTACATCATCATAACCACCATCCTGATAATGCTGGTGATTTTCTTGAAATTAGCCAAACTTCCTGAACCAGAAGTGGAAACGGTGCAATCGGACGGCAAGGAAAAGTCGATTTTCAGCTATCCGTACTTGTGGCTTGGCGCATTGGCTATCTTCTTCTATGTAGGTGCGGAAGTTATCGCCATTGACTATCTGGTGCGTTATGGCGAATTCTGGGGGATGCCCATTTCGGCAGGCAAAAACTTCGGTGTCTATGCCCTCATCGCCCTTGTGGTGGGTTATCTGTTGGGCATCATCACCATCCCGAAGCTGATTTCGCAGCGGAAGGCCCTCATCATCCAGCTGTTCATTTCCATCGCGCTCGTCATTGCGGCAGTGGGGACGAAAGGGATGGTATCGGTGGCGTGTATCATCATGCTAAGTTTCGCCCACGCCATCATGTGGCCCGCCATCTGGCCGCTTTCCATCCACGACCTTGGAAAGCACACCGAACTGGGTTCCGCCCTGTTGATTATGGCTATCGCCGGCGGTGCCATTATTCCGCTGGTTTACGGAAAATTATGCGATGTCATCGGCAATCAAACCGCCTATTGCATCTTGTTCGTCAGCTATGTCTATATCCTTTTCTTCGCCACCATCGGATACAAATTCGACGGTCAGAAAAAGATCCATTAATTATTAAATTATTAGAACTATTAAGTTGTTAAATTATAGGTTTTTAAATTATTAAATCATGAAGAAAGTTATCCACACCGACAAAGCGCCGAAGGCCATCGGACCTTACAGCCAAGCTATTGAAAACAACGGAATGTTATTCATTTCCGGTCAGATTCCTGTAGATCCCGCTACGGGAAATGTTGCCGAAACCATCGAAGAGCAGACCGAACAAGTAATGAAGAATATCGGAGCCATTTTGGAAGAAGCCGGCTACACCTACGCCAACGTGGTGAAGACCACCTGCCTGTTGAGCGATATGGCCAACTTCAAACCGATGAACGAGGTTTATGCCAAGTACTTCAAGGAGAACCCGCCGGCGCGCGCCGCTTTTGCCGTGAAAGCCCTCCCGATGGGTGTGATGGTGGAAATTGAATCCATCGCTATCAAATAGAAGCATTTATGAAAATAGGGATTATCTCAGACACGCACGGTTACATGCACCCCGAAGTGGAGAATTTCTTCAAGGGGTGTGATGAAATCTGGCATGCCGGCGACATCGGCAGCTCCGACATTTTGGACGAGCTCCGCTACATTGCGCCGTTGCGGGCGGTTTACGGCAACTGTGACGACTGGGATATCCGCAGGGAAGTGCCGGAATCGTT
>JAGCXN010000030.1 GCA_017961265.1 Bacteroidales bacterium | reverse complement strand
GCCGCTGTGACCGCAGTGGTCGCCGAACTCAAGAAGATGTCCAGCACCATCGGCGACCACAACGAGAAGATAGCTCAAGTGGCCACCATCTCCGCCAACAACGACGCTCATGTCGGCAACATCATCGCTGAAGCGATGCAGAAAGTGAAAAAAGAGGGCGTCATCACCATCGAAGAGGCCAAAGGCACCGAAACCAACGTGAAAGTGGTAGAAGGTATGCAGTTCGACCGCGGTTACATCTCCCCCTATTTCGTGACCGATACCGAAAAGATGGAAGCCGTCTATGAGAATCCTTTCATCCTGATTTACGACAAGAAAATCAGCAACATGAAGGAATTCCTCCCCATCTTGGAGAAGGCTGTCCAGAGCGGTCGTCCGCTGTTGGTGATCGCAGAAGATGTAGAGAGCGAAGCTCTTGCCACCCTCGTCGTGAACCGTCTGCGTGGCGGCCTGAAGATCGTGGCTGTGAAGGCTCCCGGCTTCGGCGACAGAAGAAAAGAGATGCTGGAAGACATCGCCATCCTGACCGGCGGTTATGTGATTTCCGAGGAGAAGGGCTTCAAACTCGAAGACGCCACCCTCGAAATGCTCGGTACCGCCGAGAAGATCACCGTTGACAAGGAGAACACCACCATCGTCAGCGGCAAGGGCGACAAGAACGCCATCGCTGACCGCGTGGCCCAGATCAAGGCTCAGATTGCGAAGAGCACTTCCGACTACGACAAAGAGAAACTTCAGGAACGTCTGGCCAAGTTGGCCGGCGGTGTGGCCGTCATCTATGTCGGCGCCGCTTCCGAAGTGGAGATGAAGGAGAAGAAAGACCGTTTCGACGACGCTTTGCACGCCACCCGTGCCGCCATCGAAGAGGGTATCATCCCTGGCGGTGGTGTCGGTTATATCCGCGCCATCAAGGCCCTCGACAAGATCAAGGGTGTGAACGATGACGAGAAGATCGGTATCGACATCGTGCGCCGCGCTTTGGAGGAACCGCTCCGTCAGATTGTGGCCAATGCCGGTAAGGAAGGCTCCGTGGTGGTGAACGCCGTCAAGGAAGCCAAAGGCAATGTCGGTTTCAATGCCCGCACCGAGGTCTATGAAGACCTCATCAAGGCCGGTGTCATCGACCCGACCAAGGTGGCCCGCGTCGCCATCGAGAACGCCGGTTCCATCGCCGGTATGCTGCTGACCACCGAGTGCGTGCTCGCCGAAATCAAGGAGGAAACCCCTGCCGCTCCCGCAGCCGGTATGGGCGGCGGAATGCCCGGCATGTACTAACCGAAAATTTTTTTCAATTTTATAAGTGGGGTATGGGCAACATATCCCACTTTTTTTTGTAAAAAAAACGCACGTATTCAAAAAATCGTTAATTTTGCCGACCTATTTATGAAGAAAATCAAACAAGTTCTCGTCCTTTTCCTTTTATGGGTCGGCGTGATGCATTTGTCCGAAGGTCAGATTGTTATCAACGGTGATGCCACCATTTGTTCCGGAAGTTCTACCACGTTGTCTGTGGGTCCTGCATCTGCCACGCCGGGAAACTGTTCCTCGTCTGTGAACATGAGTGACGGAACCACCTATGTGACTTGCGGTAACACCATTTGTTTCTATGACTCCGGTGGCCCGAACAGTGGTTACGAATATGATGAGGATTATATCCGGACTTTCCGTTCCAACGATAACAGCCCGCTTTCTATTACTTTCAGTGTTGTGGATATAGAAGATTCGTGGGATGGAATGGAAATATACGACGGAACCTATGCATCGGGGACATTGCTCAATGGAGGCAATTTGTACAGTGGCCTTGCGGGCAGAACCTACACTGCACAGTCTGGCATTCTCACTGTGGTATTCACTTCTGATGACATAATCTGTTATGATGGTTGGGAAGCCAAGGTTTATTGCAACAACAGCATCAATTTTGGCGGCAATACAGGTCCGTGTACATCATCGGTGAATATGAGTAACGGCACCACCAATGTTACGTGTGGCAACTCGGTCTGTTTCTATGATTCAGGCGGCTCCAACGGCACATACAGCACAGACGAAACCTATGTGCGCACTTTCCGTTCCAACAACAACAGTCCGATATCCATCACTTTTAATATGGTGGATGTAGAGGCGAGTTTTGACGAAATATATTTGTACAATGGAACGAGTACGTCAAGCCCGCAGCTCAACAGCGGCAATCTGTACAACGGCCTTAACGGGATGACCTATACCGCCAATTCGGGCAGCCTTACGGTGGAGTTTACTTCTGATGACATAATCTCTTATGATGGATGGAGTGCTGTGGTTTTTTGCGAGGGCGCCAACAACTACAATTACACGTGGAGCACTGGAGCCACTACGCCCACCATTACGGTGTCTCCCAACGGCAACACCTCATACTCAGTGACGGTTTCAGGGCCAGACATCGGCACATTGACCGCTTCCATCACCGTCAATGTGGTGGACTGCAACAATAGCGGCTGCCCCAGTGTGTCGCCCGCCGAGCTCGGAACGGGTCTCACTAATATTGTGGTGGACTGCGATGTGACGGCCGTGACATTGGAGGCCAACGCCGTGGCCACCGCCGCCACTGCCAACAACTACATGGTATCAAGCATCCCCTACGCCCCACCTTACGGATTTACCGACGGCACCCGTATTTTCACGGATGCAACCGATGACACATGGAATACCGCCATCAACCTTCCCTTTGCTTTCTGCTATTTCGGCAACACTTACACGCAAATTGTGGCAGGAGCAAATTCGGTAGCTACGTTCAATACGAGCGTGGCTGGTGGAAGCTGCGCGTGGAGCTATTCGGCCTCCTTGCCCAGCACCAGCCTGTTCCCCAATGCCATCTTTGCCTGTTATCGGGACGTATATCCGAACTATTATTCCGGTGACGGGATTTATGAAGGGGTCTTAGGATCTTATCCTTGTCGGTGTTATGTATTAAGTTTCAATAATATAGCCCTTTTCAGCTGCTACGATGTCCGTACTTTCTCCTCTATGATTGTATTGTACGAGGGCACCAATATCATCGACATATACTTAAGAGATGCACCCACTTGCACGGATTGGAACAGTGGGAACGGGGTTATCGGCATTCAGAACAGTGATGGCACGATGGCCGTTGTCCCGCCTGGCCGCAACACCGGTTCTTGGACGGCCCACAACGAAGCGTGGCGCTTCATTCCGACTGGAGAACCAGTCTATACAGTCACTTGGTACGAAGGAAACGGAACCGACGGTCCTGTTGTGGGTACCGGCGATGTCATTACCGTCACTCCAACTGTCAGTACCGACTACACGGCGCGCTTGCAATACACCGCCTGCAACGGCAACACCTTCGACATCACCAACACCTGCCATGTGACGGTAAACAACAACGCTCCCCCCGTCACGGTGACCGCCTCCCCGGACTACCTTTGCGCCAACAGTCCTACAACGCTGACAGCCAATTCAGCGGGAGCCACTTCCTACGAATGGAGCACGGGGGGCACAGGAGCCACTACCACGGCATACCCCACTGAAAATCCCACCACCTACACCGTGACCGTCGGCTACGCCAACGGCTGCCACAGTCTCGGTACCGTTACGGTCAACCTTGATGTAACCCCGCCAACTTACAGCGGCAACGTCGGACCCATCTCAGCCAATGTCACCGGCTGTATCTCCACCGTGCCCGACCTGACAGGCCTCGTACGTCCCTACTGCACCGACGACCTCACCGCCACCGCTGACCTCACCATTACACAATCGCCAACTGCAGGTTCCACCATCACTGGCGCCACCACCGTCACGCTTACCATCACCGATGCTTGCGGAAACTCTTCCACCGCCACGGTGCAGGTGACCGTACCGGATCTGCCGCAACTCCAATTAGTCAGCCAGCACGATATCCTCTGTTATGGAGCCTCCACAGGCTCATTGTCCGTAGCGGGCAGCAGCGGCACACCGCCCTACTCCTTCACATGGACCACAGGCAATGCCTCCAACCCTGCCAATGGCGCCACCAACACTTCCCTTTCATCGCTGGCCGCCGATACCTACACCGTGACACTTACGGACGGAGAGGGGTGCACCGCCACAGGCACTTACACACTACAGTACCTGAACGATCCGATGGTGGCGGGTACACTGACGGAAGACCAGCTCATTTGTTCGGGCGGCTTACCGCAGCCGCTTTCTGTCACCGGGTGTTCGGGCGGGGCCGATAGCTACTATGTGTGGCAACAATCCACAGACGGTGTCAACTTCACTGATATTGCCGGCGCTGGAAATAGCAGCACCTATTCGCCCGGGAATCTCCCACAAAACACCTGTTTCAGAGTGGCTTATACCAGCGATAGCTGCGGGGTGGTCTATACAAACTCCGTCTGTATCACCTTTGGAGCTCCTGCACGCACCGAAATTGAAGATATTATCTGCTACGGAGTTCCCTATAGTGGAAACGGTTTCAACATTCCCGCCTCCGCCCTCACTACGCCAGGAGTCCACACCGACAGCCTCTCCTTGCAGACCGCCGACGGCTGCGACAGTATTGTGGTGATGAACCTTACGGTCCGTCCGCCCGTGACTGCCACCGACGAACAAACCATCGTGGAGAACGAACTCCCCTATGGATGGAACGGGGTGACCTTTACGGAAGAGGGCACACTGACAGCGGTGCTGACAGATGTTAATGGATGTGACAGCACCGTAACCATGACACTCCATGTGATTCCGAATGTAACCAATAGCGTGGACACCACCGTTTGTGACAATGCATTACCCGTCACATGGCAAGGGCTCACCTTCACGGAGGCTGGAACGCAATCTGTAGTTTACCCTGCTGCACTCGGCAATGACAGCACCGTATCCTATACTGTAAACGTAATTCCTCCCGTGTTTGTCACTGTGCGCGATGAAGTGTGCCAGGGAGCGCCCTACAGCGGCTACGGATTCACTGTGACGGCAGAAGAAACGTCCGAAGCCGGCATGATAGAGAGGGACCAACTATACTTTACGGAACTCGGCTGCGACAGCACCGTAACCCTCCAACTGACGGTCAATCCGAACTATAACCACCATTTTGACGTTATCGCCTGCGACAGTCTGATCTGGAACGGGCACGTCTATCACCAGTCGGGAAGCTATACCCAGCATTTCAGCAGTAACTCCGGCTGTGACAGCACCGTGACAAAGGACGTACAAGTAGTGAATACCGATTTGGAATTGGTGAATCACACTCCCGATTTTTGCGAAGATTTCGAAGCTGAATTGGAAGTGATTACAGAGTTGGAGCACATCCAATGGTCGAGTGGGCAGCAGGATGTGCCCGTTGTGATCGTGCATCACGCGGGTGCGTTCATAGTGACGGCCAACACCGCGCACTGCCAAGCTTTCGCCCGCCTTGTGATTCCTGCCTGCGCCTTCAATCTGTATATCCCCAATGCCATTACCCCGTCGAACGAAGACGGAATCAACGACTTTTTCTGTCTGCCAGAAGGCTCTCTGTCTCAAATAGAGACCTTTGAAATAGGCATTTACGATCGTTGGGGGCGGATGGTCTTCAAGTCAGAGAATCCATATTTCCGCTGGGATGGACGCGAAAAAGGCAAATTGAAAGTGAACAACACCTACACATACTATATCCAACTTTCGGTGTACGGCGGAGGAAAATACATCTACAAGGGAATTGTCACAGTGTTGTAGTCTTCTCAAAAAAACTTTTTTCCGCATTTTATTTTCTTTTGTTTTTTTAAGAGCAAAAGTGTCATTTTTATATAAAAAAATGCTACTTTTGCTTGCTATTTTGCATAATTGTAGTATAACAAAAAACAACCTTATATATTAATCAAAACCAATTTGTTATGAAAAAACTATTAGCAATTTTAATGATGTGCTTTGCGGTTTTTGCGGCAAATGCGCAAATTTATCCTGTGCAGGAGAGTTTTGATAACGGTGTAATTCCTGATGGTTGGACCGTCATCGACAGCGACGGTGACGGAAACAACTGGGAGATTGCCAATCCCCAATTCACCAATCATACAGGTGACGGCTGTATCTCTTCTGCTTCTTACATCAACAATGTGGGGGCTGTCACGCCTGACAACTGGTTGATTACTCCTGCTGTCACTTTCTCTGCTGGTGCCCAGCAGCCGACCCTTTCATGGTGGGCAATCGGACAGGATGCCAGCTATGCGGCTGAACATTATGCCGTTTACGTCTCCACAACAGGCGCAACAATTGCTGACTTCACAGCAAATTCGCCGGTTTATGAAGGCGAATCAACGGGCGAGTATGTAAACCATACTGTTGACCTTTCCGCTTACGTGGGTGAGACCATCTACATTGCTTTCCGTCACTACAATGTGACTGACATGTTCTGGCTGAATCTGGATGACATTGAGGTCTCCTACATTGACCCCAATGTTGCCAATGCCCCCTCAAACTTTGTTGCAACCCCGGATCCAGACTATGATCTTTCTGTTGATTTGAGCTGGACGAACCCCACTACCACAATTGGTGGCGACGCCCTTGCCGCCATTAACAGCATTGAACTGTATCGCGGTACCACTCTCGTGAACAGCTTTGCGAACCCCACTGTTGGTGGTAGCATGACCTATACCGACAATGCAATGACTGCAGCTGGTATTTATACCTATACTATTTATGCTGTGACGACTAATGGCAACGGTATGGCTGCCACGCAGACTGCCATGGTGGGTCACATCTGCCCCATCACTTTGGAAATGGTTGACTCATACGGTGATGGTTGGAACGGTGCCGCCATTGAAATTTATGATGCAAACAACAACCTGTTCGGTTCATACACTCTTGATGCTGCTGAACAGACTGAAGAAATCATGCTGCCTGTTGGCGTTTATACGTTTGTTTGGGTAGCTGGTAGCTATGACTATGAATGTTCCTTCACTATCACTGACCCATACGGTATTCCGCTTTACACCAGTAGCGGTACGATGGAAGCGGGCACTTTCTATACCTTAAACCAGACTTGCGAGCCTCCTGCGATGTACACGGTCAGTGGTGTGGTCACCTCTTCTGTTGACAATACCCCTATCGCTAATGCTATCGTAACGGTTAGCGGTATGAACGGCGGTACTCTCTACACGGACGCAAACGGTGCATACACTCAAACCGATGTGGTTTCCATTCTTCCTTATAGCATCACTGTTGAGGCTGTAGGCTTCAACGGGGCTGCCACCTCCTTCAATTCCCTCAGCGCTGATACCACCATCAATTTCAGCCTGACCGCTCCGCAGTTTGCTGTTACTTACGAAGGCCCGATTGAAGTCACCACTTCCTATGGTCTTGACGCACAATTTGCCCCTATCACCGTTATTAATAATGGTAACGGAACCCTTACTTGGAACACCGATGTTGATTTCTTGGAGGCGAGAGCTGCCAATGCTCCGATGAACTACACATTTGCCCAGACCCAGAGAGTGAAGGCTGATGTGATGCCCGCCAACATGAAGGTCGTCAATAATGCTTCTGCTTCCGCCATGCAGGCCAATGTTGAATACAGCCCAATGGCTACGACGATTGCCGGCAACCCCACCCGCAACGCCTGGGATCTTCTTTCCAGCTTTGATGTCACGGCTGCCGGTCAGCAGGGTGTCGTAACCGACGGTAACTATATCTACACCTGTTACTGGAATGGCGCAGGCCAGTTCGAAAAGTACGATCTTGACGGAAACCACATTGAATCCTTCACCATTAATGGTGTCGGCGGTATTCGCGACCTCACTTACGACGGCACTTATTTTTATGGCGGAGCCGGTTCTTCCGACCTCTATCAGATGGATTTCAACAGCCAGACACTGGTCGCTACCATCAGCACACAAGTCAGTACAATCCGTCACTGCTCCTACGATGCCCAGAACGACGGTTTCTGGATCGGTAACTGGACAGACCTCTATCTGATTGACCGCAGCGGCAATGTCGTTGTCAACGGTCCCGAAGTCTCCGACGCCTACGGTTCCGCTTACGACCCCTATACCTCCGGAGGTCCTTTCCTTTGGCTCTTCACCCAGGCTCAGGATGCAAACAGCCAATGCGTGTTCGTACAGTATGACATCAACGCCAATACTCTCACCAATGTGACAGTTGACCTCAGCACCATCGATGATGGCATCGATGCTTCTGCAGGAACGGCTGGCGGTGCTTTCGCTACCGATGCTCTCGTAAGCGGCAAATTCGTTATGATGGCTAACAGTCAGCAAAATCCCAACCACATCAGTATCTTCGAACTTGCCAACGCAGGCTGGCTCTCCTCTGCACCCGGAAGCGGTTCTGTCGCTGCAGGTGAGTCCACTGACATCACACTCAACTTCAATGGCAGCTATCCCGTAGGTGATTATAGCGCAAACCTCACCATCAGCTCCCGCAATCCTTTCGTCGGCGACACGGTGATTCCCGTCACCTTCCACATCATCGCCCCCGATTGCGATGCTCCGACCAACATGCAGGCTGTTGCTACCGACTATGAATACATGGCCCTCTCTTGGGATGCTCCCGCCGATGTTACTGGCCTTGTTGAATACAGAATATACAGAAACGGAAGCAGCAACTACATGACCAGCACCACCAATTCCTACGAAGACCACGTCCCCGCCGGTCACTACTGCTACTTCGTGAAAGCTTACTATGAAAATGATGGTGAACAATGTCTCTCCCTGCCTTCCGATACTGCTTGTGACGACATGTTCAACTGCGACCCCGAAAGTATGTGCGCTATCCGTATCGAAATGGTTGACTCCTATGGTGACGGCTGGAATGGCGCTTCCATCCAGATTTCGGCAAACGGTGCTGCTATGGGTACAGCCACTTGCGCTGCCTCCAGCGAAAGCTATACCGTCGATGTCTGCCCCGGCGCACTCTCCTTCTCTTGGACTGCCGGCAGCTATGACGATGAATGCTCATTCACTATCCAGAATGCACTGGGTGCAGTCTTGTTCAACGGTTCAACCGCTCCTTCAGCTGGCGAATTCTTCACCTACAATCTTGATTGCCAGAATCTGGAACCCCCGGTTGGCATTACCGAAACAGAAAACAATTCTGAAGTTTCCTTCTTCCCGAACCCCGCTAACACGGTGCTGAACGTACATGCAGAAAACTTCGACAACGTGCAAATCATCAACTTCCTCGGTCAGGTGGTCTATAGCGCCAACATTACCGAAAACGATTTCCAGATCAACGTTTCCAACCTCAGCAACGGTGTCTATTTCCTCCGTCTGAACGGTGAAAACACGATCACGAAGAAATTCGTCAAGAAATAATCCCGCATTTTGCGCAACATTGAAAATCCCCGCCGAAAGGTGGGGATTTTTTGATTACTTTTGCACATTCAAATCTTAGACGATTACCATTTCGATTTTATTAATTATCAATATTTTATAAAAATGACAGTTAAAGAGTTAGTAGAAAAAATGAACCTGACCGTCTTCTGCGGACAGGATAACTTGGATCGTGAAATCAAGGGCGGTTATACCTCCGACCTCCTCAGCGATGTGATGGGCTTTGCCCGCGAAGGTCAGGTGTGGATTACCCTTCAGACGCACAAGAACGTGCTGGCCATCGCTTCCCTCAAGGAGCTCGCCGCCATCCTCCTCGTAAAGGGCAACAAGCCCGAAGAGGATATGCTGGAACAGGCCATCGACGAGGGTATTCCGGTCCTCGGCACCGACGCCCAGACCTTCGAGACCACCGGCACCGTTTACCAACTGATTAACCAATAACCCGCCGTGAACATCTTCAAGGCAGATTTGCACAACCACACGCTGCTGTCGCCGTGCGGTGAGTTGGACATGACGCCCGACTTCATCATTGAGGAGGCGAAGCGGAAGGGCATTGACGTGATCGGTATCACCGACCACAACTGCACCCGCCACTGCCGGCTCGCCGAGCACTACTCGCACAACCGCGACATCTTCGTGCTGTGCGGCGCCGAAGTCACGACGAAGGAGGAGGCGCACTGCCTCGCCTTCTTCGAGAACCACGAAACCCTCGACCTCTTCCAAAAGTTTCTGGACGAGCACCTGCCCGACATACCCAACGTGCCGGACGTATTCGGCGACCAGGTGCAGATCAACGAAGAGTTTGAAATCGTGTACGAAGAGCCCAAGCTGCTCACCTCCGGCCTCGACGTACCTATCGAAGGCATCGCCGCCAAGGTATATGAGCTCAACGGCATCTTCATCCCCGCCCACATCGACAAGACGAAAAGCAGCGTCATCTCGCAGCTCGGCTTCATCCCGTTCGACCTGCCATACGACGCGGTGGAACTGTCGAAACACGGCGACAAGGACAAAATCCTGCAGCAACATCCCTACCTCAAAGACAAGACCTTCACCCGCGCCTCCGACGCCCACCAACCCGACGTCATCGCCACCGCCCCTTGCTGGTTCGAGATGGAAACCCGCAGCTTCGACGAAATCCGCAAGGCACTACATCAGGAGGGAGGACGGCAGGTACGGCTGGAAGTGTAGAAAATTCCCCTTCTATGTAGAAGGGGTGGCCGTAGGCCGGGGTAATAGAATAATAATTTTTTTCAATATGAATTTTAATATTTATACAACTACCCTGCACTGCGTGCACCCCTTCTTCAAAAAGAAGGGGAAGTATCAGGAACTAAAAATAATATCATAGTATGAAAGACCTCTCCATGCACATAATGGACATTTTGCAGAACTCCACCCGCGCCGGTGCCACCGAGGTGACATTGGAGGTGATCGAGAATCCTGCTGCCGACACCCTCACCATCCGCTTCATCGACAATGGTTGCGGAATGGATGCCGAAACCGTCCAGAAGGTTATCAACCCGTTTTTCACCACCCGCACCACCCGCAAGGTGGGCCTCGGACTGCCGCTGCTGAAGCAGAACACCGAGCAGACCGGCGGCAGTCTCGACATACAGTCGGAGAAGGGCAAAGGCACCACCGTGACCGCTGTCTTCGGCCTCACGCACCTCGACCGTCCGCCGATGGGCGACCTCGCCGGCACCGTCGTCCTCACCGCCTCCGCCTACCCCGACATCCGCTTTATCTTCCACTACCACTCCGACCAAACCGACTACGTGTTCGACACCGATGAGGTGAACGAAGCCCTCGACGGCATCTCCATTCAGGAACCTGAAGTTATCCAGTACCTGAAGGAGATGATTCAGGAGAATATCGGGAACGTAAGCTAACGGTGAATTTGGGGATACGGATACGGTTATATGAGGATGCGAGGATGCGAGGATACGATTATACGAGGATGCGATGAAAGGATTAAAAGATGAAAGCAAGGTAGAAGGTAGGAAGTAAAAAGTAATAGGTTGCTCCGCACACCCCCTCTTCATACCTATCACTTATTACCTTTTACCTATTACCTATCACCTTTTACATTTTATGAAACAATCAATTCTCCGCCATATTATAACGGTCCTACCTAATGAAAATTCCACATTTTCACATCTTAACATCTTCACATCTTAACTCCTTAACTTCTTAACTCCTTCACTCTTAACTTTTCACTTAACACCCCCATAACCACCTTGTTGCCACAAAATTACACCACCCGCAGCATCATCGCCCTTGCCTTGCCGATTATGGCGGGGAATTTGGCGCAGACGATCATCACGTTTGTGGATACGGCGTTTCTTGGCCATTTGGGGACGGTGGAGCTGGGTGCTGCGATGATGGCGGGGCTCTACTACTATGTCTTTTCCACGCTGGCGTGGGGTTTCGCGACGGGCATCCAGATTATTGTGGCGCGGCGCTTCGGCGAGAACAATCTGCCGGAGGTGGGTGCGGTGTTCAAACACGGCCTGCTGGTGGTGGCGGCACTGTCGGTGCTGTTGTTCCTGCTGCTTCACTGCTGCACCGATGTCCTGCTGAAGGGTATCATCTCATCACCCGACATCCTGAAAGTGTCGGAAGAGTTCATGCAGTACCGGCACTACGGCATCATCTTCGTCTGCTTCAACTTCCTGTTCCGCTCGCTGTATGTGGGGCTTTCCGATACGAAAATCATCATTTACACCACGTTACTGATGGCGGTGGTGAACATCTTTTTCGACTATAGTTTCATTTTTGGTCATTGCAGAATGCCGGAGTTAGGGGTTTCGGGCGCGGCGATTGCCTCCGTGCTGGCCGAAATATCGGCGTTCATCTTCTTCATCTTCTACACGCTGTTCCGTCTTCCCACAAGAAAGTACGGCATCTTTCCTATCAAAAAGGTACGGATGCCGTTGGTCAAGTCCATCGTGGGGCTGTCGCTGCCGACGATGGGCCAGCGGCTGGTCTCCTTCGGGGCGTGGTTTGTGTTTTTCGTGATGATTGAGCGCACGGGCGAGCTGGCCGTGGCGGTGTCGGGCATCGTGCGCAGTGCCTATATGGTGATTTTGGTGCCGGTGTTTGCCTTTGCCGCCTCCGCCAACACGCTCACCAGCCGGATTATCGGCGAAGGACATGCCGATGAGGTGGGCCATTTGCTCCGCCGGATTCTGAAAATCTGTCTCTGTTTCTTGGTGGTGCTGGTGGCGGTGTGTGCCGTCATCCCCGACACGATAGCCACCATCTACACCGATGACGCGGCGTTGGCGGCGGCTTCGGTGCCGTCGTTGCGGGTGGTGTGCGTGAGTGCCCTGCTGATGAGCGGTGCCTGCATCCTCTTTGAGACGGTGTCGGGCACGGGCAAGACGATGGTGGCCTTCATCCTTGAGTCGGCCATCTTGGTAGCTTATATCGGTTATATCCTGCTGGTTACAAAAGTGTTCCCGATGCCCGTCGAGGTGATTTGGGTGGCAGAAATCCTCTACGCCACCCTGCTGGGAGTGGTGTCGTGGGGATATTTAAAGAAGGGGAATTGGAGGGAGAAGAGAATTTAATCTTTATTCTTCCTGTTCATAATAATAGGAATAGTCAATTCCTTTCATGAAGATTTCTCTGTCATCGATTCTGTCGGTCATTGCCTGTTTCAGCAATAGGCGGATTTTCGTACTGTCTAAATGACTTTCTATCATCGCATCCAAATAATCCTTTTTACTGATTTTGCTCCAATCGACACACAATCCCAGTTGTTTTTTGAAAATGAGGTCAAGCCAAATGCGTGTTGATCGTCCGTTGCCTTCCATGAAAGGGTGTGCCACATTCATTTCCACATATTTGTCCACAATCTCATCGAAAGTTGTTTCGGGCATTTGTTCAATAGCTTTCAGATTCTGTGGTAGATATTCTGCCAGACAAAATAAGGTGTTCCCCTTTGAGATGGTCTTGGTTCGAATTCTTCCCGCAAAGTCGTATAATCCACTAAAGATATAGGCATGAATCTGTTGCAGGCAGAACACCGTGCCAGGTTTCATACTATCCAAAACCCCACTCTCAATGAGCGTGTATGCTTTCTTTTTACTTCGACCGTCGATTGTGTTGTCGCTGTATGTAAACCAGTCAAGAAAATCGTTGGCTCGGTTGTTGGGATAATGTTTGGCTAACTG
>JAGCXN010000029.1 GCA_017961265.1 Bacteroidales bacterium | reverse complement strand
TGCGCCGGGAACATTCTACTGTATACTTTATACTTTATACTTTATACTTTCTACTTCATACTTTATTGTTTTCAATTTTCCATTTACAAATAGGGTCTTGTGACGCTGGCTGGTGACTCCAGCATTTCGGCGGGGGTGCCAGTGAAGAGCAGACGACCGCCGCTTTCGCCACCGCCGGGACCGAGTTCGATGATGTAATCGGCCTGCCGCATCACATCAATGCTGTGTTCAATGAGAATCAGCGTGTTGCCTGCATCCGTCATCTCGTTGAAAAGGGTGAGAAGCTTGCGGACATCGTCCAGATGGAGTCCGTCGGTCGGCTCGTCCAAGATGAAGATTTCGCCCTTGCGGTGCAGGAAATTGGCAAGTTTCACCCGCTGCAGCTCGCCGCCCGACAGGGTAGTCATCGCCTGATTGAGGTGCAGGTAGCCGAGTCCGACCTTCTGCAATGCGGTGAGTTGCGGCTGGAACGGCTGCCCCTCGAAGAACGCAGCCGCCTCCTCCACCGACAAGTCCATCACCTCGGCGATGTTGAGGCCGCGGTACTTGGCGGACAATGCCTCAGGGTTGTAACGCGTGCCGTGACACACGTCGCACACCGTCTCTATCGACTCCATGAACGCCATGTCGGAAATAATGACACCCTTGCCGCCGCACGCCGGACACGCCCCCTTCGAGTTGAACGAAAAGAGCTGCATGTTGGCGTTGTTGGCCTTGGCAAACAGTTTGCGGATAGTGTCGGCAATGTCGAGATAGGTAGCGGGCGTGGAACGCAGGTTTATGCCGATGTTCTTCTGCCCGATGAAGATGGTCTCGCGGTTGCACTGCTGCTGGAAGACCTCCATCAGGGAGCTCTTGCCGGAGCCGGCCACGCCCGCCACCACCGTCATCACGCCGAAAGGCACGTCCACCGACAGGTTCTTCAGATTGTGCAAGGTGGCGTTCTCAATGCGGAAGGTGCCGGAAGGACGGCGCACTTGCGGCTTCATCTCGCTGTGGCTGCGCAACATACGGCCCGTTATCGTATCCGACTTCAAAAGGTCGGCATAGCTACCTTCGAAAATAACCTCCCCTCCCCTGCTGCCCGCCTCGGGTCCCATATCGACGATGTGATCCGCCATCGCGATGATTTCACGGTGATGTTCCACAATCAGGATGGTGTTCCCGTGGTCACGCAAATGGTAAAGGGATTTTTTCAGCCGGTTGATGTCCTGCGGGTGCAAGCCCACGCTCGGCTCGTCCAGCACATACACCATATCCGTAAGCGCCGAATTGATGTACTTGGCGATCTTGATGCGCTGCGCCTCGCCGCCCGACAGCGTGCCGGTACCACGGCTCAGCGACAGGTAGCCGAGGCCGATGTCGCACAACGCCTGCAGCCGTTTCGCCAGTTCCCGCTGGATATCGACGGCCAGCGGGTCGTCGATGGCGGCAACGAAATCCACCACGTCAGATATCGGCATGTCGCCCACTTCGGCGATATTTTTGCCGTTGATACGGCACGAGCGGATTTTCTCGTTCAGCCTTGTCCCGTGGCAGTCGGGGCAGGTGCCCATCGTAAGCATCGGATTGAGCACGGCGGCATGGAGCAGCCCCTCCTCCGAATTGATGATGCTGCGGTACATCCGGGGTATAAGCCCCTCATACTTGGCGGTTTTCGGCCAGTTGGAGGGTGGATTTTTCAGCTTGATTTGCGGAGAATTGAGGAACAGGTCCAGCTCTTCCGGCGAATAGTCCTTAATCTTCTTGTCCAAATCGAAAAGGCCGCTGTGCGCGTAACGGATCCAGCGCCAGCCACCCTTCCCGAACGCGATGTAATGGATAGTATCCTCGTCATTGAGCGACTTGTCGAAATCGACCAACTTGTGGATGTCAAGCTCGCGGATTTCGCCCAAGCCGGCACAGCGGGGACAGCTACCGGCGGGATGGTTGAAGGAGAAGGAGTCAGAGTAGCCGACAAACGGCTTGCCCACACGGGAAAAAAGCAGACGCAGCAACGCCTGAATGTCGGTGTACGTACCTACGGTAGAGCGGCTGTTCGACGACGGCTTTTTCTGATCTATGACGATAGTAACCGGCATATTCTCAATTCGTTCCACCTTCGGACGACCGTATTTCGGCAGGTACTGCTGCACAAACGACGGGAAAGTCTCGTTCAGCTCCCGACGGCTTTCCGCCGCCAGCGTGTCCAAGCAAAGCGACGACTTACCCGAGCCCGAAACACCCGTAAACACCGTAATCTTCCCCTTCGGAATCTCCAAGGAAATATTCTTCAAATTATTCTCGGTGGCACCGACTACCCGTATTGAGGACATAAAAATTAAGAGTTGAGAGTTAAAAGTTAAAAGTAAAGAATTAAAAGTTAAGATGCGAAGATGTTAAGAAGTTAAGCAGTTGAGAAACTAATTATGGAATACCCTATTACCTGCTACTTATTACTTATTACCTGTCACCTATTACCTATTACCTATTACCTATCACTTATTACCTGCTACCTGATAAACTTGATAAACTTGATAAACCTGTTACTAAGTAGTAAGTTTCACTTGGGCGTGGGCTTCGACGACGTTGATGGCGTAGTCGCCAAGTTTTTCGCTGTCGCCGATGATATCCATGTAGTTGACACCGGTTTGATAGTCGTACTTCTTGTCGTTCACGTCGGCCACGTTGTTCTCCTTGAGTTGGGTGCGGTAGATGTTGATTTCGTTCTCAATATAGAGCGATTCGTGCGGATCAACGGAGTGGTCGGTGTCGGCAAGCACCCTCTCCATCTGGGTCAGGGCCTTGTCGCACAGCTCCCACATGTGTTGGATGTGCGAAATCTGTGCTTCGGTGAAGCTCTCTTTGGCCTTGTACTTGCGGTTGATGACGCGGCTCATGTTGTAGCAGCTATCGCAAATGCTCTCAATTTCGGAAATCTCACGTAACATACAGCGTAGCTGCATCTTACTTTCGCCACTCAACTTACCTTCGGACACGCGGTTGAGGTAGTCGGCAATCTCAACCTCCATATTGTCGCTGATGTTCTCGTACTTTTCGATGCGGGCAAAAAGTTTGGTAAACTCATCGGGGTCGTCGAGCTTCAGCAGCTGCGGCACGAAGCCGAACATGCGGTGAGCACGCATCGCGAAGTGGTTGATCTCCTTTCGGGCCTCTAACAGCGACAATTCGGCCGTGGAGAGGAGACCGCCGCTGATGAACTTGAGGCGCATGTCCTCGTCCTCCTCCTTGCCGCGGATAATCTTGCTCACGACTTTCTCAAATTGTGGGATGAACCACACGAGAATCAGCACGTTACAGAGGTTGAAGGCGGTATGGAAGGCGCAAAGCGCATAGTTGATGCGGGTGGCGGCATCGGGATCCTGCGTGATGTCGGCTTTGGGGTCAAAACCGACCAAGCGGCAGACGAACGAGATGAAGAGGCGGAAGACCAGCAGCACCCAGCAGACACCGAACAAGTTGAAAATCAGGTGCGAAAGAGCAGCGCGGCGAGCCGACGGGTTCGCATTCATCGCCACAATATTGGAAGTGATGGTGGTACCAATATTTTCACCCAACACCAGCGCAATGCCCTGATAGATGTCGGCGACGCCGGTGGAGCAGAGAATCATCGTGATGGCCATAATGGCCACGGACGACTGCACACACATGGTGAGGATGCCGCCGAGGAGAAGGAACACGATGTAGGAGAAGAAGCCGAGATTGCGGCACGAGACGAAGAAACTCATCACGACCTCATTGTGCGGGAGGTCCATCGCGATGGCGTTCTCGCGGAGGGTGGCGATGCCGAGGAACAGGAACGAGAAGCCGAAGATGAACTCACCGAAGGAACGGGCTCCCGGCTTTTTAAAGTAGGAGGAGATGATGCCGACTGCAAACAGAGGGAAGACAATGGCGCTCATCTGGAAGCTGAAGCCGAAGAGCGCGATAATCCACGCGGTGACGGTGGTGCCGATGTTGGCGCCCATAATGACAGAAATGGCCTGCGACAATGTCAACAGGCCAGCATTCACGAAACTTACCGTCAACACGGTCGTCGCCGTGGATGACTGTACAGCGCTGGTGACCAACGCGCCCGTACAGATACCAGTGAAACGGTTGGTGGTCATCGTGCCCAAAACCTTACGCAAGCCACCACCAGTGAGTTTCTGCAACGCCTCACTCATCATCTTCATACCGAACATCAACAAGGCGAGACAGCCCAAAAGCGTCAAAAATGTATATACAGTCATAAATCTATAGTTGGAAAATTATCCGTTTGATCTTGCAATAATGCATAAAACAGAAAGTTACTATTTAGTAAATGCGGCGCAAAAATAATAAAAAAATCATATAAAACAGCTATTCAATGAAAATATGAAACGATAATTACGTACAATATTTTACCCCTGACCGCGTTCACACATGCGGAAATTATTGTACCTTTGCCATCCTGTTTTTGAACGCAAAAAGTTATGTTTCGTTTTGAGAATCAACAACTTCTATACTGGCTTATTCTTGTAGGATTTTTTATTCTCGCTTACATACTATTGTTTGTACGCGACAAACGCCGTATGGAGCGCTATTGTGAGCGCGGGCTGCTCAGCAAACTCACCGAAGGCACGTCGCACGGGATGCAGCACCTGAAGTTCGCCGTGCTGATGCTCGCGCTAGTGTGCTTCATCTTTGCCGCCGCCAATCCGCAGACTGCCGGCAAGATGGAGAAGGTTAAACGGAAGGGCGTGGACATCATGCTCTGTTTGGATGTATCCAATAGTATGATGGCCGCCGACATCCAACCCAACCGTCTGGAAGCCTGTAAGATGGCCATCAACCGGTTTATTGACAAGCTGACGGGCGACCGTGTCGGCTTGGTGGTTTTCGCGGGCAAGTCGTTCGTACAGCTGCCCATCACCACCGACTACGCGGCGGCCAAGATGTTCATCAACCAGATCAGTACGCAGATGATGCCGACGCAGGGCACCGACATTTCCGCCGCCCTCGCCACGGCGGCCGCCGCGATGGTTCCGGAGACGGAAGAGCCGGACGCTGCCGAAACTTCCCATCCGTCACGGGTCATCCTCGTGGCTTCCGACGGCGAGGACCACTTCCCTGAAAGCGCCCAGACTGCCGCCGAGCTGTCAAAGGCGGGGTTCGTCATCCACACCATCGGCATCGGAAGCACCAAGGGCGTGCCGATCCCGACTGGCCCCGGCGGCAAGCAGTTCAAGAAAGACAACGCCGGCAACACCGTCATCACCCGTCTCAACGAGGCCACGCTCAAGGACATTGCCGCTGCCGGCAAGGGCGCGTACGTCCACGCCACCAATGCCAACATGGGCTTCGAGACCATCCTCAACGAAATCAACGCCATGGAAAAGAGCGACATCGAGGACGTCAACTTCACGATGTACGAGAGTTACTACCAATATCCGTTATTGGTCGGCATCCTTCTCCTCTTCATTGAGTCGCTGCTATTCACCACAACCCCGAAGATCAAGCAGCTGTTGGCAAAAACGCGCCGCCAGTACAGTTATGCGGGGAAGGATGGAATGAAGGGATGAATTGTCAATCAGTGTGATGCTGCTCTTGGCGGAACGTATCAGTTCCGAGGCGAAGACGTAAGCATCGAAGATTTGCCCGTCGAAGAAGATGCCCTGCACAGGCGGGAGTGAGGTGCGGACGAAGAAAGCGATTTGCTTGTCGTGTTCCTCAACTTTGTTTTCCAGCTGTTCTATGCGCCGGTTGACAGCATAGCCCCGAAATATGTAGTCTTTCAACACCGCGGATGCCCATTTCCTATATTGGATGCCTTTTTGTGACTTTACGCGATATCCAACAGAAAGTACCATATCAAGAGTGTAATACTCCACAAGACGTGTGATGCTTCTTTTCCCTTCTTTTTGAACTGTCGCAAATTTTGCGACAGTTGGAATATCTCTAAGCTCTTCCGAAAGCGCATTATTAATGTGTTTGCCAATGGTCTTGACATCTCTGCCGAACAATATTGCCATTTGCTGACGGTTCAGCCATACCGTTTCATCCTCTATTCGGACTTCCAATGAAATGGTGTCATCCGGCTGGTACAAAATAATCTCTCCTTTATCCATTGTGTTAGTATAATTTTGGGTGGCAAATATACAACATCCAACACTCCTTTGTCAAGAGGTCAAATTATTGACAAACAAACAATTAAAAAGTGGCAGATTTTCGTCCAAAAGTGGTAGATTTTCGGCGGGGAAATGCAAAAATACCGTTCGAAGAAGGCGGTTGATAAATTGTTGAGAAAAATATTGACCGCGAATGAACGCGAAAAACCGTAGAGACGCGATTCATCGCGTCTCTACTATACCCTATTCACTGAAACCTATACCCTAAATTGTCACCCGCATCATTCCTTCTCTTCTAGCTCCCGCCGCAACTGTGCCAGTTCCTCCTCCAGCTGCTTGATCCGTTCCACATTTTCCCGTCGCACCGAATGCCGGATTTTGAACATGGCGAGATTCATCTCGATGGTGGTCTCGCTGCTCTGTTTCGGCAGTACGTCCGACATCAGGTCCTCTATAATCTGGCCGCTGCGGTGTGCCAATTTCTTTTGCACCTCCTTGTTTTCTTGTTGTTTGGGAATTTCCACAATTACCCGCGACAGTTCTTTCAGTTTGGCATAGGCCTCCACGATGGCAAGGGTGGTCTGTACCGCCCGCGGACTCTTCAAGATGGTAGCCAGCATATAGAGACCTTTCTCGGTGAAGGCTTTGGGGAGCTGTCTTGTCTTGGAGAATTTTGCGGTCGAAAATTTCGACCGCAAAATTGAAAATTCCTGATTATCAACTTCAAAAATATAACCGTCAGGAAACTTTTCTGGATTGTTGTTCACGGCTTCATTGATTCGTTTGGTCTCTACACCGTACAACTCGGCGACATCACAGTCGAGGATGACCTGCTGGTCACGCAGGGTGATGATTTTCTCTTCTACTTGAGGAAGCAAATGGTTGTCCATACTCTTGAATTTTTAATTAGACATAAAGTTTACGCCCGCAAAGATACGACAACCAAAATGCGAAGTCAAGTCTTTTTGAAAATTATTTTACTGAAAATCAATATGTTAAAGTGGTGTGTTTTAACAGAAAAGTGGTCGGTTTTTGGCAGAAAAGCCACAAACGGACAAAAATGTACATTTTTTTCCCATGCCGTATTTGGGCAGAAGTTGGGAATTTTTCGGAGTTTTTTGGGGATGTTCTCGCATCCGGTGGTTTCAACAAGCTCAACCACCGAGGCACATGGCCGCCGTCCCGTGCCTGAGCCTGTCGAGGGCACCGCGAATTACGTGGATGGACGCGAACTATTCCCCTTCTTTTTGAAGAAGGGGTGCACGAAGTGCGGGGTAGTTGTATAGAAATATTGAATACCTTGTGGGAAACAGTAGAGACACGATTAATCGTGTCTCCATAAACCGACATAAATGTAACCTGTTTGTAGAAGACGCCATTATATGATGTCTTTACCTTTTCACCTTACGGTTCCAGCCATTCCGCAGGAATTTCCATTTTGGAAAACGCGAACAATTTCTTCCCCAAATCCTTCAAGGAGGCACCGATGTGGTAAACGGCATCGTCAATAATTAGGAAGCGGTCGTGGAAGCGGGGTGATTCCGTCACCACGACGGACGAATACTGCTGGTTATGCCGTGACAAGTCAGCAGCAAGTCCTTGCGTAATCTGACGGGTGATGATTTTGGCGGCTACTCCAGCGTCCCGTTTCGACAGCAACAGCAATACGGATTCGTCCACATAGTTGTCAATCAGTGTGATGCTGCTCTTGGCGGAACGTATCAGTTCCGAGGCGAAGACGTAAGCATCGAAGATTTGCCCGTCGAAGAAGATGCCTTGTACTGGCGGAAGTGAGGTGCGGACGAAAAAGTCAATCTTTTCCTGGTGCTCTTGTAATAGGTTTTCATGTTGTAAAAGTCGTCTGTCTATGCGATTCTCTAATGCGATAAATTGTTGGCTTAAAGTATATCCCTTCAATAAGTACTCTTTCAGTACGGAAGTTGCCCATTGGCGGAAATGCGTGGCATTTGTGCTATTGACACGATAGCCGACAGCGATAATCATATCCAGATTGTAGAAATCAATCCAACGACCGACTTCTCTGTTCCCTTCTTTTCGAACTACTCTAATTTTTTGAGCAGTTGCCGCCATGTCAAGTTCGTGTGTTTTATAAATACCTTTTATATGGTACGTTATGTTATTTTCTTTCACATCAAACAAAATTGCCATTTGCTGTTGTGTCAGCCAAACTGTCTCATCTTCCAACTTGACCTCCAGAGAAAGTTTTTCATTTGGTTGGTACATCACAATTTCTCCCTTGTCATTTGCGACGGGTAATAAATGTCCTCTTTCTTGTTGTTCCATAGTATTAGTGAATTTTCGGGCGGCAAAGATACGACATCCTACACCCCTTTGTCAAGAGGCCAAATTTCTGACAAACAGGCAGTTAAAAAAACAGCAGATTCCCGTCCAAATATGACAGAATTCCGGCGAAAAAAAGCAGAAACACTATCCAAAAAGACTGTTGATAAATTATTGAAAAAATAATGACTACGAATTTGCGAGGAGGGACGAGGATTCTTATAGGCTTGGTTTCAACGGCCGGTGCCTTCGACAGGCTCAGGCACCGCGGATGGCAGGGAACCCAACCGATTGCTATTGGTCGCAGATCTGGCTTCGCTTCCAGCCGGTCCAATTCGTGTCGTCTAAATGCTGGTCATAGATGTTCCAAACATGATGGAATCTATCCGAGTGTAAGAACACCAGGCATAATCGCCATCAAAGGTGGTGGTGGGCCGCACAAAGTCGATATCCTGCTGGTGGTTGGGGTTCTCTTTCAGACTGTCTACCACCCGCTGAATATCGGTTTCCGTTATGGTATCTGTAGCATTTGTTTCAGCTGCTTAGTTTCGGCTGCGACGGCATCAACTTTTTGCTTGTATTTCCGCTTTGAGGCAACGTTAAGGCAAGCAATTATCAAAGCGATAATAATGATGCAGCCAATAATGATTAACGGATCAGTGGCAGAGATGATTTGTTCAAGCATTGTTGTTATAATCGTTACATGTATTTGCAATTTTTCGCGGCAAAAATAGCATTTTTTCGGCAAAAAATGGCAGAAAAGTGAGCATTTTTGGCAAACTGAAAATGGAGAATTGAAAATTGAAAATTATTTGGTGGTGGCTTCTCTACTGTTACAATTCCAGACTGTCACCAATCCAGACTGTCGGGATTCAGCAGGAAGTCAATCAGCCCTATCATCAGAAAACCATTCTCATCATAGTACGGCATATCATCACGTTACAGACGATTTTTGTGGAAAACCACAGATTTCGTCTGTTAAAATACGAATAAATTGAAAATTGAGAACTGAAAATGGATAATTTAGATGAAAGGATGAAAAGATTAAAAGATGAAAGGATAAAGAGATGAATGGATGAATGGATAACGTATAAAGTAAAAGGTAATAAGTAGGAGGTGGCTCACGCACAGCCTCTCTTCATACCTGCAACCTGTAACCTGTAACCTGTAACCTTTTACCTATCACCATTTAATTCCCGCACTGCTCCCTCCTCGTCGATGCAGACGCACCGGCGGGCGTCCACATCGTACAGACGGCATTCTGCTTCAAGGTTGAGTAGCCCCGACGCCATCTGCGTGTGGCCTACAATCTGGATGATGTCCGTGAGGCCTTTGTGAATCGGGTCCGCCATTTCGTGGATGTCGGCCCAGACCATACTGCCATAGGTGCATCGGCCGCCGCGTTCGGCACTTATTTCGCCCAAGATGCCGTCCAAAGCGCCGTCACGGTACAGGCCGTTGATGTAGTCGGCACGCAACGTCTCCTCGTACGAATACGGGAAAATGTCGCGGTGCTGGCTGTACCACCCGAAGGAAATGCCCGCGTGGGATATGAAGAAACGCTTGCCGTTCACCGAATAGTCGAACGCCAGTTGGAAGAAATCCGCATTCTCGCGGAACATGCGCCGGAGGGTGTCGTAATTCTCGTAGTCGCAGCGGCTGTTGCAGATGTGCCGTCCGATGGAATAGCAGAGGTCGTGGTTTCCCAACAGCAAATGCACCTTTGGATTGGCCTTCGCGTATGCAATAATCTGCGTGAAATTGTCCAAGGCATCCCACGGATAGAGTCCTTCGGAGCTGTAGGGGTCAAGGTAATCGCCGAGGAAGACCACTTCCGCGTCGTAGTCAAAGACCTCTTTCCAGAACGGCCTCCCGTGGATATCGGGAACGATGATGAAATCTGCTTTTTTCATTGATAAAACGGCGCCGCAAAGGTACTAATAAAACTGAGAACTGAAAATTGAGATTTGAAAACTATTTGGTGCGGTTATACGGTTATGCGGTTATGCGGGGATGCGGTTATGCGATTATACGGTTATGCGGTTATGTACATCCTCGCATCATCGTATCCTCGTATCATCGTATCCTCGCATCCCAAACATAATTTTTATAAGAATCCCACGTTTACGATGTGGAAAAAATCGTACCTTTGCCATCTTGTTTTTGAAAGAAGAAAAACTTATGCTTCATACTGATAATCAACATTTTCAATTTAAGCAGCTGTTGGCGAAAACGCGCCGCCAGTACAAGGTGGCGGTGTTCCTGCTGGTCGCCGGCTGCCTCCTCGCATGCTGCAAGAGAGACCATACCCGCCCCTCCGCCCTCAACGCCGGAAATGTGGAGTTCGCTGCCGGCGATAGCCTCCGCGCACACAGCCTCTTCGAACCCGACTCCCTGATGCCCTTCGACACCACCGGCGAGAGCCACTACACCAAAGCCCTCGAGATCTACGACTCCACCGCCGCCAACGAACTGGTGAACGCCAACCAGACCCTTTTCGACCAGATTGATGCACACTACCGCCTCAATCATTTCGACACCATCCCGCGTATGGCGGACTCCCTGCGCAAAATGTGCGGCGACCACGACCCGCAGTTCCTCGCCGACATCTACTATAATGAAGGCAACTCGTATATGCAGCAGAAGCAGTACGGACAGGCCATCCAAGCCTACAAGGAAGCCCTGAAACGCAATCCAAAGGATATGGACGCGAAGTACAACCTCGTGTATGCCAAGAAGATGGCGGAAACACACGGGGACGGCGGCGGTGGCGGCCAGAACCAGCAACAACAGCAGGACCAACAGAAACAGAACCAGCAAGGCCAAGGCCAGAACGACCAACAGAAAGACCAGCAGCAACAGCAGCAACAAGGTCAGGGCCAACAAGATAAACAGCAACAGCAGCAAGGCCAACAGGGACAACAGCAACAGCAGGCGCGTCAGAAAGATGCCATGATGCGCCAGCTCGACGCCCTCCAACAGAACGAACGCCAAACCCAGAAGAAAGTGAATATGGAGCGTGTCCCCGAAGACCAACGCAACAGACAAAACCAAGAAAAAGATTGGTAATGAAAAATTTAAGAAACATTATAACGACCGTCCTCCTTCTCTTTGCGACGGTTTCCGCCTATTCGCAGACCACCTGCACGGCCACCGCACCGGCAAAGGTCGGCATCAACGAAGCCATCCAATATACCGTCAAGCTGAACGAGAAGCCGAGCAAGATTGTCAGTCAGGAGTTCGGTACATTCACATTGGCGGGCGGCCCTTCACAAGGCTCCTCCACCTCCATGAGCATCGTGAACGGACAAACTTCCGTAAAGCACGAATACAGCTACACCTACACCCTGAAACCGAGCAAGCTGGGCGAGAACACCATCCCCGGTGTCACCTTTCTTGTGAACGGCAAGCAGGTGAAGAGCAACGCCGTCACCGTCACCGTGACACAGGAAAACCAGCGGCAGCAGCAACAGCAACGCCGCTCGTCGTGGTGGGACTGGGATATGCCGTCGGCACAGCCGCAGCAGCAGCCACAACTCAGCAAAGACGATGTCATTCTGAAAGCATCGGCTTCAAAGACAAATCCTTACGAAGGCGAAGAGGTCATCATCACCCACAAGCTCTACCTCGGCAGCAGCATCCAGAACTTCCAGCCGACAGGCAACGAATTTCCGTCGCAACCCGACCTGTGGACCTACACGCTCGGCAACCCCGAGGCGGAGGCAAAACACAACGTAGAGACACTCAACGGCAAGCGTTACGACGTATATGAGCTTCGGAAAACCGCCGTATATCCGCAAAAGACCGGCGAAATCACCATCACGCCGCTCGAGCTGGAAGGTGTCGTCACCATCCCCTCCGGCTGGTTCGGACGGCAGGAGAAGATGAACCTCAAGTCCAACTCCGTCACCCTCAACGTGAAACCGCTTCCGCAGGGCAAACCGATGGGATTCAGCGGGCTGGTCGGCAAGTTCACCATCAAGTCGTCGCTCACCAAGAGCGAGCTGTCCGCCAACGACGCCACCAACCTCGTCATCACGGTCAGCGGCAGCGGCAACATCCAGCATATTGAAGAGCTGAACATCACCTTCCCCACCGACTTCGACGTCACCGACCCCGCCATCAGCGACCGCGTGCAGACGGGCGGCAGCAGTGTGAGCGGGTCACGCACGTTCGAGTACGTCATCATCCCCCGTGCGGCCGGCACCTTCACCATCCCCGCCGCCGAGTTCTCCTACTTCGACCTCGCCACCCACAGCTACAAAACGCTCACCACAGAGCCCTATACCGTGACCGTGGCCAAAGGCGACGGCGACGAAACCAGCGTGTCGGGCAACAGTTTCAAGCAGGACATCCAGATTCTGGACAAGGACATCCGCTACATCAAGAGCGGCCACCGCGCCTTCGTTCCCGCCGGCCGCCACCTCTTTGGCACCCTCCCCTACTTCATCCTGCTGTTCCTGCCGTTGGCGCTGTTCGTCCTGATGCTGATCATCTGGCGCAAGCGCATCCAGAACCGCGAGAATGTGGCGCAGCTGCGCAACCGCCGCGCCAACAAGGTGGCCCGCAAGAGCCTCAAGAAAGCCAAAGTCCTCTTGGCCGCCGGCAAGGAAGAGGAGTTCTACGTCGAAATCTCCCGCGCCCTCTGGGGCTATATGAGCGACAAGTTCCGCATCCCGCTCGCCGACCTCTCCATGGACACCGTCCGCAGCCGCCTTGGTGAAAAAGGCGTGGCCGACGAAGACATCGAAGAATTCGTCAGCACCCTCAACGAGTGCGAGTTCGCCCGCTTCGCCCCCAACAGCGGCCACGAACTGATGAACCACCTCTACGACCTCTCCCTCCAATTTATCACCAAAATCGAAAAGAAATAACTGAAGATGAAAACGATACGATATACCTTCCTGCTTTTTTCACTGATGTCGTTCCTGTCGGTTTCCGCGTGCTACGGCAACGAGGACGAGCAACTCCTGCGCCGCGCCGACTCCGTCTATCAGCAGGAGAATTATGCCGACGCCATCACTCTTTACGAACAGATTGCCGCCAATGGCAATGAGGGTGCCATCCTCTTCTACAATCTTGGAAACGCTTACTACAAGAATGGCGACAATGCGAAAGCGCTCCTCTGGTACGAACGGGCGCTCAAGCTTGACCCTGCCGACGAGGACATCCAGCACAACATCGCCTTCGTCAACCGGAAAATCATCGACAAAATCGACCCGGTGCCGGAGACGCTGTTTGCTCAGTGGTGGCAGAAAGTCACCAACCTGATGAACGAGCGGCAATGGGCCGTCCTGTCCATCATCGGCAGCTTCCTGCTGTTCCTCTCCATCGGGGCGTACCTGTTTGCCCGCAGCGGCGGCGTGCGTACCACGGGCTTTGCAACCTTCTGGATTTCAATCATTATCATCGTCTTTTCCGTCATCTTTGCCCATAAACAGAAAGAGAAAGCCACACACCACACCGAAGCCATCGTGATGGACTTGGTGGTGGATGCCAAGAACGCGCCCAACGCCGGCGGTAAAAATCTATTTGTGATTCACGAAGGACTGAAAGTGCAGATTACCAATGAGATGAACGGATGGGTGGAGATCCGTTTGCCCAACGGCGAAAAAGGCTGGATCGCCCAAAACAGCATTGAAAAGATTTAAGTATGGAAAAGAGAGAGAAATTCGTCGCTAAGACCTACGCCGGGCTTGAGGAGATTCTTTTGGAGGAGCTGGAACAGCTTGGGGCGGAGAACTGCAAGCTAAGCACCCGTGCCGTCCTGTTCGAGGGCGACATGGACACGATGTACCGCGCCAACTATTTCTGCCGCTATGCCTTGCGCATCCTGTGGCAAGTCGGTGAATTCCATTTCCGCGACAACAAGCAGTTTTACGAAGAGATTTACAAATATCCTGCGGAAAAGGTGCTGAAGTCCAACGGCACACTCGCCTTCAGCGTGACGATGAAGGACGCCATCTTCTCCACACCGTTATTTGCCGCGCAGTTAGCCAAGGACGCGGTGTGCGACCGTTTCCGTGAAAAGTACGACGAACGCCCGTCGGTGCGCAAGGAAAATCCTGACGTTCAGTTCCATATCCACATTATGGGTGACCGCGCGACGCTGTTCCTGGATTCGTCGGGGGAGCCGCTGTACCGGCGCGGATACCGTGTGGCCTCGCATCCCGCGCAGATCAGCGAGGTGATTGCCGCCGCGATGGTCAAGCTCAGCGGCTGGCAGGCCGACTGTGACCTCATTGACCCGATGTGCGGCTCCGGCACCATCCTCATCGAGGCGGTACTGGCGGCACTCAACGTGCCCGCCGGCTTTTTCCGCCGCAGCTTCGGCTTCTACCGCTGGAAAACCTTCGACCAGAAACGGTGGGAGCAGATCCAGGACGAAGCCGACATCCGCGACGACGTGCCCGTCAACTTCTACGGCTCCGACATATCGGGACGTTTCATCGGGATGGCCAAGGACAACATCCGCGAGGCCCGTCTGACGGACTTCATCCGCGTGCGTCGCAGTCCGATGAACGAAAGCCGCCCCGTCCGCACGCCGTCCTTTGTCATCTTCAACCCGCCCTACGGCGAACGACTGGACATGGAGGACATCGAGCAGGCCTACAAGGAGATGGGAGATACACTGAAACAGCACTATGCCGGCTGCACGGCATTCATCATCAGTTCAAATGTCAATGCATTGAAAAACATCGGATTACATGCTTCCAAGCGCTTCACGCTCTACAACGGGGCATTAGAATGTAAGTTCATGCGCTTTGATTTATACAAAGGCACAAAAAACGGCGATTTTCGCAATCTCCAAAATGAAAATTCAGACAATTAAAAAATTAATGTAATTTTGCACCCGTTTTTACCATATTATAAATATGAAAAGAATTTTCACTTTAGCCATCATAACTTTCTGTATAACAATATCATTTGCACAGAAAGTCTCCCCTACTCGCGCGTACAATCTTTATTATGATAAAGACTTTGTGAAAGCCAAAGAGTGCATTGATGCCTGTCTCGCCGATGAAAAATTTGGTTCAAAGGCTTCCACGTGGCTTTACAAAGCCAACATCGAGTACCAGATTGCCAGCAGCGAATATTCGGCAAAACAGAAGGACGAATCCTACGTCATCGCCCATCCGGACGCTCCACAAGAGGCTTACAAAGCTTTTAAGAAAGCACAGGAAATCAGCAAAAATGTGGAAGCAACCGACATGATGGCACCTTACGAAGCTATGCCACGGCTTTATCCTCTGATTTTCATCGAAGGTGTCAATGAATTGATTGACAATAAATTCAAAGCAGCGAACGACATTCTGGCCTTGGCGGTTGAAAGTTATGAGATGCAAAAGCCGGAATACCCGCTCAACGGAGAACTCTATTACTATTATGCCTATTCGTTTGAGATGCTGAATGATGCGGCCAACGCCCAAAAGTACTATCAGAAGGCCATTGACGACGGGTCGGAAAATATCAATGTATATGTCAGATTGATTGAAAGTTATAAAAAACAGGAAGAAAAATCAAAAGTGCTTGAACTTATTGGCAAGGCAAAGGCAAAAGCGCCAAATGATGCCAATATTCTTGTTGCGGAAGCCGACTACTATTTCTGGATTAATGACAAGAAAAAAGGTCGCGATCTTTTGGACAAGATGCCTGCTTCCGTCTATCAAGTACCTGAGGCTGTGGTAAATGCAGCCAACCTCTATATCAAAGATGAAGATTACGTCAAGGCGGAAAGCCTTCTGAAAAGGGCCTACGACCGCACCCCCGACAACTATGTGGTGGTCTATAATCTTGGTGTCTGCTGCGACCAAATTGGAAACACCAAATATATGGAAGCCAATAAGTTAGATATGGATGGCAACAAGGCGGGAGCAAAATCTCTAAAGACAGAAGCAGACAATTATCTGAGCCGCGCCGCCACTTATTTTGAAAAAGCGCTGGCCCAGCAGCCCAACGACATCACGCTGATGCGCAAGCTGAAAGAAATATACCTGCGCCTTCTTCAGGATGAAAAAGCCGCTGCAATGGACAAAAAAATAAACCAACAATAAAAATCACAATCTATAGCCGATTAATTTTTTAAATATCACAACTATGAAAAAGGTAATTTTATTTGCAGTAATCGCCGCATTCATCGGCACCAGCTACGGACAAAGCTGTCTGCAAGATGTCTGGATGTCCATGCAGAACAAGAAAATCATGGAAGCCAAGAAAAAAATCGACGAATGTATGGATGGCAATGAAGGAAGCGCCAAAGCTTGGCTATACAAAGGTAACGTTTACCTGAGAGTTTACGACCAAGACAACGAACGCCTGAAAAAAAATCCCGCTTATGTTTCCAAAACTCCTGATGCTTTGTGGATCGCTTACGAAAGCTTCTACAAATCCATGCAGATTGACGTGAACGTGCATGACGACGGCGTTATTGACCCGCAGGAAGGTCAACGTATCTGCGCCGATCCTCTGATGGCTATTGGTATAGACGCATGGAAGTCCAAAGATCTTGAAAAAGCTGAAAAGTACATCCGCGCCGGTATCAAGTGCTATGAAGCCAGTGGGAGCAAAAGATCTGCAGGTATCGGTTACTACAACCTCGCCTCTGTAGCCAATGAGAAGGGTGGCGAAGAAGCCCAACTCGCTGTTCTGGACGAAGCCATCAAGGCCAATACGGGACTCGTAGAAATTTACACCACGGCCTATGATATGTACAGCAAGGCCAAAAACCTTGAAAAGTGCAAAGATGTTCTTGCCAAGGCCAAAAAGAATGTCAACGAGCAGTATGTCATCTACATCCACCTTCTTGACCTCGGCTATAATGCTGAGATCGGCGATACGGCTAAGATGGACAAGGCTCTCGAACGCATCTATAAGCGCGACACAATGGCTGACATCATGTCAGATGCTGCCAACTATCTGCTTAACGCCGGCATGTATGAAAAGGCGGAGCAAGTGCTGAACAGAGGGCTCGAAAAATCCCCCAAGGATTACTCCCTCAACAACATGATGGCCTACGGCTACTTCCTGCGTGTGGATAACATCATCAAGTTGCGCAACCAAGCCATCACCGAACGAAACTACGAGCTGGCCAACCAATACAAGGAACAGCAGGATGCTTTGATGAACAACGCACACGAATGGGCACAAAAAGCTTTCGACATCGAACCTGACCACCTCCAGAATGCCAAGATGTTGAAACAGTTGAAACTGCAACTCGGCAAAGAAGTCCCTGCTGAACTGAACGCAGTGATTGAGAAATACACCCAGCCCAAAGAATAAGGCTCTATGAAGAAAATCATCCTTTTGCTGTCTGTCGTCCTTTTGGCAGGATGTGCACCGGCAAAAACCACGGCGGAAGCCAATGAAAGCTCCGCTGTTTCGAACGAACAAACCGTGAAGCCGGCACCCGATGAGGATGCCGGCTTTGTGGCTCGCATCGGGAGCTGGTACACCAGCAATCTGAACTACTTCAATGTCACCGCTCTAATGGCGTTGGAAAGTTCCTTTATACCCTTTCCGTCCGAAATTGTGGTGCCGCCTGCCGCCTACGCTGCCTGCAACGACGGATCCCCAATGGCTGTCACAGACTCGCACTTCCTGAATGTGCTGTTTGTCATCCTGTTCGCCACAGTGGGCGCACTCATCGGCGCACTCATCAACTACGCCCTTTCTTACTTTCTGGGCCGTCCGTTCATCTATTGGTTCGCCGACAGCAAGATAGGGCATCTCTGCCTCATCAATCGCGAAAAGGTGGAAAAAGCGGAAGCCTACTTTGTGGAGCATGGCAACGCTTCCACCCTCATCGGACGATTGGTGCCTGTCATCCGGCAACTCATCTCCATTCCGGCAGGACTGTCAAAGATGAACCTGTTTGCCTTCATCGGCTACACCACACTCGGCGCTCTTACGTGGAATATCATCCTCGCTATCCTTGGCTATGTAGCTCATGGTCAGCAAGATCTAATCACCCGCTATAGTCACGAACTGTCGTGGGTGCTGCTTGCCCTTGGCGCACTTTTTGTCGTATATCTCATTTACAAAGGATTGAAAAACAGGAAGAAAAAAAGTACCGAAAATCCTCCTACTGAAGCATAATGAAACTTTACGGTCTCATCGGTTACCCACTGGAACACAGTGCTTCCCCCGATTTTTTCAAGAAGAAATTTGAGAAGGAGAATATCCACGATACTGATTACAAGCTTTTTCCTTTAAAAGAAATTACAGAATTACCCCGTTTGGTTGCGGAAAATCCTGACCTTGCGGGGTTTAATGTCACTTCGCCGTATAAGCAAGTCATCCTCCCCTACCTCACTCGCACCGATATTGCCGCCACTACTATCGGTGCTATAAATACGGTGAAAGTGGTGCGTGATAACGGCAGAATAACTCTTTACGGTTACAATACCGACTACATCGGCTTTGCCGAAAGCCTGATGGAGGTACTGTCCCACACGCCCCGACGTGCTTTAATTCTTGGTACCGGAGGTGCTGCCCGTGCCGTCCGGTACGCCCTCTCCATGATGCACTGCACCGCAACCATTGTGTCACGCACCACTGGAAAAGGTGACCTTACCTACGGTGATCTGACAGCAGAAATCGTCAGCAACCACCTGTTGGTGGTGAATGCCACACCGCTCGGAATGTTTCCAGAAACAGACAGTTGCCCCAATTTCCCGTATGAGCAACTAACAAGCAAGCACTTCCTTTACGACTTGATCTACAATCCGAAAGAGACCGAATTTTTAAGACGGGGACGGCTGAACGGCGCGGGTACCAGCAATGGGCAGGCTATGCTTCGCCACCAGGCGGAAGCCAGCTACAAAATATGGGGACTGTAGCGCAACTACAGCCCCCACAAAATCGCATTGACAATCTTTCTTTAGAAACTATATCCGATACCGATACCGAGTACTTCCTTAAATTGAACTCTCGGACCGGTATTGCCTTTCTTGTCGGTAATCATCACCTGATCGTAGTACTTCAATGAGGTCATCAAACTCACATTCAACACTTTCAGGAACTTATAGGAGATGGAGAAATCCCAGTCCACATCGAAATTACCGAACGGTTGGGCCGCTTTCCTGCTGTGATAAGGAGTGAACAGCACCAAACTCGACAAAACAGTCAGGTTTTTGTAGGTGTAGTTGACCTGCGCTTTGAAAGTTAAACCGAACTCAGCTTTAAATGCCTTTCCTGTCGTCGTATCAATACCGTATGAATGTCTCAAGGCATTGACCGTATAATCCTCCACAACAACCTCTTCATTTTTGATTGTCGGTGCCGTGCATATTGTGATACGGCCTGCAACCGGTGAAAAGTAGAATGAAAGGAACGGCTTCGGCTTCCAGTCGATACCCACCGAAAAATCAGCATAGCCAGGGGTCAGCCAATTGGAGATGTATTTGGGACGCTCTGTCTCTCCTTTGTCGAATTTTGAATAATCCAAACCTCTCGCAAATTGCGACTTAAAAGAAGCCATCGCTGTAACGAACCAAGTTTTCTGGAACTCAAAACCATATTTGGTACTGAAATCAATTTTATCACTCGATTTTCTCCAATTGGTCTTGTCAATAATCTCGTCATTGGCATTTCTGACTTCCCTTGCGCCCATGGTGTACATCATACCGATTTCAGTGATCAAATGTGCTTCCCATGAATGAAGTCCTTTGCTATACGCCAGATTCAGGTTGGCGAACAAAACAGCGTCCGCATTGTCCTGACCACCGGCGGCCCAGTTGGTGAATGACGTTTGGGTGATATTCAGGCCAACGATACCTGTCAGTTTCCAATATTTCTCCCAGTTAGTGGGTTCTGGGGCTGTGGTGTCCGCAGCAGCTGCAGCCGCGGCAGAATCCGCAGGAGCTGCTGCCGGAGTTTCCTCCTGAGAATAGGCCATACCCACAAAAACAATCATGAATAGAGATAATAAAACTTTTTTCATAATTTATTGATTTTTAACGATTAAACTTATTAAATGCTTTCCACCACCTGTCAGGAATATGATCCTCACAGGCAATTTTATAATCACTCAAAGAACATGGCAGGAAATAGGATTGCTGCGTCTTCTTTTCCACGTTGATGACCGGCACCACCACCCACCAGCGGTTGGTTTTTTTGCTGCAATAGAAAACCATCTCCTCCACGGCATCGGAAACGCTGACACTGAATTTGGTGTAATTACCCTTATCCTTAAATGTAAGATCATCTTGCCTTTTCAAATAACCCTCAATAAAATACCAGATGATGTGGCCGATGAGCTGCGCTGTCTGTCCGTTGTAGTCAAGCAGCGGATCATACTCATAGATGCCGCACGATGTCAGCTTATCGTTTAGACCGGCATACAATGCCACCTGGCATATTTCCTCGCCGTAGAAGCCGTTGGCCGAGGCGTTCGGATTGCCTGGCGCATCGGAGTGCCGCACGCTCGAAATGTCGATGGACAGCATCTCCGCATTACGCACCACCGGCTCCACCTCCGTGATGTCCTGACGGATCATTCCGACACGGTAGGTCTCAAAGAAGAGCTTGTCCATCATCTCAATGGCCTCCGGACTGTTCATGTAGGTCTGGTAGCCAATGTTGGCGTAGTTCAGCAGGAAGTTGGGCTGACGCAGGATGATTTTGCTGAGGTAGGCGTTGGACATCAGTGGCTTGTCCTCTCCACCGAGGTCGAAGCGGGAATCTACGCTGACGGCACTGACAAAACGCTGCAACTTCTCGTATGCCAGATAATTGGCATAGGCGATATCATTGCTACCCCCAAGAATAATCGGAAGGATATTCTCATTGATGAGGAACGACAGCAGTTCCGACACAATCTCGTAGGTATCCTCCACGGTATTACCGGGGATGATATTGCCCAAGTCCATGATTTTCACATCCGTGGACCACGAATAGAGGGCGTAGAACTGGTTGCGGATTTCGTCGGGGGCGAGACGTGTGTCGCTGTTGTTGTAGGCGGCGCGGGACTCCGGAACCCCGATAAGGGCTATCTGGATGTCGTCCCACTGCGGCTCGCTACCATCGTAGAATTTCACATAGTTATAAAGAAGATGTGAATCTTCGGAGACATTGGCTATCTCCAAAGATTCAACATCTACAGGTTTCAGGTAATGACCTATTTCCATGGTTTCCAGACTATTTGTTGCATTTGCAGCCGCACTTGCCTTCAGCGCGATGACGCTTGATGGCAGACTGCGCGGCGGCGAGGCGCGCCACCGGTACACGGAACGGGCTGCAGGACACGTAAGTCATGCCAGTCTTGTAGAAGAACTCAACAGAAGCCGGATCGCCGCCGTGCTCGCCACAAACACCCACTTTCAGTTTCGGGTTCACGTAGCGGCCGCGTTCCACACCGGCTTGCACCAACTGGCCAACACCCACCTGATCCAGAGTCTTGAACGGGTCAGCGGGGATGATCTTCTGGTCTACGTATGTGTGGATGATCTCGTTCACGTCGTCACGGGAGAAACCGAGGGTCATCTGTGTCAAGTCATTGGTACCGAAGGAGAAGAACTGTGCCACTTCGGCAATCTCATCGGCCATCAAAGTGGCGCGCGGGATTTCAATCATCGTGCCATAGAGGTAGTCAATCTTGACTCCGAACTTGGCTTCGACTTCGGCCTGCACGCGGTCAGCAATCACCTTCTGGTGACGGAGTTCCTTCACGTCGATGGTGAGCGGAACCATGATTTCGAGGTGCGGATCCATACCTTCCTTCATCAGTTCAGCAGTAGCCTCGAAGAGAGCGCGGAACTGAGTCTCGGAAATTTCGGGATAGACGATGCCCAGACGCACGCCACGGAGACCCATCATCGGGTTCATTTCGTGCAGAGCATCAATTCTCTTCTTGATTTCCTCGAAAGTGAGTCCGTACTGGCCGGCGGCTTCACGCTGCTTATCCTCAGTCTGCGGAACGAATTCGTGGAGCGGCGGGTCCATAAGGCGGAAGGTAAGCGGCTTGCCGTCCATCACCTTCAAAGTACCTTTGGCGGCCTCCTTGATGTAAGGCTCCAGCTCATTCAGAGCGGCGACGCGCTCATCCTTCGTGTTTGCGAGGATCATCTTGCGGAGCTTCTCAAGCGGTTTCTCGCTGTTCTTGCCGTAGAACATGTGTTCGATACGGAACAGGCCGATACCTTCGGCTCCGAAGTTGACGGCGTTCTGTGCGTCTTCCGGAGTGTCGGCATTGGTGCGGACACCCATCTCACGATGCTTGTCAACGAGAGCCATGAATTCTTGGAAGCGCGGATTCTCAGTGGAGTCGATCATATTGACTTTTTCGCCATAGACATAACCTTTGGCGCCGTTGAGGGCGAGGGTATCGCCTTCCTTGTAAACCTTACCGTCGATGGTGATGGTGCGGTTGTCCATGTCAATCTTGAGGGCGTCGCAACCGACGATGCAGCACTTGCCCCAGCCACGGGCCACGAGGGCGGCGTGTGAGGTCATACCACCGCGGGCGGTCAGGATACCGTCGGCGGAACGCATACCTTCCACATCTTCCGGGTTGGTCTCCTCACGGACGAGGATATTGCGGACCTTCTTGGCGGTGTATTCTTTCGACTTCTCACTGTCGAGAGCGATGACGCCGACGGCGCCGCCAGGACCTGCGGGAAGACCCTTGGCGATAACGGTGTGTTTCTTCTCATCGGCAGCCTCAAGGATGGGGTGCAGAAGCTCGTCCATCTGGGCGGGAGCGAGGCGCATCACCACTTCGTCGTCCTTGATGAGGCCTTCGTGGAGCATATCCAAAGCCATGTTGAGGGCGGCGATGCCGGTACGTTTGCCGACGCGGCACTGCAGCATGAACAGCTGGCCTTCCTGGATGGTGAACTCGATGTCGAGCATATCGTGGTAGTTCTTTTCAAGGATGTCGCGGATTTCGCAGAGTTCCTTGTAGGTGTCGGGCATCAGCTCCTGCATGGAGTGCATGTGCTTGTTCTGCTCGTTCTTGGTTTCGTCGTTCAGCGGGTTGGGGGTGCGGATACCGGCCACCACGTCCTCGCCCTGTGCATTGATGAGCCATTCGCCGTAGAACTGGTTCTCACCGGTAGCGGGGTTACGGGTGAAGGCGACGCCCGTAGCGGAGCTTTCGCCCATGTTGCCGAACACCATGGCCTGCACGTTCACTGCGGTACCCCAGTCATCCGGAATACCTTCGATGCGACGGTAAGAGATAGCCTTCTGACCGTTCCAACTTTTGAACACAGCCTTGATGCCGCCTTCCATCTGCAGCTTGGCATCATCCGGGAACTCGGTGCCGAGTTTCTCCTTGATGACCGCCTTGAAAGCGTTGGCAAGCTCCAGAAGCTCCTCTGACTTGATGTCGGTGTCGCTCTTGTAACCTTTCTTCTCCTTGTATTCGTCGAGCATATCGTCCAAAATCTTGCGGATACCCTTGCCTTCGACGGGAGCGATACCTTCAGCCTTTTCCATGACGACGTCAGCATACATCATAATCAGACGGCGGTAGGAGTCATAGACGAAGCGTTCGTTGCCGGTCTTCTTGATGAGGCCGGGGATAGTCTTGGAGCTCAAGCCGATATTGAGGACGGTGTCCATCATGCCCGGCATGGAGGTGCGAGCACCGGAGCGGCAGGAGACCAGAAGGGGATTTTCGGGATCGTCATATTTTCTACCCATAATCTTCTCGACATTCTCCATGGCTTTCCAAACGTCAGCCATCAGATGGTCGGGAAGTTGGCAGTTATTTGCATAATATGCAGTGCAACATTCCGTGGTGATGGTGAGACCGGCAGGAACGGGGAGCCCCAACAAACACATTTCAGCCAGATTGGCGCCCTTGCCTCCGAGGAGGTTTTTCATGTCAGCCTTACCTTCGGCAGTTTTTCCGCCAAAGGTGTAAACATACTTTACATTACTCATTTTCAATAATTTTAAATAGTTATTAAATGAAATTTACCTTTCAAAACTTGAAGCGGCAAAGGTACAAAAAAATTGTGAAAAAAAGCACTTCCTCTGTCGCAAAAAATATCGTAATTTTGCACGCTTTTTCCGGCCCTTCAGTCGGAGATAAGACACGGTTGCAAACAACAAAAAATTAAAAATTGATATGAACATGAAACCAATGAAATGGGTATGCCTGCTCGGCCTCGCCGTTGGGCTGGCATCTTGCGGAGTGGACATTCCCGAGGAAACAAAATCATCGTACGAGACGATGACAATAGAGAAACAGGACATCACGGTGCCTATAAAATTCAGTGCCAAGCTGAAGGGTCAGGCAGACGTGAATATCTCGCCGCAAGTAAGCGGACAGCTGATGAGGATATGCGTAAGCGAAGGCCAGCAGGTGAAGAAAGGCACGACCCTGTTCGTCATTGATTCGCGAAATGCGCAGCTGGAACTTGAGGCGGCACAGGCTAACCTGATGGCTGCCGAAGCGTCGGCAAACAGTGCGAAATTGGAGTACGAGTCAAACAAGAACCTGTTTGAAAAGAAAATTGTGAGCCGCTATATGCTGGACAATTCAGAAAACTCTTACAAGCAGGCGCAGGCTGCCGTAAGCCAGGCGCAAGCCGCGGTGAGCCGTGCCCAAGTGAACCTCGGTTTCTGTACCATCACTTCCCCCGTGGACGGCATCATCGGCGAAATTCCCGTTTCCGAAGGACTTCAAGTGAACCCCGGCACCCATCTGACCATCGTCAGCGGCAACACCCTGATGGATGCTGAATTTTCTGTTCCCGAATCTGTGCTGGAAGAGGCTTTTGCCAGCGGCTTCGACGGAAAGATGGAAGATGCTATAAAGCTGTTCCCCGATGTAATGTTTGTGATGAAGAACGGCACGGAGTATCCGCACAAGGGGCGCATCAGCACTGCCACCGGTGTCGTGAATGCCGCCACGGGTACGATTGCCCTCAAGGCTACGTTTCCCAACCCCGATGGTATTCTCTACAGCGGCGTCCAAGGGACGGTGGTCTTCCCGGATGAAAACAAGGACGTGATCGTCATCCCGCAATTGTCTGTGGTACGTCTTCAGGACAAATCATTGGTTTACAAAGTACAAGATGACAGCACCGCCACCGCCACCGCAGTAACGATAGTGGATGCCGGCAATGGTAAGGACTTCATCGTAACCAGCGGGCTGAACGTCGGCGACAAGATTGTGACCGTTGGGGCGAACAACGTGCAGGATGGCGAAAAAGTGCTGTTTCCAGCGACAACACAAAATAAGAAATAAGCCATGAAGGGGAATATTTTCATCAAAAAACACGTGATGGCCTGCGCAATCGCGGTTGTCATCACACTGATAGGATTTATCTGCATCACCACGCTTCCCATTGAGCAGTATCCGGACATTGCGCCGCCGACCGTGCGCGTTTCGACCTCCTATACCGGCGCTGATGCAAACACCATCATGAAGTCGGTCGTACAGCCGTTGGAGGAGAACATCAACGGCGTGCCCGGCATGACCTACATCACCAGCTCGGCTTCAGCCTCGGGCGAAGTGTCCATCCAGGTCTATTTCGCGCAGGGCACCGACCCTGACCTCGCCGCTGTGAACGTACAGAACCGCGTCAGCCGTGCTACGGCGCTGCTGCCTGCGGAAGTGACTCAGGTGGGTGTGCAGGTGATGAAGCAGCAGAACAACATCCTTCACATCGGTGCGCTCAAAAGCACCGACGGCAAGTACGACGCCGACTTCATCTCCAACTACATTGACATCAACGTGCGGCCCCGTCTCATGCGTATCACCGGCGTGGGCGATGTGATGTCACTCGGTAACACATACGCCCTCCGTATCTGGCTGAAGCCCGATGTGATGGCCCAATACGGCCTGGAACCCAATGACGTGTTTGCAGCCATCGGCGGACAGAGCTTCGTCGCTGCTACGGGTTCTCTGGGCGAACAGAGCGAGAACGCCTACCAGTACTCGATGGAGTACAAGGGCACGCTCAAAAGCGTCGAAGAGTTCAATGACATTGTGCTGCGGACAAGCGACGGCGGCCACCTTTTGCACTTGAGCGATGTGGCAGACGTGGAAATCGGTGCCATAAGCTACAACTTCACCTCCAACATCGACGGACAACCCGGCACCATTTACATGGTGTTCCAAGCCCCGGGCGCCAACGCAACAGAGGTGAACGCCCGCATCCACAAGCTCTATGAGGAGCTGAAGCCGACGATGCCCGCTGGATTGGAGTTTGTGATATTGGAGACCTCCGACGATTTCCTTTTCGCCGCCATCCACAACGTGGTGGAAACGCTCGTCATTGCTATCATCCTTGTTATTTTGGTCGTCTATTTCTTCCTGCAAAGTTTCAAAGCGACAATCATTCCCTCATTGTCAATCATTGTGTCCATGTTGGGTACCTTTGCTATTGTGAAAGTAGCGGGTTTCTCCCTGAACATATTGACACTATTTGCCTTGGTGCTCGCCATCGGAACGGTGGTGGATGACGCCATTGTAGTGGTAGAGGCGGTGATGGCGAAGATGGAGGGCGGCATATCGGACGCCCGCGAAGCCACCCGCCAGGCCATGAGCGATGTCTCCGTGGCGGTCGTCTCGTGTACTTTGGTCTTTATGGCCGTGTTTATCCCCGTGGCCTTCATGCCTGGCACATCGGGATCGTTCTTCCTGCAGTTCGGTGTCACGCTGGCATCCGCCGTCGGTTTGTCGTGCGTGTCGGCTTTGACGCTCTGCCCGGCTCTGTGCGGCCTTATGATGCGCTATTCCAAAGACGAGCAGGACAAGAAGAACCTAAACTACTATGTCAGAAAAGCTTATACGGTCAGCTACAATGCCATCCTTAAGAAATATAAGAAGAGCGTCAGCGGCTTCATCAAGCGCCCGTGGCTTTCGGTAGTGCTGCTGTCCGTCGCTGCTGTGATACTCGTTATCTGTATGCGCGGTCTGCCTTCAGGCCTGGTGCCGCAGGAAGACCAGGGCGTTTTCTTTGCCGAAGTGCGCGCTCCGGAAGGATGCACTCTCCACGAGACAGAGGAAATTGTGAAAAAGGTGGAGGAAAAGATAAAGAAGATTCCCGAACTGGAGAGCTACGCCGTGGTCAACGGCTACGGCATGATGGCTAACCAATCAGGCAGCTGTTACGCCACGCTTATCATCCGTTTGAAGAACTGGGACGACCGTCCGGGAATGAACCACAACATTCTATTGGTATATACCCGTTTTGCGTTAGACTGCCAGGAAATCAAGAATGCGCTGGTCATTCCGTTCCAGATGCCGCAGGTGCCGGGTTACGGCTCCAACAGCTGCGTAAACCTTGAGCTGGAGGACCTGCAGGACCGCCCGATGTCGGAGTTCAATGCCGATGCCACCAGATTCCTGGCCAAGCTCAATGAGCGGCCTGAAATCATGATGGCCATGTCTGCCTACTCCGAGCGTTTCCCGAAGTATCAGGTCAGCATTGATGCCACGCAGTGCGACCGCGCCGGCGTGTCACCCGCTGCCGTGCTCCAGACCCTTGGGTCCTATTGCGGCGGCTCGTATGTGGGCAACTTCATCCAGTTCGGCAAGGTCTATCGTATCATGGCGAACGCCGCTCCGGAGTATCGTCTCGACCCCTCTTCGCTGAACAACATTTTTGTCCGCGTGAATGGCGGCAAGATGGCTCCCATTTCCGAATTCGTCACGCTGAAAGAGATTGTGGGTTCCGCCTCCGTCAATCATTTTAACCTGTTCCAGAGCATCACCTGCGGTGTGATGACCGCCAGCGGCGCATCGGAAGGCGACGCGCACAAAGCCATCGCAGAGGTATTCAAGGAAACGATGCCCTCTGGCTACAGTTATGAATACGGCGGGATGTCGCGTGAGGTGGAGGAAACCGCCGGTTCGAACGCCACCGCCCTCATCTACGTCATTTGTGTCATCCTCATCTACCTCATTCTTGCTTCGCTCTACAATTCATGGTTCACGCCGTGGGCCGTACTGCTCTCGGTTCCTTTCGGTCTGATGGGTTCGTTCGGCGCCGTCTGGCTCGTATCTCTGCTGCATCTGCCGGGAATGGAGAACAACATCTATTTGCAGACGGGTGTCATCATGCTCATCGGTCTGTTGGCAAAGACGGCGATCCTCATCACTGAGTTCGCTTCGGAGCGGCGCGCACAGGGCCTGAGCATCCGCGATGCCGCTTTCGCTGCCTGTGAGGAACGTCTGCGTCCCATCCTGATGACCGTCGTCACGATGATTGCGGGTATGATTCCGCTCATCGTTGCGGGCGGCGCGGGTGCCAACGGAAACCGTGTGCTTGCCCTCGGGGTCACCGCAGGTATGGCCGTCGGTACGCTTGCCTTGGTATTCGTAGTTCCTTCCTTCTTTATTGTGTTCCAAAAATTGCATGAGAAAGTGCACGGAGCACCTGTTCTGGAGACAGTGGCGGTTGAGCCCGCAACCGAGGCTGAACCTGAGACTGAAGTTGAACCTGAACCAGAAGAAGTTGTTGTTTCAGATATTGAAAACGAAAACACGTCAGAGAAATGAAAAAAATATGCATCATCCTTACCGTCAGCGTAATGTGCATTGCGTTCACGGGCTGCGGTATCTATAAAAAATATACTTCGCAATCGCAGGTCTCCTCCGACATCTATGGCACAACGGAGGATGTGACGGCGGCGCAGAACGAAAAGTCCATTGCGGAGTTGTCGTGGCGGGAGTTTTTCACCGATCCGCTGTTGCAGAAACTCATTGATTCAGTGCTGGTGCGCAACACGGATGCCAATTCGGCCCGCATTGCCGTGGAGCAGGCGCAGATCTCCCTCCGCACCACAAAGCTGGGCTATTTGCCTTCCGTCACATTCGCGCCCTCTGTCGGCGTGAATTCCTACCTGAGCGAGGGTAGCTTGGTCCCCACCTTGTCCTACAATCTCCCCTTGCAGATAGACTGGGACCTCGACATTTTTGCCGTGAACACCAACCAGAAGCGCAAGGCACAGGCGGTTCTTTGGCAGATGGAGGCACGTGAACAGGTAGTGAAGGCCAACCTTATTTCAGCCGTGGCACAGCAATATTTCATGCTGCAGCTTCTGGACCAGCAGCTGGAAATCCTGCTTTTCACCGATTCACTTTGGAACACTTCTCTGGAGACACAGAGGGCACTGTGGGAAAACGGCAAGGCCTATTCCACTGCCGTCAACCAAATGGAGTCCTCCTACCTGAATATGAAAATGCAGGTGGTGGATGTAAAACGTAGCATCCGCAATGTGGAAAATTCCATTTGCCAATTGCTTGCCATCGCACCGCAGTCTATCGCACGCAGCCGCTGGAATACCTACGAGCTGCCGCAACAGCTGAGCACGGGCGTGCCAGCACAACTGCTTGAAAACCGCCCCGACATCAAAATGGCCGACCACCGGCTGGAAGAGGCGTTCTATAACACGCAGGCAGCCCGCGCGGCATTCTACCTCAAGGTTTCGTTGCAGGGTCTGTTGGGCTGGGGTAACAACTCCGGCATGATACCGAATC
>JAGCXN010000028.1 GCA_017961265.1 Bacteroidales bacterium | reverse complement strand
CCGGTCTTGTTAATGACCAGCTGGTTCTGTGCGTTACGCACCACCGACTGGTAGGTCAGCGGTGTGGGGGCTTGTGGGAAGGCTGTCATCAGCGCTAAAAACACAAGGGCAAGCAAGGAGATAATCTGTCTTTTCATTTTATTGTTATTTTTGTTCACTTTGTTTCACTATTCGGAGACGCAGCATGCGGTCTTTACTTATTCACTTCTCACTTTTCAGTTTTCAATTTTCAATTTAAAAAGGCGGGAATCCCACAGCAATAAAAGCCCTGAAAAAACCGCAGGACTCAACCGCCTTTATGGGTTAGTCTTTGAGACAGCGCACGCTGTAGCCCATGGTTTCAAGTGCTGGGGTCAGCTCCATGGTACCGCAGGCAGAGCCGAACTCGCAGGCGTGGTAGATGCTGCTGCCGGGGGTGAAGGTCCAGAAGTAGGCTCTGACCAGCAGATCCTGATAGGGAACGTGGCCCATGGGGGTGTAGTAGCCGCCGGGCTGCATGGTGAAGCCGCTAATGTCGGTTCCTGGGTTCAGCCAGTTGGTCTGCGACATCAAATCTTCGGATTCATAGTATTGCATCAGTTCCGCCACTTTCTCATAGCTGGGGATATGCCAGCCGGTAGGGCAGGCGCCTTGCAGGGTGTCGGGATCGCGCAGCGGGTAGTGACCCGTGGCAGCGTTATAGGTATAAAGGTATCCGTAGATGGCGGGATCGGTGCCGGGGTATTGGTGTACATCCGGAATGTCGGTGTGGTCGGCGTACTGTTCGGTCCTCAGGTTGGTCTTCAGCCAGCAGTCGTGGATGAGGCGCACCACGTCGTAGGTGTTGCCGCTGCCGTCTTCGGGATGGAGGCTCTCGCAGTCGGGCTCATTGATAATGACGTAGTTGGTGAAGGAGGCCGAGGAGTCGGCGATGGTGGCGATCCACACCACGGGGGTGGTGGCTCCGGTCGGATAGTTGTCAACGTAGGGAGCTGTGTGGGCGGGGGTCAGTGTACCGCCAGCCGTGAAGAAGTCGGCGGGCACGATTTCGGGGATGGCGGCCATTGCCACTTCCACTTCATACTGGCCGGGGTTGGCGGTGCGGGTCTCGTCGGCGATGCTGCCGAGTCGGTAGATACGCAATGTCACCACACTGTCGCAGCCGAACTCCGCCGTTGAGTAGGTCACTTCTTGGTCGCCGGAGGCGGTTCTGAAGCGCGGGTCGTCGTAGTCGGCGAGGAAGATGACGGTATCTTTTGTTTGTTGTGTCAGGTGTATGTTGAGTGTGAGGTGGGTGATGCTGTCGTAGCCGAAGAAGTTGCGCACGTCAGGGTCATAGTTGGTGAGGTACATGTTTTCGGCGGGAGCGGTGGCATCTACAGAGAAGCCGTACTCGTTGTAGGCATAGCCTTCGCAGCGGTCTCCCTCATAGTCGGCGGTCACCACGTAGGCTTGTTGCACGCCCGGGGCGGAGGAGGCTTCAACCACCACTACGGGGATGGCGAAAGGCTGGCCTATGGAGAAGTCGCCGTTGCCGGCCACAACGAATCCCGTTTGTGCCTGTGCCGTGAACAGGCTGGCAATTATCAAAGCGGTCAGGACGAACCATTGTCTCATCCTATGACTGCCACAAGTTTTTTTTACGGATTTTTTCATAATTATTATATTGTAATTAATTAATATATATATGCATAAAAAAATCGGCACGACCACAGGCCTGTTGCCTGTAGTGTCCGATCGGTTGCTGAAAGGGATGCGTGTGGTTTTGGCGCATACAATAACCTGTATCGCTGCGGTCCCGACAGCAATATGTCATAAAAAAACGTGATTTGGTAACAAAAAAACGTGGGACCTTTTCACCTATCTGTTCTGAGGCTCTAGCATACCTTAACCACAATAGGAAAGCCCACGTTGCACAATAGGCGCATAGCCCATGATTGCAAGTGAGCATTTTTTGGCTTCCCCGTGGTTAATGAAACTGCTAGATTTCAGAACAAGGAATAAGCAAAAAACGCTTATGTTACAATGATTTATAGAACGTTACTGGCAGGTTATGAGCTGTGTTAGATTACGAAGTGTAAGAGGTTGCAAAAATACAAAAAATATTAACAAGATGCACATTTTTGAAAAAAATGGCAGATTTTTTGAAAAAAAAGCAGGATTTGCGGGGAATTCTCCTACCTCACCACAATGTCGTTGATCACCGCTTCTGCGAAGCCATCGTTCATCTGCACCAACAGTTCTCTCTTGGTGTGCCCATCAATCTCGCAACGGCCCCGATTTCCTCCTAAAAATTCCGAATTTTCCGCTTCGGTTCGCCACCACCTCCAAAAACCAGTTTTTTGACTAATTTGTGGGTTCCCAACCGAAATCTTGTCACTTCTTGTCATGAATTTGAATCTTTTTAAATATCTGTTTTTCAGGAAAATAGCATAAAATGCCTCTTGAAAAAGCATTTCGGGTGTTGTATCTTTGCGGACAGAAAAACAACACTCATTATGAAGAATAGAAAATCTGAAAAACACTCCTTTTACATCAACCCGTTGACGGACTTCGGTTTCAAGAAACTGTTCTGCAGTGACCGGATGGGGGCGGCACGGCTGCTGGCATTGCTCAAGGCCTACCTGCCAGACAAGATGGAAGGGGTGAGCAGCATCACCTTCCTGCCGACCGAGCTGTTGGGGGAAACAGAGGATACCAAACGTGTTTCGTTCGACATTTACGGTCTCACAAACGACGGAAAGCATGTCATCGTGGAGATGCAGCGCGGGGAGCAGACTTTCTTCGCCAACAGGATCATTACCTATAACTGCCGAGTCATCAGTCAGAATATAGAACGTGGAGATTTGGAATACGACATTCCGATGGTAATTTCTTTTAGTATAATGGATTATGTACCTGAATGGTTCACAGGGAGCGATGATTTCTTCCATATTGTGCAGCTAAAGGATGAAAAAAACAAAATTTTTTCACAAAAAACTTTCTTTTGTTTTTTGGAATTGCGTAAATTTGCCGCGCTGAACCCCGGTCAGCTCAAGGATATGGTTTTCCCTGACCTCCGGCACAAATGGGCCTTCGTGTTGAAGAATATGGGAAGAATGGACGAGCAGGACCTTCCGCAGGAGGACGATATTTTCAGTGGGCTGTTCGAGGATGGCAAATATTCAAAACTCACCGCTATGGAAAAGAAAGAGTACAAAAAGAGCGTTTTAGAATATGCCGATGTGCAGGATGCCATCCGCTGCGCCCAGCAAAAATCACTGAAGGCGGGCATAGAGCAGGGTCGGGAAGAAGGTCGTGAAGAAGGCCGTAATGAAGGCAGAGAAGAAGGTCGTGAAGAAGGAATTGAAGAAGCCCGCCGCCTCCTCGCCAAGAACATGCTCGCCAAAGGTCTTGCCCCTTCTCTAATCGCGGAAATTTCCGGCCTTACCGAGGAAGAGGTGTCGACGTTGGCGAAGGAATGATTTTCCGTCATCCCGCCCGCTATCGTTCGTTGTAGAGACGCGATTCATCGCGTCTCCATTCATCACGCTTCCACATTTCGCGCCTTCGCATATCACGTCTCCAACAGGCACGAAATGCCACATACCGTTGTAGAGACGTTTCATGAAACGTCTCTACAGGTGCATCGCATATCCACAGGCGTGTGATATCTTTCGTTTTTGACAGCATCACCCAAAAATATAAAGGAGACCACCTGTCAGATGGCCTCCTTTTTATTAGTAATGTATGGTTATTTCTGTGCCTTACGACAGCTGTTTGTCAACTAGTTTGATCAGGCGGCTCTTGATGCGGTTGGCGCGGACCACGTAGTCGTGGGCTTCGGCCACAATCTTGTTGGCAAATTCCTTGTCGTCCAATGAGGAAGCGTTGATTTTGACGTTGAGGTAGGCGCCCGTGACGGCGGCCTCCGCACAAAGCACACCCACTGCGCCGTCGGTGACGGAGTTCGGATTGCCTTTCTTAATCATCAGCTCGCAGATTTCAAACACCTCGAAGGAACGCTGCACCGTGCGGAACGGCACCTCTGTGGCATACTTGGTAGCCTCCTGGATGGCTCTCTTGCGGGCGGCTTTCTCCTCGTCCGTACCCTTCGGCAAACCAAAGGCGTTCATGATCTTGTTGAAGGCGTTGGTGTCCTCGTCCACCAGATGGATGAGCTCGTCTTTCAGACGTTGGCCCTTTTCGGCCACATCGGAGAAGTAGCGCCACTTGGCGTCCCAGCCGGGTTTGTGGGAGGAGAGGTTGGCTACCATCGTGCCGAGGGCGGCACCGAGCGAACCCATATAGGCAGCGATGGAACCGCCGCCAGGAGCCGGACTTTCCGAAGCCGTCTCGTTGGCAAAACCCTCACAGGTCATATCGACCAGACGGTTGGCGGTCTTGTCGGCAATCATGTATTCAATGACTTTTTCTTCCGGATTGAACGGCTTGAGGTCGTCCAAACCCATCGACTTGATGGCGATTTTCATCTTTTCGGCTTCGTCGATACCGAGGGAACGTTGCTGCTTGGCGAGGTAGTAGTCGGCGGCGTCGATGAGTACGGACTTCGGCACGAGGCCGACGATTTCGGTTCCGGTGACGCGGATGCCACGGGCGGCAGCCTTCTTGCACACCTCCTCGAAAGCGACGTGCAGCGGGGTTTCGCGGATGCTGGTGATGTTCATCGAAACCTGGGCGATGCCGTATTCCTTGATGAACCAGCCGATGGCCTTCGTGCCCTTCAGGGTGCCGGGAATCATCACGGAATTGCCGTTGGCATCCTTGACGATCTTGCCGGTGATGGGGTTGCCTTCGCGCTTCGGACGGCCCTTTTCGCGCACGTCGAAAGCGATGGCGTTGGCACGGCGGGTGGAGGTGGTGTTGAGGTTGTAGTTCACGGCAATGAGGAAGTCGCGGGCACCGATGGCACTGGCACCGCTCTTGGCCACGCTTTCTGTGAACTTGTTGGGGCCGAAGTCGGGCTTCCACTCCTTGGTGACAATACGCTCCTTCAAGGCTTCATACTCACCCTGACGGCAGTTGGCGAGGTTGCGACGTTCCGGCTTGAAAGCGGAATTTTCGTAGCAAAAGACGGGGATGGAAAGCTCCTTGCCAACGCGTTCCGCCAGCTTGCGGGCGTATTCGGCCGTCTCTTCCATCGTGATACCGGCGACGGGCACGAGCGGGCACACGTCGGTGGCGCCGAAACGCGGGTGGTCGCCGTGGTGGTTGCGCATGTCGATGAGTTCCTGTGCCTTGCGGATACCGCGGAAAGCGGCTTCTAACACGTCAGCCGGCTCGCCCACGAAGGTGACGACCGTACGGTTGGTAGAGGCACCCGGATCCACATCCAGCAGCTTGATGCCTTCAACGGTTTCTATCTCGTTAGTGATTTGTTTGATGACTTCGAGGTTCCGCCCCTCGCTAAAATTCGGTACACATTCGATTAACTGTTTCATTATGATGATTCTTTTATATTATTCAAACAACTTCTCAATCTTGTCGGCGAACTTCTCCGAAATGAATTTGCGCCGCAGCTTGAGGGTGGCGGTGAGTTCGCCCGTCGGCACGCCCCACTCATAGTCGATGAGTGCGAACCGCATCACACGCTCCGTCTCACCGAGCTGGGCGTTGCAGCGGTCTTGGATCTTTTTGTATTTTTTCAAAACATCGGGATGCTTGATCATCTCCTCGTTGGTGGTGTAATGGATGCCTTTGCGGGTGCACCACGAGCGGAGGTCCGAGAAGTTGGGGACGATGAGCGCTGCCGCAAACTTCTTGTTCTCGCCGAGAACCATGATATTGTCGATGAGCGAGTCTTCGAGGAATTTGCCTTCCACGAGCGTGGGGACGACGTACTTGCCGAAGGCTGTCTTGAACATCTCCTTCTTCCGTCCGGTGATGCACAGCTGCCCTTCGGGTTCGAACGCCCCGATGTCGCCTGTATGGAGCCACCCATCCTCGTCAATGGTCTCGCGGGTGATATCGTCGGCTTTGTAGTAGCCGGCCATCACGCAGTGACCGCGGGTGAGGATTTCGCCGTCCTCGGCAATCTTGACCTCGATGCCAGGCAGTGGCTGCCCCACCGTGCCGAATTTGAACCCTTTTTTGAAAAAACTGCCGACCGCGATGACGGGCGAAGTTTCGGTCATGCCGTAACCTTCGAGCACGGTGATACCCATCGCCCAGAAGATGCGGCAGAGGCGCGTCTGCATGGCGGCGCCACCGGAAACGATCACCTCCAGCCGACCGCCGAGGGCTTCGTACCATTTGTTCAATACAAGCGAGCGGGCGCGTTTCAGCTGGCGACGGTAACGTTTGCTCTGCTCCGGCTCCAGCTCGTAGTTGCTGGCCACCTCGTCGGCCCAGAAAAAGAGTTTCTTCTTCAGTTTGGGCATCTTGCGCCCCGTAGCGATGATGCGGTCGTAGAATTTTTCCAGCAGACGCGGCACCGTCGTGAAGATGGTGGGCTTGATTTCGCGCAGGTTGTCGGCGATAGTGCCGAGGCTTTCGGCGTAATAAATGGGGATGCCGAGGTACTGCCACGCGTAGTTCATCATGCGTTCGTAAATGTGGCACAGCGGCAGGTAGCTCAGCACGCGGGTTTGCGGATGCACGGGCACAATCGGTAGAATGGCCTTGAAGTTGTTGATGATGTTACGGTGGGTGAGCTGCACCCCCTTCATCGTGCCCGTAGTCCCCGATGTGTAAATCATGGTCATCACGTCATCGGGGGAGATGCGTTCCCGTATCTCCTTGAGGTACTGAGGACTTGGATTGGCCGCACCGATTTCGATAACCTCGTTCAGGTGGTGATAGCCACGGAGGTTTCGGAAGGTATAGACGTTATCCTTCAGGTTCGGAATCTCGGCGATGAGGTTCTCAATTTTGCGGAGAATGTCCCAGCCGGAGACGAAAACCATCTTCACATCAGCATGATGCAGGATGAACTTGTAGTCATTCTCGCTGATAGTGGGGTAGATGGGCACGTGAATGGCACCTAGCTGTATGATGGCCATGTCCAGAAAGTTCCATTCGGGCCGTCCGGCACTAATGGAGGCGATCTTATCACCCTTCTTTACGCCAAGCTGCATCAGTCCATAGCTGATATTGTTGACAATATTGACGTACTGTGTAGTGCTGTAATGCTTCCAAACGCCATTTTCCTTACCACAAAGAGCATCATCCCTTTGCAGATGAATGGCGTAATGTGGAAGAATGTCGAATATACGGGTTACTTCCATTCCGAAAAGAAATTAGAAAGAAATTACTTGACGATTAATTTCCGTGTGGAAATAGATTGTCCGTTGGCTTCTACTGAATAGAAGTAGATGCCAGCGTCCAGACCGCTGAGGTCCAAGCTGACTTTGCCTGAGGTGCCGTTGAGAGAACGGACAGCCACTTTGCTGCCCACAAGGTTGGTGATAACCAGACGGGCGTCACTATTGGCGCGGAAACCTGAAAGATCGTAGGCAACGGTTACGCTGGTAGTGGCAGGATTCGGGTAGGCAGTGAGGCTGTTTACATGGAGATCACTATTGTTGATGCCAGTTGAGGTATAGGTATAGTTGACTGTGAGGGTAGTGGAGAAATCTCCTGAAATGAAAGTATAGTCAACCGATGTGGTGCCTTCATTTCCGCAAGGATTGTAAAGGAAATGGAAACCGCTTCCGTCAGAGTTTTCTCCAGGTTGGAGAATCATAGGTGACGAGGAAGCATTGATGCTGGCATCGTAACATTGTCCACCGATACAGAAGATGTTGTAGGATCCGGACACTTCAGAAGTCACTCTTCTTGTCAGAAATATGCTGTCAGGCTGGTCGGAAGTGTTGGTGATAGTGACAATCAACTCGTTGTCATCGTCAGCTTGTTCAGCGACAAAATTGATTGCACCGGTTACGACTTCGCCGTTATAGGTGATTTGAAAACTCTGGGCATAGACGGCTGCTACAGCCATGAACAGTATGAGAGAAATGATTTTTTTCATTTTGATATTCTTTTAAAAACAGGCTGCAAAAATACGATAAATTATTGGAAGAAGATGAATCTTTTGAAAAAACAATTCCACAAACGGGAACGGTCTGGTTATCTTTGACAGATAAGCTTGTAATCGCAATATTCACAATGTTTTATATTTTCGGTTTGAGAAAAGGAGTCGTTTTCTAAAAGGTCCTTTATCCGGATTTTCAACTGTTGTTCGAACTCTTCCGCGAGTTGTTCGGGCGTGGCAGGTTCTTCGTCCTTCCCTTTCTTCCATTCGGCATAATGGGTGGCGTTTTCTCCTTTCAGCGAGTCCCGCAAATAGACGATGCCGGCTTCAAGTTCCGTTTCAGGGAAAAGATGGGATGGGAATTCCTCCTTGTCGCGATGTTTGTATAGCAGCATATAGAAGAACAGCTGGAAAATATGTTTCTTGTCCGTATCGGTGAAGAGTTCGGCGATGTTACGGAAGCTGGTGGAGTGTGATTCGCCGCTTTTGTAGTCAAGGATGGAGACTTTGCCGCCGTGAAGGTCGATTCGGTCTGCGAAACCTTTGAGTGCGACAGAAGCTCCCCCCACGTCCAACCGGCAGGAAAAACGTCGCTCGCACCCGATGATTTGCGTTTGTCCGGAAGCCAGCTCATCTCGCAAGAGCGGAAGATATGCCGCCAACGTCTTGCGGACCACCTCCGTCGCAAGATAGAGACGTCCACGAGACAGGTCCTGTCCCCGTACTTCGTCATAGCTGTTGAAAAGGTCAAGGATGTAGTCACTTCCGATTTTGTTCGTCCACTCGTCCACAAATTGCACTGCCGGAGTTCCAGGATGTCCGATGATGGCCTTTCCGAGCTCTTCCAGCGCTTTGTGTATCACCAGCCCGATAATGCTCTGATCCACATTTTCGTCAATGGAATCTTCTGGCAGGATGTTTGCGACGAACTTTAGGTAAAATTGTAATGGACAATTGATGTAAGTGCTTAATGATGAGGCGGAAAAATGAAAATGCTGGAGCTTCTTTTTCGTTTGTTCCGTATTGGCGACGGAAAGGGGAGGTGTGACCCCGCCGATACTGGACGACTGCGGTTGCCGCACCACTTGCTCGAAAACGAGGGTGTCCAGTTTCATTTTCTTCTTTTTAAAGGCAATCTGTTTGATGAAACGGCTCTCTTCTGCCACCTCGTCCGACGAATCGGCGTTGTAAATGAGGTGGATGTCTTTGGCACGTTGCAGCAAATGGAAGAAATGATAGCCATAAATAGTGTCGTTCTGTTCGTAGGTGGAAAGATGGAATTTTTTCTTTATTTCATAAAGAATCAAGGAGTTGTCTGTATTTCCAGAGGGTAATATTCCTTCGTTTACCGACAGCATCACCACATGGTCGAAGTCGAGGGTGCGGGTTTCAAGAAGCCCCATTACTTGTACGCCCGACGAACGGTCTCCTTTGAAGGAGAAGTCCAGCAGGTCAATTTTTTCGTTAATGAAGAACTCCACTGTACGCACTTCTACGGCGCCAGCATTAGGGAAACGGGACAGGACTTCGGCGGCGGCGTCCATCGCACCGGCGAAAAGGCGGAGGAGGTGTCTGTCGGCGGAATAGTTGTCCGGTAAGCGGTCGGCTACGAGCCGGAAGTAAGCGGCGATAGCTTCGATGAGGCGGTTGCCGCTGCCAGTTACATCGGGGCAGCTGTCGGGCAGTTGCCCGTTGAGGGTACGGCGCGAAAAAAAGAGTTGGTTGCTGCCCACAAGAGAACGAATAAGCAGTTGGTGTTCCACTTCATCAGGGACGAAAGCCGCCGCCACCAACGGATCACGGTACAGCGACAGCACATCCTCATGGTAGTGGGCGACGTTGTCGGAAGTCACTGTGCCATTGCTCTCCCCTTGGTTCTGGAAACGCTGGAAGTTTCGTGCCATGGTAAGCAGGATCTGTAGCAGCCGGTAGGCGGCGGTGGCACGGACCGGATACTTCTTGCTGATGTTGCACTTGGAAGGGTCGTAGGCGTGGACGAACGGCACAATCAGGCTCTCATCAGCGAAGACGACGGCGGTATGGTTCAGCGCGTTAGGATCTTCCGCCTCAATGCGGTTCAGGATGTCCACGGCTTCGTATATCTGGTTCATGGTCTTACTGACACCATAGGTGCGGACGGATTTCGGCGCAGCGGCAAAATGGTTGGTGATAGAACGGATGTCCTTGGCCTCAATTTGGAATGTTTTGGCAAGTTCCTCTCTGATTTGGGCTGTGTATTCAAGGTAAAACGGGTCGAAATCGAAGAAAAACTGCACTTTTCCATCCTGATAAAAATGGTGGATGATTCGAGATTCCGCTGGTGTCATGGCGTTCAGCCCGGCAAAATAGTATGTTGTAAAATTTTGTTTTTCAGAAAGTTCTGATATGTTTTCGGCGGCGGTGCGATAAATGAGGCCGGGATAGGCTTTCCCTTTCTTGCGGAGACTTTCGCCAAATCTGGCGTACAGTTCGTACAACATTCCATAAAATTCCAAATACCGCCGTTGGCCTGCCGTGGGTTGTCCGCTGCTTTCGATTTCGATGCCGATATCTTTGAAGTCTTTCAGGTAGGAAAAAACCTCATGTGCATCGGCCAGCTGCCGGTCGATGTCGTTAAAGTCACCGATAAGATTGGTGCCCCATGATATAAACTTTTGAAAATCATCAGTTTGTATATGATGTAAGTCGGCAACCTCTTCATAAACGCCGTAAAGTTCAATGAGAAGTTCGCTCATGGGCAGTACCTCCAATCCCGACAAGTTACCGACGAGTTCGTCGATGCTGAAAACCACGGGCGGGAAAATGCTTCTGCGAGCTGCATGTGCCATCTCGATATCCAGCGCCTTTTGCGCCCTTTTGTTGGGAAGGACTACAGCAATATTTTTGTAATCAATAATTTGAGGATTGATAATCTTCGCAGCAAGTTCAGAAAGGAAGCTCATGACCGATTGTTTTAATTGGGTGCAAAAGTACTTTATTATTTTTAGAAATCCTTCTTTTAATCTCAAAATCACATCTGCAGTAGTCTGCGGGTTCTGCGAGAGTCTGTTCCCTCCTTTTGCGTCCAAATGCGCCCAAAATCTTCCATTTTTTTCCAAAAAAATACAGTATTTTCTTCAAAAATCCATAAATAATTGATTTAATGATAGGTGTAGAAACAGACTATTTTATCCTTGTTTTCATTAATTATCAATAGTTTAATGTTTATAAGTAGATAATATAAATTTTTTTATTCCAATTTTTTCCACACTTATAATCAATCAGTTAGATATAATTTTCAACAAAAATCATAAAATTTTTATTATTTATGGAATGTTTATAAAATAAAAGTGTACTTTTGTACGCTTTTTTGGCGCAAAGAAAAATTATGACTGGTTTTAAATATCGTTGGTTTGAGGTCTCCATTGAGAAGTACGGGCGGTTGAAGCTGCCTGCTGCTCTGATTAAGGAGTTGCCAGAGGAGGATCGCCAGTCATTTTGGGCCACCGTCGGTTTTGGCAAGCACATCATGCTTTGGACCCAGACCGCCTACCAGAAGCAATCGGATTTTTTGGATTCCTTGGATCGCAACAATCTGCAGGTCAAATTGTACCGTAATATTCTTTTGCGCAACAGCGCCTATATCGAAGCAGATTCGCAAAATCGTATTGTACTGCCCAAGAACCTGATGGATCAGTACGGTATCGCAGGCGATGCGGTTTTGGTTCTGGACAACGGGCAAATTGAAATCTGGAACAAGAACGACTTCAACAATATGTGTGACTCGGTGACACCGGAGGACTTCGCTGTCATCAACGCGCAGATGCATTCGGGTGAGTTCCAAAAGCAAGGAAAGGAGGGCGGCGATGTATCATAATCCCGTTCTTCTTCATCCTTCCGTTGAAGGGATGGTGACCAATCCCGATGGAATCTATGTTGATGTTACTTTTGGCGGTGGTGGCCACTCTGCACTGATTTTGCAGAAACTCAGTCCGAAGGGTCGCCTTATTGCTTTCGACCAGGACCCCGATGCGGTAGCCAACGTACCCCAGGACCCGCGCTTCCAGTTTGTCCCGTCGAATTTCAGTAATCTCAAGAAATTCATACAATATTATAATGGATGTCCCACCGACGGCATTCTGGCCGACCTCGGTGTTTCGTCGCACCAGTTCGACACCCCCGCACGCGGCTTTTCGCACCGTTTCGAGGGCGATCTCGACATGCGGATGAACAGCAGCCGTGGCCTTACCGCCGCTGAGGTGGTGAACCGTTATCCCGTTGCGGCGCTCGCCGACCTTTTTTATAAATACGGTGAGCTGGCCAACGCCCGCCAAATTGCCGCCCGCATCGAGGAGTGCCGCGAAACGCCCATCCGCACTACCACCGACCTCGTCAACGTGCTTGCACCGCTCCTGCCGCACGGCAAGGAGAACAAGACCTTGTCGCAGGTGTTCCAGGCTCTTCGCATCGAAGTCAACGATGAGATGGAGGTGCTCCGCAGCTTCCTGACCCAGGCCGCTGAGGTGCTGAAACCCGGCGGACGGCTCGCCGTCATCTCTTACCACTCGCTCGAAGACCGCCTCGTCAAAAACTTTATGAAGGCCGGGAATTTCGAGGGAAATATCGAAAAGGATTTCTATGGGAATCCGCTCACCCCTTTCGAACTCATCACCCGCAAGGCCGTCGTCCCTGACGACGAGGAAATCGGCGCGAACCCCCGCGCCCGAAGCGCCAAACTGCGGATTGCAGCCCGACGCTGACCCTATCTTGACCCCATTAAAACCGCGATAACCATTAACCTTTAACCCCACAAAGTGTACCAGAATCAGGACATTGACCCCAAGAAGAAAAAAAAGCCGGGAAGGCTACGGACCTTCATCCGTGAAACCTTTTCCGGTATCCATCTTTTGCGCTCCATCGAAAAATGGGGCGTGTGGGCTGCTGCCGTGATTATTATCGTGTTGGTTGCCCTGTGGAACGAACATTCCATCAACAACAAGGAGAAAAGGAACAAGCAGTTGCAAGACCGCTACGACAGCACGGTGGTGGAGTTCAAAATCCGGAATGAGGTGATTTATACTGAAGACGAGGAGCGTCTGCGTCAGGAGGCTGCCGACATGGGCTTTGTACCGACCAACGCCAACGGCTATTATAAAATTGAGGTAGGCAATGAGTAAGAAGAAACAACGGCAAGACAATTTCATCAAGAGGCAGAGGATCGTCATCGCATTCTGCGCGGCGTTCATCCTGCTGTGTCTGGCTGGTATGATTTACCTCGCTTGCTTTCAACAGAAGAAATATAGCGGCTCCACGGACATTTATCCCGTCTATTCAAGAGAGCAGTTTGACACGCTGCCCCCCGAAATGCGGGAGAATTGTGTGGTGGAGTCCTTCGTCAATCCCCCGCGCGGCATCATCTTCGATGACAGTAACATGCCGCTGGTGTCCAATGTGCGCGTCTATCCTATAGGTGTGGATGGAATGTCGTACAACAAGAATTACCGCTACTTCAATGAGAATGAGCCCTACCTTGACACCCTCATTTACGACCTTGCAGTCAGTTTTTATAACCAGTTTTCTGACCGTTATCCTGAGTACAGCGTGGACGATTACCGTGCTAAATTTACGCGGGCGCTCAAGGATCAGCGGTATGTCACCATCTTCAGTGAGGAACAGGTGATTCGCGAAAATAAAATGGTGTTAGCCAAGGATTTGGCTTTCATCAAAAGTTTGCCGCTTTTTTCCCGCACCATAGATACAGCAGCTGCCGTCCGCGCCCGCTACGGATTTTCGCCCCAACAGATGGAGGCCAAGAAGTTGAAAAAGCTCTATTTCGCCGATATCCTGAATGAAGGGAGCTCTGAACTTTTAGTGCGCGTGCACCCATACGGGAAGCTGGCTCAGCGTATTCTCGGCAATATGAGCAAAGGGAACGGTATTGACGGGAATCCGGAATTTAATAAAGTCCTTACGGGTATTCCAGGACAAAAGAAACGGTTGTATATCAATGGTATATCCATACCGTTGGAATCGGAGAACCCGCCTGTGAACGGCGGTGCCGTCTATACGACCATTAGTACGGAAATCCAGAAGATCGTCCATAAAGAGTTATTGGAAAAGGCGCTGGAGACCAAGCCGAAATGGGCTTGCGCTGTGGTGATGGAAACGGCGACGGGAGATATCAAGGCGATGTCGAACTTCACCCGTTTTGTCGATGGGGATGACACAGTGTATCTTGAAACCCGCAATAACGCAATGGTGGCGGAGTCCGCAGAGCCGGGCTCCACTTTCAAACTTGCTTCACTGCTGGCTTATCTGGAGCAATTGCACGGGGACACTACCCGCAAATACGTCCGGGGTGACTATACCTTCCATGTCGGGAAACGCAGCTACTCATACAAGGACTCCCATTCGCGTGGCCTCATCCGCGATGTCTCCGTGCGGGAAATTATCAAGCATTCGTCCAACATTGGCGTGGCCCTGATGATGCGTGATGCTTTCCCGTCGTATGCGGACTATGCACGAAAGCTTGACTCCATGTTTGTGACTATCGGCTTCTCCGCCCAAATCGGGAAACTGGAACCGGTGAATATGCATCCCAACACACGCAACTTTACAGAACAATATGGTTACTATTTCGGCGCTGGTTTCTGTATGCAGCCGTTGCAGACATTAGTCTATTACAATGCTGTCGCTAACGGAGGAAAAATGATGCAGCCCCGCTTTGTCCGTTCCACTACCCTTGGCAAGGAGACGGTGGAGTATCCGACGGTGGTGCTGAAGGAACGGATCGCCTCTCCGCAGACTATCCAGATTGCACAGGAGTTCCTCCGTGCCGTAGTGATGGAAAAGGGAGGTACCGCTTACTCATGCCACGATGAAAATCTTCCCATGGCCGGCAAGACGGGCACGCGTGATATCTATGATCAGACACTTGGCCGATATGATTATAGCCGCAATGCCATCTCCTTCTGCGGATACTTCCCCGCCGACAATCCGAAATATACCTGCATTGTCTATCTGTTTGATGTGAAGAAACGTTACGGCAGCGGTGAGGCGGCGCGCCTGTTCTCTAACATCGCCCATCAGATTGTCTATCCCGCGAAGGAGATTGACCGGAGCGAGAAGCACCTTGTCGCCAGACGCCCCGTGCGTTGGCAGACCTTGAAGGCGGCTGTGCAACACTGGAAAGCTGGTATTATGCCAGATGAACAGGCCGACTACTGCATCACCTCGCGGGAGGACGAGGCATTGTTCACCAGCTATACCGTCTCGGTGAAGGACAGCGTGCCTAATGTTATTGGCCTTAGTGCAGCTGACGCTATCGCTGAAGTACGGAAATATGGCCACCGAGCCCAAATCAGCGGGAAAGGAAATGTCACAAGCCAATCCTATAGCAAAGAAAGTAATACCGTCACCCTCACCCTAAGCCCTTAGCGGCACCCACCCATCCCTTTGTTGTTCACCCACCCTTTACCTTTTACTTTTTACCTCCTACCTCCTACCTATTACCTACTTCCTAATTCCTAACTCCTATAACCCCAACCCCTATAACCTAAATTGATACGTGAAAACTTTAGCTACATTATTAAGCAGTATTGACTATTGCGAAATCAAAGGCTGTCCGGAAATTGGAATTGGACAGATTGAATTTGATTCACGTAAGATAAAGCGCTCTGAAAAAGAGGGCGTTACCACGTTATATGTGGCCCAGCGCGGCACCCAGACCGACGGTCACCTCTATATTCCGCAAGCGGTGGAGGCAGGTGCGGGTGCGGTGCTCTGTGAGGATCTGCCTTCCGCGCTTTCCGATAATGTCTGTTACATCCGTGTCAACGACAGCTCCGTGGCTTTGGGACGGATTGCCGACGCCTATTTCGACCATCCGAGCCGCAAATTGAAGCTGGTCGGTATCACCGGCACTAACGGGAAAACCACCACGGTGACGTTGTTGCACCGTTTGTTCACTGCCCTCGGATATAGGGCGGGATTGCTCTCCACTATTGTGAACCGCATTGGTGACGAGGAGGTGGCGGCCACGCACACCACACCCGATGCGTTGGAACTGAACGCTCTGCTTGCCCGTATGGTGGAAGCGGGTTGCGAATACTGCTTTATGGAGGTCAGTTCCCACTCCGTGTGTCAGCACCGTATTGAAGGGCTGACGTTTGCGGGCGGCATCTTCAGCAACATCACCCACGACCATCTGGATTTCCACAAGACTTTCGCCAACTATATTCAGGCAAAAAAGGGATTTTTCGACGCACTTCCCACTACCGCTTTCGCTCTCACCAACATTGACGACAAAAACGGCATGGTGATGGTACAGAACACCAAAGCGACGGTGAAAACCTACTCGTTGCAGTCGCCTGCCGATTTCAAAACGCGCCTTATTGAAAATAGTTTCGAAGGTTTGCACTTGCAGATCAACGGGGTGGAGTCGTTCTTCCGTTTGTCGGGGCGGTTTAATGCCTACAACCTGACAGCCATCTATGCGGCGGCGGTGCTTCTGGGGATGCCCTCGGAAGAGGTGCTGGTGAAGATGAGCGCCTTGGGCACGGCGGACGGCCGCTTCGAGGTGATCCGCAACGGCCAGGGTGGCGTCGCCATCGTCGATTACGCCCACACCCCCGACGCTCTCAAAAACGTGTTGTCCACCATCCGCAATATCACCCGAAAAGGGGAGGAGGTGCTGACTGTAGTGGGCTGCGGCGGCAACCGCGACAAGACCAAACGTCCCGAGATGGCCGCCATCGCTTGCGAGTACAGCGACCGTGTCATCCTCACGTCCGACAACCCCCGCTTCGAGGAACCGGCGCAAATCCTCAAAGATATGGAGCCGGGCATCCCCGCTGACTTCCGTCCCAACACCTTGATTATCGAAAATCGTCGAGAAGCCATCCGTACCGCCTGTATGCTCATGCGCGACCACGGGGTCATCCTCATTGCCGGCAAAGGACACGAAAAATACCAAGACGTACAAGGCACCAAACACCATTTCGACGATATGGAGGAGGTGCGCAACGACTGGCAACTATAAAATTGAAAACTGAAAACGGAAAATTGAAAACGGAAAAATATGAAGTATAAAGTAGGAGGTAGCCTTTGCACAGACCCTCTTTATCCTTATCACCTATCACCTTCTACCTTCAAACCTTTTAACTCTCAACTTTTAACTTGATAAACCTGCAACTATGTTATATTACCTTTTTGATTGGCTTCATGGATTGAATTTCCCCGGTGCGGGGTTGTTCCATTACATTTCGTTCCGTGCAGTGTGCGCATTGGCACTGTCGTTTTTGATCACGTTGCTGGCAGGTCCCCGTGTGATTGAAATTTTGCGCAAGAAAACGCGTGGCGAGCAGGAACGAGACCTCGGTCTTCCGGGACAGGAAAACAAGGCTTCCACTCCCAAGATGGGAGGCATTCTTATCATCGTCTCCTTGTTGATTCCGGTGCTGCTGTTCAACAAACTCGACAACATTTATGTCCTGCTGATGATCTTCACTACCTTGTGGCTCGGCGCTCTCGGTTTCGCCGATGACTACATCAAATGTGTGAAGCACAATAAGGACGGCATTTCGGAAAAAACAAAGTTGTTGGGACAGGTGGTGCTGGGTGTTGTCGTAGGTGTGGTGATGTACTTCCATCCTGCAGTGGGCATCAAGGAAAACTACTCCCTTCCGAAGCAGGTGACGACGGCGGACGAGATGTTTACCATCAGCAAGACCGATGCGAACATTGCGCCCGCGAAGCAGCCGGTCACTCCGTCATTCCACTCTACCAAAACGACTATTCCTTTTGTGAAGAACCATGAGTTCAATTATGCGTGGTTCACCCGCTGGATGGGTGATGAAGACGGCAAATGGTCATTCTTGTTTTACATCCCGATCATCGTATTTATTCTGACGGCAGTCTCGAACGGAGCAAACCTCACCGATGGTATGGATGGCCTTGTAACGGGTGTCTCCGCACCTATTGCGGTGGGTATCGCTGTATTGGCTTACGTGTCGGGCAACGTCGTGTTCGCTGATTACCTTAATATCATGTACATCCCCAATATTAGTGAGCTGGTGGTATTTGTTTCGGCATTGGTCGGTGCCCTCATCGGCTTCTATTGGTGGAACTGTTATCCGGCCAAAGTTTTTATGGGTGATGTGGGCAGTCTCACCTTGGGTGGCATTATTGCGGTGTCGTGCATTATTATCCGCAAGGAGTTGCTGATTCCGCTTCTGTGCGGCATTTTCCTCATTGAAGCTTGTTCGGTGCTGATCCAGAGGGCCTATTTCAAATATACGAAAAAGAAAACCGGACAAGGTAAGCGAGTTTTCATTATGACCCCGCTTCATCACCACTATCAGAAGCAGGCGGTTGCCGACCAGCCCGTTATTTTCTCGCGTAAGGGAAAATCTGTCTTGCACGAATCCACCATCACGCAACGGATGATTGTGTTGAGCATCATTTGTGTCGTTCTGGCAATCATAACATTAAAAATCAGATAATTAACCTTTATTGAACGTAAAAATATGAAAAAGATCACCAGTGTTAAAGGAGAATACGGAATTGGTTTTGAAATAGGCGGTTCCGAAATCAGGGACTTACAGGGGTTGTTGAACAGCCGCCGTACGCAGATGGCAGCGATGGTTGCCAACGGTTTTGGTACGCCCGAACACAAGATGGAGTTCGTGAAGAACATCCGCGGCATCGACTTTATTAATGATGCTGCTTCCGTCAACGTGAACGGAGTTTATATGGCTCTTTCCAACCTGCAGAAGAAAGCGGTGTGGATCACTTCATTCGAACAGTGGGGTGAAGCCGGCGGCCTTTTTGCGGAACTGATGCAGTTCATCAGCACGAAAATCACTTCCGTCGTTTTTGTCGGTAGTGAGACTTCGCCGTCGCGGACAATCCTCGAGGGGATGGGCGTGCTGACGGAACATGCCACGGATATGGAGTCGGCGGTGCGTACGGCTTTTTATTCCGCCGGTATCAACCACGCAGTGCTGTATTGCCCCGGCACTTCTGTCGAGCAGGGTGATAGCATTGAGAAAAGAGGCAGCTCATTCAAAGACGCTGTAGCACAGTTGTAATATGGAAATCACGACCTTGCGCAACCGGTTGAAATACTACCACGGCATCTGGCTGATGGTGATCCTGCTGTCCATTGTGTCGGTACTCACCTCGTATAGCCTGACAGGCGAGCTATTGCTGCCACTTCTCCAACAAGCGGCAGGACTTGGTGCAATCTTTGCCTTCTCCAAGGTGAGCTACAAAAAGTATAACCGCTCCTCCATCCTTTTCCTTGGGGTCGCGTTCGTTTTACTGGTACTCACGCTTATCATGCGGCGTGGCGCAGGCGGTCGAAGTATTTCTATCGGGGGACATTTGATTCAGACATTTTATATTGTCTCCCTTTGCCTTATTTTTTATTTGTGCATCTTTTTTGCAAAACATACAAACAAGGGAAAGGAAATCGACAAGTACCAAACCATCTGGGGAATCGGGTGGCTGATGTTGTTTGTCGGACTAATCGCTCTGCGCAACATTTCCACTGCCATCATTCTTTTCATTACGGGAATGACGGTGATGTTCGTGGCGGGGGTGAAAGTCAAGCACTTGATTTACACGTTTCTGCTGTGTGGAGCACTGGGTGGAATCTACCTTGCCATCGGACACTACCGAAATCAAAATGAGGTGATGGTGGAACAAGGAAAGGAAGATCGTTCCACCACCCTTGACAGCCGTATCCAGTATTGGCTGCACGGCAAGTGTGACTCCAAGGCCTATGGGCGACAAATGACGCTTTCGAAAGCGGCTATCTCGCGCTCCATCGTCAACCCGTCGGGACCGGGAAAAGGCCTGATCAAGAAGAATATGGCAGAAGGCGAGAATGATTTCATTTTCGCATTGATTTGCGAAGAGTTTACGTTCGCCACAGGGCTTGCCGTTCTAATTATCTACGTAATACTGTTTTATCAGGCGCTGTTTGTGGCACGGAAGGCGCGGGGTAACTTCATCCGTTACTACGCCACAGGTGTCGGGATGTTAATCCTGATGCAGGCGCTGATCCATATTGGGGCCAATACGGGTGTTATTCCCGCCACGGGACAGACACTGCCGCTCATCAGCCGCGGAAGTGTCTCGCTCTTCTTCACCTGCTTTGCCTTGGGGACACTCATGAACATGGCCAAACAGGTGGTGGACCAGACCGATGGCGAGGACGAAGAGCTGTTGGTCTGAGGCGAGTAAGGCAGCTATTCCCCTTCCTCTAATTTCCGCTTTAAGATCAGGTCAATATTGCGGATGGATTTGCAAAGCCATTCAAAATAGAGCTCGGCGTGCTCGTCGGAGGTGAGCCGCCATTCCGTGCCGGAGCGGTGCAGCCGTTCAATCCGGTTGGAGGTGAGGATGGCGACAGAATTTGAAATGTTGAAACTTTCGGTAAATCCGTACATAGGAATTTTGACGGCCCCGTCGCATACGGCTACGGCTTCTTCCGAGAGTCCCGTCAGCTCGGTGCCGAAGAAGAAGGCCGTCTTTTCGTCCACGGGCAGGTCGTCCACAAAGACGCTGTTTTCGGCGGGCAGGGTGGCGATGAGCTTGTATCCCTTCGAATGAAGGTAATCGGCGCATTTGGCCACATTGCCTGGCTCATTTTTGTAATTATGGAGTGTCAGCCACTTGTTCGCGCCCATTGAGATGGCATCGTGGATGATGAACTCGTTCTCCTTTTCGATAATGTGCACGTCTTGGACGCCGTAACATTCGCAGGTGCGCATCACCGCGCTGATATTCTGTGTCTGGTACAGGTCCTCCAGCACAACGGTAAAGTGGCGTGTGCGGTTTTGAAGTACTTCTATAATGCGTGCGTCGCGTTCCTCTGTGATGAAAGTGCGCAAATAAGGGATCAGTTTTTTCTTTTGTTCAATCGTCAGTTCATTCATTATTGGTCTGGATAGGAGGGTGTGCTTAGATTGGCCCATATATTTGGTTTAACAATAAAAAAAGCCCCATTTCTGGGGCTCTTTTTGACAAAACACACACTATTAGAGGTTAGTGAGGTCAGCGCCGGCTTTGAATTTCACGACTTTCTTTGCGGGAATCATCATTTCCTTCTTGGTCTGCGGGTTGCGGCCTTTTCTGGCAGCACGCTCGTTAACGGACAGAGTACCGAAACCAACGAGAGAAACTTTGTCACCACCCTTAAGGGCTTCGGTGGTTGCTTCTACATAAGCTTCGAGGGCTCTCTTAGCTTCAACTTTCTGAAGGCCGGCTTTTTCAGCGATGGCATCAATTAATTGTGCTTTATTCATTTGTAAAAAATTTAAGTGGTTAATTAATTAACTTTAACGCGCAAAAGTAGCAGTATTTTTGATAATTGCAAGCGTTTTTCTTCACTTTTTTAAAAAAAAATGAAGAAATTTTGTAACAAATTTATATATAATTGATTATAAATGTTTTACAAAAAACTAAAAAAGTTCCAAGTCGTAGTTTTCAGGGTGGAATCCACGCAAAAACGCTTCAATATCAAGGCGTGACTTTCCTTGAAGTTGTAATTTTTTGATGGAAATTTCTCCATCTGCTGTAGAAATTGCAAAAATATCGGGCAAAAGGATACGGATGAATCCTGCTTTCTGCATTGTCTTTCCAGAAGAAAGAATTTGTGTTTCAAATATTTTGATTTGTTCCTCGTTCCCTTTTTTGTTGCGGATGCGGGTGCATGCGCACGGGCTGGGGCACAGTCCTCTAATCTTATTATATATGACGGAGGAGGGCTGGTTCCAGTCGATAAAGGTGTCCTCCTTGAAGATTTTCGGGGCAGGTTTGAGCTGGTCAGCGGGCAATTGGGGCTGTGGGCGTGTGGTGACGGTGCCGTCACTGATGCTTTGTAAGGTGCGTACGGCGAGTTCTGCCCCCTTTTGCATCAGTTCGTCGTACAGCTCACCCGTCGTCTCGTCGGGGCGGATGGGGACCTCGATGCTGTCGATGATGTCGCCGGTATCAATCTGCCGGTCAAGGAAGAAGGTGGTGACGCCCGATTTGGTCTCTCCGTTCATCACCGCATGGTGGATGGGGGCGGCACCGCGGTAGTTCGGCAGTAACGATGCATGGACGTTGAATGTGCCGTGCTTTGGCATAGCATAGACCACTTCCGGAAGCATTCGGAACGCAACAACGACAAAGACGTCAGCGTTGATTTCGCGGAGTCGTGCCAGAAAATCTTCCGATTTCAGCTTTTCGGGCTGTAGAACCTGCAGGTTGTGGGTTACGGCATACTCCTTCACTGCCGACGGACGAAGCTGTAAACCTCGTCCCGCAGGCTTGTCAGGAACAGTAACCACCGCAGCGACGTCGTTCCCTGCTTTACAGATTGCATCTAAAGTGGCCACCGCAAATTCCGGCGTGCCCATAAAAACTACTTTCATTTATCCTATTATTGGTAAAAGGTGATAAGTAATAGGTAATAAGTAAAAGGTAATAGGTGATAGGTTGGAATGAAGAAGGGATTGTGCGTGGAAACCTATTACTTTATACTTTTTACTTTATACTACTTACGGTTATGCATTTCTCTCTGTGTTTGGAGCATCTGGAGGCAAGTGGCAGCTGCTTCGACACCCTTGTTGCCATGCTTACCGCCGGAGCGATCGGTGGCCTGCTCCGCCGTGTTGCAGGTCAGCACACCGAAGATGACGGGCACCGTGTATTCAATACCCACCTTTGCAATTCCGTTTGCCACCGCTTGGGCAATGAATTCGAAATGGCGCGTTTCCCCTTGAATGATGCAACCGAGGCAGATGACAGCATCGACATTCTCGTTAGCTTCCAGCAGCATTGCCGCTGCGGAAGGCAGTTCAAAACTGCCTGGTACATGAAAAACCAGCAGGTTGCTTTTGGATACGCCGCCTTCCAGAAGCGTGTCCACTGCGCCTTTTTCGAGAGCAGCGGTAACTTCTTCGTTCCACATACTGACAATAATGCCAATTTTGCAATTGGCATTATTGGAGTTTTTAAGTATGGAAATATCGGAAAGATTCTCCTTCTTCTTCATTATTTTCCAGCTTTGATTTTGGCACGTTCAAGGTATTTGGCTACGCCCATTTCAGTATATCTCTGGTAGAATTTGTCTTCGATAAATTTGTAGTTGTCGTAGGCTTCTGCCCAGTTCTCTTCACGCTCGTACAGCATGCCGAGTTTGAAGGCGGCGGTGGGAGCTACCAGTTCGGTGTTGCCCTTGATGGCGTGCTTGTAATATTTTTTGGCATTCTCCACATCACCCTGCTCGTCATAAAGGTCACCAATCAGCATTTGGGCGGAATACCAAAGGTTGTTGTCTTTTTTCTTGTATTTCAGAAGCATCTCAAGAGCTTCATCGGTGTTGTGCTGGTTGAGGTAGCAAAGGGCGGCATAATATTTTGCAGTATTGGCGGCCTTGGTGCTGCCGTAATCGTCGATAATGGTGAGGAATCCGTCAGACTCTTCGTTGCCATCAAGAGCGGTGGCGAAAGCGAGAGAGTCACCCGTGCCCAGCCCAAGGTTGAATTGTTCGATCGGTGCCATGATGGCTTCAGCAGCCTTCTGGTTTCTCGGAACAATAACGAAACGATAAAGTGCGATGATTAGAATAACAACGATGAGGATGCCCAGAAGCACGCCATAGATGACTTTTTCATTGTTTTTGTAAAAAGCAAGCCATTTTTTCTCATTTTCCTGACCTTCGATTTCTTGCTTAGTGCCTAATTTTTCAGTATTTGCCATTTTTTTACGTATTAAATTTTGAGGCCGCAAATTTACATTGTTTTTTTAATAAATCAACCACCCTTTTTCAATTTAATTTTCACGATTGGACAAAATAAAAAAGACCCTGTTTCCAAGGTCTTTTTTCTGGTGTTGGGCGTGAAGGACTCGAACCTTCAATGACAGGACCAGAATCTGTAGTGTTGCCATTACACCAACGCCCATCGTTGCAAAAAAGCGACTATCAAAACGTAGTCATAAATTGATTATTGTGCATATTGTAAAAAAAATCACTTTTTTTATTTTATTTTTTTAATTTATTGATAAACAGATAAATAATTTTCAAAAAAATAGTAATTTCTGCAAATTAACTGGCAGGAATCGCCTCTTTCTTCAGTTTCCTTGCCTTTTTTTCGGAGGAAATTTTGGCAAGTTCGTTAATGTTGACCGAAAAATTGAAGAAGTTGGGGGTGGCGCCAGCGGCGTAGTGCGAGCGGGAGAAACCGATACGGATGGAGTGGATGTCAATCATAAAACCGTAGGAAATCCCCGCCAAAGTGCGTTTTTGCGGGATGTACATCTCCTGCCGACGGTTGTGGTTGTAGGAAACGTACAACGACAGGTATTTCACGGGGATGATTTCAATGCCGATGGTAAGGTGGCGGAACATGTTGTCGAAAAACTGCGCTGCCTTCGATGGGTAAATCGGACTTTCCGTCATTACATCATACTCCAGGAGCGGATCTTTTTCGCCCACATACCGCATATCCCAGCGGTAAAGATGATGGAGGGAGATGTGGTACCGTACAGGGATGAACTTGAATCGCTGTGAAAAAGCAAGCTGCAAGTCAAACGGGATTTTCTCGAACTGCCCCGGCACGTAGTTGACGATAGGGGAGCCGATGTTGCGGGCGAGCAACGAAAGTGCCAGCCGTTTCTTCTGGTTTACGTAGGAGGCCGCCACATCCACCGCTATGCCGAACGACTGGTACGACTCGTATGCCGAATAGATGAGTTTCAAGTCGGCCCCGATGGTGAAATTGCTGTCGAGCTGCCGTCCCCACGCCACGGTGGCCGCGTAGTCGCCGGCGTGGAAGTACCCTTGGTCGTAGCCGCTTTCGTCGGTCATCGTAAATTTGCCATAGTTGACGAACTGCATCCCAAAGGCGAAGCAGCCGACCTTATTGAACGTGTGGGAATACATCGCCGACCCGTAGGCTGCATTGGAGAAATAGTCCACCGCACTCACCTCTAATGCCGTATGGTGCCTTTGCCCGATCAGCGACGGATTGTACAGAATCAGCGACGGATCGTCATCGTAAACAGCCAGTAAGGTGCCACCCAAAGCCGCCTGCCGGCTGGACGTGTTGAAATTCAGAAAATTATAGATGTATTTGCCGCCCACCTGCGACCAACCCATCATAGGGATGATCAACCACAATAATAATATTGTATAAATTCGGCGGCGCATCGGTTACAGGTTTGTCAAGTTACAAGTTTATCAAGTTACAAGTTCGTCAGTGAAACGGCAACGGTGACGGCCACACCTTCGCCCGCCCCGACGAACCCCATTTTTTCGTTGGTTTTCGCCTTCACGCAGACAGCGGTGACCGGCACGCCCATCAATTCGGACAAACGGGCACGCATCAGCGGCTTGTAGTCGGCTAATTTCGGTTTTTCAAGAATGATGGTGATATCGGCGTTGTTCACCCGCCAGCCCTCCGAACGGAGCAGCTCTACGGTCTTTTGCAGTAGGAGGGTGCTGTCGATGCCTTTGTATGCGGGGTCTGTGTCGGGGAAGTGGGTGCCGATGTCATCGAGGGCGGCGGCCCCGAGCAGTGCATCGCAGAGGGCGTGGATCACGGCGTCGCCATCGGAGTGGGCTACGCAGCCGCGGTCAGACGGTATCCGCACCCCGCCCAGAACGAGCGGCAGCCCTTCCGCCAAACGGTGCGAATCGTAACCGAAACCGACCCTGAAATTGTCCATACAATTTTATATTTTATCAATAAACGGGCATTTCATACCCGTTTATATTACCGGACGGTTCACGTCCGGCTATAATCTGTCACCCCTTCGGGGTTTATTAAGGTATTATTTTTTTTACTATACCCTATTCACTATACCCTGTACCCTAATACCCTATTTCCGTCCCATCTGTTCCTTACCTTGGTTCCGGATGTCGTCCTTCTTGAAGGAGGCGAAGTCGAAGGTGAGGGTGAAACGAAGGGTGTTTTCAAGCGGATGGTGTTGGTCAACTGTGAAAAGGTAGGCCAGATCCAAGCCGAAGATGCTGTAGTGGATACCCGCACCAACGGTAATGAACTGGCGGTTGCCCTTCGTGGGATGTTCGAAAAAGTAGCCGGCACGCACGAATAATAATTTGCGGTAGCTGTACTCTAAGCCTACCGACCAGTTGACTTCACGGAATTCCTCCAACGCACCGCCCGGAGCATCGGCGAAGGATTGAAAGATACCTTGTGCCACAGATACATCGGGATTCTTTCCACGGGCAATGATAGGATTGTTGGCAGCGTCGTAAAGGATACGACCGTTGCTGTCAAGTTGGTATTCCGGCGGGGTGGGTACCAGCAATTTGTTGACCTCAACACCCGCCATCAAAGTATTATAGTCGTCGAAATCAATGGCATAGCTTACGCCGAGTTTCAGATTGGTGGGGAGAAAGTCACGGCGGAGGGTTCCGGAAGAATAAGAAATCTTGTTACCAATGTTGGAGATGTTGAAGCCGGCACGAAGGGTGCTGTTCATCTTACTGTTGCCAAGCTCGAAATCCTGCTCATAGAACATGGACACGTCGGCGGCACCGGCCAAACCGGCGTTGGTCTCCTGACCTTCCACATATTGTCCGGCGGTGAGGTTAGAATAGATGAAGCGTGGGGTGATGGCGATGGAGAGCTGGTCAATCAGTTTGCGGCTGTAACCGAGATCAATGGCGAATTCGTTGGGCTTCTGAGTTCCCATAGGTGCGCCATACATGTCGGTAAACTGGATGTCACCCAGTGAAAAATAGCGAAGTGAGAAGGAGAGAGCGTCGTTGTCGGTGATCTTCCAATAAGTGCCGAGGTAGAGCAGGTTGATGTCGTTCACTAACTTGCGGAGCCATGGGCTATAGGAGATGGAAATGCCGAACTTGTTTTTATTGAAGACGTATTTGGAGGGGTTGTGGTGTTGGGAATTCGCATCGGCGGAAGTGGCGACACCCATATCACCCATGGCGCCGGAGCGTGAGTCAGGGGCGACTTGCAAAAACGGCACGGCCGTGGTGATGGTGTTCAATTCTTGTCCAAGATAGTTGTGATTGCCGATAGCTTGAGAATATGCAGCCGTGCAGCCGAAGGCGGCAAGGAGCATCAGGCAGAGTATTTTTTTCATTCAAAAATAAATTTTGGTTCAAAATAAAACATCTATGCTTAACGCAAAAACAATACCATTATTTTATAGGATAACAATTTTTTCAAACTTTTCGGCCTGCTTTCCGTCGGGGGTGCGCACCTTGAGGCGGTAGAGGTAGGTGCCGCGTCCGAGGCGGTCGCCGAAGTCGTCGCGGCCGTCCCACGGGATCGGGCGGCTACGGAACCCTTCCGTCACCTGCTGTGTGTTGATGGTTTTCACCACCTTTCCCGAAATGGTATAAATGGTGATGAGGATGTCGAGTTCGGTGCCAGGCAGGTTATGTTCAAAGAAGAAGGAGGTATTGGTAGTGAAGGGGTTGGGATAGTTGAGCACGTGGTCGAGCACGGGGCCTTCATCGTTCACGACCACAAATTCCAGTTCGCTTTCGGAGGCGTTGTTGAGGATGTCCCATGCGCGTACTTTTACCGTGTGGGAACCGGTCGCCAGCTTTTCGTAGGGATATCGCACGGTGCCGCAGTTGAAACTGTCGCGCTCCGCCTCGTAGTAGTTGTTCAGCACCGTTTGTTCCTTACCGTCAATGATGGCCACAAGGTCGTGTCCGATGCCGTTGCCTGTAGTGTTGATACCATAGTCATCCTTCAATTTCACCAGCAGGGTGGGGGCAGTGTTCACCGTACCACCGTTGACGAAATTTTCGTCGTTCATATAAAGCTCTATTTCAGGGCCTTTGCTGTCGCTGATAGGGGTGTCGCTCATGCCGCCGATGATAGCTTCGTGGAAGGAGCCGTTGGCCTCGGCATGGTTGCTATGGGCATAATAGCTGATTTTGCCATTGCCATAAACATAATTGATGTCCTTCGGCAGAATAAAAGAGAAGGAGAAGCGTCCGTCCTTCACCGTCACATTTCCTTTGAAAAGGATGTTCTTTTGGACTTGGAATTCGAAATAATTGCTGCCAGGATCGTTTTGTAAGGTGTGTTCGGTTGTCTTCTTGTCGTAAACGGAGGGGTAGAGGCTGCCGTTGAAGTCAGGTAGGAAGTTGCCGGAGTTGTCTTCAATATGTCCGGAAACCGTGACGCGTGAAAGGGCGCGGAGCGTGTCCAAGTTGTCTGTTACAGCAATCCCGTTGATGGAATCTGTGACCACATTGTAGAGCGGGATTGCGAGACGCATGGCGGGATCGCCCATCACATAGATCATGTTTTTGGAGTCATTGGCTCCATCGTTAAGGTTCTTGGTGATGCGATTGGCCTCGCCAATGGTGATGGGTTTGTGGTCCTCACGATTAAACACTTGTGCGAAAAAGTTCTGCCCGTATGCTTGGTTACTATAGGTGTAGGCCACACGGGAAGTGGTGATCAGGCCGGCTGCACCTCCATTGGCATTGAGAAATGCCAGCTCTGCCGGAGACACAAGGGCGCGGTCGTACCAGCCGAGCTCGCACGTCAGCGTCACCATCCAAGGCTGGTTGTATTGGTTTGACCACTTGCTGATGTCGGTTAATTCAATGATGCGCTCATGTGCCCAACCGTTCTTGCCCCCGTGCCCAAAATAGGCAAATAGCAGGCATCCCGCCTTCATTCTATTGTTGATGGCCTTTGTCACTTCCGGATATCGGGCAGAAGAAGAGTAAGTGACTTGCTCATAGGCATCGAGATATATCTTTTCTAAATTGATGTCGGGGTTCGCATTTTCGGCTGTAGTGGCGGCAAGATCCGCAGCTGTTACATGGGTGGTGCCATCCTCGTCATCCCCGACAAAGGCGGCGATGTTTTTCCAGCTTCCGAAATTGCAGTAGGAAGTGCCGTTGCCCAAGATGTCACGGGAAGCATACTGTATAGTCTTGTCCACGGCAATTTTGGCCTGCGCTTCAGTGGAAACGGGGAAACGGCCCACAGCAACATCAACCATCCCTATGCATCCTTCGCCATCATTGTCGTCCAAAATTCCGAAATAGTCGTCGTTAGAACGGAGGTATTTTTCATTCAAAATACTGTTCGATTGGTAATTGGGTACGTAAAGCTGGCAGGTTCCCTCAATGCCACGGTAGTCGTACGACGGGCGTCCGAACAATAGCAGGTAGTGCGGTTGACTGCCTTGTGATTTCTCATAAATCATCTTCATATAGTCGCGGATGGCCGTGATGTCCTGCCCACCGCTGGAGAACTCATTGTAAATTTGTTGCAGAGTTACGATTTTGACCGACAGCCCGTCGTTCGTACGGCGAAATTCCGCCAGACGTTCCGCCTGTGTCATAAAGTTGGGGTGAGCCACGATGATCATATCCGCTTGGCTGGAACTATGGAGATCCTGGTTGTTCACCCGTCCGACTGGCGTGACGGCATAGCATTGATTGTCTGTAAAAGCGATGAATTTGCACAGTTCGCTGGTAGGGGCATTGAAGGAGAAAGTGCTCCCAGAAAGGGTTCCTGCCATCTGGCTGACGCTGGTGATCTGGGTTACATCCCATACTTTGGCAGCAGAGGTCATATTGGCGACTTGAAACTGCGTGACGGCGTTTGTACCTACGCTTTCGGGGCGGCAGAAGGAGGTCTGCCAGCTTTCAAGACGGAGATGGCACGGGAACTGCCACTCCAGATAATTGAGGTAGCCGGAAGACGAGGAGTTTGGTTTGCTGTATGTGATTGTAACGGAAGTATTTCCGCCAGTTGGAGTGAGTGTGAAATTGCGGTTGGCTGTCAGGGCGTAGTAATCACTGCTGAGAGCCCCGACAGAAATAGAACCGAGAGAGTTTCCGTTAACAGATATAGCAAAAGAGGAGTAGCTGGCGGAGGTTGCGGCCACGTCCACAGAGAGTCGTCCGGCTCCTGCGATGGCCGTCGGTAATGGTAATGTGTAAGTGTAAGAAGTAGTGACATCATAGCGGTCTCCGTACCAGCCCCTTCCAGCTTCACCGATGCACCATTGATCGGTTTCATAGAAACCGTAGTGAGTATAGGTGGAAGCAGTATTGGTCGGGACGAGGGTGCTGTTGTCTGTCACCTGAATGCGCCGTTTGGTCCCGATGCCCTCATCGGCATTGATAAAGTAGTAGGCGGCATGGTCGTACAGGTTGAATGTGTGTGAAAATCGTTGATCCACAGCGTTGTATTTCCATCCGTGTGGTCCTTCTGCATAGAATAGGAAATAATCCCCTTCATTGAAAATGCCATCACCGCCGTCGTGCATCTCGATAGGCAGTTCCTGAAGGTCGTCATAGCGGTCGGCACCGTTGGCTTCAGGCAGCATGGCCCCGCCGTTTCCGAATAGGGCGATACGGTCTGAAGCAAGCCCGCTGAACGACATTCCTAAAGAGGTGAGGTCTGCGTAGGTGACTTTGTGCACTCCCGTTTTTGTGACGGAAATCTTGTACCAGTTGCCGCTCCGAAGCACCGAGTTGGTGGCATAAATATGCGTCTTCACCGCTTTTTTAGATGAAGGTATTGGAGTTATGGAAACGCTGACACTCAAAAGTTTTTCGTAACTGGAGCCCACTTTTCGGATAGGCAGTATGGAAATAGTAGTGTAATTCTTTTTCCGGTCAACTGCTGTGTGGACTGTGGCGGAAAAGTCGCTTGCGTTAAACCCGGCGGGGATCATTGCGGACTCCTCCTCTGTCAGACGGGCAGATTGTATATTGGAAAGTGATACTCTGTATTCTTCGTAAAAAGCATCTGTCTCAAATCGTTCAAAATAAAGAGGAAGCGTTTCATAATCAGGGGTGGAAACGGCGCCGTCGAAGTATAAAAGACGGAGTGTAGTGCCGTCAGATTGTTCGTAGCGTAAGGGATCTTTCCACGCAAAAGAAATATTTTTTTTGATATTTTGTGCTTGAATATCAATATATTGTGATGATATCAATAAAAAAAATGATAGAATGACCCAAGATTTTTTTTTCATATTTCGTTTGAAGAAATGTATAAAAACCAAAACTAAACGAATTTGCAGGGGCAAAATTGCAGAAAATGAAAGATGTTGATAACTTTTTATAAAAACATCCGTAAAAAATAGCCATAAAATGTTATTTTTGCACCCTGTGTTAAATTAGGACTTAAACCTGCAACTATGAATAAACGAATCGCCTGTTTGTGTGGACTCATACTGCTCGTAGTCGGGAGTTTCCGGCTGTCGGCGCAGGATCCGCACTTTTCACAGTTTTACGCAAATCCGCTGTACCTCAACCCTGCTTTTGCGGGTTCCAATATTTGTCCGCGTATCACGGCCCATTTTCGTGACCAGTGGCCCAATGTCCATGGTACGTACATCACCTATTCGGCTTCGTATGATCAGCATTTCGATAAAATTGCAGGCGGTATCGGAGTGCTTTTCATGGGCGATCACCAAGGGCAAGGAGTAATTAACACATATGCAGCGAGTTTCATTTATTCATACAAGTTGAAAATTTCCCGTAAATTTAATATGCGTTTCGCGTTGCAGGCGACTTACCAGCAGAAAAGTTTGGATTGGAACCGTCTTACTTTTGGCGATATGATTGACCCGAAGTATGGTTTTGTATATGAGACGAACGAAGTTGCCCCGAAGAAACAATCGAAGGGTGTGGCTGACTTCTCGGCCGGTTTTATCGGATATACCAAGAATTTTTATTTTGGTCTGGCTGTCAACCATATCACACGTCCCTATGAGGGCTTCATCTCAGTGAGCCGTCTGCCCGTCAAGTGGACCGCACACGTAGGTGGCTATTTCGATTTAAAACGTCGTAGCCGCAAAAGCCGTTCTTTCGGAGATGTTTCCATCAGCCCGAACATTATCTATCAGCACCAGATGCAGTTCCATCAGTTGAACTATGGTCTGTACGTCAACTACTACCCGTTTGTAGTGGGTATCTGGTATCGTCAGAGCTTCCGTAATCCTGATGCCGTTATCTTCATGTTCGGTCTGCAGCACGAAATGATCCGTCTGGCATACTCTTATGACCTCACCGTCTCCAAACTCGCCAACCTCTCCGGTGGCGGCCACGAAGTGTCACTGCAGTTCCTTTTCCCATGTCCGGAACGCCGTGTCGTGAAAAAAGACCTCAACTGCCCGACTTTCTAAACGTTACTATATAATAATATTGAAAAAACATCGTTTACCTCTAGATTAAAATCAAAGAAAATGAATAAGATTGGAAGATTTTCAGGTTTGATGCTGATTGCCGCTGTTGCACTTTTGTTCAGCTCCTGCAAGAAAGAGTATTCCCATACCACTGGTTGGGAGTATAACAATGCGGAAAACGGCGGTTTTGAAGTATATCCTTTTGTGGAACAGGCGACCGGTCCTGGTCTTGTGCTCATTGAAGGCGGTACCTTTGTCTTCGGACGCATGGAACAGGATGTGATGTACGACTGGGATAACAATCCTCACCGCGTCACCGTCTCCTCCTTCTATATGGATGAAACCGAAATCAGCAACCTCGATTACCGCGAATACCTTCACTGGCTCGAAAGAGTGTTCATCCCGGCCGACCTGAAGACCGTTTATGACAATGCCTATCCGGATGAAAACGTCTGGCGCGAGAAACTCTCCTTCGCCGAAACCCAAGTTGAATATTATTTCAAATACCCTGCATACAACCATTATCCCGTTGTCGGTGTCAGCTGGCTGCAGGCCACCAATTATGCTGCATGGCGTACTGACCGTGTGAACGAGCAGATTCTTGTGGATATGGGCTTCATCGATTGGAACCCCGATCCGTCACCGGAACTCTACTTCAGCACTGATGCCTATCTCACATACGAGACTTACGAAATGGAGACCGATAACCGACTCCAGAACATCTCCACCGGCGACTACCGCAACGTGAAGATGGAAGACGGTATCCTCCTTCCGAAATACCGCCTCCCCACCGAGGCTGAATGGGAATATGCCGCCTATGCCCTCATCGGCAACACGCTGAACGAACGTATTCTTGAAAGAAAGCTTTATCCGTGGAACGGCCACTACACCCGTACGGATGACAAGAAATATTATGGTGACTTTGTGGCCAATACCCGCCGCGGTCGTGGTGATCTGATGGGTGTCGCTGGCTACCTCAATGACGCTTCTGATATACCAGCTCCCGTCAACTCATACTGGCCCAACGATTATGGCTTGTACAACATGGGTGGCAATGTTGCTGAATGGGTGATGGACGTTTACAGACAGAAATCCCACGACGATGTCTATGAATTCAACCCGTTCCGTGGTAACTACTACGAAACCAAGAAGCTTCTTGAAGACGGTACGGTGGAAGACCGTGACAGCGTGGGTAGAATCCCGATGGTGCCCGTCTCCGACTTCAAGAACGACCGCAGACGTAATTACCGTCAGGCCGACAATATCAATTATCTCGACGGTGACTGGGCTTCCCTCATTGATGAGGAACTTTGGAAGAACGGTTCAGAAGATGCCACCTCCACCATGTATCCGAAAAAGACCGGTGAGAACTACAGCTATTCCATGGTTGGTGACCACGCACGCGTTTACAAAGGCGGTTCATGGATTGACCCGCAGTACTATGCCGCTCCTGGTCAAAGACGCTGGATGGAAGAGGATGAATCAGCAAAGAACATCGGCTTCCGTTGCGCCATGGCCCGTTTGGGAACGCCTTCTGGCGGTGGTGTGAAAAGATAATCATACATTTTATATAATAGGTAACGGACGGGTTTAGCCCGTCCATTTTTTTATAGAAAAATCAAAAAGCAATGATAGTAATCACGGGTGCTGCCGGTTTCATTGGCAGCTGCATGGTACAAAAAATGAACGAGGAAGGCCGTACCGACCTTATTCTCGTGGATGATTTTACCAAGGAACAGAAAAAACGCAACTGGATAGACAAAAAATATGTTGACAAAATCGCCCGCACTGACTTCTTTGCATGGGCGGAAGCGAACGCCCGGCACATTGACGTTGTTATCCATCTTGGGGCTCGCACCGACACTACCGAGATGGACTGGGCTGTTTTTGAAGAATTGAATGTCTCTTATACACAACGGGTATGGGACTTCTGCACCCGTCATTGCGTTCCCCTATTGTACGCCTCTTCTGCCGCAACTTACGGAGAGGGTGAGCGTGGCTATCGCGACGACGAAAGCTACATCCCGAACTTGCGGCCATTGAATCCATACGGGAAGTCCAAAAACGAGATTGACAAATGGATTTTGAAGCAGACGAACACGCCGCCGCAATGGGCAGGCTTCAAATTTTTCAACGTGTTCGGTCCGAATGAGTACCACAAGGGGCGGATGGCTTCTGTGATCTTCCACTCGTTCAACCAAATCAAGGAAACGGGGCGGGTGAAGCTGTTCCGTTCGCATCGTCCCGATTTCGCCGATGGGGAGCAGAAACGCGATTTCGTTTATGTGAAGGATGTGGTGAGCGTGTTGCACAGTTTTACGGAGCGGAAATATCCGAGCGGTATATACAATCTCGGTACCGGTAATGCCCGCACATTCCTTGATCTGGCAACGGCTACTTTCCACGCCTTGGGGCTTTCTCCAGTCATCGACTATATCGACATCCCCATCGACATCAGGGACAAATACCAATATTATACAGAGGCGAATATGCAAAAATTGCGTATGGCAGGTTATACGAATCCTTTTTATACTCTTGAAGAGGGTGTAACTGACTATGTCTCAAATTATTTGAAGGGTAATATTATATTTTAGAAAAAAATATTGAATTTTTTTCTGAAAAAAGGTCTCCATTAGAGAAATATTTATACTTTTGTACTCCCGTTGTTCAGGTGGTTGAACCCGACAATGGGAGTTCGTTTTTCTGATCATCACATAACAGGTTGTCAAACTAACACTGACTATGCATAAGTTTACGGAGAAGGAGATCTTGAAGATGCTCAAAAAGTTCTTCGGATTCACCCAGTTCAAAGGAAAACAGTTGGAAATCATCAAGGCGCTGCTGTCTGGGAAGGATTGCTTCGTCATCATGCCGACGGGCGGTGGAAAGTCGCTGTGCTACCAGTTGCCGGCATTGATGTGTGAAGGTACGGCCATCATCATTTCGCCACTAATAGCCCTGATGAAGAACCAGGTGGACGCGCTCCGCACCTACAGTTCAGAGGACGGTGTCGCCCATTTTCTCAATTCGTCGCTCTCGAAGGCGGAAATCAACACGGTGCGTGAGGATCTCCTGGCGGGGAAAACGAAGTTGTTGTATGTGGCGCCGGAATCTTTGACGAAAGTAGAGAACGTCGATTTCTTCAAGGCCATCAATATTTCGTTTTATGCCATTGATGAGGCACACTGTATTTCCGAATGGGGTCACGACTTCCGACCCGAGTACCGCCGCATCCGCGATATCATTACTGCGATAGGGAAGCAGGTACCGGTCATTGCCCTGACGGCTACAGCCACGCCCAAAGTCAGTGCTGACATCCAGAAGAACCTCTCCATGGACAAGGCCGAGACCTTCATCTCCTCCTTCAACCGACCCAATCTCTATTACGAAATCAGGGAGAAGACCAAGGACATTGACAAGGATATTGTCAAGTTTATCAAAAGTCACCCAGGCAAGTCAGGTATCGTCTATTGCCTCAGTAGAAAGAAGGTGGAGGAGTTTGCTGAATTCTTGCAGGCTAATAAGATTCGGGCTCTTCCGTATCATGCGGGATTGGACTCCAAAACCCGTGTGGAAAATCAGGATGCTTTTTTGATGGAGAAGGCCGATGTGATCGTGGCCACCATTGCTTTCGGGATGGGAATTGACAAGCCGGATGTGCGGTTCGTCATCCACTATGATATGCCGAAAAGTTTGGAAGGCTACTATCAGGAGACCGGACGTGCCGGTCGTGACGATGGTGAGGGGTTGTGTGTGGCTTTCTATGATTATAAGGATTTGAATAAACTGGAAAAATTCTCCACCAAGAAGTCGGTGGCGGAGCAGGAGATTGTGAAGCAGCTTTTGGCGGAAACCGCCGCCTATGCAGAATCTACATCATGCCGGCGCAAGCACCTCCTTCATTATTTTGGAGAAAATTATCCAGAAGAAAATTGCGGCAATTGTGACAATTGTCTCCATCCCAAGCCGAAAATGGATGCGCAGGACCAAATACAGCTGGTGCTTGAAATCATTCAGACCATCAAACAACAGTTCAAGGAAGACCATATCATTGACATCATTACAGGTGAAAAAACCACGACTATCACCAAATTTAAGCATCATCAGCTCAAACAGTTTGGTGAAGGCCAGAATTACGATTCCAACTTCTGGTCGAATGTGGTGCGTCTCGCCATTTTTGAGGGACTCATTTATAAGGATGTGGAGACGTATGGTCTGCTGAAAATTACGCCGAAGGGGGAAAAATACATGACGAACCCCTATAGTATCATGGTTGCCAAGCCAAAAGGTGAGGATGACGATGACGATAGCGATGAAGTGTTTATTCCCAAGGGGGAGGCAATGGATGACAACCCATTGTATGCCATGCTGAAGGACTTGCGAAAGGCAATTTCGCAAAAGGAGAATCTGCCTACCTACGTCATTTTTCAAGATGTGTCGTTAGAGGACATGTGCATACAGTATCCTACCACCCTCGACGAAATGTCGCACATCAGCGGGGTGGGTACAGGAAAGGCACAAAAGTATGGCAAACCGTTTATCGAACTGATCAAGCAGTATGTGGAGGAGAACGACATCATCCGTCCGCAGGATTTCGTTGTCAAGTCGCCTACGAACCTCTCTGCCATCAACGTCTATATCATCCAGAATATCGACCGTATGATTGCCTTTGAGGATATTGCCATGGGCAAGAATCTTGATATGGACGAGCTGCTTACGCAAATAGAAAGCATCGTCTCGTCTGGAATGAAGCTCAATATTGACTATTATATTGAAGAAACCATCGATCCCGACCATCAGGAGGAAATTCTGGATTATTTTGCCAATGCTGAGTCTGACTCGGTGGATGATGCCCTCGAAGAACTTGGCGAAGACGAATATACGATGGAGGAAATACGCATTATGCGCATCAAATTCCTCTCGGATATGGGCAACTAATTAGCCCGTTTTATAGCACAAAAAAACTTGCAATTTTATTGGGGATCTCCCTTTCAAATTGCAAGTTTTTTTTGTATCTTTGCAATGTTTTAAACATATTTTATTCTACTGATTATGAGTGATTTAGAAGAAAAGAAATTGCATGTTGAAGACTACAATGCGGACAATATCCAAGTGTTGGAAGGTTTGGAGGCGGTACGGAAGCGTCCGGCTATGTATATCGGCGATATTGGAGAACGCGGATTGCACCATTTGGTCTATGAAGTGGTGGACAATTCCATTGATGAGGCTCTTGCCGGACATTGCAATCATATCGAAGTGACGATTTACGAAGACAACAGCATATCTGTATTGGACAACGGACGTGGTATCCCGACCGACATGCACGAGAAGGAACACCGTTCCGCTTTGGAAGTGGTCCTCACCGTGCTTCATGCGGGTGGCAAGTTCAACAAGGATTCGTACAAGGTTTCTGGTGGTCTGCACGGCGTTGGTGTCTCCTGTGTCAACGCCCTTTCCAAGCACCTCCGCGCCGACGTTTACCGTAACGGTAAACATTATGTGCAAGAGTTTGCCTATGGCAAGCCGCTTTATTCTGTGAAAGAGGACGGCATGACTGACTATCGCGGCACGAAAATTACGTTTACCCCTGATGACAGCATTTTTAACGTGTCCGAATACAAATACGACATTCTGGCCGGTCGTCTGAAGGAATTGGCTTTTCTGAACAAGAAGATCCGCATCCAGCTCACCGACCGCCGCGAGAAGGAGGACAACGGGGAGTACAAGAGTGAGACCTTCTATTCTGAAGAGGGCTTGAAGGATTTCATCCGCTTCCTTGACAGCGGCCGTACCAAGATTATGGAAACCCCAATTTATATCGAGACTGAAAAGAGTGGGGTCCCGATTGAGGTGGTGATGCAGTACAACGACGGATGGAACGAGAATATTCATTCTTATGTCAACAATATCAATACGATAGAGGGTGGTACGCACCTTACTGGTTTCCGCCGTGCCCTCACCAATACCCTGAAGCGCTACGCCAGCAACAACAAGATGCTCGACAAGCTCGAAAAGGATAAGATTGAGATCTCGGGTGACGATTTCCGTCAGGGGCTTACCGCCATCATCTCCGTGAAGGTAGCTGAACCGCAGTTTGAAGGCCAGACCAAGACGAAGTTGGGTAACAGTGAGATTGAGGGCGTGGTCAGTCAGGCGGTGAGCGACATGCTCGAAAACTACCTTGAGGAACATCCCCGTGATGCGAAAGAAATTGTGGGTAAGGTGGTATTGGCTGCTACGGCGCGTCACGCCGCCCGCAAGGCCCGTGAGCAGGTGCAGCGTAAGTCCGCCTTCAGTGGTGGCGGTCTCCCTGGCAAACTTTCTGACTGCTCGTCGAAGGTGGCGGAAGAGTGCGAACTCTACCTCGTGGAGGGTGACTCCGCAGGCGGCACCGCCAAGCAGGGCCGTGACAGCCACTTCCAGGCCATCCTCCCGCTCCGTGGTAAGATCTTGAATGTGGAGAAGGCTCCCGAACATCGCGTCCTCGACAGTGAGGAAATCAAGAACATCTATACGGCACTGGGTGTCACCGTCGGTACGGCGGAGGACAGCCACGCCCTCAACCTTGAGAAGCTTCGGTACCATAAGGTCATTATCATGACCGATGCTGATGTGGACGGAAGCCATATTGCCACTCTGATCCTCACTTTCTTCTTCCGCCACATGCGTTCCCTTATTGAGAACGGACATGTCTATATCGCCACACCGCCTCTCTACCTTGTAAAGAAGGGCAATCAGGAGCGTTATGCTTGGACGGATGAGGAACGCGATGCCATTGCTGCCGAATACACCAACAACGGCGCCAATGAAAGCGGCCTGCATATCCAGCGCTACAAAGGTTTGGGTGAAATGAACGACGATCAGCTCTGGTCCACCACGATGGATCCCGCCCGCCGCACCCTCCGCCAGGTCACTATCGAGAATGCCATGGAGGCCGACTACATCTTCTCCATGCTGATGGGTGATGAAGTGCCCCCGCGCCGCGAATTCATCGAAAAGAACGCACGTTACGCCAATATTGACATCTAATAGATATTCCCCATGGAAGAAGAAATCATCCCCCAGCCGACAGAGACTGCACCGGAACCGGTGGTCGTACTGAAAGACGTCGATATTTTTCAAAAGAAAATATTGATTCTATCCAAAGTCAATATCACCGTCAACCGTGGTGAATTCGTCTATCTTATCGGGAAGACTGGCAGTGGAAAGTCCTCCATATTGAAGGTTCTTTTTGCCGACGTACCCGCGAAAGGAGAAGAGGCTAAATGTGTGAATTTTGATTTGAAGACCATCAAGGCCAAACAGATTCCGCAGTTGCGCCGTAAGTTGGGAATTGTCTTCCAAGATTATCAGCTTCTTAGCAATAAGACGGTTAGTGAAAATCTGATGTTTGCCATGAAAGCTACAGGATGGAAAGACGAAAAAGCGATGAAGATCCGCGTGCAGGAGGTTTTGCAGCTGGTTCATCTGGAAACGAAGGATTTCAAGTATCCGCACCAGTTGTCAGGCGGTGAGCAGCAGCGTGTCTGCATCGCCCGCGCCCTCATCAACAAGCCTGAGGTGATCCTCGCTGACGAGCCTACTGGCAGCCTTGACCCCATCACAGCCGAAGAGATTTTCAAAATCATGCACGATATCAACCAGGATGGAACTACCGTGATCATGGCTACCCATAATTTCCCAATGATCAATAAATTCGCATCCAGAACCATCTGTATCGAAGACGGTAAAATCATCGACTCCCTCGTATAATGCTGTCGGTTTGCATAGGTATTTACAACTACGATGTCAACCAGCTTGTGAAGGACCTTTGCAAACAAGCCGACAAATTGGGCATTGAGTACGAAATTCTTCTGCTTGACGATGCTTCCAAGCACGATTATTTGATGAAGAACGCCAAACTTGACTTTCTTCCGCATGTCACCTATTTGCAGAATTACCGGAATGTGGGTCGATCTGTGATCCGTAACACATTGGCCAGCAAGGCGAAATACCCGTATCTTCTTTTTATGGACTGTGACACGAAGGTGTCTCATCCCGACTATTTGAAAAAATATGTGGATACGGCACCGACGGCGCGAGTGATTTCCGGCGGTTATGAATACAAGGAGCGCAAGCCGAAAAAGAATTATGTGCTTCGCTGGGCCTACGGTCGCCAGCGTGAGATGGTACCGGCGGAAGTCAGGAACCAACAACCTAATCTCTCTTTTTCTACTTTTAACTTCTTGATAGAAAAAGAGATATTTAAAACTGTAGAATTTGATGAAACCCTTTCGGGATATGGACATGAGGACACGCTCTTTGGTCTGGAATTACAGGAGCACGGTATCATTGTCCATCATATTGACAATCCTTTGCGGCACGAGGTCGTAGCCACCAACGAAAAATTTCTTAAACAGACGGAAAACGCCATTGACAATCTGTTTGTTGTGTATGAAAAGGTGAAAAACAAGCAGCAGTTTGTGGAAGGGACCAAATTGTTGGGTACATTCCAAAAATTGCAGCGAAAGAGAATGGTGAAATTGTACCTGCGTTTTTATTCTGTTTTTAAATCATTGATAATTAAAAATTTAAAATCAAATAAGCCTAATATGCGGTGTTTTGATTTGTATAAATTGAATTATATCTGCCAGAAATTTTCAGATAGGAAAATATAGTTTTTTATAAATGAAATTCTTGAATTATGAAAAAGATATTTTTTGTTATTAGTTTGATAATCAGTGTGATGTATGTCAATGCGCAGGATTTGTACCGCGCCCGTCCCGACGGCAATGTGGACAGCGTTTATCTTGGAATCAACTTGCCGGAGGCTTTCCAAGGCGACAGTGTGATTATCGGTGTGACAGACTGGGGCTTCGATTACACGCACCCCACCTTTTACGACACATCGATGACCCGTTACCGTGTATTGCGGGCGTGGGATCAGTTTCGCACCGCCGGACCTGCACCTGAAGGTTTCGACTACGGGACAGAATTGGTCGGAAGGGAACAACTTCTTGCTGCCCAATGTGATACATCGAATATCTATGGGCATCATTACCATGGAACCCACGTGGCTGGTATTGCTGCTGGTAGTGGTGCAGGCACGTCTTACCGTGGTGTAGCTCCGAATGCGGAACTTCTGTTCTGTTCTTTTCGTCCCGATGAGCAGTCGGCCATTGACGCTTTCCAATGGATGTATGATGTCGCTCAGCAGGAGCATAAGCGCTTGGTTATCAATATGAGTTGGGGTATCTACTGGATGGATAATCTGGTTGGTACAGGTATCGTTGGGCAAAAAATGCAGGAATTGAGTGATCTTGGTGTCGTCTTTGTCACCAGTGGTGGCAACAATGGTGATGAAAACTTCCATCTCGGACATTCATTTGACAATGATACCATCCGTTCTCATTTTTATTTTCCGTCAGCAAATGGAAGTCCTTATTATTACGGGAGTTCTATTTCGATGACGAGCAGTCCTGGACAATCTTTCTCTTTCTGCTTGAATGTGCGTGGTAGCAATATGGGAATTCTTACCCAGTCTCCATTTTATCATACTGAAGCGGGAAATCTGAATGAGGAAAGCTATCTTGTGATAGGCGAGGATACAATTCCCTATATCGTGGAAGTAATTGCCAGTAATGAAGCAGGGCGTCCGCAAGCTCGGTTACGGGTGAAGAAGGTGATGAGAACAGGTTGGCGTTTTTGCCTGACGGTGGCTGCTGCAGGTGGTGATTTCCATGCTTGGAATCTCGCCGAACTTACAACCGGAGTTGGTAATTGGGGCGGACGTTTTCAGGGATACTCTCCTGCTACGTGGACAGGAGGAGATGTCTCCTATGGGTGTGGTGCACCTGCGATTGTGCCATGTGCCATTACTGTTGCGGCACACCAGTCTCGTTATGCTACCTCTGATAGCACCTATGCGGGCGGTGCCATTTGCTCATTTTCCAGTGTTGGCCCCACCATTGATGGTCGTGACAAACCAGATATTTCAGCACCAGGCTATGAAGTCTGTTCTGCTCTCAATAGTTATGCAGATGAGAGCGTAAGCAGCGTTCAATCTATTGAATACAATGGAAGAACCTACAAATTCGGACGTCTGTCAGGAACTTCGATGTCGTCACCGTTCACGGCGGGTGTGGCGGCATTATTGTTGCAGGCCAACCCGACCCTCACGCCCGAAGAGCTCAAACGGTGCCTCATCTTCACGGCCACACACGACGAATTTACGGAAGCGAGCGGCATGACCCGTTTCGGACACGGAAAGGTGAATGCGTACCAAGCCATCCTTGCTGCCTTGTATCATTCAGGAACGCAGGAGTTTGAAAGCTCCTCCAATCAGTTTACCGTTTTCCCGAATCCCGCTTCCGATGTGATTTTCATTTCTACCCCGAACAGTACAGGGAAAGCAGAAGTCACCCTTTACGACCTGAACGGACGCCTTCTCCAACGCAATAGCCTCCATCAGGGTGTGACGCAGTTGGATTTAAATAATTGTCCTAACGGATGTTATATCCTGCGTATCACGAATGGAGATTTTGTGCAAACAGAAAAAATCATTAAAGCCAAATAGCCATGGAAGAGAAAAAGATGACCTACACTGAAGCTTTTGAGGAGCTTCAGGAGATTGTGAAAAAGATGGAAAATGCAGACATTTCGGTGGATGAACTGACGCAGAATATCGAACGCGCCTCGCAGTTGATCAAAATCTGCAAGGAGGTGCTGGGACGCACCGAAGCTGAAGTCAACAAGATTATCGAACAGAACTAATACAACCTTTTCATGCACGCCGAAATTACGCAGGAAATCGAGGAATACTGTGAGGCACACTCCACGCCCGAGCCGGAATTGCTGTACCGGCTCAACCGTGAGACGAACCTCAAAGTGATGAACCCCAGAATGTTGTCCGGACACATTCAGGGAATGTTCCTGACGAATCTCGTGAAGATGATGCAGCCCAAGGCTGTGTTGGAAATCGGCACCTATACTGGCTATTCCGCCATCTGCCTGGCGGAAGGGCTCCCCGAAGGCGGCACACTTGACACCATCGAAGTGGATGTGGAGTTGGAGGATATTATTCGGAAATATTTTTCACAATATCCTAAAAAAGAGAAAATTACATTGCATATCGGGGATGCCCTTGTGGTGATTCCGACGTTGGACAAAACTTACGACTTAATCTTTATGGATGCCGACAAGGAGGAATATATCCGGTATTATGAGCTGGTTCTGCCGAAATTGCGGAGAGGCGGCTACTTGCTGGCTGACAATGTGTTGTGGAGCGGGAAGGTGCTGAATGAGCCTAAAAGCGGCGACAAGGATACGCCGGCACTCCAATATTTTAATGATTATGTCCTTCAGGATGAGCGGGTTCGGAATTTCCTACTGCCGCTGCGGGACGGAATTATGGTTATAGAAAAATTGTAATATGCGCATAGATATACTCACCCTTTTCCCCGAGATGTTTGAAGGGGTCTTTTCCCAGTCGATTTTGAAGCGCGCCGTGGCGAAGGGACATCTGGAGCTGCACACGCACGATATCCGCGACTATACGAAGGACAAACACCGCAAGGTGGACGACTATCCGTTCGGTGGCGGTGCGGGCATGGTGATGATGGTGCAGCCTATCGCCGACTGTATCGCCAAGTTGAAATCGGAAAGGAACTATGATGCGGTGCTGTTCATGGCTCCGGACGGGCATACTTTCAACCAGTCGAAGGCGAACGAACTCTCTTTGTACGAGAATATTATCATTCTTTGCGGTCATTACAAGGGGGTGGATGAGCGGGTGCGCGAACTATTCGTGACGGAAGAGATCAGCATTGGCGACTATGTGTTGTCGGGCGGCGAGATTGCGGCCATGGCGGTGGTGGATGCCATCGCGCGCGTCATTCCCGGTGTGCTCAACGACGAGACTTCCGCCCTTTCCGACTCGTTCCAGGACGGGCTGTTGTCGCCGCCGGTCTATACGCGCCCTGCGGACTATGAGGGGCATCTCGTGCCGGAGATTCTGCTTTCGGGCAACGAGCGTCTCATCAAGGATTGGAAGTTGGAGAAGCAGTTGGAGCGTACGAAGGCCCGCCGTCCCGACCTTTACGAGAAAATTGTAGGTAAACAAGAAAATAACTAAATCGTTCATTATGAAATATGTAGGTCCTCACGTAAGTGCCAGCGGCGGTGTGGAGAACGCGCCGGAACAAGCCCACCAGTTGGGCGCCACCGCCTTTGCGCTTTTCACCAAGAACCAGCGGCAGTGGAAATCCGCACCCCTCACCGAACAGAGCATCCGGCTCTTCAAGGAGCGTTGCGAAAAGTACGGCTTCGCGCCGGAGGTGATCCTGCCGCATGACAGCTACCTTATCAATCTTGGCCAGCCCGATGACGATCTTCTGCCGAAATCGCGCGAAGCCTTCTTGGACGAGATGCAACGCTGTGAGCAACTGGGGCTTACGATGTTGAATTTCCATCCGGGCAGCCATCTGAAAATGATTACCATTGAGCAGTGCCTGGACCGCATCGCCGAAAGCATCAACCTTGCGTTGGACCAAACCCACGGGGTGACGGCCGTAATCGAGAACACGGCGGGGCAGGGGAGTAACGTCGGTTTCAGCTTCCAGCATATCGCCCACATCATTAGCAAGATAGAGGATAAAACCCGCGTCGGTGTCTGCATTGACACTTGCCATACCTATTCGGCCGGTTATGATCTGAAAACGCCCGAAGGGTACGAAGCCACGTGGAAAGAATTTGACAAAACCATCGGCCTTAACTATCTGAAGGCTGTGCATTTGAACGATACCAAGAAGGAACTTGGCAGCCGTGTGGACCGTCACGACAGCATCGGCAAGGGACTGTTGGGCATGGAGTTTTTCGAGCGTATCGCCCGCGACACCCGCTTCGAACACATCCCCTTCATCCTCGAAACGCCCGACGAGAGCCTGTGGGCGGAAGAGATCCGGATGTTGCTGGGGATGAAGTAGGAGATTCCGCGGCCCTGACGGTCCGCGGAATGGTGATTGACGATAACATACCTATGGCGGGGTAGCGGGAGATTCTGCCTCCCTTTGGTCCGCGGAATGGTGGCGGTTGACGGGAGAAAAAAGAGGGGAGAGGGGCGGACGGCTGTGCCGCCCGCCCCTCTCCCTATTATGTTAGTTGCTTGGTGGTCACCATTCCGTCGCGAGCGTAGCGAGTGACGGAATCCCCTGCCGCCTTCACCCCGGAGGGGTGAGATTTCAGTAACCCCTTACAAGGTGGAACGACGTGACACCGCAGTATGGGGGAGGCGATGGCTTGCGTGCCAGCCCGCGGCACGGGCGGCAGGAACGGAAGAATACCGCAGATGCTGCCGCGGAAAAGAGAATGGTATGACACCGTCCCTATGGCTTGGTTTGCTTGGCGTCAAACTCCAGCCATCGCTCGTTGATGCCGTGGAGGTAGTCCCAGTAGTAGTCAAAGATGACACCGGACATCTCATCGGGGTGGTTGAGACCGCGTTTGAGCAGGTAGGTCTGCAAGCGGGAGCCGCCCCACAACCCCCAGTTGTTGCGGATCCACATTCCCGGACCAAAATGGAGTCCGTCAATCTCTTTGATGCTTTTGGAGTTAAGGATGAGGTTCCGCAAATGTGCCGACAGTAGTGTGTCAAGCTGGAGAAAGCACTCCTCGATGTTTCGGGGGATGTAAATGCCGTTGATGGTATCGGCGGTCAGGCGTTGCAGATAGGCTTCATACTCCTGTTTTCGTTGTATCTTTCTCTCCTTGGCCGCAATCCGGTTGTCGCTTTTCCGCAAGAAAGCGTAAATTTCCTTACACCATAAATCTATATCGTCTGGAAGTTGAGCAGGGAATGCATATTCCAGTCCCAAGATGGCCTCACGAAGAGCAGCATCTGGCAAACTGTCCTTGTTCTCCATCTCAATGATGGTGGCAACTCCTTCCCTGTCGATTCGCAGCAAAGCATAAATCCGGTAGTACTTGTATTTATCACGGTTATTCCCTTCCTCCTCATCATTCTTCATGTTTAAAACCCGTGCCAAGGCATTTTCTACTCCGTGGAGACTATCGTCATATTTCAGAAAAGCATGTGCTATAGGATTTTTGAACTCCACCAGTTTCCGTTCTGTGTCTGGCATCTCTGACAACTGTTCCAGCGTAAAAGTGTCGAAATCTGTCTCCACGAACTGCCCAGTTGGGAGATACAATTTGATTAGACGGCGCGTGGAAGTGTAGATGAAAACCGTATCATTATACAGGAAGACGGGCTTATCGGCCAATACCTTTTCTCGTTGAGAGGATTGATGGGAGTGGATGTACTGGATTCTCCCATCTTCCTTTTCCAGTATGAAATCGGAAAAGAACAGGCGTTGTTCGCAGGTATCGCAATGAATCAGCTCATTCAGGGAGATGCGCCGCAGTACCTTCCCATTTCGGTACAAACTGACAACGTGGGTGATATATTGGGAAGTGTCACTTCCGTATTCCCAGTCCAGAACATGTGCCACCGTCGTTCCGTCGTTGCTGATAAAAAGATAGCCTTCCGTCAAACATTCTGGGATGGTGTACAAAAAAGTGGAATTTTTTTCGTCATATACGTTGGTCCTCCCCCAGCACGACTCCTCAATTCGAGAATAGGGGAAAGTGATGGCTTTGTAGTTCTTGTTTTGCGAATAGACCGTTACGACATGTCTATAGCTGGGAATAGAGATGGCCTTGACCGTTTCGCAGAACAGCAAAAGGAGGCAGAGAAAGATTCCCACCGGCAATGCAACGAGCTTGTTCATTTTGTTTTTTCTCATAATGCTGACCGTTTATGGTTGCAAAATTACATAAATTCGCATAGATAACGAACTTTTCCTTTTTTTTTCTGTGCAAAATTTCGCTGTTTTCAAATCCAGCAAATAGTCGTACCTTTGCACCCCAAATCGGGTGTAGAAAGTAGAAGGTATAAAGTAGAAGGTTCCCTACGCACGATTCCCTCTGCCATACTACCTCCTACTTCCTACTTCCTACTTCCTACCTTTTACCTCTTACCCACTAACTCCTAACTCCTAACCCCTGTCCCCTGAACCCTATTCACTATGTTATACCCGTTGAAATTCCGTCCGCTGTTCTTTGAGAAAATCTGGGGCGGGCACAAAATTGAGAAACTTCTTGGAAAAAATATCGGAAAGTTGGCCAACTGCGGCGAAAGTTGGGAACTTTCCGGCATCTCCGGCAAGGAGTCGGAGGTGTCCGACGGCATCTTGGCCGAAAACACCCTCTCCGAACTGGTCGAAATCTATATGGGCGACATGGTAGGGGAGAAGGTGTTCGACCGCTACGGCAACGACTTCCCGCTACTGGTCAAGTTCATCGACGCGCAGGACGACCTCTCGGTGCAGGTGCATCCCGACGATGAGCTGGCCGCGTTGCGCCATGGCACCAACGGTAAAACCGAGATGTGGTATGTGGTGGACGCGGACGCGGGCAGCGGACTCTATGTCGGTTTCAAAGAGGGCGTTACGAAACAGCAGTACCTTCAGACAGTGGCCGACGGTACGGTGGATAGCCTGCTGGTCTTCTATCCTGCGAAGCCCGGTGATGTGTTCTTTATCCCGGCGGGTACGGTCCACGCCCTCGGCAAAGGCGTGATGGTGGCGGAAATCCAGCAGTCGTCGGACGTGACCTACCGCATCTTCGACTGGAACCGTGTCGGCAGCGACGGGAAAGGACGGCAACTCCACACCCTCGAAGCGGAGGACGCACTTCACTTCGACGATAAGACGGCCTATAAAGTCGATTACGAAAAGGCGTTGAACAAAACCGTCCCTGTGATTAACTGCAACCAGTTTAATGTCAATGTGATAGAATTTGACAAAACCCTCGAAAAGGTCTATGCCAAGATTGACTCGTTCGTGATTTATGTCTGTCTGGAAGGAAGCGCCAATGTGGTTTATGAAGGCGAGGCGCAGCGGCTGACGAAGGGCGAGGTGATGCTGGTGCCGGCCATCGCCACTGAATTGGCGATGGTACCCGAAGGCCGTACGAAAATGCTGGAGGTGTATATAGGATGATGTCGTTTTGTAGAGACATCATAATATGGCGCCATTACAGGTAAATAAATACAGAAAGATGCCCGTATTCCCGTTTCCCACAACCGATTTCCCTGTGTTCCTCGCCCCGATGGAGGAGGTGACGGACGCGTCGTTCCGCCGAATCTGCAAGTCGTACGGCGCGGATGTCGTGATTTCGGAGTTCGTGTCGTCGGAGGCACTGATACGGGATGTGGAGAAGAGCCGCAAGAAGATGGCGTTCGACGATTCGGAGCGGCCGTTCGGCATCCAGATTTTCGGTTACGACGAGGAGTCGCTGCGCCGTGCCGCCGAAATTGCGGCGGAGCAACGGCCCGATTTCGTCGATATCAACTGGGGCTGTCCCGTGAAGAAGGTGGTGTCGAAGGGGGCCGGCGCGGCCATCCTGAAGGACATCCCCAAGATGGTGCGCCTGACCGCCGCCGTGGTGAAGGCGGTGCCGCTGCCCGTGACGGTCAAAACCCGCCTCGGCTGGGAGGAACTCAACAAGCCGATTGTGGAAGTAGCGGAGATGCTGCAGGACGTGGGCGTGCAGATGCTGTCGGTGCACGGCCGCACCCGCTCGCAGATGTACAGCGGCACCGCCGACTGGACCCTCATCGGCGAGATCAAGAAGAACCCGCGGATGACCATCCCCATCGTCGGCAACGGAGACCTCGACTCCGGCGAGAAGGTGGCTGCGTATCGCGACTGCTACGGGGTGGACGGCGTGATGGTCGGGCGTGCGGCGATAGGAAATCCCTTCATCTTCAGGGAAATCAAGAGCGTGCTGGCAGGGGAGGAGGTGCCGTCCGTCACCTACGAGGAGCGGGTGTCGGTTTGCCTCAAGCACCTGCGTGACGCGGCCGAAATCAAAGGCGAACGTCCGGCCGTGCTCGAAATGCGCAAACAGTACGGCGGCTACTTCAAGGGAATACCACATTTTAAGGAAACCAAGCTCAAATTGATGGCCGCCTTGACCGTCAAAGAGTGTGAAGACGCTTTAAAATACTGATTTTCAATCAGAAAATATTTTCCAATAAAGCACTTTATTCCTAAATAAAGTGGTACTTTTGCCGCACGAAAAAGTGGAAAGATTTGTAATGATTGCAACCACATTAAAAAATGCTAAAACATTGAGTTTTTCCCGCCTTTTTCGTTAGAACTAATTTATTAACCTTGTAATATTTTAATTATGAGCTATCTGTTTACGTCAGAATCAGTATCTGAAGGGCATCCTGACAAAGTCAGCGACCAAATTTCAGACGCTCTGTTGGATGCGTTCCTTGCACAGGACCCCAACTCCAGAGTGGCTTGCGAAACATTAGTTACTACCGGACTCGTAGTCTGCGCCGGCGAAGTCAGCACCAAAGGCTACGTCTCCATTGACGATGTCGCAAGAAAAGTCGTCCATGAAATCGGCTACAAGAAAAGCGACTACCAGTTTGACGCGAAGTCGTGTGCCGTCATTTCCGCCATCCATCGGCAGTCCCCCGACATCAACCAAGGGGTGGATCGCAAGACGGCGGAGGAACAGGGTGCTGGCGACCAGGGGATGATGTTTGGCTATGCCTGCAATGAAACCGCGAACTACATGCCGCTCACCATTGACTTGGCGCACCTCATTTTGCAGGAGCTGTCGGCCATCCGACGTGAAGGCAAAGAGATGACCTACCTCCGTCCTGATGCGAAGTCGCAGGTGACGCTGCAATACAGCGACGACGGCAAGCCGGAGCGCATTTCCGCCATCGTCATCTCCACCCAGCACGACGATTTCGACAAGAGCGAGAAGAAGATGCTGGCCGACATCCGCAGGGATGTGGAGAAAATCCTCCTCCCGCGCGTGATTGCCAAACTTCCCGCCAAATCACAGAAACTGTTTGATTCCAAGTACGACCTGTTCGTCAACCCGACGGGCAAGTTCGTCATCGGCGGACCGCACGGCGACACCGGCCTCACGGGACGCAAAATCATTGTGGACACTTACGGCGGTCACGGAGCACACGGCGGCAGCGCCTTCTCCGGCAAGGATCCGTCGAAGGTGGACCGTTCTGCAGCGTATGCCGCCCGCCACATCGCCAAGAACATGGTCGCCGCCAAGCTGTGCGACAAGGTGCTGGTGCAGGTCTCCTATGCCATCGGTGTGGCCAAGCCGGTCGGTTTTTATGTCAACACCTACGGTACGTCCAAGGTGAAGATGAGCGACGGTGACATTGCCCAAAAAATCAGCACGATTTTCGACATGACCCCGTACGCCATCTGTGAGCGGTTCCAGCTCACCAACCCGATCTACCGTCCCACATCTTCTTATGGCCACTTCGGACGTAAGTGCGAAACCAAGGAGGTGGAGGTCTTTTACAAGGATGCCGACACCTACGAGAAGAAGGACGGCAAAACGTACAAGAAAGTCACCTTCTTCGGTTGGGAGAAACTGGATTATGTGGAACCCATCAAGAAAGCGTTTGGTTTGAAATAGGGAAGTTTTACTGATTACAGCTGCATAAACACACCTTCGTACCAGGGGTAATATTCTCTCCATACGAAGGTGTTGTGCCATAATAAGATAAAGTCGCCTTCCACCGCCTCGCATGTGGCGTGTAGTTGGCGAATTTTTTGTAGTGCCTGTTGTGGTGTGAGTCCCCGATATTGTTGGAAGGTTCCGTCCATTGCAATGAGTGGGTGCTCTGTTACAGAGAGAGGCTTGTCATTGGCTATGTCGTATAGTGAGTAAGGGTGGCAGGTGCCGCAGCGGAACCCTTCTTGTTCAGCAAAACCAAGGGTGTAGTCATCGCTGAGCCCGCCGTTCTGCCACACCGAGGGAGTTTTTCTGACATCAAAACGCAGGTAGTGTTGCCGTCCTTGGGTGATGTGACATTCTGCAACGTTCTCCAGATAAAGCCGTTCCTTGTTGAAACGACTGGAGTGGTCATAGCTGAAATAGCTGCCGTGTAGCCCGATTTCGCCACCTCTCTCCGCAATTGTACGCACCAAATGGGTGGCCTGCGCCCCGAAAATGTCATAGGTGGCATCCTGCTCGCCGTTGCGCAGCGACTTGAAGAAGAACAGGGACTTACGTTTTGACGCCATGTCCTGTTCTAACAACATTTCTGCTGCCAGAATGTACGGGTCTTTCATCTTATCACGACGGCAATCAAGATATTGTGCCACTGAAGTTTTGAACATGCCCCAGCTGCGGTACTTGAACAGGTCAGCAGCTAAAGTGTGCATATTGGTATAAAACTTCCCAAAGCGGTTGATTAGGTCAATATCGTGGGTGCTGATGAAGGTGGGCTTTCTTGTAATTATTTGAATTTTAGTGAATTCTTTCTGGATAATTGAGCGAATGATAAGGGCGTATTCGTCCACTATGGGAAAATCGATCAGGCCGTATTTCGCCGCAATGCTGTTCTTGTATAATGCACGTCCGTGCGTGTCGCGCTCTTCTGTGAGCAGTTCGTCTGCCCGTGAAAGCATAACAAATGGCAGGCTTACAAAATCGTAATGAAGGGTGATGGTGGTATCTTCAGTGGTGTAAATACCGTTTTCACCGTAGCATCGGAAGGCAGGGACTTCTTTGCCGGAAGGGGCTGACAATAGCTCTGTTTCTAATGTTCCGTCCATCATCTTCAAATAGGAGGAGTTATCCATTATGGGGAAAACGATACCTATTCCGGCAACGTGCACTTCGGCGCGGTTGCCATCGGTTTCAATGGTGTGGTCAAAATTAGGGAAAGCCACCTTCAGGAGGTGGTCAAGCGTATAGGTTATGGCGTTGCAGGTAAGCATGGGTCAGTCTTCTCTGATAATGACGGCACCCAATGCATTGAGTCTCTGTACAATGTCCTGATAGCCGCGGTCGATTTGTTCGCAGTTGTTGATACGGCTGTAACCTTCGGCGGAAAGTGCGGCGATGAGCAGAGCCACACCGGCACGGATGTCGGGCGACTGCATCGTCGTGCCGCGCAGTCGGTACTTGTGATTCAGTCCGATTACGGTGGCGCGGTGCGGGTCGCATAGGATGATTTGTGCCCCCATCGTCTTGAGCGTATCGACGAAAAACAGGCGGCTTTCGAACATTTTTTGGTGGATGAGCACGCTGCCTTTTGCTTGGATGGCGGTGACGAGGGCGATGCTCAGCAGGTCAGGACTGAAACCAGGCCATGGTGCATCGCTAATGGTGAGGATGGAACCGTCCCTGTTAGTTTCCACTTCGTATTGTTTCTGTTCAGGAACGATGATATCGTCACCTTTGATTTCCAATTTGATGCCCAACTTGGTAAAGACAGACGGGATGATGCCTAGGTGAGGCACGCCGCAGTTTTTGATGGTGATGCCGGACTGTGTGGCGGCGGCCATCCCGATAAAGCTACCCACTTCAATCATATCGGGAAGGATGGTGTGTTCGCAGCCATGTAATTCTTCTACACCTTTGATAGTTAATAAGTTGGATCCTATTCCACTGATTTTCGCTCCCATTTTGTTCAGCATAGTGCAAAGCTGGTACAAATAGGGTTCGCAGGCAGCGTTAAAGATGGTGGTGGTGCCGGAGGCGAGAACCGCAGCCATTACCACATTGGCTGTACCTGTAACAGAAGCTTCGCTCAGCAGAATATATCTTCCCGTCAGTTTGTCCGCGCTAAGTTCGTAAAGTGTTGTTTTGGGATTGTAGCGGCATTTGGCACCAAGTGCTTCAAAGCCTTCGAAATGTGCTGTCAGCGGGCGCAGACCAATTTTGTCACCGCCTGGTTTCGCTGCGTAAGCCTTATGGAAGCGGCCCAACAGCGGTCCCAGCACCATGATGGAGGCGCGGATGGCTCCCGACACCTTCACAAACTCTTCCGACTGAAGATAGTTGTAGTTGACACTTTCGGCGCGAAATTCGTAGGTGTGCCGGTCTATCGGGTTAACGGCCACCCCAAGTTCCATCAATATCTCGATAAGTTTCTTGACATCACGGATGTCGGGGACATTGCTGATTCGGACAGTTTCGTTGGTCAGAAGAACAGCGCATAGTACCTGTAGCGCTTCATTTTTCGCTCCTTGTGGAAGGATAGTCCCCGCTAAATGTGTGTTGCCTTGAATGATAAACGAGCTCATAATGTATTGATTTTCAAATTGCCGCAAACATACATTAATATTATATATAAACGAGTGCTCCTGCTTCTGATTTTATTAACAGCTTAATGAGGATTATTCGCGTCACTTTTTGTCTGTTGTCGTCAAATAGATGATTTTTAGATTTTTAATTGATGTTTTTATGGGAAGTGAGTCGGATTGGTTGATTTTTCTGCCTTTGATAGAGTTACTTTGGTTATTTTTCTTTAATCCAATTCAATTATTTTGTAGAATTTTTTAAGAATTGGGATAATAATTGTGAAATTGTAGTACTTTTGCCGCCCGATAAGTAATCGTTATTAAATCCAAAACAAATGAAGACAAAGTACATCGACCTGATTACGCAGACCTACGAATTTCCGCAGGAGCAGTTCAAAGTGGAAGATGGAGAACTGCATTTTAATGACGTCCCCTTGATGGATATCATCAAACAGTATGGTACCCCATTGAAAATCACCTATCTACCTAAGATTTCGCAAAATATACAGAAAGCGCGCCGCTGGTTCAATGTGGCCATCGCTAAGGCCGATTACCAAGGAAGTTATCATTATTGCTACTGCACCAAAAGCTCTCACTTCGAATTTGTGATGTCGGAAGTGCTTAAAAATGATGTCCATATTGAAACTTCATCTTCTTTTGATTTGAATTTGATAGAGGTTTTGGAGGAGCAGAATTTGTTTGAGAAAGAGAATTTCATCATCTGCAATGGCTTTAAAAAACAGCAATATATCGACAATATTGCTATGATGTTGGAGAAGGGTTACATCAATACGATTCCTGTTCTGGATAACATCCACGAATTCGACATGCTGGATCAAGCCGTGAATACGAAATGTAAGATTGGTATTCGTATTGCTACAGAAGAAGAACCCCGATTTGAATTTTATACCTCCCGTCTCGGTGTCCGTTATAATGATATTATTCCGTTCTATGAACATAAAATCAAAAATAACCCCAAGTTCGAGCTGAAAATGCTGCACTTTTTCATCAATACGGGTATCCATGACACCTCTTATTATTGGAATGAATTGGGTAAGTGCATCAGTCTTTATTGTGACCTCAAGAAGATTTGTCCCGAACTTGACTCTATTGACATCGGCGGCGGCTTCCCCATCAAAACATCCCTCTCTTTCGATTACGATTACGAATATATGGCCGAAGAAATCGTCTCCCAAATCAAGCAGATATGCGAGCGTGAAGATGTAGAAGAGCCCGATATATTTACAGAGTTCGGCTCCTATACCGTGGGTGAGGCCAGTGCCGTCTTGTTTTCTATTCTTCAGCAAAAACGGCAGAATGACAGGGAGTTATGGGATATGATCGATAGTTCTTTCATGACCACCCTACCCGATACGTGGGCTATTGACCAACAATATATCATTCTTGCTGTCAACAATTGGGAGAAGGAGTATGAGCGTGTCTTCCTCGGCGGCCTCACCTGCGACAGTCAGGATTTCTACAATTCAGAGGCTTCCCTCAACGCCGTATTCCTTCCCAAAATCAAGGCCTACTCCCCCACAGAGCATCATGATGATGAAGACGAGGATCCTCAGTATATTGGTCTGTTCAACACCGGCGCCTATCAGGAATCCATCGGCGGTTACGGCGGAATCCAGCATTGTCTTACCCCTGCCCCGAAACACATTATTATATATAGGGATGAAGAAGGGGAACTCATTACGAAGCTTTTTGCGAAAGAACAGAGTTACAAATCGATGCTGAAAATTCTCGGCTACTGAGTAGTTTATAAAGTTTATAAAGTTCATCAGGTTTATAAAGTAGAAGGTAATAGGTAATAGGTAATAAGTAATAAGTAATAGGTATAAAATATAAGTAGAATTAAACCACTTTTAATTTTCAATTTTCAACTTTCAATTTTCAATTAAAAAAGGATGAACTATTTGACGGTTGAGGGCGTTACGAAGACTTACGGAGAGAAGCTGCTGTTCGAGAATGTCACTTTCGGTTTGGAAAAAGGGCAGAAGACGGCGCTGATTGCCAAGAATGGCACGGGGAAATCAACACTGCTGAATATCATTGCAGGTGTGGAATTGCCCGATGCGGGTCAGGTGGTCATCCGTAAGGATATAACCGTATCCTATCTTCCTCAAATAGACGATTTTGCAGACGAAACATCTGTCTTAGACGCCATCTTTAACGCGCAGACCCCTGCGGTGCAGGCAGTGAAGGAGTATGAAACATGCGTAGCCCTCGCTAATGAACTGCATGAGAGTGCTGGTGGCAGTCGGGAAATCGAAGATCGCCTGCACCGTGCCATCGAGGAGGTGGACCGCTTGCAGGCGTGGGACTTCGAGAGCCGTGCCAAGGAGGTGCTTTCCCGCTTTGGCATCGAAGACGTCTTCAAGTCGGTGGGCGAGTTGTCGGGCGGCCAGCGCAAGAAGGCGGCTCTCGCTCGCACCCTCATCGCCGACACCGACCTGCTGATCCTCGACGAGCCCACCAACCATCTTGATATTGAGATGATTGAGTGGATGGAGTCGTACCTTACCCACGCCAACGTCACTCTGCTGATGGTGACCCACGACCGCCACTTCCTCGACCAAGTGTGCAACGACATCCTCGAAATCGAGAACGGTAACCTATACCGGTACCGCGGAAAATACGATTACTATCTGGAAAAGAAAGAGGAGCGTCTTAGCAACGAGAATGCCGAGCATGAGAAAATGAGACAGTTGTATCTGAAGGAGTTGGCGTGGGTGCACACCTCTCCGCAGGCACGCACGTCGAAAGCCAAGGCCCGCATCCAAGCTTTTGAGCATCTGAAAGAGGACGTAACCCGTAAAGTGGAAAAACCAGCAGCCACCTTCCATGTGGAACCGGAACGTCTTGGAAACAAGATATTGGAAATCAGTAATCTGGACTTTGCCTACGGCGATAACGTCCTCATCCGGAACTTCTCCTATATTTTCAAAAAAGGCGAAAAATGCGGTGTGGTCGGGAAGAACGGCACAGGCAAATCGACCTTCCTGAAGCTGATTATGGGCGAATTGCGCGCCAACGCCGGCAAAATCACCGCCGGCCAGACCGTCACCTTTGGCTATTTCTCACAGGACGGATTGCAGGTGAAAGGTAACAAGCGCATCATTGACATCGTGAAGGAACAGGCCGAAGTAATCCGCACGGAAACGGGAAACTATATCGGTGCATCGCAGTTCCTGAATCACTTTGGCTTCAAGTACGAACAGCAATACACCTACTTCGAAGACCTCAGTGGCGGCGAAAAACGCAAGCTGCATCTGCTCATCACTCTGATGCGCAATCCCAACTTCCTCATCCTTGACGAGCCGACCAACGATTTCGATATTGATACGCTCAACAAGCTGGAAGATCTTCTGTATCACTATAAAGGATGCTTGCTTATCGTGTCGCACGACCGCTGGTTTATGAATAAATTAGTTGATCACATCTTCGTTTTCAACGGCGAAGGTAACATCAAGGACTTCTACGGGAATTACACCGACTATAAGTTAGCCCGCGACAAGGAACTTCGGATTGAGAAGAAAATTGAAAAAATACAGCGGCAAAATGAAGTATCCGATGAACCTAAATTGCCAAAGCGTGAAAAATCCAACAAACTTACTTTTAAAGAAAAAAGAGAATTTGAGGAACTTGGATTTGAAATTGACAATTTGGAGAAGGAAAAATCCGAACTTTTGGAGAAGATGAATGCTGGAACGGGGACAAGTGAGGAATTGGTGCAATGGGGCCAGCGGTATCAGGAGGTGGCAGACCGCCTCGACGAGGCATCTATGCGTTGGTTGGAATTAAGTGAGAAGGAAGCGTAAGAATGCTACTCGAAAATAAATGAGATTTGCATCATTTTCGATTTGAGTGACTGGACGCTGGAGGCATAGACGTTGTCTTCCGCCACCAAAAGGTTCACCAACCCAAATGACATCTTGAATTCGGTGGTGAATTTGAAATAGGTGCAGTAGATGTCAATGCCGACGCCCACCTGCGCCTGCACATCGTGCGGATAAAGTTTCAGCATGATTTCCCTCGGATTGGCGTTTTTCTTCTTTGCGGCCGAGATGAGGTCGAGACTATATTGGGCGCCACCGATGACGTAGGCACGGACGTTGTGCATACGTGACGACTTGAATTTCAGCAGCAAGGGAATGTCCAGATAGACTGATTCAATGTTCTTTTTGGTCACTAACCGCGACTGGTCGGGATAAAGGATAGTGTAGTTGACTACGCGGTCGCCGAACGAAAGTCCAGGAATGAGGCGCAGGTCGAAGAACTTTCCGAGGCGCAGGTTGGTGACGATACCGAGGTTGAAACCGCTCATCGCCGCTGTGTTGACCACCATTAAGGAGTCATATTCGCTCAGATCCGCTTTGGAACGGATGGTAAAGTCAAACTGGTTATAGCCCAACAGGAAGCCGAAATGGAACCGCTGGTTGTCGTACTTCATCAGATTCGGGACACCGAAAGAAGACTGTGCATCGGCCTCGGTGATTCCGAATGTGAAGATAATGAGGGAAATAGCGGCTATTATCGACTTGAAGGATTTCATCCGTTTTGAAAAAATTAGACTTATGGTAACGTGAAAACGCCGTGATTATTGCACACTTGTTTAGAATTGATAGAAAAAGCTGAGAGCAAGCTCGCTGCTGAACTGCTTTTTGTTGCAGCGGTAGTTGCTGTGCCGTTCGTCGCATACGCGCACTGGAACCAACGTCTGCACATACCTAAAGTTTACCCCATAGTGCTCTTTGAAAAGGTAGGAAATGCCTCCCATCGCGCATAGTTCGAACCAGCGGAACGGCATCCGCCACATCATTTTGCCGTTGGCATCTTTTTCCGTGGCTGCGGCCAGTACACCGAACGTGGGACCGAATTCCACCTCAAAGCCCTTTATTATCCTATACTTAGCCAAGACAGGAACTTCCACATAATACATCGTCAGCACATACTTGGCTCCGATGTTGCCGTTCTTGTCGGGCTTCAGGTAAGTACTGCTGCCCTTCATCACAAAGTTGATTTCTGGCTGGAGAGCCCAATGGTCATTCTGGATAAACCGCCAGTTGACGAAGCCGCCGGCATAGGCTCCAAGTTTGTGGAATCCTGACAGGTCGTCGCCCGAAATCTGTGTCATGGTCATGCCCGCCCGCAATCCGCCACGGAAGTTCTGCGCGGGAAGAAGGAGTGGAAGAAGGAATAAGATAGTGATTGTTAATATTTTGAACGGATGCTGATTCTTCATAATGATAAAAATACGGCAATATTCTGATATACGGATTGTAGTTTTTTTATAAGAGAAGTCAGAACCGCAGCACACACTGCTTTTCTGTGACGGCAAGGGTGGCTTCGGTGCCAAGACGCAGTGCCATGTTCTCTTCGATGTGCCCTGCCGGGAAGCCGTAACAGACAGGATAACCATATTCTTCCGTCACGCGAGCGATGATCTCCTCCGCCGTGTGGCCAAACGGAATGGTATTGTCGTTCATATCCGACATGCCGCCAACCACCAGCCCCGCCAGGTTCGCTAACTTGCCGGAACGTTTCAGCGCCATCATCATCCGGTCGATATGGTACAGATATTCGTCGAGATCCTCAATGAACAGGATTTTGCCGTCGGTGCAGATATCTGATTCCGAGGCTAACAGCGAGTACAGGATGGAGAGGTTGCCGCCGACGATGGGCGCGGTGACTTCTCCGCAGCGGTTGAACGGCTGCACCGGAACCGTGTAAGCGAGGCTTTTCCCCGTCAAGCCGCGGACGAGCGACGTGTTGCTGGGGCTATAGAAATCCTCCTCCTTGATGTTGATGGGCATGGTACCGTGTAATGTGGCATAGCCGAGTTGGTGCAGGTGCGAATGGAACACGGTGACATCGCTGTAACCGCAGATCCATTTTGGGCTTTGGACGAAGCCATCGAAGTTGAGGCGGTCGATGATGCGGACGGAACCATACCCACCACGGGCGCAAAGGATGGCCTTGATGTCAGGATCGTCCAGAAAGGTCTGGATGTCGGCGGCACGCTGTTCGTCAGTGCCGGCAAATTGGTTGTCCTTGGCAAAGATATTCTTACCGAGAGCCACACGAAAACCGTTCATTTCCAAGAATTCGATGGCGGGTTTCAGTTCTTGTGCGGAGATTTTGCGGGCGGGCGCCACAATGCCGACCACATCACCATGGGTTAAAAATGGAGGAGTTATCATAGTTACAAGTTCATCAAGTTACAAGCTTTATCCCGCAATAGCGCTCAAACCGTAGGCCAACGCTACACCGAGGTAGGTGCCTATGGCATAGCCTATCAAGCCTATCACGATACCGCTGATGAGCACCTTCTTGTTGCCCATTGCACCGACTACGGGCGGCACAAACGGCGGCGAGCAAAGCAACGCTACCAACGCCACCCCGAAAAGGTCGCCGCTGACTTTGAAAATACGACAAAGGAGCAGGTGTAACAGCGTGGCTACCACAATGATATACAGCAGAAAAAGACCGATGTTGAGCGAACCCGAGTCGAGGCTGTTGAGGTCGAACTGCGAAGCCACCACCACACTGAAGACGAGGATGAAAAACATGCCCAGTTCAAAAGTTTTGGGGATGTTGCGGATTTTTGGCGAAAAAGAGGCGATGATGGCCAATGTGGTGATGGTGAGGATAATCACCAGTTCGTTAAGCTTGCCCGTGATAAGCAGTGAAAGCCCTGCGCCAATCGCAAGAAAGCCGATGGAGATGGCCAAGCCCACAAGCGAACGAAGGAACACACGGCCACGCAGCAGATCACCGTACTGCTCCACCCCGTGCTCCAGACTGCCGGTGTCTTCGGTATCAACCACCGAAGCTTCGTCCTTGAAAGGCAGGAGTTTACGGAAAAGCCGGTAGCCACCGCCCACAATGAACATAATCAGCGGGAAGGTAACGATCATCTCAAAAGCCAGTACCGTGGCGATGGTGGTGGAATCCACATGCAGGGCTGCTCCGAGCGCATTGAAGTTCATCGTGCCGCCGGTGTAAATGCCCGTCATCATCGCCGACACATTGGTAATGTCGCTGATGCCAGAGTTGCGGAAGATGAAAAAACCGCTGACCACGGCGATAAGCACCGCCGCCAAGCCTCCACCCAAGGCAGCGGCCGTCTTCGGCAGCGATTTGGTCCACAGCTTGAAGTTGCAGTTGAACAACATCAGCGGGATGGCAATCGGCACCGCGATGTTCATAATGTTCTTCTGTATGCTGAGCCCGACACTCCCATCATCGAAGTGGGTAAGGCCGAACAGCGCGGGGATGATGCCCACTGCGTAGGCGAGGATGACGGTGCCCGCTGCCTTCGCCCACTTGTAACGGCTGAAAAGCATAATAATAATGAACGGGAAAATGATATATCCGGCAGTAACGAGCGTAACTTGCATATCCATATCAGAATGTTTTTATTATCAATAAATTAAAACATATAGCCGATTTTCACATAGAGGTTGGCCATACTATTGTTGTCCTGCTTGCTGAACGGCACCGCCCAGTCCACCGAAAGCACGAAATTGTCGTTCATGGCCACTTTCAGGCCGAGGCCGGCGGATAGGTGCGGACGGTAAATTGCCTTCCTGTCAAAGTTGAAGTAGTCGGACAGATCCTCATTGAAGTCGGGGTCGTTGGCGGCGATAGCCTCCTGCAGGGCATGTTCGCTGATTTTATAAGGTTGCAGCACCATTCCAGCATCCAAGAAGGGATTCAGTCCGATGTAGAAATTCTCCTTTTTGACGTGGAACTTGCAGACCTTGAAGCGGAATTCAATGTTGGCGAAGGCGAAGCCGTTGGAAAGGATACGGTTACGGAGCGGGCCACGCAGGGTATTACTACCGCCAAGTCCTTCATACAAAACACGTTGTATATAGAGCGTATTCCAATAGCTGTTCATATAGAACGGACTTTGTCCCGCCACGGTCAACTGGGTGGCAAGACGATAAGCAAAGGATATATAATCCTGATAGATCGGAACATAGTGACGGAAAGTAAAATTGAAGCGCAGGTTGTTGAACTCGCGCTGGTCGCCGAACTTCTGGGTGTTGAAGGCGGCGGAGTAGGTCAGGAAGGCATCGGCGTAGATACCGCGGGTGGGGTTGGTCTGACGGTCACGGCTGTCGTAGGTGATGCCGCCACGTAAATAGGGGTGCATTCCGCCGTACTGCTCATTGGCCTTGATGAGTCCCCACTGCACATATTTGTCGTAAAGTCCTGGAATGTCAGGAAGTTTCTTCTCCTCCTTCTTCCCTTTGTTCAGCATCTCCACATCCACGGAATTAATCAGATAGCCGAGGAAGCCGATGCCGCCGTTCCAGTACCAGTTACGGCCGATAGGGCCTTGTATGTCGGCAGCAAAACGGAACAGGTCACGCTTCATCTTATAAAAGGCACGGCTGCGGTAACCCTCCTCCGCCGTATAGTGCTTGGAGTCACGCCACACGTTGTTGAATACGGAGGTGAAACCGTTGTACCCGTAAAAGTCGCACATTGCGTCGGGCATATAGACCATATCCACGGTGAGCCGGTGGTTCGGGATGAGGTATTTGGAGTCGTATGAAAGGCGGAAAATCCCATAGTTTCGAGTGGTGTAGGCGGCTTCCACATAAATCGAATGGAGGTACTCGGGGTAGGTGCTGCCATCACCGAAATAGTAGATGTTGGAGAGGGCTCCATACTGGAAACCGAGGTCGGCGTCGTAGGCCACACTCGGCAGGATGCCGAACGTCCAGCCCGTGCGCTTGCGGTCCGGATCCTTCTCCTTTTTTGGTTTTTTACGAATGCTGTCCTTTTGAACCGAGAAAACGTTCAAGCTGTCGTTTTCTGAAGCGTATGTAATTGTGTTGCAACAAAAAGCAAGAACAACTACAAGAAGTAAAACTTTTCTCATTTACTGAAAGATTTAGTTTCCAATCTTCATTTTTGAAGTTGCAAAAGTAAAAAAAAAATTAAAAATGGGACTACGTTAAGATGCTAAAAAACTGCCGCCCTTTTCCCTAAATGTTTTCGGACCCGCCCCCACCTCACGGCGAAAGAAGGTGCCGAAGTGGCTTTGGTTGCGGAAGCCGAGGCGGTCGGCAATCTGCTGCACCGGCAAAGTGGTGGTCAGCAACAGCGACTTGGCCTGCCGGATGAGGTTGTAGGCGATGCACTCGCCCGAACTCCGTCCCGTGACCTGCTTTACCACGTTGGCGATGTACTTGGGAGTGAGGCACATCTCGGCGGCGTACCAGTCTATGGAATGGTGCTCGCAGCAGTGCCGTTCAACTAAAGCGAGGAACTGCCCTGCCAGCTCTTCCGGTCGGGACAGTGAGTGCAGTTGGGAGAAAGACTTGTCGTAAAATCCGTAAACGTAATGGGCCATCGAGCGCACAAGGTCGAGCGCCACCTCGCGGGCATTGCCAATGTCCGGAGTCTGTATCACCTCATGCAGCAGGTCGAAGTAGTGCAGGGCCACCCGCATCTGCTGTTCTGTCAGCGGAAAGACGGGCCGCATATACGCCCGTATGTGCGCTTCCCCCGACAGGTTCAGATGAAGGTCCTCACCGAAATGCGGCGAAAACCCCAGCACATACTGCAGGTGGTCGTCACTCGTTTTCACCACTTGGATGGGCTGGTTGATGAGGATGGACGAAAAACAGGGAGCTTCCAGTTCGTACCGCTGGTGGTTTAGGGTGGCGGTAATTCGTCCGCGCACGAGTAGGTTTAAAGCATATTCGGCAGTCTGGAAATACTCCGGCAGCGACATCGCCGAACCTTCAATGACGGCAAGCCGTAGCTCATCACCGAGGCGAGTCTGGCTGGTGGTGTTGTCAACTTCCCGCAAAACGGGGAGCTCGTGGGAGGAGGAATTATCTTTTATATGATTAGCAACACGCTGTTTACTCATTATTTGCAAAAAATTAAGCCCACTATTGAAAGTGGGCGAGCCTTAGTATATTCCACCTAAGGGGGATTCGCGGCAAAAGTACACTTTTTTTCAAATACACTCTATCCTTTTCAAAAAAATATTTTACTTTTTATTAAGACTATCTTTTTCATCCTATTCCAATATGGAAAATAGAACAATATTTGCCACTCTGACGACAGCGAGGGTACCGGAAAAAATGTACTTTTGCATCCGTATTTGTTTGCAAATTACATAATTAAAACCAATATTTTATGAAAAAAATCTTTGCATTTTCGTTGCTGGCGCTGCTGTGTTTCTGCGCTGTGGCACAATCTGTCACCCTTACGGGGCACGATGTACAATTGTCGCAAAACACCCCCAACCCGTTTAATGGCACCACCGACGTTTACCTGACAACAACGGAGGCCGGAACGGTAACGATGGAAATCGCCGATATCAACGGGCGTATGGTTGTTGGGACGAATAATTATTCTCCCCAACTGGGCGTTCACCAATTCCGTATTACCCTCGCCACACCCGGTACCTACGTCCTGACCGCCCGCCAGAATGGCCAGACATCATCCATCAAGATGATCTGCAACGGAGGCGGAAACGGCAACAGCATTGAATATGTGGGGGGTATTGTAAAGACAACGCATGCGTTGTCTCCACAAACTTCTCAGGAAAATTCCCATATCACCACCAGCGGGACAGGTAGTAACGGGACGGTCTATTATGCCCAAATGGAAGAATCCGAAGAAAATGATGAAGCTGTGGAGAAGAAGAAACCCGTGGTGGCGGAGAATAACGAGCCTTTCCGTGTCGCCCTTTCGCTGAGTCCCTTCTCGCTGAATCAGTTTGAGCAGGGCTACAGCTTCAATGTTAACGGACGGACCGCTTCGACTCCTGAGGAGTTGCAACAAATTTACCGCGATCTCGGTTCCACGGAGATGTACGTCCGTATCGCCACCAAACGCCACGTCACTGCCGAGAACACGGTTGACGGCGTAGAGGACGAGAATGCCAACGTCCACACCTTCGACCAGGCCATCCGTCTGTGCCAGATTGCGGCCGAACTCGATATCCCCATCAATCCGGAAATTATGTGCGCTTACACCTACATGGATATGATGAATTCTCAGGGTCCGCGTTTCCAGGAATATCCCGAAATTTATGCCCTGCAACAGGGGAAGGATTGGAGTGAGCTGACTCTCGACGAAATTTGCACGGTTTTAGAGGCGTACGGCGCTTTTGTCGCCGAGTCGATTTTGAACACGGGTTGCACCGTCAATAACTGGAACCTTGGCAACGAGGCAAACTTCTGTTTTGCCGGTATCGGCATTGGGGCAAAAACCGCCGTAAATCCCAAACTGGCAAAGGCTTCGAATCTCAAGCGGTATCTGGCTCCGGCCTTCTCGATATGGTGGCTTAAGAAGCACGTATGGCAGTACGATGCACCCGCCTATGCCGCTGTGAAAAGAGGCGTTTTGAGCGCCTACGCCAAATTGGGTATCAGTGATTCCTTGGTCAAATTCTCCACCCATGTCGCCACTGTGGTTTTCCCGGCCAAATGCAGTGTGAAGTTCTTCAATTACATGAAAGACAACGGGTATGAGATGGACGTGGCCGGCATCAGCTACTATCCGAGTGCACCCTCCATGTCGAACAGAAAGAAACTCCTGAAGAAAACCGTCGCCAAGATCAACCAGAAGTGCGACCTTCCCGTCTTCATCGGTGAGTTCTCCTATCCGTCGGGCAAGATGGATGGTCCTTTTGCCGGCTGGAACAAAAAACTGAAAGGCTATAAAAAAGACCAGCAGGGGCAAGCCAATCTCTACGCCGATGTGATTGCCTGGGGCAAAGAGAACGGCATGGCCGGCATCCGCTACTGGGCACCCGATTACGAAGGCTGGTATGCAATGGCAATGTTCGAGTTCTCCAACAAGGTGGGCACGGCAAAAACCATCCTGCAAAACCACAAGGAACTTCTTGAAAAGTAGCTTTCCCTGAATTCACCCCATTTTCACAAAGTTGGAAATAGGGTATGTTGCGACAATATGCGGCTGGTATATTGTCGCAACTTTTTTGTACCTTTGCAGCCCTAAAATTTTGTAAGAAAAGAAGTTGTTATGATCAAGTCAATGACAGGCTTTGGAAAGGTGGACTTCAATTCCCATTCCAAAAATATCGTGGTGGAAATCAGGTCGTTGAACAGCAAACAGCTGGATTTGAACGCCCGCATCGCCCCTCTTTTCAGAGATAAAGAAAACGAAATCCGCAGCCTTCTCGCACAGCGCATTGAGCGGGGAAAAGTGGATTTTTCCATCTATGTGGAGAAGAACGAGGCTCCTTCCATCAGCATCAACAAGGAGCTGGCAGCGGCTTATTTTCGGGAACTGAACATCCTCTCGAAAGAATTGGACAACCCCGTGGAGAGCGACATCTTCACGCAGATTCTGCGGATGCCCGATGTGGTCACCACACCCCGTGAGGAGCTTCCTGACGACCTCTGGGAGGCGGCGGTCAACGCCATCTCGGAAGCATGCGACAAGCTTGACCAGTTCCGCATCAGCGAAGGTGTAGCCCTCGCCGCCGACTTCGAAAAGCGCGTTCGCCTCATCGATTCCCTCATTGACGAAATCACACCGTTTGAAAAACAACGTATCGTCGCACAGCGCGAAAAATTTGAAAAAGGCTTAGAAGACTTGCGTCAGAAAGGACAGTACGACCCCAACCGCCTCGAACAAGAGATGATTTTCTACATCGAAAAATTGGACATCACCGAAGAGAAGGTGCGTCTGCGCAAGCATTGCAACTATTTCCTCGAAACGATGAATGAGCCTGAGTCGAAAGGCAAGAAACTTGGTTTCATAGTTCAGGAGATGGGCCGCGAGGTCAACACTACTGGCTCTAAAGCCTGCGACTTCAACATCCAGCAGATTGTCGTCAAAATGAAGGACGAGGTCGAAAAATTAAAAGAACAACTGGCAAACGTGTTGTAAAACAATATAGAGACGCGATTCATCGTGTCTCTACTATACCCTATTTACTAACCCCTATACCCTAACCCCTGTACCCTAAATGAGCAACATACTCTCTTTGGTCGGACGACCGAATGTCGGGAAATCGACACTTTTTAACAGACTGACACAGAGCCGCGAGGCCATCGTGGACTCCATCGCTGGCGTGACTCGCGACCGCAACTACGGCAAGTCCGACTGGAACGGCTACGAATTTTCCGTCATCGACACTGGTGGTTACGTGGTCGGCTCCACCGACATCTTCGAAGCTGAAATCCGCAAACAGGCCGCTCTCGCTATCGACGAGTCGGACGTCATCGTGCTCGTGGTGGATGGTCGCGAGGGACTTTCCCCTCTGGACGAAGAAATCGCTGCCGTGCTGCGCCGTTCCAAGAAACCTTTCTATCTTGCCGTCAATAAGATAGACAGTCCTTCCAACTTCTTCGACTATAGTGAGTTCTATGCCCTTGGCGTGGATGAACTTTTCCCAATTTCCGCCGTTTCGGGCGGCGGCACCGGTGACTTGTTAGATGCCGTTGTCAAACACTTCACCAAAGAGGAAGACCATATCATTGATGAACTGCCGAAAATTACGGTGGTTGGAAAGCCCAACGTGGGCAAGTCTTCCATTATCAACACCTTTCTCGGCGAGGACCGGCACATCGTCACCCCCATCGCCGGCACCACCCGCGACAGTATCTTCACCCGCTACACCGGTTTCGGTTTTGATTTCTACCTTGTGGATACGGCGGGCCTCCGCAAAAAGAAGAAGGTGGAAGAGAACCTTGAGTTCTACTCCGTGATGCGGGCCGTCCGTGCCATCGAGAACAGCGACGTCTGCATCCTGATGTGCGACGCCTCCAACGGCTTCGACGCGCAGGACCTCAACATCTTCAGCCTTTGTGCCCGCAACAAGAAGGGCATCGTCGTGGTGATGAACAAGTGGGACCTCATCGAGAAGGACAACAAGACCCACGACCAGTACGAGCAGCTGGTGCGGCAGCGTATTGAGCCGTTCGACGACGTGCCGATCATCTTCACCTCCGTCATCAACAAGCAGCGGATTTACAAAGTGTTAGATACAGCCATACAGGTACATAAGAACCGGCAGCGCCGCATTCCGACCTCCGAGCTCAACGACTACTTGCTCCCGCTGATTCAGGCCACGCCGCCCCCCATCAACCGAGACAAGGTCATCCGTATCAAGTTCGTGACGCAGCTGCCGACCGCCACGCCCTCCTTCGCCTTCTTCTGCAACCTCCCGCAGTATGTGAAGGACTCCTACAAACGGTACTTGGAGAACCGCATCCGCGAAAAGTGGGACTTCCACGGCGTGCCGATTGAAATTTATTTCAGACAGAAGTAGAGCCTAGTTCTGAAGAACTAGCGCAAAAGCGAAATTAATTATGAAGTGGTTCGGGTAAAACCCGTCGTGAGGAAGCAAACTAAATACGGTTTGCTTCTTTTTATCTGGCTTGTTCCAATAAGACCTCATCTACTTTAAGGGTGCCGTCTCCATAGATACAGCATCCAAAAGTATTACATTTCAATGCTTTGGTTATAGAAATAACCTCCATATTATCAACAGTAAAAATAAGTTTGTTTCCTTTTTTCTCCATTTCTACTATCACTTCTTTATTTTTACCAGATTTTAATATAATCCCTCCTTGACGGCTTATGCTTGACACGCCATTCACCCTATTAATTATCATAAACTTCTTTTCCTGTATGAGGAAGCAGTTAAAATTATTCTCGTCATCATAGTTATACACTACACCGAACCAGTTGTGGGAGCTGACTCGTTCTGGCAAAAAATTCCAAGTGATTTTAAAGCTCCTATCCACATCAACAGGAAATTCCACCACACTTCGAGCATTCCCTTCACTGTTCTTTATCACAAGAAAACCATCTTCTATACCTGCAGAACGAGACTTCTCATAGAACTCATCCCATTGCCATTTGTTGCTCTCAAATGTCTCTCTAATCGACATTTTATTTTGCGCAGAAATGTTAGTTATCACTAAAACAGCGATTAAACATGTAATGAATCTTTTCATAAAATGGGGGATTAAAAATTACTACCTAAAGATGTTTGCAATTCGGAAATAACCGTTTCGAATTTTTTAAGAACTCTATCATATCTGGCAAAGCACTGATCGTCCGTTCCACAATCTCTATCTGCTATTTCAGAGTAAATTCTTACCGTATATGAAAGTTCATTTTCACCTGTGAATTGAAGTCTGACTTCCATCCGAGTTCTTACAATCTGATAAGCGAATGTGGTATTCACCCATCCTGTTTTAATCCAACCTGCCTCTTTGTCTCTTACTTCTACATTTTCAAAATGATTTATTGCAATGTTCATGAGTCGTTTCCATGCAATATCTTCTGTCATTTCCTTTTTGCACGTTATTGAAAACAATTTGTTTGCTAAATCCATCCCTTCTTCGGCCCCTACAGAATTCAACATTGCTTCATCTGCAAACAATTCATAAGAAATTGTGTTTTTCGGATTGTTTCTGAATAGTTTTACAGTTCTTGGTATATATCCTGGAGCTTCAAATTTTAAAACTGCAAAATCCTCTTTTTTCTTGAATTTAATTTGATATGTTCCGTTTCCCACCTCGTGTCCATTGTAGTAAATTTTGGCAGTTTCAGGGGTAACAAAAATAGTCTTCGTTTGTGCAAATATCGATGACGAACAGAATGCCAACACAAATATTGCAATAACAAGCACTAACAAATTTTTCTTCATTCTCTTTTTGCCGTGTTATATTCCATCCGGCCCTTCGGTTTTAAATATTATTGTGTTGATGAATTGTCAAAATCGGTGGCAAAGATACAACAAAAGTTTATAAAGGCCATACAAATTTAAAGGCGGTCTGAAAATAGGAATGAAGAAACATAGTCGTCACCTAATAATTACATGAATTGCAGGTCTTTACCTCCGCGCCCGCAGCTGCCAGAAGGCGACCGCAGAGGCTGCAGCCACATTGAGGGAATACACGTTGTGGAACATCGGGATGCGCACCACATAGTCGCAGCCGTTGATGGTGCGGGCCGAAAGGCCGTCGCCCTCGGTGCCCATAATCACCGCCAGCCGCTCTTCCGAGGCCAACGCCGGGTCATCGATAGAAACGGAATTTTCCGACAATGCCATCGCTGCCGTCTTGAAACCGAGCCGTCGGAGCCGTTCCATACCCGCGTCGGGCCAGTCGGTATGCACCGTCCCGATGTACGCCCACGGAATCTGGAACACCGTACCCATACTCACCCGCACCGTACGCCGGTTCAGCGGGTCACAGGTTGTGGGCGTCAGCAGTACCGCATCGAAGCCGAGGGCGGCGGCACTGCGGAAGATGGCCCCGACGTTGGTGTTGTCCACCACATTGTCGAGCACCACGATACGGTGGGCGCCGTCGCACACCTCCTCCACTGTCCGTGGCTTCGGGCGGCGCATCGCACAAAGCACCCCGCGGGTCAGCCAGTAACCGGCCAGCTCGGAGAGCATCGGCACCTCGCCCGTGTAGATGGGGATGTCGCCGCAACGGGCAATCAGCTCGCGGGCGTCGCCTTCGATGTGGCGCTCCGCCATCAGCATCGCCAGCGGCTCGCACCCTTCGTCCAGCGCCACCTTGATCACCTTCGGACTCTCCGCGATGAAAATCCCCTTTTCGGGATCCAGACGATTGCGGAGCTGCGTTTCCGTCAGTTTGGAGAACACATCCACTCCCGGGGCGGACAGATCAGTGATGCGTACAATATTCATAATCTCAATTTTAGGCGGCAAAGGTACAACAAATAATCAGAGACGTTTCATGAAACGTCTCTACAATTATTTCACCATGGAAAACTGATAGCCGATATGCAAACCAATATTACTCATATTCCACGAGATAGAACCGAAAGAATCATACTGGGACGGAAAATCCGGGACGCTATGATAGCGGACAGTCATTCTTTTTGAGAAATCTATCGTGGCATTCAGGCCGAAAATGAAATTGCTGTGAGGCCGTTTTCCATGCACAAGGAAATTGATGGCACATGTTAATTGCGGAATAAAGTAACTCCGTCCCTGAATTTCAGGCGCGAATTCCAAATAGTAAATGTCTTCACCGGTGCCATTTTCTGGTGACAAAATTTTCGGTCTCAAGTCTCCATCAAAGTCCCAATGTGAAACGGGGTGAAGGAAAGGCAGTATCTTTATGCCGATCTCGGGCTGTATGGAAACATTGCGGTGGATGTCACGCCAATAGCTCGCCTTCAGCGTGATTCCCGAATACGTGCTGATAAAATGGAACTCCCCTTCGGATGTGCTAGATCCTATAGCGCCATTGGACCATACGGTGTCGCTTGGAACCACGCCGTGCAAATCGAAATAAAGCACTCTGCGGAAAATACCGATAGGCACACCCACCGAAAGTCCCCAGCCTTTGGGAAAAGTCACGTTGTATTTGATTTCAAGTTCCGAGGTGTACGATAAAGAGGTAGAGGGGGCTATTGGTCCACTGGACTGTTGCGAACGCTGACCATAAAAAGCCATCGCATTGTTGAAGGTGGCGGAGAAGGAATGAACCGTTCTCTCTGGATTGAAAGACATGTATTCCAACTCCTTTCTGAACTTCTTCCTGTCGTACAATTTAGGCACACTGATGAACTCGTAGCCCAAATTGAAGCCCACGTACGTCGAACCGATGGTAATATCGGCATCCTTCACATTTTCCGTATAGGGATCGCGTACGGAATACCAACCCTTGTATCGGGGCACAAAACCGATGTTGGCATTTATCCCGATGACAAAATTATTGCGCGGATCACGTTTGGAATGGAGAAGGAAGTTGATTCCCATTGTCAAATCAGGGCGGAACTTCCTGTAACAGGAAGAGTTATTGAAATACAGATGATATAGTCTGTCGTGTAATTGGTCTTCATTAACAAAATCGGCTTCGAAAGTGGGATAGAACGAGAAATTAAACCCCAACTCGGGCTGTAGAAAAGCGCGGGATCCCATAGAATAGATGTAGGTTCCTTTCAAGTTCACACCCCAGTAATGAAAATAAAAGGGGTTGAGAATCCACATGTGATCGTTTATTCCAGCCCGTCCTTTCATGCCATCACTATAGGTGAGTTCGTGTCGGTAGCCGTTGTTGCCCTCCACCAACTCCAACGCAATTCCAAATCCGACTGGGAAAGTCAGGTTATACCGCAATCTCCACTCCTGTCCGTAACCCACAATCGGCTTGTACGACATTTCAGGGTCATTCAAATAATCAAACTTGGCTTTGGGGGCAATGCAATTTTCATACTGTATGCTAAATGCATGGGTAATCTTCGACGAAAACAGGTTGCGGGAATCCGTTTCTTGCTGGGGAAATGAGAGGAAAGGCCACAGAAAAAAAGCAAACAAAAGATTTCGTGAATACTTCATTACCTAAAATAAAATGATTTGATGGCCCTTAAACGCAAGACGAAACGCCATTATTGCCTCTGTTTTGCAACATTTATCCCTTCACACCAGAAATGTGAACCTATATATGGTGTAGAGACGTCACAATATGGCGTCTCTACATTTTATCGTCTCCGCCGCGGGGACGCGGCAGGTTCCATCTCTTTTAAATCCGCCACAAACGATTCGATGTCCTCTTCGGTGGTGTCCCACGAGGTGACCAAGCGGATCTCGTTCGTCAGCTCGTCCCACACATAGAAGAAATGGCGTTCGAGCAATTTTTCCGTTACGTCGGGTGCGAGCTTGAGCAGCAGCGTATTGGCCTGCGTGGGCTGCGTAAATTCGAAGCTGCCCGTCTCCTCGATACGGCGGCGCAGCAGCTGTGCCATCGCGTTGGCGTGGGCGGCGTTCTTGTATAGCAAATCGTTGTCAAGATAGGCGATAAACTGCGCCGCCGCGTACCGCATTTTCGAGAATAGCTGGGTGGTCTGCTTGCGGAGGTAGCGGAGTTCCGTGGCCAGTTCGGGGCGGAGGGCGACGACCGCCTCGGCCATCATACAACCGTTTTTGGTACCGCCAAAGCTGACGATATCGACTCCGCAGTCGGTGGTCAGCGTCCGTACGGTGGTACCGAGGGCGACGGCCGCGTTGGCGATACGAGCCCCGTCCAGATGGAGATACATCCCGTAGGAGTGGACGAAGTCGGCGAGGGCACGGATTTCATCGGGGGTATAGACGGTGCCCAATTCGGTACATTCGGATATATAGACAACGCGGGGCTGGGAGTGGTGCTCGAAGCCGAAGCCGTGGAGGAGGGGCCGGATGAGGTCGGGCGTCAGCTTGCCGTCGGGGGTGGGTACCTCTTTGACGGCGGCGCCGGTGAGCTTGCCCGGAGCGTTGCACTCATCAACGGCGATGTGCGCGGTGGCAGCGGCGATAATGGCGTGGTAAGGGCGGCAGCACGCCTGCATCGCGATAGTGTTGGCGCCGGTGCCGTTGAACACAAGCAAGGGTTCGGCGGCATCACCGAAGACCTCCTTCAGACGGAGCGTGGCCCGCTGGGTCCATTCGTCGTCACCGTAAGCGAGGGCGTGGTTGGCATTTGCGTTGAGGATGGCCTCCATCACCTGCGGATGCACGCCTGAATTATTGTCACTTCCGAAACTTCTCATAAGATTTGATTTTGGGCGGCAAAAATACAATTTTAGTTGGCAGGTTTATCAAGCTGAAAGTTCAATGAGTTTGTAAAATGATAAAGTTTGAAAGATAATGCAACTGATTTTTTAAGTTGAGAACTTGGAGGATATGTGGATATGGGGAGTCTGTTATGACTGCCATGTGGTGAGATTGTTTTTCAGTGATTATGTCGGCTGGCGAAGTAAAAATTTTATTGTATCTTTGCAGACTTTTCTTGAGAGATGAAGAAACGTCGTATTTTTTTCGTGTTATTCGGGATGATTGCATTAATTGCAACCGTCATTACATTGTCAATCAATGTATATCATTTGTATGTGGAGGCCGAAAAAGCACAGAAGACCGCTTTTACCGGCAATATCCTCACCGTGGGACGCGAAATTGTGCAGCATATCAATTCGGAGTTGAGCCGCACAGACCGGAAGCAGTCGGATGATGATAATGACTCTGCACACACCCGCAACAAACAGACTTTCCTTTTTGACAAGCAACCTGTTGCACTCATCAATGAAACGACCATCGACTACAACGGCAACACAATCGTGCTGCACAAAGATACTACTTTTCTATCCAATCCAAACGACACGCTTTCGTCTGACAGCCTGCTCTCCATTCCGGTGCTTTCCGCTACCGATAGCGCCGAGCTACAGGCTTTCTCTGACCTGATCCTTGATAATATTGACCAAGATTCATTGCGTGGATTTATTCATAATATATTATTTATGAATAAGTTGCCTATAGATTTCGATTTCTGCATATACAATGTGCCAGAAAACAAGTTTGTCATCCCTCCGAAAGTCAACTACCGCGAACTGCTCAATAAAGGGTACGTTTTCGCCCTCACCAAAGAGAAAGAGCGTTCCACTTCGCACTATTTCGTTCTCTTCTTCCCTTCAGAACGCGCCTACTTTATGCGTAACATGAAGAACATCCTTTTCCCTATCATCGTAATCTTGCTGCTCATCACCTTCTTGATTGCCCTGCTGATTCTTTCTTTAAGTCAGCAAAAAATCAATGAGGATGTCAAAAACGACTTTATCAACAACATCACACACGAATTCAAAACGCCTATTTCCACTATTTCTCTTGCTTGCTCTGCAATGGAGGATCCCGTCATCCGCGAAAATGTCCCAATGATGATGGACTATGTTTCCATCGTGCAAACCGAAAACAATCGTCTTAAAAAGATGGTTGACAATATTTTGCAACTTGCCCGGCTGAAACGGGGACAGCTTCAGCTACGTCAGGAAAAGATAGATGTTCACAGTTTGCTCCGTTCTATTGCCGACAATATTTCGTTACAAGTCACCAGCAAAAACGGTAATCTCACTACCCACCTCGACGCCCAGATCGCTACCATCATCGGCGACCCCACCCATATAGAATCGGTTCTGGTCAATCTGATAGAGAATGCCCTGAAGTACTCGCCTGAAAAGCCTGAAATCACTATTTCCACATGGAATGAGAAGAAATATTTAATAGTTTCCATCAAAGACAACGGCATCGGTATTCCGAAACAGAGCCTGCGCCACGTTTTTGATGAGTTCTATCGCGTCCCGAAAGGGAATATTCATGATGTGAAAGGCTACGGAATTGGTCTTCACTACGTAAAAAAAATCATCCAAAAACATAGCGGAAAAATAAAAGTTGAAAGTGAATTGAATCACGGAAGCACATTTTTACTGTATCTTCCATTAAAATAAAAAGTTATGGATAAAAAATATCGTATTTTACTCGCAGAGGACGATGTAAATCTCGGAAAAGTGGTCTGCACCTACCTGAATGCCAAAAATTTTGAAGTCTCCCACGCCAATAATGGGGAGGTTGCCTACGAGATGTTTTGCACCTCCAACAATTTTGACATCTGCTTGATTGATGTGATGATGCCGATTCAAGACGGCTTCACACTGGCCAAAAGCATCCGCAAAGTGGACACCAATATCCCCATCATTTTCCTCACGGCCAAGAGCCAGTCCGACGATATTGTGGAAGGTCTCAGCATCGGCGATGATTACATCACCAAACCGTTCGACTGGGACGTGCTTTTAGCCCGCATTCAGGCAGCACTCCGTCGCGCCGGCAAGAGCGAAGAGAACATAACTATCTATCAGATAGGTGGCATCACCTTCGACACAACCCGCCAAGTTTTGGTGAAAGATGGACGGGAAACTAAGATTTCCACCCGAGAAACAGAAGTGCTGACGATGCTCGTCCAAAAGAAAAACGAGGTGCTGGAACGTGGCTTCGCACTCAAAAAAATCTGGGGCGACGACAGTTTCTACAACGCCCGCACTATGGACGTTTACATCACGAAATTGCGCAAATATTTCAAGGATGAACCTGGTGTAAAAATCATTAATGTCCATGGGGTCGGCTTCAAACTCGTTATGTAAGAGATCTATTTCATAGTCCTTTGCAATAATGTTCCGCTTCATTCTAAAAAGAATCGGCTATGGTTTTTTGTTGATGATGGGCGTGATTACGCTCGTCTTCTTCTTGTTCACCATCCTGCCGAGCGACCCCGCCCGCATGATGATGGGGCAGCGGAGCGACCTTGATACCGAAGCGGCCATTCGCAAGGAGATGGGCCTCGATTTGCCCATCGGCATCCAATATTTGGCCTACCTCAATGACCTCTCCCCAATCTCATGGCACAAAACAATAGATAAGGAGTCATTCTTTTTCCTCAATGACGAGAATTACCATTATAAAAAGATTATCTCTTTCAAAAAGTCGGCACTGGTGCTGAAGGCACCGTATATGCGCCGCTCATATCAAAGCAAACGTCCTGTAGCTGAGATAATTGCTGAGGCATTTCCGAAAACTGCACTTCTGGCGGTTGTATCCATCTTGTTCGCTATCGTGGTAGGCATCTTCATCGGCATCCTATGCGCCATCTATAAAGGCACATGGTTCGACCGGTCGGCACTGCTGGTGTCGGTACTGGGCATGTCGGTGCCGTCGTTTTTCGCCGCCATCCTCTTTGCATGGATTTTCGCCTTCCTTTTGGCCGACTACACGGGACTGAGCATGTTCGGCAGCCTCTACTCTGTGGACGATTATGGTTGTGGTCAATACCTTGATTTAAAGAATATTATCCTTCCTGCCATCACTTTAGGGATACGTCCGTTAGCCATCGTCATCGAACTGACAAAAAACTCTGTTTTGGACGTGATGGCGCAGGACTACATCCGCACAGCGCGGGCAAAGGGCGTGCCTCCAGCGCAAATCATATGGAAACATGCTTTAAAAAATGCCTTGAATCCCGTAGTGACGGCCATTTCCGGCTGGCTCGCCTCGCTGCTTGCCGGCGCAGTCTTTGTGGAATATATTTTCGACTGGAAGGGAATGGGAGTGGTAATTGTCGATGCCCTCGACAAGTACGACTTTCCCGTGGTGATGGGCTCACTCCTTTATGTTTCTGTAATTCTGGTGATTATCAATATCGTGGTGGATATTATATACGGCTGGTTGGATCCGCGAGTGAAAACGGCGGCATAGACACCAGCTGTATCGCTGTGACCGTAACCCCCAAAATTCCGTGGAAGTTGACGTTCTGTCCCGTGAGGAACAGATTAGGTACGGGTGTTCGTGGCGGCAAAAAGGTGGTCATCACGTGCTCACAATCCTTAATGATGCCATAAGCACTCCCTTCGTGCGTACCCGTGTAATCACGGTAGGTGAGGGGCGTGGAGGTATAGATGTGTTCTATATTTTCTTTTAAATCAGGCAAATATGATTCTACCAGGCGGATGAGTTTTTCCGCCGTACGCAGCTTGAACGCCTCGTAGTCGTCGCTTCGCCGCCCGCACCGACTCTCAGCCCATTGCGACACTTCCGCCCACACCATCGGCGTGAATAGGTCGATATTGCGGGTATGGCAGCCCTCTTCCGGCACCGCGAAGTGGACACCGACCGACCGGCAGCTGCCGTCACCGTCCCACAAGTCGGTCCGGTCATGGACGAACAGGTTGCGGTTGCGGTAGGCCACCGTGCCAGGCTTCAGCAGCAGATGCGCCGTGAACATCCCCGCGCTGTTCGGCAGCGAACAGATCCGTGTCTTGTACGCCCTCCGCACCATACCCTCGGGAAGCATCGCCATCAACAGGTTCGGGTGAATGTCGGAAATCACCGTGTCACAGGGTATTACGTCACCGTTGCTTGCCGTGACACCCGTAATACGCCCGTCACTGACCGTGAAGCCCGTTGCGGGTGACGAGGTGCGTACCTCCCCGCCATGACTGCGGATGCCGGCGGCCAAGTGCTCCGCAATCTGCGAACCGCCCCCCTTCAGCCGCCATGCACTCTGGATGAACGTGCCGTTGGTCTGCGCAAAGATATAGAGTGGCAACTGCCGGCTTAACTCCATCTTTAACGATGTGCCAGACAGTACGTTGCGAAGGCTTTCGTCGGAAAAAGCTGTCTGTAGGTATTGATAGGCAGAGCGGCTTAACAGTTCCGCACTACTTGACATTTCTGGACCATTTCCGAAAAGCTTCTGCAATCCTTCCTGCGACTTCCGTAATAATTTTATATATTGTGCAATCTCCTCTTTTTGATGGGGAAAAGAGGAGGTCATTTTCTCTGCAAATTCATCATAACCATTTGCAAACGAGAATTTTTTTCCCTGATAAATGATTTCGTCAAAATTGTTCCGGTCTAATTGCTTCCACGGAAGTTCGTTCAACCCGAAAGGTTCGAACAAAGTGTGCAGGATTTCGCCCTCGCCCAAGCCGCCAACATAGTGGACGCCCGTGTCGAAAAGCTGTCCGTGGCGGCGGAACGACTGCAAACAGCCGCCTATTTGCGGGTTCTTTTCCAAAATGCAAACATCATGCCCCTGTTTGGAAAGCAGGAAGCCACATTCCAAACCGCCCAAGCCTGCACCGATGATGACAATCTTCATAGGATCAGTATTTTACCACTCCACTGCGAGTTTCAGGTTGATGAGGCGCGGTGTGAGGTAGTTGGGCACCGCCGTCTGTACATTATTGATGTCGGTGACCCAGATATAGGAGGATGTGTTATTAATTCCGAGGATGTTAAAGACCTCAAGGTACAATCCTGCGTTTTTGATGGAGCGGAGGAATTTGCTCTTATGCTTCATACGGTCGCGGCTCTGTTCCAGGAACATGTAGGAAAAACCGACATCTACGCGCCGGTACCACGGCATCCGCAAGGTCTGCTGATACCGCTGGGCATTGGGCGCGCCGTATGGCAAACCGCTGGAAAAGACGAAGTTGAGGTGAACGCGCAACGGAGTGTAAAACGGCACATGGTCTTGAAAGAAGATGTTGAGGGCGAACCGCTGGTCGGTGGGGCGCGGAATATAGCCTGGCTCGATGTAGTTACCATCGGCATCATAGTAGTAGTCGTGTAGGAGGTCTTCGGCGGTCCGCATCAACGAGAAGGAGATCCACGATTCCAGCCCACGGATGAACTCGCCACTCAGTTTCACGTCAAGGCCTGTGGCATACCCCTTGGCATCGTTTTCGCCTGAATAGATAATTTTTACATTATCAATAGTATAGGAAATGAGATTGGTGAGATATTTGTAGTATGCTTCCATACTGAGCTTGAAGGGGCGGTTCCAAATCTTGAAACTATAGTCGCCGGCAAGGGCCACTTGGTAAGAGTGCTGTGACTTAATATGCTCGTTGAGTGTACCGTCTGGACGTCGCATTTCGCGGTAGAAGGCGGGTTGGTAATAGCTGCCGGCTTTGAGGCGGAACACCCACTGTTTTTCCCACTGTGGGGTATAAGAGAGAATGAAGCGTGGTGATACGGTAAACTCGTTGTTAAAAGTCCAGTAATGAGCGCGGAGACCGCTGTTGAGAACGAACTTGCCATCATCGTCAAGGCTCCAGTTGGATTGGACGAAAGCGGTCATACGCAAGGTGTTGATATGGTTATCAGCAGCAAAATAATGGCCAAAAATCAGGTCACGTGACGGGTCTTCATCACCAACGGCAATGCCAGGATGTGTCTGGATGCATGGTAGCGTGTAACCGCTGGAATCTGTCAGCTTCCACTCCTTAATGTGGTCATTGATAATTTCGCTTTGCGCCTTGACGCCCCATTCGATACGGTTGTGGGGGAAGGTGTGGCTGCCACGCAGGTCAAGGGCCGTGACGAGGGCGGTGAGGCGGTTGCGAGCGTGCTCGAGGAACGTGCCGTAGCCTCGGATATCCACCACTTCAGCAATGTCATTGTTGCTGCTGCCCATATCGGCTTCAATGTCTTTCAGCCAGTATTGGCTTTGCAAATCGTAAGATTCTGTCTCTCTGGCGTAATAGGAAGAGGCAATGAGGCGGTATTCGTCGCGCTGGTTTGGGTTGAAACCGAGCGTGAGGCCACCGAGGTAGCTCTCGTATTGATCCACCTCCTGCCCGTCAAAAAAGATGGTCAGTCGCTGTGAGGTCTGGAAGGTGCCGAAGTTCGTTTCCCGATCCTCCGGGATGTATTTGTACGTGTTACGGGAGAAGTTGCCAAGCAGTTCCAGCCGCCATTTCGGGGCGAGCCGCCAGGTAAGGAGCATCTGCGTATCGAAGAAGTTGGGTTTGTATGTACCTTTGGTTTCCATCGACTTCAGCAGGTAGCTGTTGGTCTTGTAGCGGACACCGACAAGATAGGTGAAAAGGCCGTTTTTGACGTTGCCTTCGGCGTGTGCCGACGCACCGAGGAAACTGGCCATAAAGGAGCCGCCGTAGCTTGTCGGTTTCTTGTACTCCACGTCCAAAACCGACGACATCTTGTCGCCGTATTTGGCCTCAAAGCCGCCTGCCGAGAACTTCACGTTGCGGGTGAGGTCGAGATTGACGAAGCTGAGACCCTCCTGCTGGGCGCTGCGCACGAGGAAGGGACGGTATATCTGTATGTCGTTGACAAAGATGAGGTTCTCGTCGTAGTTGCCGCCACGCACGTTGTACTGGCTGCTCAGCTCGTTGGTGGACGAGGTGCCTGGCATCGACTTGATGAGGGCTTCCACACCGCCGGTGGGCGAGGGCATCTTGTACGATAGTTGCGGGTTGATGCGGGTGTAGGAATCGTTGTACGAGTCGGTTACGGAAACGGCCTCCAGCACCTGTCCCGACGGAGTCATCACAATGCGGAAAATAGTATCGGCACCTTTGGGTATGCGGATGGCAATGATAGTGTCGCAGTACGAGACACGCCGGAAAAGGAAGTCAATGCGCTTGTTAGCCGGAATTTTCAGTGAAAATTCCCCTTTTTCGGAGGCAATGGTTGTTAGATTATCATCGTGGGTGGAAGCCACTACCACATTGTCCACAGGTCGTCCGGCATTATCAACAATCACCCCCTTGAATGTAACATTCTGGCCGACAGCCATAAAAGCCGAAGTGCAGAACAATATGACGATGAGGATGATTCTTTTCAATGTCTGTTGGTATTACAAAAAAATACAACTTTGTAATAACTTGAAAAACGGCTGCTTATTGCATAAGCACTAAAATAAAAGAGGTGGCGTAACCGTCACCTCTTTTCATCTATGATGTCAGTATCCTTTATTTGATACCGAGTTTCTTCTTGATGTCTTTTGGAAGAGCATCCTTGTGAACGACGATGTTCATCGTTTTGTAGCGGACGAATGCCTTGCTGGCATAGAACATTCCGTGATAAACATTATAGTCACCCCAGCTGTTCTTCACCATATAATATTCATTACCGTTCTGATCTTTTGCTTTTCCGTAAATCAACATGCCGTGGTCATCGGTGGTTTCCCAGTTGTCGAATGCCTCTTGGCGTTCTTCCTGGGTGACCCAACGTTGCGGAGTGGGGTGTTTGGCAGCCTCATCCTGGATTTCCTTGGCGCTCATGCCCGTCCAGTGGGCCATGTCGCTGCCGACCATTGCGGAAGCCTTCGTTTCGGGAAGCACGCAGAAACCTTTCTTCGAACCCATGCGGAAGCCCTGCTCGCTGACATCGGAACCCCAAGCGATGGTGTAGCCATTGTCGATGGCGTTGTCAAAAACCTGCATAAACTCGTCCAGCGGGAGGTTGTAGCACTGACTCCAACGCCAGTTGTCCTGAATCTCCAAGACGAACTTCTCGTAGAAAGGATGATGGGTGTAAGAAGTAATGGAGACATAATCATCGGGATTCAGACCGAGGGATTCATAGAAAGATTTCGGAGTGTATTTTTTGCCGTTGTAGGTGAATTCCTCCGGACATTTTCCAAGATAAACTTCGTGGATGGCACGGATGGCTTCCAGCCAAAGGGGACCGTTTGCGCCCTTCTGGAGCTTCTTGTGCTCGCCGCTGGCGATAGCCTTCACGACGGCATCGGAAACGGCGGAAAGTTCAGAGTGGTCAGACAGCGTGTCACCGTATGCGGCACCTGCGGGCATCTCAACGTCGGGCACGAGACCGAAGGTCTTCATACCATAAATTACATCGTAGAAAGAACCGCCCTGAGAGAAGGAGACGTCACCGTGGGTACGGACGGCTGCCTTGGCGCGGTCAATGTACGTGTTGGAAACGATGAACATTTCAGAGAAATCGTACTCTCCTTTTCCCATACGGAGCAATTCCGCTTCGATGAAACCCAGACCCGAATAGCACCAGCATGTGCCCGCACGGTTCTGGTCCTTGACTGAAGTGATGGGGATTTCTTTCACAATGGTGAATTTGTAACCCTCATCATCCTTCTTCTCTTTGTCCTCCTGTGCCTGTACATTCAGGCAGAAGGTGAAAGCCGCAATGACGGCAAAGATGATTCCTTTTTTCATAAAAAATTGGTTTTTAATTAGATATAAATATTTTTCAAACAATTTCACGTTTTTGAAAACAAGGGTGCAAAGTTACATTAATTTTCGTGTAAATTTGCAGCTGGTTTTTTAATCGTTAAAAATATTCAATAAATAGATTACCTAAAATTTAATTCTATGGAAATAATGGATAGGGTAAACACTTGGTTAAATGACAATTATGATATTGATACCAAGAATGAGATCCGTCGCCTGATGGCGGAAGACCAGAATGAACTGAACGAGTCGTTTTACCGCACTTTGGAATTTGGCACGGGCGGTCTGCGCGGCATTATGGGTGTCGGCCCGAACCGCATGAACAAATACACGGTGGCCGCCGCCACGCAGGGGCTCGCCAACTATATGAAGAAGAACTTTCCTGGCATGGACTTGAAGGTGGCTGTCGCGCACGACTCGCGCAACAACAGCCGCTTTTTTGCTGAAGTGACCGCCCAAGTGATGGCGGCCAACGGCATCCACTGCTACCTTTTCGAGGACCTGCGCCCCACGCCCGAACTGTCGTTCGCTGTCCGCCATCTCCACTGCCAGGCCGGCGTGATGGTGACCGCCTCACACAACCCGAAGGAGTACAACGGCTACAAAGCCTACTGGGACGATGGCGGCCAGATCGTTCCTCCGCACGACAAGGCCATCATCTCGGAAGTGAATGCCGTCACCAGCCTGTCGCAAATCCGTTGGGAAGGAAATCCCGACAAGATCCAAATTATTGGCAAAGATGTAGATGACGTCTATTTGGACAAGATTTTGGCCCTTTCGGTGAATCCCGAAGCCATCCGTCGTCACCACGACCTCAGTATCGTCTATACGCCGCTGCATGGCACGGGCATCACAATGGTGCCGAAAGCGCTCGAAATGTACGGTTTCACCAACGTCACTGTTTTAGAGTCGCAGCGCACGCCCGACGGAAACTTCCCCACTGTGGCCTCACCTAACCCGGAGGAAAAGTCGGCGATGGAGCTGGCTATCCGCAAGGCTGATGAGATTGGTGCCGATCTCGTCCTCGCCACCGACCCCGACGCCGACCGCGTGGGCATCGCCGTCCGCAACGACCACGGCGAGATGGAGCTTTTCAACGGCAATATGACCGGTTCGCTCCTCGTCTATCACCTGCTGTCGCAATGGCAGAAAAACGGACGTCTTACCGGCAAGGAGTTCACCGTCAAGACCATCGTCACCACCGAACTGATCCGGGCCATCGCCGAGTCGTTCAACGTTGAATGCTTCGACGTTCTGACGGGCTTTAAATACATTGCCGAAAAAATCAAGGAGCAGGTGGGGCATACCTTTATTGTGGGCGGCGAGGAGAGCTACGGTTACCTCGTCGGCGACTTTGTACGCGACAAGGACGCCGTCAGTGCCTGCTGCATGATTGCCGAGCTCGCCGCCTGCCTCGCCGACGAAGGCAAAACCCTCTATACGCAACTGAAGGAACTCTACGTGAAGTACGGTTTCTACAAGGAGGAACTTCTTTCCATCACCAAGAAGGGGCAGTCGGGTGCAGCGGAAATCCAGAAGATGATGGCCGACTTCCGCAGCTGCCCGCCGAAGGCAATCAACGGGTCAGAAGTCACCAAAGCGATTGATTACAAGGCAAGCACCGCCACTTCGAGCGACGGCACCGTCACAACCATTGACCTGCCGAAGTCGGACGTGCTGCAGTTCTTCACTGCCGACGGCACAAAAGTCACCGTGCGCCCCTCCGGCACGGAGCCGAAAATCAAATTCTACTTCGGAGCCAAAGAACCGCTTACGAATATCGCTGATTTTGAAAAGGTTCGGAATGAACTTTCCGCCAAGATTGCGGAAGTCCGCAAATCATTGAATCTGTAAACCCTTTTATTCACCCTTAAATATTTCATTATGGAAGAAAAAGATTTACAATTATTGGAAGCAGCCAAAGAACATGTTATCTCTACGGGCAAGTGGATGAAATTCCTGGCCATATTGGGCTGTATCGGCGCAGTTTTTATGATTCTTTGCGGAATCTGTGTGATGGCATTCTCCGGCGTAATGAACTTTGGATTTTATGATGTTCCAGGCGGTTCCATTATCACTATTTTTATGGGTATCTTCTATCTAATTATGGCTGGGCTTTACATCTACCCTATCCTCTGTCTCCTGCGGGCGTCAAAAGCCGCGCAAATGGCAGTGGAGATGAACAGCAACGAACAGATGGTGGAGTTCCTCAGCAACAGCAAGTCCTTCTGGAAGTTCTGCGGAATTTTGACCATCGTGATGCTGGCGCTCTCTGTGCTAATGATCATCATTGCCCCTATAGCCGTAGCTTTTTCAGTGATGTAATAACATATAATTTATTGAAAAAAAAGGCGGGATTTTCATCCCGCTTTTTTTATAACATCGTGTGATCCAATAGAGTATATGTCAAGCGGATGGTCTGTATATCGTTAACAATGAGGAAGTTACAATTCCCTCAAAAGGAATCCCATATAAAAAGGCAGTGTCAGAACTGCACCCTCTCGACCGACATTGTAGTCTCCCAATTTCAGTGCGTGGTTTATATGGTATTTTTCAGGGTATTTTAATACCGTATTCATTGATTTCGCATTCCCCGTTCGAGCCTTGCATTCCACAATCACGCACTCCCCCTTGTATCGCATCACGAAATCAATCTCCAAGCCACTTTCTTTCCGAAAATAATATAGTTTCTTCCCCATTTTTCCCATAATATCAGCAAACAAATTCTCATAAATGGCACCTTTGTATGCTCCGAGTTGTCCTTGTATCACGCTCCATGCCGTCCCTTCTTCCAACATACTGATAAACAATCCCGTATCAGCCATATAAACCTTGAACTGTTCTTGAATTGCGTTCCCATCTAACGGAAGTTCTGGAATCTGCATATTGTAACAGCGGTGTATGATGCCTGCATCCTCAATCCATTGCAGACTTCCCGCATAGTCACGACTTTTTCCTCCGTTACGGACAACCGAATAGGTGAATTTTTTGTTTTCCCGTGCCAATTGCTTCGGAATGGACTCGAAACATTCACGGATGCGTGGTTTGTCGGCAGGCAGGGCATACTTCACCATATCGGATTTATAGTCTTCAATGATATTCACTTGCACTGTATGTGTCTGTCCCATATCGTGTGTGGTCAGGAAAGTACTCACTGCTTCAGGCATTCCCCCTACAATCACATATTGTAGCAGAAGTTGGCGCATCCTATTGTGAATCGCCTCATTGACAGGGGTTTCTGTCTGGATATGCTGCTGCAATAGGTCAATATGTTCCTTCTGTATGCCGTTTGCCCAAAGCCACTCTTCAAAATCCATAGGATACATAGCCACAATCTCTTCATACCCTACTGGAATCGAGGCATTGTTTTCTTCCTCTTGTTCCTTTTTGGTCTTGTAACCGTTTACGCCCAATAAAGAACCCGTACACAAAACATCATATCGCCCATCAAGGCAGAAAAACTTCAACGAGGCACGGGCGCGAGGACAATCTTGTATTTCATCAAAAATCAAGCAGGTATCTCCCGCAACAAAGCGTACACCCATCATACCAATGGTCATATTTGTGGTGATGGTTTCTGTGTCTAAATTTCCCGCAAAAAAAGATTTGTACTCCTGATGTTCGTGAAAATCAATATAAATGACATTTGTATAATTCCGTTTGGCAAAATCAACAACGGAACTGGTCTTGCCGCACTGTCTGCAACCTTTAATCACCAATGGCTTCCGTTTTGCTTTGTTTTTCCAAGCAATGAAGTACTCTTCTATCTTCCTTTTATACATTGGCTTTAATTTATATTGATTTTTAATTATTTACATCTTTTCCAAGTGACTTTTCTACAATTTACACACCTTTTCCAAGCGACTTTTCTACAATTTATACACCTTTTCCAAGCGACTTTGGGCGGCAAAGGTACAACTTTTCCAATTATAAACAGTTCTTTTTGGAAAATTTTGATTGCTTTTCACCCTCGTACCGTCATCTCGCACTTCGCGCAGTCGAAACTGAGGAGAAACCGGAATTTGCCCGTAAGCAAGTGCCACGGCTCAGGGTGCGTGTCCGCCACCTTCCCTTGTTTCCGGCACATTCCGAGCGTGTAGCGGATGCAATGGCGACAAGTCATCACTACGGCGTTCTCGACGGCACTTTTTTCAAAAGCAGGTTCTATCGTCTTGATTCCGTGAAATTTGTAGAACTCTCGCGCCTTTGTGTTCATCACATTGCCGCGATAGGTGAGCGTATCACCATCGGGCGACGGGAACGGATAATCATTGGGGGTGAGGACGTTCCCTTTCGGGCGAGGATGGCACCGACGGCGTTCCTCCGCCAGCCGCTCCACAAGCGTGCGGCGCCACTCGTTCACCACCGAGGCGGGGAAAAAGTAAGCTGCCGAGGTTCGTACCTCCACACCCGTCGGGTAGAACGGCGTGCCGCCCAGTTTCGACAGTGCCGTCTTCAAGTTGGCGATGGCGGCTTCGCCTTTCTGTGAAAGTTCCTTTTTGTAAGCAAATTCCTGATTGACAGCAATTCCGTCTTCGTCCGTAAGAGTGAGGGCGAAGCCGCCGGGCGTTTCCGAAAGTGTCAGATTTACGCCAATTTTCCGCACTGCCGACTCCCCCGCCAGCTGCCGGTCGAAAGCCGCGTCCAAGTTCCGGTACAACGACATTCCCGACAAAAGCCCGGCGATGGGGTCGAGGGTGGTCACTCGCCGTCCTTCCGCCTTGTTGATGCGGAAGCCGCAAAGCTCGCCGTCCGCACCGACAAAGCCGAGCCCGTCGCCGTTATGCAGCTCCTTCTGCGTGTCAATCAGCAGGTTGTGGCCCTCAACGGAAACGAGCGTACCTATAGGCTCACCGATGGATTTGGGCGTGTCAGGGTTCACCATCACGTTCTCGCGCCTGTGCAGGAAATAGTCTGTTTTTCCACGATTGAACGTCTTCTGCGGGTCGGGAACGAAGCTCAATGTCACTTTTCCCGAAGAGGATTTTGTATAACGATTGTCTTTTTCTAGCAGATTATCAATATGTTGGCGATAATAAGCCGTCACATTTTTTACATAGTCAATGCCTTTTAAACGTCCCTCAATCTTGAAAGAGGTAATGCCTGCATCCAGCATTTCAGCCAGATAGTCGGAGCGATCCATATCCTTGAGCGACAGCAGATGGCTGTGTTCGCGTATCACGTTGCCGTCCGCATCTTCGAGCGTGTAGGGAAGGCGGCAGAACTGGGCGCACTCACCGCGGTTGGCACTGCGGTTGGTGCAGGCGTGGCTCATATAGCACTGTCCGCTGTAGCTGACACACAGCGCACCATGGACGAAAGCCTCCAGCTCAATGGTGGTCTGGCGGCGGATTTCCCGAATCTGTTCCAACGAAAGTTCGCGGGCGAGGATGGCGCGTTGCAATCCCACTTTCTCCCAAAAAAGCACCTTTTCGGGGGTGCGGTTGTCGGTCTGGGTGCTGGCGTGCAGAGCAATGGGCGGAATGTCCAATTGCAGGATGCCCGTATCTTGGATGATGAGCGCGTCCGTGCCCGCATCCACCAGCCGGAATATCAGTTTACGCGCTTCTTCCAGTTCCTCATCGGTGAGAATGGTGTTGAGGGCGACATGGACGGATGCGTGGTAAAGGTGGGCGTACTGGCACAGTCGCTCAATGTCAGCCAAAGAGTTGCCCGCCGTGGCCCGCGCCCCGAACTTCGGTGCACCCACATACACGGCATCGGCGCCGTGGTTGATGGCCGCCACGCCGCACTCGTAATCTTTGGCCGGAGCCAACAACTCAATTTTTTGTACCATACCTATTCCTTCGGTATTTCCTTGTTAAACAGCATTTTAATCTGCTTAGCTTGGTCACCCTCGCAAATCACCGGCTCTTCGGTGGCAGGACGGAGCACCACTTCCACCGTGTTCTCATCCAGCGGACGGTACTTGATGATGCAGGGATAGGCCACGGCGTAGCTTGGATTGATGAGGCAGAAATCAACGAAGTCGAGGAAGGAGATGGCGGTCTCAAATGTCTCAGTGCTGAGGAACGTCTTCCCGTTGCGGGTATAAATGCGGGTCTGTGTACCCTCTTTGTGAAAATAGGCAATCAGGTCCTGATTCACCTTCTGGCTGTTGTTACCAGCATAAAGATAGAGGTAGGTTCTTTGCAGACGGGAGTTGTTGAATTCTTGTGATTTACGGATCTTTCCGTTGGCGTCGTAGGTGTCCCACGTCTTGATTTTCAATCCGTTGTGATACATTCCACGGATAAAAATCTGTTCGCCCGGATAGTAGGTTTCGGAAACACCGTTCATCTGCCCGTCGATATAGTCGATGCGGGTGCTGATTTTGCCGTCGGCGAAGAAGGTGCGGCAGGTGCCGTTCCGTTTGTCGCCACGATAGAAGTCCTCTTCCAACAGCGTACCCGTTTGACTGGAAAAGGTGCGCCAAGCACCCTCCTTCTTACCTTTGCTATAACCTTCTGTTTTGATGAGGGTTCCGGCGGAATTGTAATAATTCCAGATGCTGTCTTTCTGTTGGTCGATGAAGTTGCCTTCGGCGGCTTTCTTGCCCTGCTCGTCGTACATCACCGTATGCACCTTGTGGACACCTTGGATGAAGTTGGTGGTGCTTTTCAGTTTTCCGTTCGGATAATAGTATTTGAACTCACCGACTGGGACATCGTTGGCGAAAGTGCCCTCGTACAGGAGGACGTTCTTGTCATCGTACTTTTTCCAGTATCCTTGTTTCTTTCCTTTGCTATTAACCTGATTGATTGGATTTTGTGCCATCAAAAACGGACAGATGGCCATCAACAGGAGGAACAATTTGATTCTCATAGCGGTTTATTTTTGATATTCGGGGTCTCCGGGCTTGAGCCACTCGGGCCAAGCATACGGCTTGCGGTCCTCCAGGTTGAACTGGCCGCGGTTGTAGCCGTACATCCCATAATAGTTCTTTTCGAGTTCGATAAGGTCTTTTTCGTAGTCGCCGGTGGGATAGAAGGCAGGCAGCACGCCACCCTTGCGGGTGCGGAAGTCGAGATAGCCCGGCACGATGGGCACCCCGGCCTCCATCGCGATGAAGTAGAACCCTTTCTTCCACGTGGGATTGAGTTTGCGGGTGCCTTCCGGGGCAATGAGGAACGCCACCTTGTCTTGCTTCTTTATGAAGTCGGCGGCGAAGACGGGGAACTTCTTGACGTGTTTGCGGTCGATGGGCATCCCGCCGCACTTCCGCAAAATGGGTCCGAGCGGCCAGAAGAAGGCCTCCTTCTTGATGAGGAGCGTCGCCTTGAAGCCCATCACGTTGATACACATCGCCCCGATGACAAAGTCGATATAGCTGGTGTGCGGCGCGAACATCAAGACGCACTTTTCGATTTCGGGCGGAATGTTCACGCAGTCGGGCGTGATTCCTATCAGCTTCAGAATGAACTTATTGAACTTTCTCATAAACAGTAGAAACGTCAGATTTGGCAAAATAGTTTACACGAGACTCCGAATCAGCTGTTCCTCGTCGCCGGGGAGCAGGTAGATCGGCGGGATTTCGATGAGGGTGTAGGCTCCGAACCGCTGGTCGTTGCGCAGACGGACGGCGGCGCGGGCGCAGGCGGCCAGCACCTGTCCGGTGAGGGCGGGGTTGTTGATTTCCATATTGAACTCGAAACGCTGGTTGTGGGTCGCGCCGCTCACCCCGTGACGGATGAGGTTCACGCCGTGCGCCACGTTGTTGAGCGCCTCGACCGAAGGAACCTGCTGCACGTGGGTCTCGTCGTGACGGAAGTAGTCGTCATTGAGGATGGCCGTCTCCACGGTGGCGAAGTCGGCACCGTCAGCCAGCTCCACATACACCATACGGCGGTGGATGCCCGTGCCTAACGGGATGGTCATCGACAGGGCGTCCTTCACCCCGGCGATGGCCTTCACCGCCACGGTGTGTCCCATGCTACGACCAGGGCCGAAATTGGTGTAAGTGAGTCCGTTGGGGGCCATCGCCAACAGCAGGGTGCGGACGACGGAGTCGGTGCCCGGATCCCAGCCGGCAGCGATGATGCTGATAGCGTTGTGGTTGCGTGCCACTGGCATCAGTTTCTGGCGGAGGCCGTAAATCTGTCCGTGAATGTCAAAGCTGTCAACGGTGGAGATGCCACGGGCGAGCAGCTTCTCGGCAAAGTCGGGGACTTGGCGGGTGGGGGTGCAGAGGGCGGCCACGTCGGCCTCCACGCTGTCAAGATTGTCGTTATGGTGGAAAATGCCCACTAATTCAAGGTCTTCGGAAGCCAAAACGGCCTGTTCCACGGCACGTCCGATGTTGCCGTAGCCGATAATTGCAATTCTTGTTTTCATTCTATAAGGGATTGGAAAAATTGAGGTGCAAAAGTACGGAAATTTTACAATCTCTACAACTCTCAATCTTATACTACGATGAAGACCGCATCTGTTTCTTTGAACCGCGGCATATATTCTCCCACTGATGCTCCGACGTAGAATTACTGGGAGCTCGTTTCTCTGAAATGCGGATCGAAAGCGGTGTGGCACCTGCAACTATCTCAACTCCACCATCCGCACATGTCGGTCGGGTTCACGATCTTCAATCACCAATTCGGAAGTGCTTTTTAGTTTGTTGTCAATATAAAAATCAACAAGATAGAAGCCGGGCTGGAGGATGAAGGTGAAACTTCCGTCGTGGAGGTTGGGACGATAGAGACCGACCTGTTTTTTTGTGCCAGCCTCACGGATAATTACATGATATTTCGACAGTTCCGACATCAGGTTGGCGCTGTCGATGTCCGCCACGATGCCTCGGATGGGACAATACGGCGCGGGGACGTCCTTGAAGGTGACCTTGTAGATGTCGAGGTCGCCGTTGCTGCCTGCGCGGAAGTCGGCAATGTAGGCATAACGCCCTGATTTTGTTACGGATATGGTCTTGTTGTCATCGGGCGTGTTGATGGGGAACGACAGGTTCTCGGGGATAGCGAAGAATTGTTCTTCGGGACTCCATGTGCTGCGGAAGAGGTCGAAGCCGCCCATGCTGTTGTGCCCCTGCGAGCTGAAGTAGAAGGTCGTGCCGTCGGGGGCAAGGTAGGGGTAGCTGTCGTCGTACTCGGTGTTGACGGAAGGTCCGGCATTCTTGGCGTTGCTCCATTCTCCGTTGGGCAGGCGGCGCGAGAAGTAGATGTCGAGGCCACCGAAACCGCCGGGACGGTCGGACGAGAAGAAAATCCAGTTGCCGTCAGGAGAGAGCGCCGCCGCCTCCTCACGCTGCGGACTGTTGACTGTGAGGCTCAGGATTTCGGGACGGGTGAACTGCTTCTTCTCCTTGTGAGTGACGAAAATATCGTCGAACCCCTTCTCATTGTTGAAGTACAGCAGCAGCGTCTCCCCGTCGCTGGTCGCGCTGACGATGTCCTCCTGAAAGCCGCTGTTGACGGGAGCCTGCAACTTTTTGGCAGGCTGCCATTGGCCGTTAACCCGTTCTGCACAATAGACATCCGCCATCTTGTAGCCGTCAAAGTCGGGCTGGCTGCCGCTATTGCCCTGCTGCTTCGACGAGAAGTAGAGGATGTTCTCATCCGCATTGATGAAGGCGTTGTAGTCGGGATAGGCGCTGTTGACAGCCGTGCCGACATTCTCGATGGTTACCTCGGCACCGATGGACATCATCACTTTCGCATTCTCGCACATCTCAATGTAGCGTGCGGGCGTGATGTCCGTCTTTTGCAACTTCACTCCTTTGGCTGCCGCTGTCTTGAACGCCTCAATGGCATCGTCAAAGCGGTAGTTGAGCATGTAGGCTTTCCCTAAGTCGTAGTAAAGGAGGTTGTCGGCACGCGGATTTTTGAGTGCCCGTTCCAGACGGACAATGGCGCGGCTTTTGTCCACATTGGAGTTCAAATAGGCATAGCCGCATAACATATTGTACTCGTAATTCATTGAGTCAATACGGAGAAGCTCGTCAAAATGCTTCACCGCTTCGTGCATATTTCCTGAATAGAAAACGGCACGCGCTGTGGCATCATCGGTGAAAAGTCCGCCCTGTGCTGAAAGGAGAAATGGACAAAATAATACGATAATTGTAGTTATAATATTAAGAATTAGATGCTTATGAGTTTGCATGGGCGCGTAATAAGAAAGTGCAAACTTACGCAAAATTATTATCATTCTTTCCTCCTGATACTTTATTACTTTATACTTTTTACCTTCTACTTTTCACTTTTATAATAATATTGTAAAAAACTCGTTTTATTCCGTCGTATTTACGTTTTTGTAAAAACAGAAGGCATATGAAAAAAGTTGTTATCCTCTTTCTATTGATAGTTTTCTCGCTGGCGCTGTCGGCACAACACCCTGCGAAATACTGGGTGGAGTTCAAGGACAAGAAGGATTCCCCATATTCTATTGACCGTCCGGAACAGTTTCTGTCCCCCCGCGCTATAGAAAAGCGCCAGCGGTTCAATATTCCCATTACGGAGCAGGATTTGCCTGTCAATGAGAGTTATATCCAGCAACTACTGGCTATTGATAAGACGATGGTACTGTTTACTAAGTCGAAATGGCTGAATGGTGTGACGGTTTATTCTGAGGAAGAAAATATTTTGGACGAAATTTTGAAACTCCCGTTTGTGTCAGGTGCGGAGTGTACCATTACAATGGACAGCGAGGAGGATTTTGACTACCCTCGCGCTTCGTATGCACCGCCAGCCAAGACCACGGAGGTGCTCAAAATTGAAAATGGGAAAGATTTGGACTATGGCTATTCGTATTCGCAGACGAATATCAACCGTGCGCAATGGTTGCACCGTATGGGTGCTCATGGTGAAGGAATGTTCATTATGGTGCTGGACGGTGGTTTTGAAAATGCTGATGTAATACCTCATTTTGAGGCACTTCGCAATGAAGGAAGACTCATCGGTACCCGCAATTTTGTGCAACCGGGGCGTTCAGTTTTTGTAGAGGGCACGCATGGCACAATGACTCTATCGTGTATGGCTGGGTATAAAGAGGAGGAGATGATGGGGACTGCACCAAAGGCCATCTACTACCTCGCGCAGACGGAAGACGGGCGAAGCGAGAACAAGATTGAAGAGGATAACTGGGTGGCAGGTGCAGAACTGGCTGACAGCCTCGGCTGTGACCTTATCAACTCATCGCTGGGCTATTACAAATTTGATGATAAATCCAAATCATACAAATACAAAGATTTAGACGGTGAAACCAGCCGTGCTACCCTGGCTGCCGACATCGCTGTAAGTAAGGGCATTATCGTCTGTGTCAGTGCGGGTAATGAGGGTGATGATCCGTGGAAGTATATCACTTGTCCCGCCGATGCAAAGGATGTGTTGACGGTCGGCGGCGTGGACCATCAAGGTGAGGCCTCACCCTTCTCCTCCTATGGCCCTACCTCCGACAATCGTGTCAAACCGGATGCCGCCGCCGTGGGCTCCCAAGCTGTAGTTGCCCGTGAAAGCGGACAAACTGACCTCTCGTACGGCACCTCCTTCTCTTCTCCAATTCTTTGCGGTATGACCGCCTGTTTGTGGCAGTTGTTCCCGCACCGCTCTGCCGATCAGGTAATTCACGCTGTTCGGCTCGCAGGTGCAAACTCCGCTCATCCGGACAAGCAACTGGGTTATGGTATTACAAATTTCATCTATGCATACGATTTTTTGGCCCAGTTCGACAGCAATGACGATGTCACCATTCTTCCGGAACGTGCTGTTTGCAAGGGGGGGACGATGAAACTCTACTATAATTCTTCCAAAAATTCTCCTGAATTTGACATCGAGGTGCAGTTGGCGGGCGAGAATACCGGTGCTATCAAAACTTTCAAGATGAAAAAGTCCACTGGCGCGGTCAAGGTGAAGCTGCCGAAAGTGCCGGCGGGCAGGAATTATGCCATTGCCCTCCTGAAAGTCACTGATCATGACTTCAATACCTCTTTTGTTTGCATGGTCGGAATCCTCAACAAATAAATCTGAACTATGAAAAAAATCTTATTGTTTTTCAGTGTTTTTCTGATTTTTACAGCTTCTTTCGCTCAAAAGAAGAACGACAAAAAGACCGTGGATGAGCCGAGACTCTCCTGTGTGGTGAACTTTAACGCCTATTGTACCAGTGAGATGGAACCTTATATTGAGTTCCAGTTTTTGGTCAATGGAAAAACAGTGAAATATGTCCGCAACGAGCGGGGAAAGTATAATGCCCAAATTGAGATACAAGTGTCCGTCAATGACCGTACTACAGATACTCTCGTAGAAAATCTGCATTATATCCTGCTTAGCGATGAGTTCGAAGATTCGGTGGCGACAGGAAAGCCGTTCTTCAGCGACATCCAGAACGTGCGAATTGCCAATGGTGACTATATGCTCTATTTCAACATCACCGACCGCAACAAGCAGGACACTATCCGCTACATCGACCTGCTGACGGCAAACTTCCCTATGGACAAAGTTTCAATCTCCAATATTTCACTTTGGCGCCATTTGGATGCGAGCGGTGAAGACGGCATTTTTGAAAAATATGGGTTCGCCGCCACCCCGCTTTTCAACCAGTATGCTCCTGAAAATGTTTATGCACTGCCAATTACAGTAGAAATCTATAATACTGAAAAGATGCTTGGAAGGGGAGGGGAGTTCATTGTGCAAAGCTATATAGCACCTGCGGAGCAGTATCGTACCGCTTTGCCTGAGAATATCACTTACAAAAATTTGAAGACCGCACCCCGAGTGTTGTTCCTTCACCAGTTTAATCTGTATCAGCTGCCGTCAGGTAACTATAATGTCATCGTGGTGGTGATGGATCAGGATTCCACTGTGCTCGCTTCTGCCAGCAGCTTCTTCCAGCGCAACAACCCTTCCGTCAAACTTGATCTCAAGCATTACGACGATGTGGTCGTCACGAACACTTTCGTGGAAAAGATGACGGATCTCAAGCAACTCCAGGAGGATGTGGCCTGCCTTTATCCCATCGGTACGCGGATGGAACAGGAGTTTTTCCTGCAGCGGATGAAGAAAGTGCCGATAGACCAGCTCCAGAAATATTTTTACAGCTTTTGGGCAAAACGTAACGAAAACGACCCTGAAGGGGCATGGAAGGAGTATAAGGCCAAAGTCGATTTTGTACAAAGACGCTACGGAAGTAAGGTGATTCAAGGGTATCGGACCGATCGTGGCCGTGTTTATCTGAAATATGGTCCGCCCACCCATATCGATGAGGTACCCTACGACCCGCAGGCGTATCCGTACGAGATTTGGCACTACTACACCCTCGCCGGACAGACCAATATCAAGTTCATCTTCTATAACAGGGACCTCATCTCCAACAACTACGAGTTGCTACATTCTGACCTGATCGGCGAAATCAACGACCCCGCATGGCAGATGAAGCTCGTAAAGAGACTCAGTCCGAATTCCAACCCCGACATTCTCACGCCGGAGGAGTATTGGGGTGGCAATGCCCGTGACCAGTACAAATACAACGAATAGCAAGTGTTGACAACGGGCGGTAAAATTACGAAACGGACTTTTGATATCGTCGCTTGCGTCGCGGCGGTGGTGATTTTATGCCCCTTCTGGCTCTGCATCGGCCTGCTGGTCGCGTGCGGTTCCAAAGGAGGCGCCCTTTATCGCCAAACCCGCGTGGGTCGCGACGGAAAGGAGTTCAAATTGCTGAAATTCCGTACGATGCGGCAGGATGCCGACAAGGTTGGAGGGCTGATAACGGTCGGGGAAGACAGCCGCGTCACCCGCATCGGACGCTTCCTGCGCAAATACAAAATCGATGAACTTCCGCAGTTCCTCAACATCATCAAGGGGGATATGAGTATCGTTGGCCCGAGGCCGGAAGTGCCGAAGTATGTAGCTCTTTACAACGATCGGCAACGGCAGGTTTTGTCCGTACGCCCCGGCCTCACTGATTACGCCTCCATCGAGTACATCTCTGAAAACGAACTGCTTGCCCGTAGCTCCGACCCCGACCGCACCTATATTGAGGAGATTATGCCGGCCAAGCTCGAATTGAACCTAAAATATATTGAGAACCAGTCAGTTTTGGAAGACCTACGGTTAATTTTCAAAACCCTGTTTTCCATCTTAAAAAAATAGGAACGAACTATGCTGCAATACGACACTGTCATCGTGGCCAACGGCGAACCGCCCGCCCATCCCGAAGCCCTGAGGCTGCTCCGCGAGGCACGCACGGTCGTCTGCTGCGATGGCGCGGTGGGCAGCGTGGTGTCGCTTGGCGCAGAGCCGACGGTTATCGTGGGCGACGGCGACTCCATCACGCCCGAACTGGCGGCGCGGTTCGCCGACCGCATCTGTCCCGACAAAAGTGAGGATTACAACGATCTGACAAAAGCCGTCAACTACTGCGAAGCGCAGGGCGTAAGGCGTTTTGCCATCCTTGGTGGGGGCGGGCGGCGTGAAGACCATCTGCTCGGAAATATCAGTCTGTTAGTTGGCTACTCCCGAAAATTCGAAGTGGTGATGGTGACAAACTATGGAATCTTCACACCTATTCACCAAACAACGACCTTGACCTGCCGCGTCGGACAGCCCGTGTCGGTGTTTAGCTTCACCCCCGAAACCCGCATTACCTATCACGGACTCAAATACCCTGCTTGTCTTCGCAGATTTGCCCGACTTTGGGAAGGTACCCTCAACGTCACCGAGTCGGATGCGTTCACCATTGAACTGCACGATGAGGGTGATGTGGTTGTTTTTCAAGCTTTTATAAATAATGACGATGATTAAGAATATTCTCTTTGACCTCGGCGGAGTCTTGTACGACATCCGCTATCAGAACGTGCCGGAAGCCTTTGCACGCCTTGGCTTCACCGACTTTGATACCCACTTTACCCAAGCGGCACAGTCCGGCCCAATCGACCTTTTTGAGGAAGGAAAAATCTCTGTCCCCGAATTCCGAGACTATATCCGCACGCTGACCGATGCACCCATGACCGACCAGCAAATTGAAGACGCATGGAACGCCATCATCATTGATGTGCCCGAACATCGCATTAAGATGTTGGAAGAGCTAAAAAACCAGTACAATCTATATCTTTTCAGCAATACCAACCAACTGAACTGCGACAAGTTTTCTGTGCTTCTTCAGGAAAAATATGGTTATAACATCTTTGAATGCTATTTCAAGAAATACTTTTTTTCTCACGAAATTCATTTGCGGAAGCCCAAGGTCGAGGCTTTTCAGTTCGTCCTTGAGGAAGCTGGTATTAACCCAGATGAAACGCTTTTTATTGACGATACCATCCGCCACATAGAGGGTGCAAAACAGACGGGGCTGCACACGTATCTTTTACCTAAAGAAGAAGATGTATGCGAAAAAAAGTGGCTAAAAATATGACGTTTTGTCAGTCGTCTCCTATGGCAAACTTATTGCAATAGCAGATTTGTCTTTCCGGAACAGATGTGAGTCATTCCGGAAGTATTGCTATTTGTATTTTGTAAATAATTAAAAATAAATATACTATGAACACGAACGAAGAAAATCTTGACCCGAAGGAGGAAAATGTAGAAGTTCCCGACACTCCCGAAACTGACAATTTGTCAACGGAAGAGACCGTCACTGACGAAATGGAGGAAGAACCGGCGAAACAGGAGGAAAAAGAGACAGTTTCTGAAGAAAAAAAGGAAGAAAAACGCGGATTTTTCGGCAAAAAGAACAGAAAAGAGGAGGAATTGAAAAAGAAAGTCGAAGAGTTGGAAGAACAGAAGAAAGAATTGAATAACAAGTATTTGCATCTTTATTCTGAATTTGACAACTACAAAAAACGCACCAACCGTGAGAAGTTGGAACTGATTGAAACCGCATCTGAAAAGGTGATTCTGAATCTGCTTCCTGTCATTGATGATTTTGAACGCGCCATCAAAGCCAACGAAAAATTGGAAGATGTGACGGTTCTTAAAGAGGGTTTTAATTTGATTTACAATAAATTGATTCAACTTTTGAAACGTTTTGACGTAACGGAAATTGAGGCGAAAGGTGAAGATTTTGACACTGATCTGCACGAGGCTGTCACCCATTTCCCTGCACCTACCGAAGAGGAAAAGGGAAAGGTGATGGATGTGACTGAAAAAGGATACAAAATCAAAGGGAAAGTTATTCGTTATGCAAAAGTCGTTGTTGGACAGTAATTAGGAGTTAGGAAATAGGAATTAGGAATTAGAATTATCGAGATACATTGGCAGATAATATACCACAGATGGTGGTGGACAATGATATAGAAGAAAACAATGGACAAACGAGATTATTATGAAGTGTTGGGTGTGGCTAAAACAGCTACAGCCGATGAGATAAAGAAGGCATATCGCAAGCTGGCAATGCAGTACCATCCTGACCGAAACCCCGGCAACAAAGAGGCTGAGGAGAAGTTCAAGGAGGCGGCGGAGGCGTATGCTGTTTTGAGCGACAGCGACAAGCGCGCCCGTTACGACCAGTTCGGTCATGAGGGTTTGCATGGTGCGGCGCCGGGCGGTTTCGACACCAGTGACCTTAGCTCCATTTTCGAGCATTTTGGCAGCATGTTCGGCGACATTCTCGGCGGCGGCTTCCGTGGTTTCGGCGGTGGCGGCGGTGCTCGTAAGGCTGTGCGCCGCGGCAGCGACATCCGGATCAATGTGAAACTCACCCTTGAGGAGGTGGCGACTGGCTGCACCAAGAAACTGAAAATTCCCAAACAGGTGGTGTGCGAACATTGCGGCGGTAGCGGCGCAAAGGATAAGTCTTCGATTACGCAATGCCCCACATGCCATGGCCAAGGTTACGTGATGCAGCAGCAACGCAGTATGTTCGGCATCATCCAGCAGACGGTGCCGTGTCCGAATTGTCACGGGCAAGGCGAAATCATCAAGGACAAATGTCCGAAATGCGGCGGCACGGGAACGGTGAAGGGCGAAGAGATTGTGTCTGTCTCCATTCCGGCAGGTGTGGAGGATGGCATGACGCTGCGGGAACGTGGCAAAGGTAATGCTGCTCCCAACGGCGGCGTGAATGGCGACCTCCACGTGGTAATTCATGTGGAAGAACATCCTGTCTTCGAGCGCAACGGAAACCATCTGTATCTTAATTATTTCATATCATTCCCACAAGCCTGCCTCGGCACAGAAGCAGAAATCCCGCTTCTGAGCGGAAAGGCAAAGGTGAAGATTCCAGCAGGGACCCAAAGCGGCCAGATGATCCGTCTGCGCGGTAAGGGACTTCCCGACCTCAACTACAATCAGCGTGGTGACCTCATCGTCAATCTCAACATTTGGACGCCGAAGAACCTCACCCGCGAAGAGAAAGAACTCATCAACCAACTCAACCAGTCACCGAACTTTAATCCGAAACCCGACAAAAAGGAGAAGAGTTTCTTCGCAAGGCTTCGTCAATTTCTTGAAAACTGAAAATTGAAAACTGAGAACTGAAAATTCCCCTTCTATGTAGAAGGGGTGCCCGAAGGGCGGGGTAGTAGAAACTGCCCCTATATTCTATTCACTGAACCCTGAACCCTATACCCTAAAATGAAGATAATCGTCGTTTTGCCCCGTTTCCCGTATCCGCTTGAAAAAGGCGACAAGTTGCGGGCATACCACCAGTTGCGGACGTTGTCGCGGAAGCACGAGTTGTATCTTGTGACACTTGCTGAGGAATTTCCAACGGAGGAGGAATTGGCGCAGGTACGTCCTTTCTGTAAAGAGATTCATGTTGTAAAACTATCATTCCTAAGTAAATGCTGGAATATAGTCTGCGCATTTTTTAAAGGGTTGCCAATACAGTGCGGTTATTTTTATAAAAAAGAGGCGCAAAAGGTTGTCCTGGAACTGGTAGAACGTGTGAACCCCGATAGAATCTATTGCCAGCTAATTCGTACCGCTGAATATGTAAAACATCTTTCTGTTAAGAAAATTATTGATTATCAGGATGTTTTGTCAAAAGGAATGCAGCGCCGATACGAATGTGGCAGATGGTATGAAAAGCCCTTTTTCCGTTCGGAGTACCGGAGGTTAGCAAGGTACGAGCGGCACGTTTTCGATTTCTTTGATGAAAAAGTCATCATTACGGAGGTGGACCGTGAACTGATTCCGCACTCCGAAAATGAGCATATTCATGTGATTGCCAATGGCGTGGATTTCGATAAGTACACCTGCCAGTCGTGCTCGAAGGAGTACGACCTGATTTTTGCAGGCAATATGGGTTATGCACCGAACATCGAGGCGGCGGAATACCTCTGCCGTGAGGTGCTCCCATTGCTTCTGGAGGAGCGGCCCGACCTGAAAGTGGCTATCTGTGGCGCGAATCCGGCGGCGCGGGTGCTGGCTCTCCAAAGTCGTAATGTCACGGTGACAGGGTGGGTGGATGACATGTCGGAATGGTACGCCAAGTCCCGCATCTTCATTGCACCGATGCACCTCGGTACCGGCTTGCAGAACAAACTGCTGGAGGCCTTGGCGATGAAACTGCCGTGCATCACCTCCCCGTTGGCAGGCCGTCCGCTGAAGGGAGTAGAAAGCGGCAAGGAGATTCTGGTCTGCAATACTACTACTGGCTATGTCGAAACTGTGCTACAGTTGCTCGAAAACGAGGAACTGTATCGGGAAATCGCCGAAAACGGATACCAATTCGTCAAACGGAATTACAATTGGGAAACCATCAACCAGAAACTGGAGGAAATTATTACTTCTTAAAAGTATAAAGTATAAAGTAGAAAGTAAAAAGTTCCCAGCCCACAACTTCTCTTCATCAGTTATCACCTATTACCTTTCACCTATTACTTATTACTTATTACTTATTACTTATTACTTATTACCTTTCACTTTCTACTCGATGAACTTGTAACTTTATAAACTTGTAACTAAGATGAACATTGCAGCCATTTTATCGGGAGGCACAGGCACACGTGCGGAGGCGGGAATGCCGAAGCAGTTCGTGGATTTGGGCGGTAAGCCTATGATCTTGCGCACGGTGGATGTATTCGAGAGCAGCCCTGATATTGACCGGATCATTGTCGTATCGCATCCTGACTACATCACTAAGTTGGAAACGATGCGGCGCGAGGGGGGGTACCACAAATGGGACCGCACGATTGCAGGCGGTGCGGAACGCTACCTTTCTTCCTACGAAGCGGTGAAGGCGTGCGAGGGGCTGGATGGCAACTTATTTATCCACGATGCAGCCCGTCCGTTCGTTACCCAGGAACTGATTGGAAGGCTGGCGAAGGCGTTGCAAACGGCAGAAGCCGCGGCTCCAGTCACCCCCCTCAGTGACACACTCGTTGAAGTGGATAAAGGTTGCATAAAATGCGTCCCTGAACGTAAAAAATTCCGATTTGTACAGACACCACAGGTATTTCACTTACCTCTTTTGCGTAATGCTTTTGAAGTAGCATTGGAGGATTCAAATATTTGTTTTACAGATGATTGTGGGCTTGTTTTGGCCTGTTTTCCGGATTTGAAGATTTGCTATGTAGAAGGGGATGTTTCTAATAAAAAAATGACATATCATTCTGATATAGAATTATTTAATAAAATATTTATCGAAAAAGATAAAAAGTGGTTGCACAAATAAAAAATAGTTGTATTTTTGCACCCTCATTCAAGGAGAAATTAAAAACAAGAGAGAGATGTCAAGAGTTTGTCAAATCACAGGAAAAAAGGCAATGGTTGGAAACAATGTTTCCCATTCCAATATTAAGACGAAAAGAGTGTTCAAACCCAATCTTCACACCAAGAAGTTCTTCGTTCCCGAAATCGGCGAATGGGTGGTGCTGAAAGTTTCCGCGAAAGGAATGCGTGAGATGAGCAAGAACGGTGTTTGGAACACTATTTTAAAAGCAGACAAGAAAGGGGTTTTATAAAATTTTTGTTTGGGATTTTATGAAAGGGAAACTGTCGCTCACAAAGCGGCAGTTTTCTTTTTGTACCAATTCCAATTTTTCTATTTCCTAATACGGGGAAGAAGAAGAGGGTTCCGTCATCCTATCGGCTGGCGGAATGGTGGCAGAATCTATGGAGTGTAAACAAAAAGCGGATAGAAGTTCAGCTTCTATCCGCTTTTGGGTATCGATCGGAAATATACCAGACTATTTGTCTCGGATGATGGTCAAGGTTCCATGATAATCGACGGCTTTAGTATAGCCTTCGTAGTGGAAAGTGTAGTAATAGACACCATCAGAGAGCTTGTCGGCAGTGAAACCGTCGCTTTCGTTGTAGATCTGTTGGTCGCCTTCACGGGCGTAGGTCTGGTAGTTCTGCTTCTCATAGACCTTCTTGCCCCAGCGGTCATATATGGAGAGGACGTTCGGCATCAACGGGTTCATATTCTTGATGGCGAACACGTCGTTCTTACCGTCGCCGTTCGGAGTGATAATGTTGGGGAAGATGAGGTCAGCTTCAATATAGACCACATGGCTGACGGTGCTCTGACATCCTTGGTCGGTAATGACGGAGAGGGTGACGGTGTATTCGCCCCACTGCGTGTAGGTGTGTTCGCCGTTGAGATCGTAGGTGTCGTCACCTTCGCCATAGTTCCATGTCCAATGGATATTATCGTTTGCGGCGAAAACACTGGTATCGGTGATGTTGATAAAGGCGATGGTGCCACCTTCACCGAGATTTGTGCGTTCGGGATTGGACAGGAAGTCGGAAATAGGTTGGGCGTAAACAGTGAGATAATCGGTCATAGTTCTTGAATCATGACATCCATTTTGGGTCTCCACATAGAGGGTGACAGTATAGACTCCCGCATCTTGTAAGCTAAATGATGGATTGGCTTGGTTGGAAGTTGCAGCTTCATTGCCATAAGAATCTGTAATTGTCCAGAGGTAGGTAAGTGTGACATCATCGGTATGCGGCAAGCCATCCGTATAGGTGATGTTTGGAGTGAGGTTGGTGTTGAGCGGGGAACAATTTTCAAGGATGCTGGCAGAGAAGTTGACGATAGGCTGCGGGTTGAAAATTACTTCAGCAGTATCGCACTTCGTGCAGGTGAGACTATGGTCATTGTTGAATGTGTTGATACAAAGACTATAGGTGCCATTTTGACCGATATTAATGGTGGAGTTGGATCCGATGTTGGTGGCAGTTGCCGAGTCTGTCCAAACGTATTCAATGAGACCAGGGGTGCCGACATACTCAAATTCAGGGTCAAGGGTGGCCGTTTCGCCTTCGCAAATGTACTGGCTGGTGAGGGTGAATTCGGGCTGTTGCACCACTTTCAGAGGCATATTGTGCGGATACTCGCAGCCGTATTCGTCAATGAGGGTGAAGATGTAGTTGTAGTCACCGGGGTCATCCGTCATGATGGAAGCTGTAGAGTCGGAAGTGGGGACGATGTGACCGCCAGTCCAGCTGATTTCGGTGAGATTCACACTATAGGTCCAATCTTGAGGCATAAGAGACGGATCAAGACTCAATTCCCAGCTAAAGATATAGCCATTGTCAATACCATACATATCGCAAACCTCAATCTGCCACAAACCATTAAGGGGGCATCCAATAAGATTACTGAAGGATTGGTAGGGTGCATAGTAATTGGTGCGGTTGGCTACATTGGAGGAGTCAATGGAACTGGAATATTGACCGCCTGCCAAATGGTTGTAGCAATATCCGGATGCTATTTGTGCATAGGATGAGTTTTCGCTCCAGCAGTAGTTCCAACCAGTGCCTGCCGGGTTGTGGGCGGCATCGCAATGCTGGGTTTCATCGTAGGTGCCGTGACTGTCGTAGCCGTAAGGCTGACCGAAATATCTACTGTTATTGGCACCACAAGGCTGTTCCATAATCAGGGCACTACGGTTATTAGGACATTTTAGGGCAATGCTGATATCGCCGATATAGGAGTGCTCCATATTGATTCGTACGGCCAGAATATCAGAAGCTGATGTGATGGTGGCACCTGGAGGAAATGCGGTGAAGTTGACGGATGAACTGAAGCACTGTGTTCCGAGTGAGCAGTTCGGTCCGTCGGGGATGAATACGGTGGAGTCAACGGAGAGGCTGGACTCTTGCGTACTTCCGACGGGTTCCACGATAATGTTTGCAGCACTGTCCATACTGATCAAGAGCGGGATTTCAGTACCCTGACAAACGTCCTCCAGCAGGGAGGCATTGCGGAACGGGTCTCTGGAGCCGCGGACACGGATGGCGACAGGTTGCTGGCCATAGCAAGTGTTTCCGTTGTGTTGGTCACGTAGGGAGAGGGTGAGGTCATAGCCTTGTCCCTCATTGAATACATAGTAGAGGTCGGTCTGTCCGTTTCCACTTTGTCCGAAACTCCAGTCGAAATAGGTGGTGGTGGCATCCTGATGGTAGCTGAAGTCATTGTCGGGATAGGTGGCGTATGCGGCAATGTGAATGGTGTCACCGGGGCAGAAGTCCACATAGTAGTAGCCGTCATTCAGCTCAGTGTCAAAATGGGGTGTGGGGACGGAGTTCTCAAAGTCGATGTTGGCATAGATACGCTGGCACGGTTCTGCACAGGAGACGGTCAGTTTAAAGCCACCACCGCCTTGGGAGTTGGCGGCGGAAACGAAATGGAGGGTGATAGCACCCGTCGGATTCTGAATGGTAGCGGAAACCTGCAAGTCACCCTGAACGAAAGCATTGTCATTGTTAACCCAATTGGTTGCCAAAGAGCCAATCATAAAGGGAATGGTGTCATTGTTCGGGTCCGTACCATTGTAGATGAACAATGTGTCCGTAGTGGCGACATCGAATTCATCCAAAATGATGGCAACAGCGCCACTAGACGGGTAGATGGTCATCCAGTCGTCGCGGCCAGCGCCATAGTTTCCACTAGCACCACCATTGTCGTAAATGATGGCGTTGCAGGTGGTGACATCGGTGACGCCTACACCCATTGTGTACTCTGTCTGGGCGATAACAGCCGTACAGGCCACAATCATTAAAACAAGCAATGAAACTATCTTTTTCATATCTATAAATTTTTCAGTTTTCAATTTTCAAATTTCAATTTATTAGAATCCGTATTCCTTCATCATCTTTTTATATCCGCTTTGATAGACACTGTTCGGATAGACGATGACGTAGTAGCCGGTGGAACCGATGGGATAGGCGGAATAACGCACTTCGTCACGATCCAATCTGTACTTATTATAATAGATTTGCTTGCGGCTGATAAGCACTTGGGCATCGTCGCAGACATTCCCTTCAGAAACCATATCGCAAATGTCACCCATCATGCGTACGTTTTCCGGAAGCTTGTTGTCAATGTAACAGAAATTCGTTGCAGAATAGTACTCATAGATCAGTTTCGGAGACTTGTTCTGCAACAGGATGTTGTACTCTCCCTGCGTAATAAAAAGCGTAAGTGCACCCTCATACTTGATCGATGAGAGATCTTTTTGAGCAAATGTGCTGATGCACATAAAGATACTCGCAACTAAAATGGCAATTTTTTTCATATTTTCTTTGTTTTAAATTGATTTCAAACAACTTCTATGACGCAGCTTTTAGGAAAACGCTGCAACAATTATTGATCTTTTTCCTTTTTTTCTTTGATTTTTTTGAAAATGTACATTGCAATGAAGGCTGTCACACCGCCTCCGACCACGCCATACAGGATGTCACTCTTCCCCTCCAATCCAGTTGGCTCCATGAAATAGACCACCGCGCATAATACCACGATGATGATCAGCAGGCGTAACAGGTCTTTCAGGATGTTGTTCATTGATTGTTTCGTTTATATTACGGGGGCTAACGCACCCCGTTTATGTTCTGTCACCCCTACGGGGTTCTGCATAGGAATGTTTTTTATTATTTTTATTTTTCAATTTTCAGTAGAGACGCCATATTATGGCGTCTCTACATTCGATGTTTTTCGGTATTATTGCAGTTCTGCGATTTTCTCTTTCAGAATCCGGATTTTCTCCTCCGCGTCGGCCTTCTTTTTGCGTTCCACGGCCACGACTTGCTCGGGTGCGTTGTTGACGAACCGTTCGTTGGAAAGCTTGCCCATCACCGATTTCAGGAACTTCTCCGCATAGTCGAGGTCAGCTGTCAGCTTCTTCAGTTCCTCCTCCACATTGATGTTCTGTGCCATGGGGATGAGGTATTCGGTGTTGTTCTCGATGAACGAGCAGGTGCCGCCGACTTTTTCCGTAATGTATTGGATAGAAGAGAGGTTGCACAGCTTTGTGATGATGGCGTCCATTTCCGTGTCGGGTGCGTCCTTCTTCAGAACCAGCAGGTCGAGCGTGTTCTTGGGGGCGATGTTCTTGTCGTTGCGGATACGGCGCACGCCCTCCACCACCTTCTGCATGGCGGTGAATCGTCCAAGGATGGAGCTCTTCGCTTTGGCCTCGTCCCACTTCGGCAGCTCACTCACCATAATGGACTCGTTTTCACCGCGCTCTTTCAGCCCGTGCCACAACTCTTCGGTGATGAACGGCATGAATGGGTGGAGCATCTGCATCAGGTTTTCGAAAATGTTAAGAATGTCGCTGTAACTCTTGCCGTCCATAGGATGCTGATAGGCGGGTTTCACAATCTCCAGGAAATATGAGCAGAAGTCGTCCCAGATAAGCTTGTAGGTGGCCATCAGCGCGTCGGAGATGCGGAACTTTTCGAAATGGTCGTTGATTTCGCCCAGCACTTCGTGCAGACGGCAGTTGAACCACTCAATGGCGGCTTTGGTGTGCAGAGGCTGTGCAAGGGTGTCGTCCACCTGCCATCCTTTGATGAGACGGAAGGCGTTCCAAATCTTGTTGCTGAAGTTTCGGCCCTGTTCGCACAAGCCTTCGTCGAACAGCAAGTCGTTGCCGGCAGGGGAGCAGAGCAGCATGCCCACACGCACGCCGTCGGAGCCGTATTTCTCCATCAGCATAATAGGGTCGGGCGAGTTGCCGAGCGATTTCGACATCTTGCGGCCCAAGTTGTCGCGCACAATGCCCGTGAAATAGACGTTGCGGAACGGGATGTCACCCAGATATTCTTCACCGGCCATGATCATACGGGCCACCCAGAAGAAGATGATGTCGGGGCCGGTCACGAGGTCGTTGGTCGGGTAGTAGTAGTTGATTTCGGGATTGCCGGGGTTGTTGATGCCGTCGAACAGCGAGATGGGCCACAGCCATGACGAGAACCACGTGTCGAGGGCGTCATCATCGTGACGGAGCTGGTCGGCGGTGATGTTTTCGTAGCCCTTGATTTTGCGGGCTTCGTCCAACGCCTCCTCGGCGGTGAGAGCCACCACGAACTTCTCCTCCTCGTCCTCTGCCGTCGGCAGGAAGTAGGCCGGAATGCGGTGACCCCACCAAAGCTGGCGGCTGATGCACCAGTCTTGGATGTTTTCGAGCCAGTTGCGGTAGGTGGTCACGTATTTGTTGGGATGGAACTGGATCTTGCCTTCGAGTACGGGCGGCAGGGCGATGTCAGCAAAGTGCTTCATGGAGAGGAACCACTGCTTGCAAAGGCGCGGCTCGACCGCCGTGTCCTGATTGCGTTCGGAGTAGCCGACCTTGTTGTCGTAATCTTCGATCTTCTCCATCAGGTCGGCGGCTTTCAGGTCGATGACGATCTGTTTGCGCACGTCCATGCGGTCTTGTCCAACATAGAGACCGGCGGCCTCCGATAGTGTGCCGTCGGGGTTGAAGATGTCGATGGTCTCCAGATGGTGCGTCTGTCCGAGGGCGTAGTCGTTGATGTCGTGTGCGGGAGTGACTTTCAGGCAGCCCGTGCCGAACTCGATATCGACATAGCGGTCCTTGATGACGGGTACGACGCGGCCGACGAGCGGCACCACCACCTTGTGGCCGCGGAGCCACTGGTTCTTCGGGTCCTTCGGGTTAATGCACATGGCGGTGTCGCCCATAATGGTTTCGGGACGGGTAGTGGCCACCACAGCGTAATATCCTTTTTCGTCCTTGTGCAGGATTTCGCCTTCCATGCCGGTGGGTTTTACTGGGTTTTCGGCGGCGTCGGCCACATAGTACCGCAGGTAGTAGAGCTTGCTCTTCTCCTGGCGGTAGATGACTTCCTCGGTGCTCAAAACGGTTTGCGCTTTCGGGTCCCAGTTGACCATACGCAATCCGCGGTATATCAAACCTTTGCGGTATAAATCAACAAATACTTTCAGCACCGATTGGCTGCGGATCTCGTCCATCGTGAAGGCGGTACGGTCCCAGTCACACGAGGCACCGAGCTTTTTCAACTGTTCCAGAATCACGCCGCCGTGTTCCTCCTTCCATTCCCAAGCATACTTGAGAAATTGTTCGCGGGTGAGGTCGGATTTTTTGATGCCCTCTTTGGCAAGTTTGGCCACTACTTTCGATTCGGTGGCGATGGAGGCGTGGTCGGTGCCGGGCACCCAGCAGGCGTTGAAGCCCATCATGCGGGCGCGGCGCACCAGAATATCTTGTATGGTGTTGTTGAGCATGTGTCCCATGTGCAACACGCCCGTTACATTCGGCGGGGGGATTACGACGGAATAGGCGGGTCTTCCATCCGGTTTGGATGCGAACAATTTGTGTTCCATCCAAAAACTATACCATTTGTCTTCAATAAGTTGCGGTTCGTACTTTGTAGCTATATCCATCTTTATATTATATTGTATAAAAAGCGGGCAAAGGTACGAAAAAAATGGATAGGATTGGCAGTCAGACCCATATAAAAAATGTAGGGACGCCATATTATGACGTCCCTACAAATATTGTTTTGTAATAAATTGTTTGTCAGATATTTATCCTAAATACGCTTTCAGGTTTTTGCATTTGGCCTGATTCTTCAGACGGCGGATGGCCTTCTCTTTGATTTGGCGGACGCGCTCGCGGGTGAGTTCGAATTTCTCGCCGATTTCCTCAAGGGTCATCGGGTGCTTGCTGTCCAAGCCGAAGTAAAGCTTGATGATGTCGGCCTCGCGTTGCGGGAGCGTGGAGATGGTACGGTTAATCTCTTGTTTCAGAGATTCGTACAGAAGACCTTTGTCGGGGGTGGGGGAGTCCTCCGATTTGAGGACGTCGTACATGTTGTTGTCCTTGTCCTGTGTGAGGGAGGCGTCCATAGAGAGGTGGCGCGAAGAGTTGCGCATGGAGTCCTTCACTTCCGACTCGGTGATGTCGAGCAGTGCGGCGATTTCGTCGGCGCGGGGTTCGCGTTCGTACTCTTGTTCGAGGTAGGCGTAGGCCTTGTTGATCTTGTTGATGGTGCCGATCTTGTTCAGGGGCAGACGCACGATACGCGACTGTTCGGCGAGAGCCTGAAGGATGGACTGGCGGATCCACCACACGGCATAAGAGATGAATTTGAAGCCGCGGGTTTCGTCGAAGCGCTGGGCTGCCTTGATAAGGCCGAGGTTGCCTTCGTTGATGAGGTCAGGAAGGCTCAAACCCTGATTCTGATATTGCTTTGCAACGGAAACGACGAAACGGAGGTTTGCTTTGGTGAGTTTCTCTAACGCCTCTTGATCACCGTCTTTGATTTTTCGCGCTAATTCTACCTCTTCTTCTGCAGTAATCAGCTCAACTTTGCCAATATCGTGGAGATATTTGTCCAATGAGGCGGTTTCACGGTTCGTTACCTGTTTGGTAATGTTTAATTGTCTCATATTCAGTGTTTTATTTCTAAATATTTTTTGTCCAAATCTTGTTCAAACAGACCATTTTACGGCTGTTTTTTGCATTTTGTTACAAGAAAAAACACCCTTTCGAAAAAAGTTTGCAAAGGTACCACTAATTTTTCGGAAAGTGGATGTTATAAACAATTATTCCATCACGTACGTCCGCGGTACCCGCTTCGAGATCGCGGTGAGTAAGTGGTACGGAATCTTACCGATGGAAGCGGCGATGTCGTCAATGCGGTTCCCCGCACCATACACCACCACCTCGTCCCCTTCGGACGCGTCCGTGCCCGTCAGGTCGATCATGGTCATGTCCATACATACCTTGCCGATGATGGGCACGCGCCGGCCCTTCACGACCACACTGCCGACCCCGCGCCCCAGTTCCGGCGGAAAGCCGTCCGCATAACCGATCGGGATGATGCCCACCTTCGTCGGCTTGTCGGCGGCGTAGGTGCGGTTGTAACCGACCGTCTCGCCCGCCCCGATAGTCCGCACATGCGTGATGACCGTCCGCAACGTGGCCACGTGCTGCAGATACGGACGGTCGGCGGGCACCGACGAGAAGCCGTATAGCCCGATGCCTAACCTCACCATGTCGAAATGGGCCTGCGGAAACCGTGAAATTCCCGCCGTGTTGTCAATGTGGCGCAAAATCGGATAGTCGAAATGGTGCTGTATATCTTCGGTAACCTCTTTAAAATATGAGATTTGCGAAAGCGTGAAAGCATCCTCCGTCGGGTCATCGGCGGCAGCCAAGTGCGAAAAGACAGAGGCTACCCGCAACTGTGGATTCTGTTGGATTCGAGCTACCAATTCAGGAATGTCCTCCTTGCGGAAGCCCAACCGGTGCATCCCCGTATCAATCTTCAGATGGATTTTAAAATCTTGTATTTCAGGATGATGGGATAATGCTTTTTCAAATTCGCCCAAAGAATAGAAATTGAAAATTTCGGGTTCGAGGTTGTAGCTGATCATCATCTCGAAACTTTCCCCCTCCGCACCCAGCACAATGATGGGCAGCTTGATGTTCTTTTTCCGTAAATTCACCCCTTCATCGGTATAGGCAACCGCCAGATAATCAATGTTATGGTATTGCAGCTCGCTGATAAGTTCCACGTCGCCGAGGCCGTAGCACATCGCTTTTACCATCGCTACCACCTTCGTTTGCGGCGAAATGAGGCTCCGATAGTAGTTGAGGTTATTGACCAGCGCCGGAAGGCTGACATTCAGGATAGTACGGTGCGAACGGAGTTGCAAAGCGTCTGTCACTCGCTCGAATTCGAAGTGACGTGCCCCCTTCACCAGCACCACCTCGTCGTGGAAGTCGATACTGCCGAGGTGGGCCAGCAACTCACCCGTACTTCCGAAAAAGTGCTGCTCTGGCAGGGTGAAGCAGGCGCGGTGATTTTCCAGCTCGCTTCCGACGGCAATCAGTTTGGTGATGCCGTTGTTGGTGAGCAGGTCGTTTATTTCACGGTATGTTTCGTTGCTCAAGGCACCCACCTGCGCGAAGTCGGACAGGATGACGGTCTTCCGCTCGTAGCGGATTTGCGCCTTGACGAAATCCAAAGCCACCCGTAACGAGTTGATGTCCAGACTGTACGTGTCGTTGATGACGACCGACTGGTTGACGGCCTCACGGATTTCCATACGCATGGAAACGGGCGTAAGGAGGGCGAGCTTGCGGTTGATGTCGGGGGCGGTGAAGCCTAAGTGGAGCAGCAGCACTGCCGTATGGAGGGCGTTCTCCACGGAGGCGTCGTCCACGAAGGGGATGACCAGCTCCTTGCCGTCCAGCGTAACGAGCGTGTGGTTCCGTTCCACCTTTTTTTCTGTGATGAGGAAAACGGAATCGGGCTGAGTTCCCCACGATAGACGGGTTCTATTTTTTAAATTGTTTTCTTTAAAAATATTGTCAATCAGAGGATTGTTGTTGCAATAGATGACAACGGGGCAATCTTTGAACAGCTGGACCTTTTCTTCTAATTTTTCTTGTTCATCCTTGAAAAACTCGGCGTGTGCGCTGCCGATGTTGGTGAGGATGCCGATGGTGGGACGGATGATGTCGGCGAGCCGGTGCATTTCGTTGGGGCGGGAAATGCCGGCTTCGAAGATGGCCATTTCGTGCTGCGGCCCCATCTGCCAGACGGAGAAAGGGACACCGATTTGCGAATTGTAGCTGTTGGGGCTGGCCACAAGACGGTAGTCTTCGGAAAGCATCTGCACCAACCACTCTTTGACGATGGTTTTGCCGTTGCTGCCGGTGATGCCGATGACCGGGATGTCGAACTGCCTGCGGTGACGTTCCGACACTTTCTGCAAAGCCGCCACGCTGTCGTCCACACGGAGGAAGTTGCACGCCCCGTAGCTTTCCCACTGTCGGAAATTCTCGGTGACAATGAAGTTGCGCACCCCTTTCCGGATGAGTTCGGGAATGTAGGCGTGTCCGTCGTTCTTCTCGGTTTTGATGGCAAAGAAGAGAGTTTTGGCGGGCAACAGCAACTTCCGACTGTCAAACAGCAGCTCGCTGACGGCATCGTCGGGGTAGGGGAGCTGTCGGCTGATACAGGTTAGGAAACTTTCTATTTCGCTGATGGTAAACATCTTGCAAAACAGGTCTTATTCGCCTTGACCGTGGCAGTTCTTGAATTTCTTGCCGCTTCCGCAGGGGCAGGGGTCGTTGCGGCCCACCTTTTTCTCCACGCGGATGGGGGCGGCACCTTTGGTGCCGGGTCTCGCGCCACCTTCGGTGCGGCTGGTCTGCAGCTTCTTGGCATCCGACTCGGGCAGCTGCATCGGGCGCAGGTGCGACAGGTCGAGTTCGGGCAGCGTGCAGTTGCTCAAGAAGGAGACGATTTCGCGGTTAATGCGGTCCAACAGCTGGTCGAACAGGTTGAAGGATTCCAGTTTGTAGATGAGGAGCGGATCCTTCTGCTCGTAGGAGGCGTTCTGTACCGACTGTTTCAGGTCGTCAAGTTCGCGGAGGTGCTCTTTCCACGCGTTGTCAATCACGGCGATGGTGATGCCTTTTTCCACGGCAAGTGCGATTTCCTGCTTGTTCTCATAGCATTTCTTGAACGGGATGGCCACGCCGAGCTGGCGGTTCTTGCAGATGAAGGGCAAGCCCATAGTGCGATCGCCGATGGCCATATAGATGGTTTCCACAGCAGGGAAGGCTTTTTCCGCTAACTGTTCCATCTTCATCTTATAGTTGCTGTAAACGTACTCATACAATTGGTCGGTGAGCGGACCGGGACGGCCTTCAAGGAACTCATTTTCGGTAAAGGGGGAGTCGCAGCCGAACAAGGTGATGAGGTCGGTGACGAAATCGTCGTAGCTCTTGGCATTCCAGTTGTCATCGACTACACCGGCGCACACATCCTCAATCATCTGCGAAAGGTCGATAGAGAGGCGGTCGCCGAAGAGGGCGTTGCGGCGCTTGCGGTAGATGGTGTCACGCTGCGAGTTCATCACGTCGTCGTATTCGAGGAGGTGCTTACGGGTGCCGAAGTGGTTCTCCTCCACCTTCTTTTGGGCGCGTTCGATGGACTTGGTGATCATGCTGTGCTGGATGACTTCACCCTCTTTCAGTCCGATGCTGTCCATAATTTTGGCGATACGATCGGATCCGAACAGACGCATCAGGTTGTCTTCGAGGGAGACGTAGAACTGGGAACTGCCGGGGTCGCCCTGACGGCCGGCACGACCACGCAGCTGGCGGTCCACACGGCGGCTGTCGTGGCGCTCGGTACCGATGATGGCCAGACCGCCCATCTCCTTCACGCCGGGTCCGAGTTTGATATCGGTACCACGACCTGCCATGTTGGTGGAGATGGTGACGGTTCCAGGCTGACCGGCGGCGGCCACGATGTCGGCCTCTTTCTTGTGTAACTTGGCGTTCAACACGTTATGGACGATGTGGCGGCGGGTGAGAATCGTCGAAAGGAGTTCGGAGTCCTCCACGGAGGTGGTGCCGACCAGAACCGGACGGCCTTGTTCGTGGAGTTCCAGAATCTTATCGACCACAGCAGCTAACTTTTCGCGCTTGGTCTTATAAACCATATCCTCCGCGTCGATACGGGCGATGGGACGGTTTGTCGGGATGACCACCACGTCCAACTTGTAGATGTTCCAGAATTCGCCCGCTTCCGTCTCAGCGGTACCGGTCATACCGGCCAGCTTCTTGTACATACGGAAGTAGTTCTGCAAGGTGATGGTGGCGTAAGTCTGTGTGGCGGCTTCCACCTTCACTCCCTCCTTCGCCTCAATGGCCTGGTGAAGACCCTCAGAGTAACGGCGGCCCTCCATGATACGACCCGTCTGCTCATCCACAATCTTCACCTTGTTGTCGATGATGACGTACTCGTCATCCTTGCGGAACATCGTATAGGCACGCAGCAGCTGCTGTACGGTATGGATACGCTCGGAGGCGATGGAGAAGTTGCGGTATATCTCAGCTTTGCGCTCAGCTTTCTCTTTCGGATCGAGGTTCTCGTGCTCCAGAATGCTCAGCTCGGTGCCGATTTCGGGCATGATGAACAGCTTGGCCTCTTCAGCGTTGGCGGAAACGGCTTCGATACCTTTCTCCATGATATTGACGGAGTTGAGCTTCTCCTCAATGACGAAATGAAGACCGTACTTACCATAGTTCACGTCGTTCATCTCGGTCAGGCGGAAGTTGTCATCAATGGCGACAGAAGCCTCCTGAAGTTTTTTCAGCATGCTGTTGAAGACGCCTTTGGCTTCGCTACCGTTGGCATTATTGGCTTTGTCGGTAAGTGTAGCGGTCATCATGTCGCGGTAGTCGGCGAATGGTTTCGGCGCGTGCTCGGGCTCATTGCCCGCCATCTTGTTCAGGTATTCAAGGTCGTTATAACCGATGATGAGGTTTGCTAACGACTTGGCGAATTTGATGTTATCCTCAGCTACGACCTCTTCGCTGATCTGTTGTTGGATGCTTTCGAGAAGCGGAATCAGTTCCTTGCGGACAGTGGTTGCATCCTTGCGGAGATTCTCCTCCTCTTTGTGACGGCGGTCTTCTTCCATAGTGGCGAGGCTGTCAAGCAGTGCGTTGAAGTCTTCAATCTTCTTGCTGAGATGGTGGATTTTCTCGTTGATTTCATCATCGAACGGCGTTAAGTCGTTGTCGATGATGTACATGTTACGGTTCTGCTCGGCCATATAGAAGGCTTCTGTGCGGAGCAGGATGTTCTTGATGCCGGGTTCGCTGAGGAACTTGATGAGGCGCTGGTTCTTGGGAAGGCCGCGGTGGCAGCGGAGCAATAGCTGGGCGCCGAACTCTTGTGGCTTGATTTCGAGATCTTTGCTAACTAATTCGCGGGCCATTGGCAGCATCTTGCTAACCAGTTCCTCCTGCGCTTTGTATAGACGTTCCACGTTGGGTTTGTACTTGTCGAACTCCTGTTGGTCGCCGCGCGGGGTGGGACCGGAAATGATGAGGGGGGTACGGGCATCGTCGATCAAGACGGAGTCCACCTCATCGACGATGGCGTAGTTGTGGGGACGCTGCACCAGCTCCTCTACGTTGCGGGCCATATTGTCACGTAGGTAGTCGAAACCGAACTCGTTGTTGGTACCGTAGGTGATGTCGGCGAGGTAGGCGCGGCGGCGCTCCTCCGAGTTGGGTTCGTGTTTGTCGATACAGTCGGTGGTGAGGCCGTGGAACTCGTACAGGAGCCCCATCCACTCGCTGTCACGCTTGGCGAGGTAGTCGTTCACGGTGACCACGTGGACGCCTTTGCCCGGAAGGGCGTTGAGATAGACGGGCAGGGTGGCGACGAGGGTCTTACCTTCACCGGTCGCCATCTCAGCGATTTTTCCCTGATGGAGCACAGTGCCGCCGATGAGCTGCACGTCGTAGTGGCACATGTCCCACGTGATCATGTTGCCGCCGGCGGACCAAGTGTGCTGGTAGATGGCCTTGTCGCCCTCCACGGTGACGCACTCGCGGCGTGCGGCGAGGTCACGGTCGTGCTGGTTGGCCGTCACCACCACCGTCTCGTTGTCCTTAAAGCGGCGGGCGGTCTCCTTCATCACGGCAAAAGCTTCGGGAAGAATCTGGTCTAACACCTTCTGTGTCCGCTCGTAAGACTCCTTCTCCAGAGTTTCCATCTCCTTGTAAAGCTTCTCTTTTTCGGAGATTTCCATACCGTAGTTTTCGTCCAGCTCCTTCTTGATTTCGGCGATGCGTGCCTCGTCATCCTTGACGGCTTCGTGGATGAGCTGCTTGAACTCGTCGGTCTTGCCGCGCAGTTCGTCGTTGGAAAGATTTTTGATGGTTTCGTATGCTTCTAAAACGAGGTCCTTGATGGGTCCCAGTTGTTTCAAATCTCTATCTGACTTAGTGCCAAACAGTTTCGTTAAGAAATTTGCCATATAATATTATTGTAATATTGGTAAAAAATAAGTTTGCAAAGGTACGACAAAAAAAGACACGGAATTGTTCATTTTTGGGAAAAAAGAGTGTTGGGCAGAAAGAAAAAAGTTGTACTTTTGCAGCCGGGTAAGTCTTGTACGATCTGCTCCCTTTCAACTCCCCCAGGGCAGGAATGCAGCAAGGGTACATTGGTTGTAGCGATGCGATGCAAGTAGCTTACCCTCTTTTATTTAAGGTAACTATGTTCCTCAAGATATATCCCGAAAATCCGAACCCCCGCGAAATCCGTAAGGTGGTGGATTGCTTGCAAAATGGCGGAATCATCATCTATCCCACTGACACAATTTACGGAATTGGCTGTGACATCTTCAAGCCTAAGGCGGTGGAACGCATTACCGAAATCCTCGGCGGCAGCAAAAAGAAGTCGGCCATGACCTTCATCTGCCACGACCTCAGTAACCTTTCCGACTATACCAAACCTATCTCCAACAACATTTTCAAGGTAATGAAACGCACCTTGCCGGGGCCTTTTACCTTCATTTTGGAGGCCAACAACAACGTCCCCAAAATCGTCCAGAGCAATAAGAAGACCATCGGTATCCGCGTGCCCGACAACAACATCATTCGTGAAATTGTCCGTGAGCTGGGGCATCCCATTCTCTCCACTTCCGTCAAGGACGATGATGAGGTGGTGGAATACACCACTGATCCCGAGCTGATTTACGAAAAATACGAGAACCTCGTCGATATGGTCATTGACGGTGGCTATGGTGACAACGTGCCTTCCACCGTCGTGGACTGCACCTCTGGCGAAATTGAGGTGGTGCGTGAAGGGAAAGGGGAGCTGGAACTGCTGTATTAACCAACCTTTCCTGCTGTGTTTCGGAAAATCATCAACACATTTGGCACACGGCTTTTAGGAGCGATTCTGAACTTCCTCATTGCGGTGGTGATCTCACAGACTGTGGGCGATGTGGGCAAAGGCGAGCAGGCTCTCCTTTTGATGGATATCACTTTTGTCCTTATCTTTTCCGATATCATCAGTGGTAGCAGCATTGTATATCTCGCACCTAAGCACAATTTTTCCAAAATTGTTATGCCAGCTTACCTCTGGTCATTGTTGATAGGGCTTTTCTCCATCGTGATGTTTCCCCTTGTGGGTGGAGAAATTACATGGACATTGGCGGCCAATGTCGGTATTCTGTCGGTGCTGTCGTCGCTCGCATCCGTCAATACCTCCGTCCTCATTGGGCGGGAGCGGGTAAATGCCGCCAACGCTGTGAATCTCTGGCAGCCCGTCACGCTTCTGCTCACCCTTCTGGTATGCTATTATGGCTTCGGGATGCTCAACCTCAATGCCTACATCATTGCGTTGTATGTGGCCTATGGCGGTAGCTGGATTTTTGGCATAATATTGTTGCACAATGAGTTTAAGGAGTTTACATTCTATTCCTTCAATGAATACAAGGTCGTGGTGAAAGACCTGTTCAAGTACGGGATTCTCAACCAGAGTGGTCATCTGGTACAGTTCATCAACTTGCGGTTGGGTTTCTATCTGTTGCAGCGGTATGTGGATACGGGCAGTACAGGGGTCTTTTCCAATGCCGTCGCGCTGGCCGAAGCCGTATGGCTCGTCAGCCGCAGTATCGCACTGGTGCAGTATGCCCGCATTGCCAATTCCGATGACCTCGATTATTCGAGGCGTCTCACGCTCGACCTTTCCAAAATCTGTCTTGCATTCTCCTCTTTGGGGATAATTGTGCTGGCGTTGCTGCCCGCCTGCTTCCACCAGTGGCTCTTCGGTCCGGAGTTCGGTACATTGCCGATACTTATCCGTATCCTCGCCCCAGGTGCATTGATGTACACGCTCTCCATTATGATGGAACATTTTTTTTCTGGCATTGGACGTTATCAGATGGACATATATGCCGCCCTTTGCGGCCTTGTCTTCACCTTCGCCCTCGGCTTCACCCTCATCCCGCGTTACGGCATTTATGGAGCTGCCATTACTTCCAGCGTTTCTTATGCGGCCAATGCAGTCTTTATGCTGATTGCTTTTTTCAGAAAAGGCAATTTTCGAATCGTAGATCTTTTTATTTCAAAAAAGAATATCTCGGAATTTGTGCAAATTATTAAAAATCAATATAATAAATAGATTAATTATGAAAAAAATCTTTTTCCTTACCCTTTTGGTCTTTTTCAGAATTTTCGCCTTCGCAGATGAAGGAATGTGGATTCCGCTGTTCCTCGGCTACAACGAGGCAGAAATGCAGCAGATGGGCTTCCGCCTGACCGCGGACGATGTCTATAGTGTCAACCACCATAGCATGAAGGACGGCATTGTGCTGTTCGGCAGCGGCTGCACTGGCGAGCTGATCTCGCCCGACGGCCTGCTCATCACCAACCACCACTGCGGCTACAGCTTCGTCCAACGTCATAGCAGCATGGAACACAACTACTTGCACAACGGTTTCTGGTCGAAGAGCCGCGACGAGGAGATTGCCACGCCCGGCCTTACCGTCACCTTTCTCGTGCGCATGGAGGATGTGACCGCTGCCGCCCTCAAAGGGGTGGAGTCATCGATGACGGAGGCGGAGCGCAACAAGGTGGTAGAAAAGAACATCAAGGACATTACCAAAGCCGCCACCGAAGGCACACATTACAAAGCCATCGTCAAACCTTTCTTCTACGGGAACCAGTACTTCCTGTTTGTCAATGAGATATTCCGTGACGTGCGTCTGGTCGGTGTTCCGCCGGAAAGCATCGGCAAGTTCGGCGGCGACACCGACAACTGGATGTGGCCCCGCCACACCGGCGACTTCTCCCTGTGGCGCATCTACACCGACAAGGACGGCAAGCCTGCCGATTACAGCCCCGACAACATCCCGCTCAAGTCGAAAAAGTACTTCCCGATTTCCATCAAAGGTGTGAACGAGAACGACTTCACCCTTGTTTTCGGCTATCCCGGTACCACCCAGCAGTTCCTGATTTCAGATGCCGTCGATGTGGTCGTGAACGTCCAGAACCCCGTCGCCATTCACTCCCGTGATCTGCGTCTCGCAGCGATGAAACGGCAGATGGAGAAATCGACCGCCATCCGTCTGATGTACTCCGCTAAGGCCAACAGTATCAGTAACGGCTGGAAGAAGTGGCAGGGTGAGAGCAAGGGTATCAACGAGTGTCACGTCATCGAAAAAAAGCAGAAGGAGGAGACTGAATTTCAAAAATGGGTGGAGGCTGACAACGCCCGCAAGGCTGAATACGGTCAGCTTCTCTCCGATATGAAGAAGGTCTATGGTGATTACCGCGACAAAGTGAAGGTGAACACCTACCTCAGCGAAACTTTCATCGGTGTGGAAATGGTCAAATTCCTTTATTCCAATGTATTAAAAGTGATAAACACCGCCGTCAGCAGCACCGCCACTGACACACAGTTTGATGAAGCCCGCAACAAACTGGTGGCACAGTCCGAAAGTTACTTCGCCAGCTATAACTCCGACATTGATGCCGAATGTTTTGTGGAACTGATGCACTACTACTTCACTACGCAGGATCCGAAACTGATTCCCGCTGAATTACAGCATTATACCACCTTCACTAAAACCGACTGGCAGGCTATGTTTGACCGCGCCAAGAACAAGTCACCCTATTTCGCCAACGGCGACAAATTTGTCAATTTTGCAAAGAACGCCAAGCGGAAAGATTGGGTCAAGATGAAGGATCACGAGCTTTACAAACTGATTATGCCCGCTTTCGACCAGTATTTCGCCAACTATGATCAGATGAGCGACCTGCGTGCGAAGTTGGATTTGTATTACCGCACTTACGTCAAGGCACTGATGGAGAAGGACAAAGACCGCACTTTCTATCCGGATGCGAACCTCACGATGCGTGTCACTTACGGCAAGGTGCGTGGTTTCTCCCCCGCCGACGGTGTTGAATATGTTCACTACACGACGTTGGACGGCGTGATTGCAAAAGACAATCCCGATATCTTTGACTATAAGGTGGATGCAAAGCTGAAGGAACTTTACGAGAACAAAGATTACGGCCGTTATGCCAATGAAAAGGGCGAACTTCCGGTTTGCTTTATCGCCAGCAACCACACCACGGGCGGCAACTCCGGCAGTCCCGTCATCAACGCCGACGGCGAGCTGATCGGTGTCAACTTCGACCGCGTGTGGGAAGGCACAATGAGCGATATTAACTATGACGTGAACCGCTGCCGCAACATCTCCCTCGATGCCCGCTACTTCCTCTTTATCATCGACAAATTCGCTGGTGCACAGAATATTATCAGCGAGCTGGATATTCGTACAAAATAAAAGAAGATGATCAGTTTTGACCATATCAACGATTACGACTGGCTCTACCAGTTCCTGAACAACTATTTCCGATGGATGCACAACAAGGTGTATTACAAGGAAATACAAGTTATCGGAAAGGAGAATTTGCCGCCGAAGGGTTATCCGATTTTCGCCATTTCCAACCATCACAATGCGGTGATGGATCCGCTGGCGATGCTCTATATGTACCCTGATCATCGGCAGCCGGTGTTCATTGCGCGGGGCGATATTTTCAAGAAAAATGACTTTATAGCCAAACTATTGCGATTCTTGAAGATACTGCCCACCTTCCGCACCCGCGACGGAGACCGCGAGGATGTGAAAAGCAACCTCTCCACTTTCGACCTCGCCGCCCGCATCCTCAATGAGGGAGGCACGCTCACGATGTTTCCCGAAGCGGGCCACCAGCAGGGAAAGTATTTCGCCACCTTCAAAAAGGGTTTCCCCCGCATCGCCTTCCGTGCCGCCGAACTTTCGGAGTACCAGCTTGATTTCAAGATAGTTCCGATGTATATCTACTACACGGAGTATTTTAATATGGGGGCGAAGCAAGTGATTATCATCGGTGAACCGTTCGCTTTCAACGAGTTTTACGAACTTTACAAGGCAGAACCGAACAACGCCTATCTTGCCTTGAACGCGAAGGCGCGGGAGGCCGTCCGCTCGATGGGTGTGGATGTCACCGACCACGAGCATTACGCCCAGCACGATATGGTGATGACGGTCTGCCGCACACGCACCATCGCCCGCCATTTCCAGAACCCGGCCGACACGCCCGACTGGAACCCGAAACACCCCTTGTCGGCCCTGCTGGCCGACAAAGAGCTCGTTGAGGTTCTGGACGGCATCCGCGAGAACGAGCTGCCCCGTTTCGCCCAGCTGATGGAGGACGCCGCAGAATACCGCAACGGTCTCGAACAGCTGAACCTCCGTGACTGGGAAATCGAAAAGCCCGTCACCGCCGGTCAGGTGCTGCTCCGCGGGCTGCTGCTGTTGGTTTCGCTGCCGCTGTTCCTGTTCGGCTTCATCAACAACTTCGTCCCGTTCAATACCTGCTGGCTGTTGACACGCAACCTAAAAGACCGCTTCTTCAGCTCCTCCATCAATTTTGTGTTCAGCGCGGTGATAACGTTCCCGCTTTGCTATATTGCACTATACATCATTGTGTTGTGTCTGACTAATTGGTGGATTGCCCTTCTGTATGTGCTGCTTTCGGCGTTGCTGATGCCGTTCCAGTACCGCTGGAAGCGGGCGTGGATCAAGTTCGTGAGCGCCTGCCGTTTCCGCCGTTACCAGCGCAGTGGCAACCCGACGTTAGCCCGACTGAAGGAACTGCGTGCGAAAATCCTTTCTATTGTGCCAGTTTCTGACTAATTTTGTAAAATTGATATAAATAAGGTTCAATTTCTGGCATAATCTGTTCTTTTTTTATAACACAAGAAAGCCTCCGCTATGCTTTGCATTTACAATACTGAAACCGACCCCTATTTCAACCTTGCCTCCGAGGAGTACCTGTTGAAGAATTTCGACGAGGACATTTTCATGCTGTGGCGCAACGACAAGGCCGTGATTGTGGGCAAGTACCAGAATTCGGCGGCGGAAATCAACCTCGACTTCGTGCGGGAGCACGGGGTGAAGGTGGTGCGCCGGCAGACGGGCGGCGGGGCGGTCTTCCACGACCTTGGGAACGTGAACTACACCTTCATCGGAGCCAAGGGTTCGGGCGACTTCCGCACATTTTCCGAACCTATCATTCAAGCACTGAATAAGATGGGAGTGCCAGCAAAGTTCGAGGGTCGCAACGACCTCACCATCGACGGACGGAAGTTCTCCGGAACGGCGCAGTGTGTCTGGCACGATAGGATTCTGCACCACGGCACGCTGCTGTTCGCCTCCGAGATGGACGACCTGACCGCCGCATTGAAAGTCAACCCGTTGAAATTCAAGGACAAGGCGGTGAAATCGGTACGGAAGCGCGTGACCAACATTTCGGAACACTTGCCGCAGCCGATGTCGGTCACGGACTTTATCAGTGCGGTGATGCGGTACGTGAGCGATAATGCAGAGAATGCCGTCCCGTACGAATTTTCGGAGCGGGATATTCAGGAAATTAGCAAGTTGCGTGACATCAAGTACAGCACATGGGACTGGAACTTCGGGACGTCGCCCAAATTCGGTTACACTAAGCAGCTGCGGACGGGCGGCGGTAATGTGGAGCTGAACCTCGATGTGGCCAACGGCCTGATTACGGCAGTAAAGATTTACGGTGACTTTTTCTCCCAGAAGGAACTTGCCGATTTTGAGCAACTTTTTATCGGACAAAAATACGAGAAGGATACTATCAGCCAAATACTCGACTCTGTACCCGTGGGTGACTATTTCCGCAATGTGACGGAGGAAGAGCTATTAGAATTGTTCTTTTGAAAATTAACTGCGAATTGCGCGAATGAACGTGAAATATCCGTTATAAATTATTATACGATAATGCTTTCTATCAATAATCTGACCTTTTCTTACGACAAGAAGCCGGTTTTGGACGGCCTCACTTTCGAGGTGCCGGCGGGCGATTTTTGTGCGGTTATCGGGCCGAACGGTTCGGGCAAGTCCACGCTGCTGAAGGCCGTATCGGGGCTGCTGCCCGAGGCTGCCGTGCGGACGGCCGTTTCGGTGGACGGACAGCCGCTCGCGGACTACACGCCGCTGGAGCTCGCCCGTAAGGTGGCATACGTACCCCAGCGGGTGGACATCGTCTTCGACTTCACCGTCTTCGACACTGTGATGATGGGCCGCCACCCGCACCAGTCGCGCTGGGAAACCGGCACTCCGCACGACCGTGAGGTGGTGACGGAAATGCTGGACAAGACGGGGGTGCTCGCGCTCAAGGACCGGATGCTTTCGCAGCTAAGCGGCGGCGAGGTGCAGCGGGTGATGATCGCCCGCGCCATGGCGCAGCAGACGCCCATTCTGCTGCTCGACGAGCCGTTGTCCAACCTCGATGTCACTCACAAGTTCGAGGTGATGAGGCTACTGCGTACCCTCAACCGAGACCAGAATGTCACCGTGCTGATCGTCGTCCACGACTTCGCCTTCGCCAAACAGTTCGCCACCACGACGCTGCTGCTGAAAAGCGGAAAACGGCTGGCGTACGGCCCGACCGATGAGGTCATCATCCTACCGATGATTCGCGATGCTTTTGGCTTAGGCGATGACTATCGGCTTGATGAACGAGGAAACGTATATTGTGACAATCTTTAGGCTGTAATTTTACGGCGGGCGTTGTTTTTTTGCGTATTTTTGCAACCCATTAACCCAATGTCCTGCCTTTAATGAACCCCCGACAATCCCCTTTGATTCAGAAAGATGCGTGGCTGAAGCCGTATGCGCTTCCGCTGCAACGCCGTTATCGTAGGTCCGTCCTCAAGGAATTGGAACTTGCTGACGGACACTCGCAACTGTGTGAAGTGTGCAACAACCATCTCTATTACGGTCTGCACAAGACCACCGACGGATGGGTCTTTCGGGAAAAAGCGCCGAATGCTCGGCAGATTTTTATCTATGGGGATTTTTCCTACTGGAAGATAGAGGAACGGTATGCCCTCCATCCTATTGGCAATGGGGATTGGGAAATTTTGCTGCCCCACAATTTCCTGAAACACGGAATGTTGTATAAACTCTGGATGGTTTGGCAGGATGGTGCCGGCGAACGCCTCCCCGCCTACGTGCGGCGCGTGGTGCAGGACGACACCACCAAGATTTTTTCGGCAGAGGTGTGGGATCCCGCAGAACCTTACGTCTGGGAAAATTCCGTTCCCGCCCGCCCCGCCCACCCGCTCATCTACGAAGCTCACGTCGGCATGTCGGCACAGGAACCTAAAATAGCATCCTACAGCGAGTTCCGTGAAAAGGTGCTGCCTCGCATCCACCGCCTCGGCTACAACACCCTCCAGCTGATGGCCGTGCAGGAACATCCCTATTACGGCTCCTTCGGGTATCAGGTCGCCAACTTTTTCGCTCCCTCCTTCCGCTTCGGCACGCCCGAAGAACTGAAGGCGCTGATTGACACCGCCCACGGCTTCGGCATCGCCGTCGTCCTCGATGTGGTACACTCCCATTCCGTTGACAATGAGGCGGAAGGACTCGGTTACTTCGACGGCAGCGACCACCTGTACTTCCACTCCGGAGAACGCGGACGCCACCCCGTCTGGCAATCGCGGTGCTTCAACTATGGCAAGAACGAGACCTTGATGTTCCTGCTCTCCAACCTCAAGTATTGGCTCGACGAGTTCCGTTTTGACGGCTTCCGTTTTGACGGTGTCACCAGCATGACCTACCTTGACCACGGCATCGGTGTCGATTTCCTGGATTACAAACAGTATTTCGACGGTAATGTCGATGAGGACGCATTGACCTATCTCTACCTTGCTAACAGATTGGTACATAGCCAGAAAGAGACGGCTTTCACCATTGCGGAGGATGTGAGCGGCATGCCCGGACTGGCCTTTCCGGCCGAACAAGGCGGCATTGGCTTCGACTACCGCATGTCGATGGGCGTGGCTGACTTCTGGGGGAAAACGGTCAAGGAAGTCCCTGACGAACACTGGCACGTGGGCGATATCTTCTACCGCCTCACCGACAAACGGAACGAGGAGCAGGTGGTGAGTTATGCCGAAAGCCACGACCAAGCGATGGTTGGTGACAAAACACTTATTTTCAGACTAATAGACAGTAAGATGTACGACAAGATGTCGGTCTTCACGCCCGACTTGACGGTGGATCGCGGCATCGCTTTGCACAAACTGATAAATTTCAGTACGTTAGCCTTGGCCAATGGCGGATTCTTGAACTTTATGGGCAATGAGTTCGGTCATCCTGAATGGATTGACTTTCCCCGTGAAGGCAACGGATGGTCGTACCAGTACGCCCGTCGTCAATGGAATCTGGTGGATGACGAAACATTGAAATACAAGTACTTGAACGAATTTCATACTGCTATCGTCCATACGGTAACGGAAACGAAAGCCCTTGACTTTCTGCCGGTTCCCGTTGTTCGCGACAATGCAAACCAAGTTTTGGCTTTCACCCGCGGGGAGCTGCTTTTCGTCTTCAATTTCAATCCCGAAAAATCGTTCACGGATTATCCGATAAATTGTAAATCAGGTAAATACGAGATGATACTCCACAGTGACGAGCCAAAATTCGGTGGTTTCGACCGTTTGGACGCAGCCACGGAGTATTTCAGCATTGATGGCACCTTGAAGGTTTACCTTCCGTCACGGACAGCACTAATGTTCGTGCCAGAGGCACGATATTTCAATAACCCCACATCAGCGGAACGAAGTGAAGCGCAGTGTGGGGTGACGAACTCACCCGGCCGGTCATAGCGTGCCGGAGGTACGCAACTTATTATTGCACAAAATCATGGAAAAGAAACTACATAATATGAAACGAATTTTTCGCACCTTATTAATAATCACACTGATAGTTATTTCTGTCCTTGACCTGACGGCACAACGGTTCAAAGCTTTCTCCAACGACCCGACGCTCACGCAGGAGGAGATGCGAACCTTTGCTTCTACCTTGCCGAAAGAGAAGCAGAAACAGGCGGAGGAGGTGCTGCTCAAGTTCGACGAGTTCTGGAACAGTCCGCAGATGTCGGATGAATTCCAGATGCAGTTCATTGAAGTGGGCAACCTGATGTTGCGAAAAAACCTGCGCTTCTTCCCGCATTTCGAGGCCTATATCCGCGCCTTCGATGCTTTTGCCAATAGTGATATGACTGATTATAATCGTCAATGGCTCAAAATGATACAATATAATGTTGATCATGATTTGAGCCGTTTTGACAAAGTGATGAACAATTATGTCAGTATTTTCAATGATAATGTTATAACCCTCACACCCAATTCTCGTTGGACAGCTTACGGCTACATTGAAAAAATCGGGATGGACGAAGAGCCCTACTTTGAGTTCAAGGATATTGACCTTGTGGGTGCTGGCTCGCGCGACAGTGTTGAGGTCATCGGTACGTCCGGAAAGTACTATCCATCCTCCTCACGCTGGGTGGGAACGAAAGGGTCAATTTATTGGTATAAAGCCGGTTTGAACGGACAAGTGAAGGCTACTTTTGACAACTACACCGTGGATACCCGCCAGCCCAAAGTGAAGGTGGAGAACGCAAAAATGTACTATCCAGAGCTGTTCGGAACCCCAGTTTTGGGCGTAGTGGAGGATAAGGCGGGCTTGGAAACCAACGAGGACAAGATCACCTATCCCCGTTTCAAGAGCTATGATGACGAGTTGGTAGTCAGGAACATCTACAAAAATGTGGATTATATCGGTGGGATCGAATTGCGCGGAGCATCCATTCAAGGATATTCAGGAGAAGGAAAGTTGGCGAAGCTGTACATCAAGAAAAACAAGAAAAATGTTGTTTCAGTACAATCTATTCATTACCTATTTAAGGATGAAACCGTTAGGGCGAACGATGCCCGTGTGAACGTCTATGTGGAGGAGGATTCCATCTATCATCCATCGGCCAATTTCTACTATAACGAAACCACTTCGCAGGTGCTGGTTTCGCGTCCCAAGTACGGAGTCGGACGCAGCCCTTTCTTCGATAGCTACCATAAGATGGACATCACAGCGGAGTCACTGTCGTGGGACATTTCTACCAGCAAGGTGGAATTCAAGCCGATGACCGGTGCCACCAACCAAAGTTCCGCCACCTTCGAATCACAGAACTTCTTCAACAACGCCACCATGCGGGAGCTGCTCGGCAGCAACGACGAGAACCCTCTCTATACCATGTATAAGATTTACAAGGCTACCAATTTCCAACCCGTCAGTTTCGAAGGGGTACGGCGCTATTTCAACAAGTCGTCGGAAGACATCAAGGTACTGATGATCCAAATGGCCGCCAATGGGTTCGTGGAGTACGACGTGAATAACGACAAAATCTATTATCGTAAAAAAATCGCCCAATACCTCAACAACGACGTGGACCGTAAGGACTACGACAACATTGTTTTGGAATCCAAGAATCATTACGCATCCTTGAATTTGGACAATAATGAAATGACCGTAGAAGGGTGCGAATTCTTCGTCATCAGCGATGCCCAGATTGTGAATGTCTATCCTTTAGAGGAGAAAGTTACGGTGAAAAAGAATCGTGACATGGAGTTTTCGGGACGCATCATTGCCGGCCTGTTTGATTTTGTCACCCACGAATCGCATTTCAATTATGACCAGTTTTTGATCAAGATGGATGACATCGATTCCCTCATTATGTTCGTGGAGGACAAAAACGGCACGCAGAACATGTATGGCGAATATCCGTTGGTGCAGGTGCAGAGCATGATCGAGGACATAGCCGGCATTCTCTATATTGACATGCCGCACAACAAATCCGGCAAAATTGACAACCCGAAATATCCGTATTTCACCTGTACCGATCCCGGAAAAGTGTATTACGACAAGCCGCAGACTTTCAACCGTCACTACGACCGTACCAAGTTCTTCTATCAGCTGGACATGTTCACCATCACTAATCTGGACAACTTCGAGACCGACTCCATCAAGTTTACGGGACAGTTGGTTTCGGGCGGCATCTTTCCCGATATCCGTCACGAGCTGAAAGTGCGGCCTGATTTCTCACTCGGTTTCATCCACAATACGAACGGCTCGCCGCTGCCCTGTTACACAGGAAAGGGACACTATGACGGTGTCATTGATTTGAGTAACAGAGGATTGCGCGGTAAGAAGAGTACGATTGACTATCTAACCTCCACCACTAAGTCCGATAGTCTGGTCTTCTTCTTGGACAAGGTGACGGGAAGTGTCAAATCGCATGTGGTGCGGGAGCAGGTGGCTGGTGTGGAGTACCCGCCAGCTTCGGTCGAGAACGGGATGCTCCGCTGGGAGGCATATAACGATGCGATGTATGTTTTCACGGGTGAAACGCCGATGTCGATTTTCAACGAGACGCAGCTGGTCGGCAACTCGAAGCTGACACCGGAGGCAATGTACGGCACCGGCACTCTCAACTTCAAGCGTGCGGACATCACTTCCAAGCTTTTCCGTTTCGGGCACCACGAACTGTTCTCTGACGCCGCCGACCTGCGGATTTACGACCTCTACATGACCAATGAGTACGTCTTCTCCACCGACAACTATAACTCGCACATCGACTTTCAAACCCGTAAGGGACACTTCGTCTCCAACGGCACGGCGTCGGAGGTGCTGTTCTCCCGTAACGAGTTCAAAACCAACGCCGCCGAGTTTGACTGGGATCCGATTGACGAAGATGTGCTGACTTTCAAATGGGACGACCCGTACAAGGCTGTGGATATCAACAACACACCTGCCCGTGACCTGATTGACATGGAGAGTCACGGCAACGAGTTGACGGCTACCAATTCGAGTACGCATGCGCTTCAGTTCACCGCCACGGCCGCTGAGTTTAACTTCAAGACCAACATCATCAACACGCACGGGGTGCGTTACGTCAATTCCGGTGATGCTGCTATCATTCCGTACAACGGTGATGTCACCATTCATGAACACGCCGTCATCGAGCATCTCAACAAGGCCCGCCTCGTGGCCGGCAGGGAGAACAAGTACCACGAACTTTACAATTGCTCCATTGATATTATCCATGCCTTCGAGTTCCGCGGTAGCGGCGACTACGACTACATCGACATGAACAAGGAGGTGCAGGTGCTCCATTTCGACACACTCTGGTACTACGACGAGACGCAGGGGCATGCAAAGATTCCGTACGACCGCGACTTCAAGCTGAGTCCGCACTTCGGTTTCGACGGCCGCGCCGAACTCCATAGCATGAACCAGTTCCTCACCTTCGCTGGCGGTGTGGAGTTCATCCACGACTGCGACTCCGTGAAGTACGCCCGTCTCCGCATCATTGACCAGATCAACCCTGACCGCGTTCTCATTCCGATTAACAGCAAGTCAAAGGATGTCACCGACCGCAAAGCTGTGGTCGCAATTGCTTCGACCAATGCGACGGGGCGAATCTACACTTGCTTCGGAGCGGCGAAGGACCAGTTTAACGACTCCGAGTACATCTCCGCCCAAGGCTTCATCGACTTTGACGAAAAAACGCAGATGTTCCGAGCGGCATCACTCGAAAAACTTGACGATCCCGAACTGCCCGAGAACATTATCACTCTCAGCAAGACCGAATGTATCTCCCGCGGTTCCGGCACCATTGACATGGGCGCGAAACTCGGACGCGTGGAATTCAGCACCCTCGGCACCGTCGTCAACTACATGAAGGCCGACTCCGCTGAAATGAGCCTCACTACCGCCATCAACTTCTTCTTCAACGACCAGTCGATGAAGATCATGAGCAAGCACATCGACGAAGCCTCCCTCGACTTCATCGACCCGTGGGAGGATGCCGACTACGAGCTGGCACTCAAGACCATGCTCCCGGAAAAGGACTTCGAGGATTACTCCTACGACGTGACACTCAACGGGCAGGCCCAGAAACTACCGGAGAAGCTGCGTGTCAAGTTCCTGTTCGCTGATATCAGCTTTACTTGGAACAAGGAGGGCAAGGCTTTCGTGTCGCAAAACCGGCTGCCGGTGGTCATCTGCAATGCAAAGGAAATCAACAAGGAAATTCCGGGCTCCATTGTCATCGAGAAGCGCGGATCCAGAAACCGTCTTTACCTCTATTTCGAAATTGACAACGATTTCTTCTTCTTCCAGTTGGAAAACAACAGCATGTACGGATACTCCTCTGATACCAAATTCACTGATGCGATTGTCGCCACAAAGGTGAAAAAGAGAATGTTGCCGCCCGAAAACGGCAAACCCGCTTTCACCTACAAGCTGGGTAACCGTTCGCAGAAGAACAAGTTCGTGAAGAAGTTCTATGTCGCTCCTGATGAGGAGGAGGAAAAGTAAGAGGGGCTTATGGCGTGAAAAAAATTCCGATAGTGCACGCCAATTCTAAAAAATGTAGTATTTTTGCCGCCAGTTAAAACAACCCAAAAAACATCAACTATGGCTTACAAAATTTCTGACAAATGTGCTGCTTGCGGTACTTGCATGGACCAATGCCCCGTCGGAGCCATCTCCGAAGGTGACATCTACAAAATCAATCCCGATGAATGCATCGAATGTGGCGCCTGCGCAAGCGCTTGCCCGTGCGAAGCTATCGCTCTGGATGAATAATCAGTAGAAGCACAGGAAAAAAAAGAGGCATCATAGATGCCTCTTTTTTTATAAGTCGAAATCAATGTACCATTTTCCGTTGGATTTCACTACATCCATGCTTTCCGTGTGAGGTTCGGTGGAGTCTTCTGTCGTTATCTGAACGGTTACTGTGGCATGGTCAGGTTCGTTTTCCTTATCTACGGAAAGTATTTTTACTTTCGTGATTTTACCATAGATGGACATCTCCACTTTCATCAGAGAAGCCAGCAGTTCTTTGCCGTCATCCGAAAAAAGTTCGTCAATGTTGTAGTAGAGTCCAACGGCTTCAGAATATTTCTCTTGTTGAATACAGGTCCAGTAGGTTTTGGCCACTTGTCGGGGTGAGCTTTGCGAAGTACAAGCAGCGAATAGGCAAATTGTGGCCACAAGCAGGAATAAGGAAAATAATCTCTTCATAATTAAAAATAAAAAGTTAAACGTTGTCTGATTCATTTTTGCAGAGTTCCGGAATCTTGGCGGCGGCCCGTTCAGCGGCAATCTGCTCTGCTTTTTTCACGCTATATTCCAGACCTTCGGCAAACACTTTTTCATCAATGAGAAGTTGCACGTGGTAGAGCCGATGCCGGTGGTTCTGTTCGGCAATGTTGTGTCGGAACTCCACCTTGCGATGCCGGTGTTGTGCCCAGTTCAGAATTTTGCTTTTAAAGTTCGACTCTTCATTGAGGACCTTTTCTATATCCATAAAGTCGGTGAAAATGCGGTGGAGCACAATTTTTTTTGTTTTTTCGTACCCTTTGTCAATGAACAGGGCACCGATGAGGGCCTCAAAAGCATCGCCGCCGGCGCATTTTGCGTGGGCGCTTGGAAGTATCTCGATCAGGTCGGTAAGGTGCATACGCCGTGCCAGCAGGCCAAGTTGTTCGCGTTTCACCAACTTCGACCGCATCTCGGTCAGTTCACCCTCCCTTTTATAAGGAAATTTCTTGAAGAGATATTCGGCCACGATTGCGCCCAAGACAGCATCACCCAAGTATTCGAGACGCTCGTTGTTGAGTGAATGACCGTCCGCCATTGCTTCGGAGGCTGAACGGTGGATAAGTGCCGTCATATACAATGAGATATGGGTTGCTCGGATATGCAAAACCGCCCGCAGATATTTTTTTACCTGCTCTTCTCTTGACAATTCCGATTTTTTACACCTCAGTAACAAACCGTTAGTCTTCGAATTTTTTAAAAAGGATAGATACATTGTGTCCGCCGAAACCGAAAGCGTTGTTGATCGCATAACGGATATCGTGGCAGATGGCCCCATTGGCGCAGAAGTTCCAATCGGGGATTCCCGGATCTTTTTCGATAAAGTTAATGGTAGGTGGGAGAATACTGTTTTGTAAAGAAAGCACTACAGCAATGGATTCTATAGCGCCGCATGCACCGAGCAGGTGTCCGGTCATCGATTTGGTGGAAGAAAAGAACATCTGGTTGGCATGTTCTCCGAACACTTGTTGAATGGCGAGGCACTCCACGCGGTCGCCCATCTGCGTGGAAGTGGCGTGCATGTTGATGTAGTCGATGTCTTCGGGACGGAGGCCGGCATCTGCGATGGCGTTGCGCATGGCAACAGCCGCGCCGTGTCCGTCAGGGTGGGGCGAGGTAATATGGTAGGCGTCGGCGGAAAGGCCGTCGCCGATGATTTCGCCGTAGATTTTAGCTCCACGGGCACGGGCGTGTTCCAGCTCCTCCAGAACGAGGATGCCGGCTCCTTCGCCCATCACGAAGCCGTCACGTCCTGCGGAAAGAGGACGGCTTGCGGTCGCAAAATCGTCGTTGCGGGTGGAGAGGGCACGCATGGCGTTGAAGCCACCGATGCCGCTTTCCAAGATGGCAGCCTCGGTACCGCCGGAAAGCATGATATCTGCCTTCCCGAGCCGGATAAGGTGGTAGGCATCCACGATAGCATTAGCTGCGGAGGCGCACGCCGATGAAAGGGCGTAATTCGGTCCTTGCAGACCAAGCCGTATGGAGAGGATGGCGGGCGGCATATTGACCAGCGCCCTCAGAATAAAGAAGGGGCTGAAACGGGGATTCCCGCCGCTCTGTGCAAATTCTGCAATGCCGTCTTGTGCGCTTTGGATACCACCGATGCCGGAAGCGACAATCACGCCGGCACGGTCAGGATTCTCGGAGGCCATGTCAATACCGGAATCCCGAAGCGCTTCCACACCAGCCGCATACGCATAATGCGCGCAAGGGTCTAACTTGCGCGCATTTTTTTCATCCATGTAGTCAAGGACGTTGAAGCCCTTTAACTCACAGGCAAATCTTGTTTTGTAACTCTCTGCATTAAAATGGGTTATCAATCCAACTCCGTTTTTCCCGGCAATCAGACCCTGCCAAAAATCAGGGACATTGTTACCCAGCGGAGTTAAAGCACCTAAACCGGTAACGACAACTCGTTTTAATTCCATCAGAAAAGTTCTGGTGATACTTATTTCTTGTGCTCCTGAATGTAATTCACCACGTCACCAACGGTGTGAATGTTCTCGGAAGCGTCTTCGGGAATGGTGATGTCGAATTTCTTCTCCAATTCCATAATCAGTTCAACGAGATCCAAGGAATCAGCGCCCAAATCTTCTGTAAAACTGGTGCTTAAATTGATTTTCTCCTTGTCGTAGCTTAATCTTTCAGCAATGATTTCTTTTACTTCGTCAATAATTTCTGCCATAATTTCTGATTTTAAAAAACGTGCAAAAATACGACATTTTTTTATTCTATCATCCCATTTTTACCCTTTTGTTCCATTTCTACACATATATTTTTGATATACAACGAATTATTTTTTAATTATTTTTAAGGTTTCCAATCGGCGAACTCCTATTAAAAGAAAAAAGCGAATATGTAAAGCCCTTCTTTCGAAAAAAATCTGCCCCTACACCCGCAAAACTACTCTTTCTTCACCCTGAAAATCTTATGGGAAATCCCATGTCGGTTCAAAATGCGTACAATTCTATCTTCATTTGTATCAGAAATGAAAACTTGTCCAAAGTGTTCATTGCCAACAAGATTCAAAAGCTGAGAAATTCTCGACTCATCCAATTTGTCAAAAATGTCATCCAGCAACAGAATCGGTTTTATCCGCTTTATATTATATATGTAGTCAAATTGCGACAGTTTCAAGGCAAGGGCGAAGGACTTCTGCTGCCCTTGTGAACTGAACCGTTTCACCGAGCGTCCGTCCATTAGGAAGTCGTAGTCGTCTTTGTGGATGCCGGCGGTGGTGTGGCCAGCGCGGAAGTCGGCCTCGACATTTCGTAGTAGGAGATCGGCAAAATTGCTGTTTCCCAGGGAGGAAAGGTAGTGGATATCGACCTTTTCGCGACTCTCCGAAAGGTAGTCATAATACTTCTGGAAAACGGGGATGATGGTTTCGACAAAATGGCGCCGTTTCTCATAGACTGCCTCCTCATACGGCACGAGCTGGTCGTTGTAGATTTGCAACAAGGGTGTATCAATATGACCGTTTTCCCACGATTGCTTCAGGAGAATATTCCTTTGTCCCAATACTTTCTGGTACGAAATCAGGTCGTGGAGATATTCGCGGTCGAACTGTGAGAGGATCATATCGAAGAACCGCCGCCGCACCTCACTCCCTTCGTGGATGATGTCGTTGTCGTAAGGCGCGACCATAATCAACGGGAACTGCCCGATGTGGTCGCTCAGCCGCTCGTAGTCCTTCCCGTTGAACTTCACGGTCTTCCGTCCACCCTGCCGATAGATGCAACTTACCTTGCGGCTGCGGTCGTCATCAAAACCGTGAAACTCCCCATGAATGGCGAAAGCTTCCTCCCCGAAACGGACCGCATACCCATCCTGCGAAAGAAAATAACTCTTGCATAACGATATATAATGGATGGCATCCAATAGGTTGGTCTTGCCGCTCCCGTTGGCACCCACTACGGCGTTTACCTTGTCGGAAAACTCAAAACTGCCTTCGGCGTAATTCTTGAAATTGACTAATTGGATCGAACGGAGGAACATTTTAGAAGGATAGTGTTATGAGAAGATTTAGTCTTGCAGTAGGTAAAAGGTGATAAGTGATAGGTGATAGGTAATAGGTAATAGGTAGGAGGTATGAAGAGGGGATGTGCGAAGGAACTTATTACTTTCTACTTATTACTTTCTACTTTACGGCGTCTTCGAGGCTGATGCGTTCGCCGGTGACAACATCGACGAGGACGAACTTCTTGTTTCCCATGCCAAGCTTGTAGGCGTATTCCACCTGCCCGAGGCCACTGATCCCGTTCACATCCTTGAAGGCGTCTTCGGTTTTCTGTTTCAGAGCCGTAAGCTGATGGCAAGCCATCTCAATGGCGACGATGTCGGTGGAAGCAACGGCTCCAACTTTCTCCATGAACGGTGCGGGAGCCTTGCCGGAACAGTCGCAGCTTTTGGAGATATTGTCCATCACATTGATATAGACCATCGGTTTCTTTTCGCTGAGCACTTTGGCGTATTCCACGAGACGTTCGAGAAACACCTCTTCGTCAGCGCCTTTGCCGGGGGTGAAAATCTTGAGCGGACATTCGGCGATGCACTTGGCACAGCCGATGCACTTGCTGGTGTCGATGACTGGACCCTCATCGGTGATGGTGATGGCACCGGCGGGACATTGCTGTACGCAACGGTTGCAGCCTACGCAGCTGTTGGCATTACGGCACGATGGGAACGCTTCCGCGTGCTGGGCCATCTTGCCACCAGGAGAAGCCAATCCCATGGCGATATTTTTGATGGCCCCACCAAAACCGGCCGAACCGTGCCCTTTGAAGTGCGAATAGATAATGTAAGCATCGTAATTGGCGAAATGGCTGCCCGTCTTGATCTTGTCGAAATGTTTCAGCCCTTCGGCAGGATAGACAAGTTCGTCCTCTGCATCAAGGATGTCGATGGGGGCGAAGGTGAAACCATGCTCCTTGGCCAACGCGATGTGCGAGTCGGTGAAACGACGCTTGCTGACGTACAACACATTGGTCTCCACAAAGGTAGGATGTACCTTTTCAACCAACGGACGGAGCAGTTCGGGGTTAAGGAAGTTCTGGTTGCCCTCCTCGCCAAAATGTACCTTCAGGCCAATCTTTCCCTCCTGCTTCACCCCGAGAGCTTCGTATAACTTGAGAATGTTTTCAGGGGTGATGTCTTTGCAAAAATAGACAATGGATTCGTCGTCTGCAACTTGAATCTTCGGTTTGCTGTTACAGGAAATACACAATAATAACGCTGTCAGTGCGACGGCCAACAGGGAAAATCTTTTTTTCATAAAATGGAATTAAGGTTAATAAAAACGGTGGCAAAAGTACAAAAAAAGCACAAAAAAAGGGCACCTTCCGATGCCCTTTTTGTTGCGAATAATACCTATTAGTATTTGTAGAAACCTTCGCCGGTTTTTCTGCCGAGCAGACCGGCGCGCACCATCTTCCGCAGCAGCGGATGAGGACGGTACTTCGGATCGCCAAACTCTTTGTAAAGAACTTCCATGATGGCGAGGTTCACGTCGTTGCCGATGAGGTCGGCCAGTGCGAGCGGGCCCATCGGGTGGTTGGCGCCCAGCATCATGCACTTGTCGATGTCCTCAGCGGAGGCGATACCGTCGGCGAGGATGCCGACAGCTTCGTTAATCATGGGGATGAGGATACGGTTGACGACGAAGCCGGGAGCCTCGTTCACCAGCACGGGCGTCTTGCCGATGGAGGTGGCAAGCTCCACAATTTGGTTGCACACCGCTTCGGAAGTCACCTGGCCTTTGATCACTTCCACCAATGCCATACGGTCGGCGGGGTTGAAGAAGTGCATGCCGATGAACTGCGTCGGACGGGTGGTGGCAGCGGCGATTTCGGTGATGGAGAGGGAGGAGGAGTTGGTAGCGAAGATGGTTTCGGGCTTGCAGATCTTGTCGAGTTCTGCGAAGACCTCTTTCTTCAGCTGCATATCTTCCACGGCGGCCTCAATCACGAGGTCTGCATCTGCGAAAGTGGCGTAGTCGGTGGTGGTGGTGATGTTGGCCATAATGGCGTCAACACCCTCCTGTGTCATTTTGCCTTTTTCCACTAATTTGCCATAACCTTTTGCAAATGAAGCCAGTGCCTTGTCCAAGCTGGCTTGGGTTCTACTTTTCATAACCACGGGCATCTTGGCAGCGAAAGCCTTCACGATACCTTTGGCCATGGTTCCGGTTCCAATAACACAAATTTTCATAGTTCGTTATTTTTAATTGGTTGATTTTAAAATTATTCGTTTTTGAAGACGGGTTTTGCCTTGGTGAGGAATGCGGTCATTCCCTCTTTTTGGTCCTTGGTGGAGAAGCATTTGCCGAACATCTCGTTCTCGTAGGCAATAGCGGCATCGGCGTCGAGGTCGTACTCGGCGTTGATGCACTGCTTGGCATAGCGAACGGCAATCGGAGCCATGGCACAGATCTTGGCAGCCATCGCCTTGGCCTGTTCCATCAGTTCCGCCTGCGGATAGACCGCGTTCACCAGACCGATACGGAGCGCCTCGTCGGCACGGATGGCCTTGCCGGTGTAGATCATCTCCTTGGCGTACCCCATACCCACCAGCTTGGCGAGACGGTAGGTGCCGGAAAAGCCGGGGATGATGCCGAGACCGACCTCCGGCTGTCCGAACTTGGCGTTTTCAGAGCAGATGCGGATGTCGCAGGCCATCGCCAATTCGCAACCGCCGCCGAGGGCGAATCCGTTGATTGCGGCAATCACCGGAATGTCGAGGGTTTCAATCTTGCGGAACACCTGTGCACCGAGGCGGCCGAAAGTCTCGCCTTCCTGTGCGTTCAGGTTCTGCATCTCCGAGATGTCGGCACCCGCCACGAACGACTTCTCGCCGTCGCCCGTCACAATCAGCACCCGCACATCCTTGCCGAGGTTGGTGATGAAATCATCCAGTTCCTTTAAGATGGCAGAATTCAGCGCATTCAGCGACTTCGGTGCCGAAATCGTCAGCACGCAGATACCGGATTCGGTATTTATTTTTAAGTAATTGTAATTCACAGTATCACAGAATTTTAATGTTTGTAAAAAGTAATAGGTAGGAGGTGATAAGTAATAAGGTAATAGGTATGAAGTATAAAGTGTTAGGTTGGTAATGAAGAGGGGAATGTGGGGGTGGAACCTCCTACTTTTTACCTTCTACTTTATACATGATTACAGTTGCATCGGTTTCAGGTCGTCGGCGATGATCAATTCGGCCTCTGTGGCAGCCTGCACCTGTTCGACCGTGAATTCAGGATGGATTTCCTTGAGGACGATTCCCTTTGGGGTGATTTCCATGACGCCCATCTCGGTGATGATGAGGTTCACCTGACCTTTGGCGGTGAGGGGAAGGTTGCACTTTTTGAGGATTTTCGGGTTGCCCTTCTGGGTGTGTTCCATGGCGAGGATCACGCGCTTTGCTCCGACAATGAGGTCCATTGCGCCGCCCATGCCGGGGGTGAGTTTGCCAGGGATCATCCAGTTGGCGAGGTCTCCGTTCACGTCAACCTGCATGGCGCCGAGGATGGTGGCATCGACGTGGCCGCCGCGGATGATGCCGAAGGAGGTGGCGGAGCTGAAGGAGGCAGCGCCATCCACAGCGGTGATGAAGCCGCCGCCAGCGTTAATCATGTTCGGGTCTTCCTTGCCCTCTTCGGGGGTGGGACCCATCCCGATCATACCGTTCTCGGTCTGCAATGTAACTGTAACGCCTTCCGGAAGGAAGTTCGGAATCATGGTGGGAATACCGATACCAAGGTTCACAATGTCACCGTCGTGGAGCTCCATGGCCGCACGTTTTGCAATAATCTGACGAATTTCATTCTTGTCCATAGTGTAATGTTTTATATTTGTTTGATTTTGATTTTCACAAAAAGCGGTTGCAAATGTACGATTATTTTTTGATACCTATCCCCCTTACTTCATCATTTCTGCATAGTACTTGTAGAAGTACGGAATCGTCTCGATGCCTTTGAAGAAGTGCTCCAGTTTGTAGTTCTCGTTGGGGGAGTGGATGGCGTCCTCGCCGAGGCCGAAGCCCATCAGGATGGCCTTGGTGCCAAGGATGCGCTCGAAACCGGAGATGACGGGGATGCTGCCGCCGCTGCGGGTCGGAATGGGACGTTTGCCAAAGGTCTGCTGGTAAGCTTTTTCCGCTGCTTTGTAGGCGGGCATGTCGATGGGCGACACGTAAGCCTCGCCGCCGTGACACGGAGTCACCTTCACCTTCACGCTCTTGGGAGCAATCTTTTCAAAATGTTTCTGGAACAGTTTGGAAATCTTCGTGGAATCCTGATTCGGCACGAGACGCATCGAAATCTTGGCGCACGCCTTGGACGGAAGCACGGTCTTGGAGCCTTCGCCGGTGTAGCCGCCCCAGATGCCGCAAACGTCCAGCGTCGGACGGATGCCGGTACGCTCGATGGTGGTGTAGCCTTTTTCGCCGTGTACCGCACGCACATCCAGTGCCTTCTTATACTCCTCAAGGTTGAACGGGGCCTTTGCCATCAGTGCGCGCTCGGCCTTTGACAACACTAGCACATCATCGTAGAAGTGCGGGATGGTGATCTCGTTGTTCTCGTTCTGCAAGGAGGCAATCATCTGGCAGAGGATGTTAATGGGGTTGGCGACGGCGCCGCCGAAGATGCCGGAGTGCAGGTCCTTGTTGGGGCCGGTCACTTCCACCTCAAGGTAGCTGAGGCCGCGCAAACCGGTGGTGATGGAGGGAGTGTCGGTGGCAATCATGCCCGTGTCGGACACGAGGATGATGTCGGCCTTCAGCAGTTTCTTGTTCTGCTTGCAGAAGTCGTACAAGCTGCCGCTGCCGATTTCTTCTTCACCTTCCAGCATGAACTTGACATTGCAGGGCAGCTGGTTGGTCTTCACCAGATATTCGAAAGCTTTGGCGTGCATGAACGACTGTCCCTTGTCGTCGTCGGCACCGCGGGCCCAGATCTTGCCATCCTTGACGACGGGTTCAAAGGGGTCGGTCTTCCACAGTTCGAGCGGATCGACGGGCATCACGTCGTAGTGGCCATACACCATAACGGTCGGGGCCGTCTTGGAGATGATTTTCTCGCCATAGACCACGGGGTTGCCGGCGGTGGGCATCACCTCGCAGCGGTCGGCACCGGCGGCGAGAATCAGTTCCTTCCAGCGTTCGGCGCAGCGGATCATGTCGGGTTTGTGTTCCTCCTGTGAACTGATGGAGGGGATGCGGATCAAGCTGAATAGCCCATCCAAAAAGCGGTCCTTGTTGGCGTCGATGTACTTTTTTAAATCTTTCATTTTCAATATTTTTTATGATTAATTTCCTATTTCTGAATTTCTGCAAAACGGAGGTAGATGGTGTTGGGCAGCAGATTGCCGACGGGTTTCTGGAAGCTGAAGGCGAACACTTTCAGCGTGGTGATGCCCGGTTTCTTTTTCAGGAACGGGCGGGCTAGATACTCATTGAACTGGTTGCTATTATTAATATAGTATAGCTCGAATCCTTTTCCCGTGGGCAGGTTGCCTTTGGTGAACATATATTGCTGGTTGGCGGCGAGCACCTTGCCCTGTGTCACATCGTCAAGGAAGGCGCGGGCGGCGGCGAAAGATTCGGTGAGGATGTAAAAATCGTTGTAGGGGATGGCGTAGGTGGTCTCAAAGTCCTGATGCAGCTGCGGGTATAGCGTGGCGAGGTCATGGGCGTTGCACAGAAGGATGCGGACGCCGCGGTAGGCTGACTCCTCCTTCGGTGCGGGGTCGAAATAGACGGAGTCGCTGCATGTGGAGACGGAATCGGCTGGAATCATCATGTAGTGGAACAGGTTGGTGTCGCGCCGGATGCTGAAGCAGGCGACATCCTTGAAAGGCCGTTCTGCGGTGAACGTGACGGTGCTGTCGCCCTCTTCCGTTTCCACCGTCAGGGTGTGCGTCTTGGGGAGGGTGCTGCACACGTAACCGCTGACAGAGGCGGGAATGGTGCCGTCAGGCAGGGCGAACGACGCGTCGGAGGCCTCGTACTCGCTGAAGAACGCCCCCTCGTTGATGGTGCTGTAGCCCGAAAGAATCACCTCGTTGTCGTTGAAACGGAGCTGGTAAGCCGACCAGCCGGCCAGTTCCGCAATCGTGCCGAAGCCGGCGCGGTAGGTGCTGTCCAACTTGGGTGATTGGCATTCCACGAAGTTGGCATGGTTGAAGATCAGCCAATTCTGTTTCACGTTTTTGTGGATGATGTCGTTTACAGGCTGGAAATCGGGAAGGCTGGTGATACAGCCGGAGCCTGCGAGGTTGTGGATGGCTTGTTCCAAAAGCGGCTGCGTCTCAGCGGCCACGAAAATGCCGTTGAGGTAGCAGATTTTGAATTCGTGGAAATGTGTCGTGGCGGTATAAATGCGGCGCGTTTCGTACTTTACGTAATCCTTTGGGTTGATTTTCAAATTCTTGAGAATCTCAAGAAAAGAGAATTTCTGCATATAGACGGCAAAAAGGAGGGCGGTCTGCCCATCGGCGCAGTGGCCGGAAATGACAATCTTCTTCTTGTTGTCGTTATTGGCGAGGCCCATGTCGGCGAAGTACTCGAAGCCGGCGAGGGCGTCCAACGAAAAGACTTCGTTGAGGTTTGCCTTGCAGGAACTGATGGAGCGTACGAAGCCCTCATTGTCATTCACTTGGAAGACGAAGGCCGCGTCCGACGGCACTACGGCGATCAGTTCGGCCGTGTTGCGTTTCAAATATTTGGTGTAGGCAAAAATCCCGCCCGCCACAAGGAGGACAAGGAGGACGACGGAGGTGATAATCAACCCCGTACGCCCGCTTTTCTTTACTTTTTCTGACATAGGTTAATGGTATAGAATGCGACGGCAAAAGTACTGAAATTTTTGGGATGGAGGAATTGTATTCATTTCTTTTAATCAAAAGATATTTCTCAAAAAGCAGATAAATAACCATTAATAATTCCTTCGGAAATCTTAACAAGTTTTAACCGAAATTTTTTTGCCGGACAAAATCCTTTTTATACCTTTGTGAAATACACATAAATATCTAATTATCAATAATTAAAATTATGATTACAAATTTTCATTCCAACAAAGTTTATCTTTCAAAAGGGATGTTTTCCGAAAGTTATGCAACAGCAACGGGACATCTTCTATCCGCCTTACGCAAAAACAAGATTGAGTGGGGCTTTTTGCCGGACACGTCTTCTCCCTTCCACATCTGGGCTCGCGATTATATGCCCGTACAAGTGACTGAAAATAAGTTTGTCAGATTCAACTACGACCCTGACTATCTCAAAGACGATCCGGAATACAAACCCGATACATCCGCCATCCTTTCGGACCTTGGCATGGAAATCATTGACTCTGATATTATTATTGATGGCGGCAATGTCATTAGTTGTGGAGACAAAGTGATTATGACAGACAAAATTTTCAGGGAGAACCCGCACTACGACCGAACCATGCTCATCGACAATCTTAGTCAACTGCTTGAGGTGGAGTTGGTGCTGATTCCAGAAGACAAGTACGACGACTACGGTCATGCCGACGGAATGGTGCGGTATATGGGTGGGAACAAGGTGCTGCTCAACAACTATTGCGACTTTGACAAAAGCCTGCGGAAGAGACTGCTGGCAGTCCTCAAAACCCATTTTGACATCACTGAACTGCATTATGATGGTTATACCGACTGGAGTTGGGCTTACCTCAATTTCCTGCATGTCGGTCAGCATATTTTTGTGCCCATGTTGGAAGACAAGTTCGCAGATACGGCGTTTCACCAGATAGCTGAGGCGTACCCGCAATGTGAATGTCATCCAGTATGGGATTATGACAATGTTGTCCGGGAAGGAGGTGCATTGAATTGCAGTACATGGAATATCACGACAAATTTACCTGAATAAGAATGATTTAAAAAACTGAAAATAGTATTAACTATGTTTACAGCCAAATTTATCAACAATATTATTTTTGACGGAAAGGGATTGCGAGCCATTGGATCTCGTGGCAATCTAACGAGAGTGTTTGCCCAGCAAGGAGACTTGGACGGCTCCTGTTTGATCTATTGTCTGATGATGATGCTCATTTTTCATAAAAAGCTGGATTGGAAAGACTTGACAAATGACGAATGCACTGAAGGAAATGTGTTTGTTGACCGCATTCAGCGCCACTTCTTGCAGAGGCTTAATGGACTCCATAGGGGTGGCATTGACATGGACGACCTCTCTGAAAAAATGAACCTGTGTTTTGGGGATGAGCTGTCGGAGGTCTTTTCAACCATACCGGGAAGCCTCCATACCGTCACTCGTCGGGAACTGCATCAGAAAATCAGGGCGCAGTTGGATGCCCGAAAGCCTGTCCTGTTGGGGTTTCATCGGAAATCGGGGATGGGACATTCCGTCGTTGCGGTCGGCTACAGAAAGGAGGCATGGAACCGGCTGCGCCTGTTTTGTCTGGACCCCGGGCATAGGTTGCTTTTTATGCAAATTTGGAACAACGTCATCGACCTTGACTATCTCTCAAATGACGATGCCGCCATAACGGATGTCAATCATTATGAGGAAAATAAGGTGTGTATAACGAGTGTATTGATAATTAATGAGAATCCCGTAGAGATGGATTGGCCGTTTTAAAGATCGGGTACCCAGTAACGATATGGACTTTCTTTAAATTTTTCTAGTTCTTTTTCCAATACACTTTGTTTTTTCGAATAAGATTCTTCTATAAAGCAGGATTGAAGAATATAGTCGGCCTTTTCTTTTGCAGTGTGTTTGCCTAATAGATTGAATCTTTGTTCCACAACAAAAGTTAATGGTTCTAGTCGTTTTATTATCAAAACAGGGTTGTTTTGGTGATGAGATGTAGCATCCAGTTTCCTAAAAAGTTCCGCAACCTTCAGTGGGCCATTCAGCACTCTTTTTTCGCAGTCTATCTCCTGTATTTTGCGAATAAGAATTCCGCCAAAGAAAGATTCGTCTGTCAACTCATACTTTAAAGACCATGTTTTTCCCTTCGGAACAATCTTTGGTTTAATGTCGCTCTTAAAATTCAAATCTATACCGCCAAAATCATTGATATACCAACACAGCGCTTCAGACTTTCTTGGGTGAACAGAAATATCCTGGTGGTTTTTGTTATAGAAATAGAACTCGAAATCTAAAATACGGTATTCCTTATCTTCATATTGAATTACACAATCGTTTTTTAGGATTTCGGCAATTCCTTCAAAATGTTTCATGATTGTTGTTTTATCGGCATCGGCAGGGATGCACATTAATTCTTTCAGTTCTTCTATGGTAGGCACTTTATTTTGCTCTTTTGAATTCTCTATCATGTTGTTTTTTTGTTTGCAAAGATACGGATTTTTGATTTTGTGCGGAATCTCCCTCTTTTCCGCGGCATCACCATTCCCTCTCTTCCGTACCTTCCGCCCGTGCCGCGGGCGGGCGCACGAGGCCACGCACGTCCCCAGATTGCGGCCTAACGGCCTTATCTGGGGTTAATAAAATATCACCCCTCCGGGGTGAGCTATTCTTCTGCAATTTCCAGAAATACAGCGCTGGTCCGAAGTCTCCCCCGCCTTGCAAAGCATATAAAATTCATTCAACTCAGGTGCGGAAACACATTCCCCTTCTTTTAAAGAAGGGGTGCGCAAAGCGCAGGGTAGTCGTATAGAAGATTGAAAAAATCCTTGTGAAAAGAAGTCTATATGTCATAAGATAAAGATTCTACTACCCCGGCCTACGGCCACCCCTTCTACATAGAAGGGGAATTCTATTCTTTCTGAACTTTATCTCGGTGACCGCAAGTCCATACGCGGGAATGTTGTATCTTTGCCGCCGATTTCTGCAAATCGAATCATTTTAATTTTTTTACGATATGAACCAAGAAAACGAAGAGACCTTGTTGCAGGAAAACGAGGTGAAAATGCCCGAAAACGCCTACCGCGAACTGAAAGAGGGCGAAGAGTACAAACCCATCCTGATGGGCGAGAAGAAATACCCCGAGCTGAACGCTTGGACGATCGTGTGGGGTATCATTATGGCCATCATCTTTTCTGCAGCGACGGCCTACGCCGGACTTCGCTTCGGCCAGGTGTTTGAGGCGGCCATCCCGATTGCCATCATCGCCGTCGGAGCCTCCACCATCGCCAAACGCAAGGGCGCACTTTCTGAAAACGTGCTTATCCAGTCCATCGGCGCCAGCTCCGGCGTGATCGTAGCCGGTGCCATCTTCACCCTGCCCGCCATCTACATCATTCAGGAGAATAACCCGGGAATGGAGCTGAATGTCAACTTCTTCCAGATTTTCTTGGCCTCCCTGTTCGGCGGCTTCCTCGGCATCCTGTTTCTCATCCCCTTCCGCAAATACTTCGTTTCCGACATGCACGGCAAGTACCCCTTCCCCGAAGCGACGGCAACCACCGAAATCCTCGTCTCCGGCGCGAAGGGTGGCAGTCAGCTCAAGCTTTTGCTCATCAGCGGCTTGATCGGCGGCCTTTACGATTTCTTCATGACCACCTTCCACTTCTGGGCCGAAAACATCTCCACCCGTATGACCGGCTGGGGCGAGCGTTTGGCGATGGACCACAAGTTCGTCTTCAATATGAGCGGCACCGGTATCCTGCTGGGTACGGGCTATCTTGTTGGCTTGAAGTACGCTACGATTATCTGCGCGGGTTCGTTCCTTTCGTGGTGGGTGATTGTGCCGCTGCTCGGCAGCTACGGCGTCGCCGCTGACGGCACGATGATGAGCACGATGGATCCCGACCTCATCTACAAGGGATACGCCCGCCTGATCGGTATCGGCGGTATTGCCATGGCCGGTATCCTCGGTGTGATCAAGTCGGCAGGTGTCATCAAGACCTCGATGGGCACGATTTTCAAAGGCAACAAAGCCGCTGCCGACAATCCGCAGCAGCAAGTGCTCCGCACCCAACGCGACATCTCCATGAAGATCATCCTTTTCGGTTTCATCGGTCTGCTGGTGCTGATGGGCATCTTCTTTGCCTTCGGCGGTTTGCAGATGAATATCACCCAAGTAATTGTGGGACTGCTGATTGTCTTCATCTTCGCCTTCCTGTTCACCACGGTGGCGGCCACAGCCATTGCCACGGTGGGCAGCAATCCCGTGTCGGGCATGACGATGATGACGCTGATCCTCTCCTCCTTCATTCTGGCCGCCGTCGGTCTGAAAGGCACCGCCGGTATGGTCACCGCGTTGATTGTCGGCGGTATCGTCTGCTCGGCACTGGCGATGGCGGGCGGTTTCATCACCGACCTGAAAATCGGTTACTGGATCGGCTCCTCCCCGTACAAGCAGCAGGCTTTCAAGTTCGTGGGCACGTTGGTTTCCGCCCTCACGGTGGGTGCCGTCATCATCCTGTTGTCAAAGACTTACGGTTACGATGCCAACAACGGCGGTTTGGTGGCTCCGCAGGCCAACGCCATGGCGGCCATCGTCGAGCCGCTGATGTCCGGCCAGGGAGCGCCGTGGATTCTCTACATCGTCGGTGCCGTCATCGCACTGCTTTTGGACAGAATCGGAATTCCGGCACTGGCCTTCTCGCTCGGTATGTTCATCCCGTTGCAGCTGAATATCCCCTTACTGGTGGGCGGTGCCATCGCATGGTATGTCGGCAGCCGCAGCAAGGACGAGGAAATCAACAAACTGCGTAAGGATAAAGGCACGCTGTTGGCCTCCGGGCTGTTGGCAGGTGCGGCCATCTTCGGCGTCATCAGCGCCATCCTGGCCTCCACCGGAACTGATCTCTCCATGCCCGAAGTGTACGTAAAGTCACCGTGGGCAGGCATTGCCGCCATCGTGATGTACGTGGCCCTGTGCGCATACCTGATCCTGCACTCCATGTCGGTAAAGAAGGAATAGGACCGTTATTTGTGACAATTAATTTGTAGAGACGCCATAATATGACGTCTCTATATTGTTGAAAAAAACAATGAATTATGGCATATCATTTTAAAAATCTGGTATTTGAAGGTGGCGGTGTGAAAGGCATCGCCTATGTGGGTGCTTTGGAAGTGCTTGACAAGGAAGGAATCCTGAAGGATGTGGAGCGTGTGGCGGGAACTTCCGCCGGTGCAATGATAGCGGTCTTGGTCGGGCTGCGCTACAGCGCCGATGAAATGAAGGAAATCCTCTGGAACCTCAACTTCCGGAATTTTATGGACAACTCGTTCGGCATCATCCGTGATACGAAACGCATGTTGAAGGAATATGGCTGGTATAAGGGCGACTTTTTCCGTAACTTGATGGCCGATTTCATCGAAAGGAAAACAGGCAATGGTGAGATTACTTTTAAAGAACTTGCCAGCCTCAAAGGCTTCCGGGAGACTTATCTGATGGGGACAGACCTCTCCACCGGTCTTTCCGAAATGTTCAGCCATAAAACCACGCCCAAGATGAAAGTGGCGGATGCTGCACGTATTTCGATGTCCATCCCGCTCTTCTTCGCTTCTGTGAAAGGTGGTGAAAACGGGAAGCATACCTATGTGGACGGCGGCCTTTTGGACAACTATCCCATCAAAGCCTTCGACCAAGTGGCCTATATCTCCAACCGGAACAATATGCGGCGTACCGACTATTACGAGAAGCTGAACAAGCCCAAAAGCCTGCAAAAGAGCGTTTCCAAAAACGAGTACGTTTACAACAAGGAGACATTGGGCTTCCGTCTGGATGCCAAGGAGGATATCACAATGTTCCTCCATCACGGTACTGCCAAGTGCAACGAAATCAACAGTTTCTATACCTATACAAAGGCTTTGGTAACCACCCTCATTGACTTCCAAAACAACGTCCACCTGCACAGTGACGACTGGCAGCGCACCATCTATATTGACACTCTCGGTGTCGGCGCCATTGATTTTGATATTTCCGATGCCAAGAAAAGAAATCTGGTGGAGTCGGGTAAAAACTATACCGAATCCTATCTGGAATGGTATAACAACGACGAAGAAAAAGCCAATAAATAAGGCATGTAGAGACGCCATAATATGACGTCTCTATATTATTTTTCCGCTACATACATTCGGCACACCCCGAACGTAAGCCTCTTTTCGGTGACATGCCCGAAACCGGCCTCACGTAGCAGTGCAAGGAATGCCGGTCCTTTTGGAAACTGCAGGATGGATTCTGGCAGGTAGGTGTAGGCGGTGCGGTCTCCGCTGATGAGTTCGCCGAGCCACGGCAGCACCTTCAGCGCATACAGCTTGTACGCCCATAGCAGCAGTCGGCTGTCGGGGTATGACAGCTCCAGAATGACGAACTTTCCACCGTCGCGCAGCACGCGGTGCGCCTCCGACAGTCCCTTGCGGAGATCTCCGTAGTTGCGCACCCCGAAGGCGACGGACACGCGGTCGAAAGTGCCGTCCGCGAACGGCAGCGCCTCGGCATTTCCCCGCAGTAGCGTAACCTTGTCCGTCAGTCCTTCCACAATTACCTTGCCGCGGCCGAGTTCCAGCATCTTTTCCGACAGGTCGATGCCGGTGACGTGTCCGCCTGTGGGCAGCTTTTGTGCGATGGCGATGGCGAAGTCGCCCGTACCCGTGGCGAGGTCGAGAACTTGCAGCGGGCAGGAGATGTCGACTACATGCCGCACGGCCACCTTGCGCCAGCGGCGGTCGGCATTGAACGACATCAGATGGTTCATCCGGTCATAATCGGGCGCGATGCCGTCGAAAAGTTTTTCGATGGTCTGGTTGTCGGGCATACTATATAATAATATATGTAAGGCTCAAAATGCAGGAAAGGAGGAAAGTGGTCATCACGAGGAGGGGCAGCATCTTGTCTAGTTGTCGGCCGGTATAGATCCACACGCCCTGCAGGTGCGCAATGTAAAGCGGCATCGTGATCACGCAGAGCCAGTGCCACGGAGTGAGACCGTGCAGCAGAAGGAAGAAAGCGAGCAGCAGCCAGCCTCCGCCGATGAGGGCAGTTTGGTAGATACGGGCGTTGCGCAGACCGAATTTCAGCGGAATGGTGACGCGGGTGCCGGCGTCGGTTTCCATGTCGCGGATGTTGTTGGTGTTGAGCACGCCGATGCTGAAGAGGCCGATGGCGGAAGCGGGCAGCAGCACCCATGGAACGAAGGTGTGGGTGGCCACGAAGTAAGTACCGCCGACGGAAGCGATACCGAAGAAGAGGAAGACGAAGATGTCGCCAAGGCCGCGGTACCCGTAGGGGTTGCGGCCGAGTGTGTAGCGGATGGCGGCCCATACGGCGGCAGCGCCCAGCAGAAGGAGACAGATGGCTTCGGTGCACAGGAGGGTGCCGAAGGAGAGCCAGATCATTGCGGTGCCGGAGAGGCAGCACAGGATGGCGAGGACGATGATGGTGGTGCGGAGGTCGGTGGGGGAGAGGGTGCCGCTCTGGAGGCTGTAGGCGGGGCCGGTGCGTCCATCGGTGTCGGTGCCGCTGAGGTAGTCGCCGAGCTCGTTCGACAGGTTGGAAAGGATCTGGAGAAGGGCGGCGGTGAGGAGGGTGGTGGCGGTGACGGTGGGCCGGACGGTGTGGTCGTGTGCGGCGAGGCCGAGTCCTGTTATGATGCCGGCAAGGGAGAGGGGAAGGGTGCGCAGCCGCATCGAGCGAAGTAAGGGAATGAGTTTTTTTGACATAAGATGGTGGTTTTCGAGGGCGCAAAATTAGTCAAAAAAGGGGAGGTGGAAAAAAAATGTCGCTGTTGTTTATTGTTCAGAATGAATAAGTTAGTATTTCTTTCAAAAAAAATTTCAACATATAGTTTTTTATTAAAAAAAGTTGTATTTTTGCCGCCAATTTCAGTAGTAAATCAGGGTGAAGGGTTTTGAAAACAATAAAGTATTGAAAATCAAGCCATAAGCCCACAAAAAGTAACTAAAAAACAATGGGTTCAAGAAAAAGATTAGCAGCAGAAAAGCGGAAAGAAGCCAACAAAAACTTATATGTTGCCCGTTTAAAGGACAACCCGACTTCGCCGCGGAAAATGAGAATTATGGCTGACGTGATCAGAGGAAAGGACGTGGACTATGCTCTGAACGTACTGAAGTACAGCCGCCGTGAGGCCGCTGAGAAGCTTTTGAAGCTTTTGAAGTCAGCCGTTGCCAACTGGCAGGTGAAGAACGAAGGTGTCCGCATTGAGGACGCGCAGCTTTATGTGAAGTCGGTCGTTGTGGACGGCGGCACGATGCTGAAGAGACTCCGCACCGCTCCCCGCGGAATGGGTCATCGCATTCGCAAGCGTTCCAATCACGTGACCATCATCATTGATGACAAAAACATAGTAAATAACAATATTGAAGAAAATCAAAACAACGAGTAAGTATGGGTCAAAAAGTTAGTCCGGTAGGCCTCAGGTTAGGCATTATCAGAGGATGGGATTCTAATTGGTATGGCGGCAAACAATTCGCCAGTAAGATAGTCGAGGACGACAAAATTAGAAAATATTTGAACGCACACGAACGTCTGTCCAAAGCCGGAATCGCAAAAATTTACATTGAAAGAACGCTTAAGTTAGTGACAGTCACCCTGTTCACTGCCCGTCCGGGTCTTATCATCGGTAAGGGCGGCAAGGATGTGGAGAGTCTGAAGGAAGAGCTCAAGAAGATCACCGACAAGGACATCCAGATCAACATTGCAGAGGTGAAGCGTCCCGATATGAATGCGGAGCTGGTTGCCCAGAACATCGCACGTCAGATTGAGGGCCGTATTTCCTACAGAAAGGCTGTGAAGACTGCCATCGGCAACACGATGCGCTCCAATGCGGAGGGTATCAAGGTTTCCGTTTCCGGCCGTCTCGGCGGCGCTGAAATCGCCCGTACGGAGCACTTCAAGGAGGGCAGAACCCCTCTCCACACGCTTCGTGCCGACATCGACTACGCAAGAGCGGAAGCACACACCACCTATGGCGGCATCGGCGTCAAGGTGTGGATCTGCTGCGGTATCGTTTACGGTAAGAGAGACCTCTTCCAGCTTCCCACCGACGGGAAGGAGCAGCGCGGTGGCGGCGCACGTCGTCCCCAAGGCGGTCGTCCGAGAAGAGGCGAGAAAAAGAATTAGTAACCAATAAAAAGCGCAATAGTCATGTTACAACCGAAAAAAACGAAATATAGAAGACCACAAAAGGGCAGAATGAAAGACATCACCAAACGCGGTGCTGAAATCTCGTTTGGCTCGTTCGCCCTCAAGTCCCTTGACCAGCACTGGGTCACTGCCCGTCAGATTGAGGCTGCCCGTCAGGCCATCACCCGTTACATGAAACGTGAAGGCCAGCTTTGGATCCGCATCTTCCCCGACAAGCCCGTCACCATCAAGGGTCTCGGTGTCCGTATGGGTAAAGGTAAAGGTACCCCTGAGTACTTCGCCGCTCGCGTCAGCCCCGGCCGCATCATGTTTGAGGCCGACGGTGTGCCGCTCGCCATCGCCAAAGAGGCTCTCCGTCTCGGCGCCCAGAAGCTCCCCGTCGCCACCAAGTTCGTTGTCAGAAGAGATTATACAGAAGAAAATTAATAAGTAAGTAAGAGCTATGAAACAGCAAGTTATCAAGGAACTCTCCACTTCCGATATGATTGAGAGACTGGCCGAGGAGAAGGAACGCCTCAGTAAGTTGAGACTGTCCCACTCTGTATCCCCCCTCGAGAACCCGCAGGTGATCAAGGAAACAAGACGCACCATCGCCAGATTAAACACAGAACTTCGCAGACGCGAATTAGAAGCAAAATAATTACAAGCAACCGAGTTATGGAAGAAAGAAACAGCAGAAAGGTAAGAGAAGGCCTCGTTACCAGCAATAAAATGGACAAGTCCATCGTCGTCAGCGTTGAGCGTAAGCTGAAACACCCCAAGTACGGGAAGTTCCTCAAAAGAACCACCAAGCTGATGGCCCACGACGAGAAGAACGAGTGCGGAATCGGCGACAAAGTTCGCGTTATGGAAACCAGACCGCTCAGCAAGAACAAATGCTGGCGCTTAGTCGAAATCATTGAAAAAGCAAAATAAGTTATGGTACAGCAAGAAACAAGATTAGCCGTTGCGGATAACAGCGGGGCAAAAGAAGTATTGTGCATGCGTGTCCTCGGTGGCACGAAGAAGAGATATGCTGGAGTAGGCGACAAGATCGTCGTGGCCATCAAGAGTGCCATCCCCTCCGGCAATGTGAAGAAGGGCACCGTTTCCAAGGCCGTGGTCGTGCGCACCAAAAAGCATGTCCGCCGTCAGGACGGTTCTTACATCCGGTTCGACGACAATGCGTGCGTCCTCCTTACCGGCGCCGACGAGCTTCGCGGCACCCGTATCTTCGGACCTGTCGCCCGTGAGCTCCGTGAGAAACAATATCTCAAGATTGTCTCCCTCGCACCGGAAGTCCTCTAATAGAGTTAGGAACAATTGACAAAGACCAATTGAATATTAATCAAAAAAACAAAACAGCGATGAAATTTCACATTAAGAAAGGCGATACCGTCAAGGTCCTTTCCGGCAACTCCAAAGGGAAGCAGGGCAAGGTGCTGATGGTTGACCGCGAGAACTACCGCGCCATCGTTGAGGGTCTGAACATGGTTTCAAAACATACGAAACCCAACGCCAAGAACCCCCAGGGCGGTATTGTAAAACAGGAAGCCCCCATCCACATCTCCAACCTGATGCTTGTGGATGCCAAAGGTGTGGCAAGCCGTATCGGACGCCGCATCGGCGAAGACGGGAAGTTAGTCAGATATTCTAAAAAAACAGGGGAGGAGATTAAGTAATGTACGTACCAAGATATAAAGAAAAATACGACAAGGAAGTCGTCCCCGCTCTCAGAGAGCAATTCGGTTTCAAATCCATTATGCGCATCCCGCGCCTGCAGAAGATTTGCCTCAACCAGGGCCTCGGCAAGTTCGGCATCGCAGATAAAAAATTAATTGACCTCGGTGTTCAGGAAATGACCCTCATCGCCGGACAGAAGGCAGTCGCCACGAAGTCCAAGAAGGACATCTCCAACTTCAAACTGAGAAAAGGAATGCCCATCGGCGTGCGTGTCACCCTCCGCGGCGAACGTATGTATGAATTCCTTGACCGCCTTATCTCCGTGTCCATCCCGCGTATCAGAGACTTTCGCGGCATCAGCGACAAGGGTTTCGACGGCAGAGGCAACTACACCCTCGGTATTCCGGAACAGATCATCTTCCCCGAAATCGACCTTGACAAGGTGGCCAAGATCAACGGTATGGACATCACGTTCGTAACCACGGCCCGTAACGACAAGGAGTGTCTCGCATTATTAAAAGAATTTGGTTTACCCTTTAAAAATCAGAAATAGGATATGGCAAAAGAATCATTAAAAGCGAAAGAAGTAAAGAGAGCGAAAATGGTCGCTAAGTACGCCGCCAAACGTGCTGAGTTGAAGAAAATCATCAACGCGGGAAGCGAGTACACTGATGAAAAGGAGGCCGCTGTCAAGGCTTTGCAGCAGCTCCCCCCGAATTCCAATCCTATCAGAATGCACAACCGCTGCCAGCTCACCGGCCGTCCGAAAGGATATATCCGCCAGTTCGGTTTGTCCCGTATCAATTTCCGTGAAATGGCCCTCGCAGGTCTCATCCCCGGTGTCAAAAAAGCAAGTTGGTAAAATAATAATTTAAGAGACAAAGAGTTATGAATACAGATCCGATTTCAGATTATTTGACCCGATTGAGAAACGCCATCATGGCCAATCATAAGATTGTGGAGATCCCCACTTCCAAGATGAAGCGCGAGATCACCAAGATCCTTTTCGAGAAGGGGTACATTTTGAATTATAAATTTGTGGATGACGTGCATCCGGGAATCATCAAGATCGCCCTCAAGTACCATCCCGTAACCAAACAGTCAGCCATCGTCAGCCTCCAGCGCGTGAGCCGTCCCGGTTTGCGTCGTTACTGCGGCGTTGAGGACATGCCCTCCGTCATGAACGGTCTCGGCATCGCCATCGTCTCCACTTCTAACGGCCTCATGACTGACAAGGAAGCCCGTGCACAGCACGTCGGCGGCGAGGTTTTGTGTTACATTAGCTAATAGGAGGAAAGAATTATGTCAAGAATAGGAAAATTGCCCATCGCGCTTCCCAAAGGCGTCGAAATTAAAGTCGATGAGAAAAGCAATCTCGTCACTGTCAAAGGTCCCCTCGGCGAACTCCAGCAGAAAGTTGACCCCGAGATCAAGGTCACGGTGGAAGACGGCCAGATCCATGTTCAGCGTCCGACCGACCAGAAACGTCACCGCTCCCTCCACGGACTTTACAGAGCCCTCATCAACAATATGGTGAAGGGTGTCTCCGAAGGATTCACCGTGCAGCAGCAGCTTGTTGGTGTGGCTTACAAAGCTGAATCCGCAGGCCAGCTCCTCACCCTCAGCCTCGGCTACTCCCATAACCTCGTTTTCGAGCTGCCGAAGGAAATCTCTGTGGAGACTGTCTCCGAAAAAGGTAAAGACCCGATCATCACCCTCAAATGTATTGACAAACAGCTCCTCGGTCAGGTGGCCAACAAAATCCGCTCGTACCGTAAGCCTGAACCTTACAAGGGCAAGGGTATCCGCTTCGTCGGCGAGGTGGTGAGAAAGAAAGCCGGTAAGTCCGCTGATAAATAACCGTAAAAACAACATCAAATGAAAAATAAGAAAGTTTTCAGAAGAAATAGGATCAAGCAGAGAGTCCGCAAATCTATCAGCGGTACTCCCGAACGTCCGAGAATGTCCGTTTTCAGAAGCAACCGTGACATCTATGTACAGCTGATTGACGACCTCGCGGGACATACCCTGGCATCAGCCTCTTCCGCAGTTGCAGATATCCGCGACCAGAAGATTACCAAGAGCGCCAAAGCCGCCATCGTTGGTAAGAACATCGCAGAGAAGGCCCTCGCAGCCGGCATCACCAAAGTGGTGTTCGACCGTAACGGCTACCTCTATCACGGCAGAATTAAATCTTTGGCCGACGCAGCCAGAGAAGGTGGTTTAACGTTCTAAAATCAGGTAACTATGTCAAATGTAAATATCAAAAGAGTAAAGTCAGCCGACATCGAATTCAAAGACAGATTGGTTGCAGTCAACAGAGTAACGAAAGTTACCAAGGGTGGTAGAACCTTCAGCTTCTCGGCTATCGTGGTCGTGGGTGATGAAAAAGGTATCGTGGGCTTTGGTCTGGGTAAGGCCAAGGAAGTCTCCGCCGCCATCGCCAAAGGTATCGACGATGCCAAGAAGAACCTTATTCGCGTCCCCGTCCTCAATGGTACAATTCCTCACCCGCAGGAAGGTAAGTACAGCGGCTCCTTGGTTTTCATGAAGCCCGCAGCTCCTGGTACCGGTGTCATCGCCGGTGGTGCTATGCGTGCCGTCCTTGAGACCGTCGGCGTGAAGAACGTGTTGGCTAAGTCCAAAGGTTCGTCCAACCCCCACAGCGTTGTGAAGGCCACCATCAAGGCCCTCTCACAACTCCGTGATCCCTACACCGTAGCACAAGTTAGAGGTATCGGTCTGGAACAAGTCTTCAACGGCTAATCCTGACCTGCTACCCTCTATATGTTTTCTTGTTTTAAAGGGTTTTAATGTTGAAAAATCCCCGTCTTTCGGCGGGGATTTTTTGTATTTGTTTTTTTCTACTTGGATATCCCTTTGAAAATCACCTCTTTTATTGCTTCCTTCCGATGATTGAGATAGGTGCTGATTTCCGTTTCGTCTTTTTCAAAGAAATCGCTGTAGAGAGGCAACGAGATGAAGGTAAATACAATCAGCGAAACGATGTGGAGTGTCAGGTCCGACAATTCAATCGGACGGACGTGCTTTCCCGCTATCTCCTTTTGTAACATAGAGTTCCAAGCACCATAGTATTCCAAGTATTCGGGTGATTCGATTACTTTTTTGCGAAAATATTGCCGACGGTCATCCCGCATGATCAGTTCGTTGATGATGAAGAACGGAAGTTTCCGGTTTTTCATCAAAAGCTCGAAATAGGCGTCGATAAAGTCGTTGAGTGCGGTGTGGAAGTCGTTTTCTTCACGCAGTTTCAGGCAACTGAACACCATCTCCTGCTTTTTCGCAAATATCTGCATGAAAAGATTCTCCTTCGTGCGGAAATAGTAATGTACCAGCGCCTGGTTGCAGCCGACTTTCTTTGCGATGTCAGTGGTCGAGGTGGCGTCAAAGCCCTTTTCCAGAAAGAGTTCCTCGGCGGTTTGTAAAATCTGTTCTTCTAATGGATTCTTTTTCATAGAATTAGGCTTTTATAGGGGTTGATTCTTGGTTCTCAAGTTGTTTCTTGCAATTTTCCACCATAAAATGAAGGCGGTTGAAGACATTGGCTTCGGACGTTCCGCTGTCGAAATCAAGGAACAGCAGGCTCAGCTGCGGGTAGAGCTGCTTCAACTTTTTCTCCACCCCTTTGGAAATGATGTGGTTGGCGATGCAGCCAAAGGGTTGCAGACTGACCACGTTCTGGATCCCTGTCTCCGCCAAGTGGCAGATTTCGCCCGGCAGAAACCACCCTTCGCCGAAGTCGCCCGCCATATTGACCACCTTTTCGGCTAATTTCGCATCCTCAAAGATGCTGGTCAGCGGACGGTAGAACGGGAACGGTGCGCAAATGTCATTGAATTTTCGTATCTTTTTCCATAAGATATTGTAAACGAAATTGTTGATCCATTCCGGAAATTTCACCTCCTTGATGTGCAGCTTCCGGTTGATGGGGTTGTTGGCGAAGCCCGTCGTGAGGAAGCCGATGAGTGCAGGGGGCACCACTTCCACGCCGTGTTCTTCCAACCAGTTGATAACGAACTTGTTACTGAATCCGTTGTACTTGACGTAAATCTCGCCCACCAGCCCGATGACTGGCACCTGCTTTTGGGTGTCGATAGCTTCAGTGAAATCTCTCACCGCCTCCTTCAGCAGCTTTTGTAGTCCCTTGCTGTCGTTGGCTTCGATGATGGGGAGGGCCTCCTCTGTATATTTCTGACGGAGCCGTGCCGCTTCGCCCTTCACCCGCTCCCTTACTACGGTAGCGTGGTACAGCTTGGCGAGGCAGTCGGCGTAAAGAACCGTGTTGACGGTGATGTTGAGCACGCGCCGGAAGGGTATGGTGAAACCCGGTTGCGTGGCGGTGACGGACGCGCTGAGTGCCAATGAGATGACGGGCACATCCTGAAAACCGGCAGACACCATTGCGTTCTTGATGAGGGCGTAATAGTTGGAGGCGCGGCACTGTCCGCCCGTCTGGGTCATGATGATGGCCACGTCCGTCGGATCGTAGTCGCCGCTCTGGAGCGCGTTCATAATGGAGCCGATGACGAGGGTGGCAGGATAGCACACCTCGTTGTTGGCATACTTGAGTCCGGTTTCCGCAGCCTCCTGCGTACCAGTCGGCAGGGTGATGAGCCGGTAGCCCGCCACCTTGAACAGCGACGGAAAAAACTCGGAATACCCTTCGGCGAAGTAGGGGGCCAGCAGCGTCCGCCGCCGCTCCTGCTTGGTGAAGGTGCGCGTGGTGACATAGGGGAGGGGGGCTTTGTCCTTGCGCCCGCCGCCCGCCATTGTGACGGACTCTACCAGCGACCGCACCCGTAACCGCAGCGAGCCGATGTTGTTCACGTCGTCGATTTTCAGGATGGTGTGGTTCTTGCGGTAACGTTTCAGGATGGCGCCGACTTCGTCAAGGATGAAGGCGTCGGGGCCGCAGCCAAAGGAGGTGAGCTGCACCAGATGCAAGTTCGGATAGGTGCTGTTGCCGACGACGTAGGCGGCCTTGAAGATGCGGTTCGGGTAGCTCCATTGGGTAATGGCGTTCAGCTCGTCGTAAACGCCCGCGCCCGCGACGGCCGCCGCATTCTCGGTGATGACATCGATGCCCATGTCGGCGATGGCGTGCGAGATCTTGTGCTCGATAAGCGGGTCAATGTGGTAGGGACGGGCGGCGAGCAGGATGACCATTCGGTTCTCGCGGATGGCGGCGGCGAGGATCTCGTTGGCACGGCGGGTAAGCTCCGCAAGGTAGTCGTCCTGCGCCTGAATCGCCGCCGCCACCGCCAGTGAGGCAACGGTTTCGGAAACGGCCAACGTTTTCAGATACGCCATACAGGATGCCATCGCCAGCTTCTTACTGCTGAAGGTGATGACGGGCGCATCGAACGGAATACCCGCCTTGTGCGCGGGATCCATAGAACTCTTTATCACATCCGAATAGCCCGCCACGATGGGGCAGTTGTAGCTGTTGCGCGACTTTTCATCCTCCTTCCGTTCGTAAACGACGTACGGGTAGAAAATGCGGTCCACCTTTTTGCGGATGAGTTCCTGGATATGTCCGTGCATCAGTTTGGCTGGAAAGCAGATATTGTCGGCCATAATAGAGCGTAATCCACTTTCGTACTGCTTGTTGCTTGAAGGACTGGACAACTCCACACGGAAGCCGCATTTAGCGAAAAGCACCTTCCAGAAGGGGAAGTTCTCGTACATGCCCAATCCGCGTGGGATGCCGATGACGGGTGCGTCAGCGGGCACGGGAATATCCGTTTTCTTGAAAAGAAGCCGATATTTTTCAGCAAACATATTGATGCCTTTCCGTGTCCCTTCGGTGGTGTTGGAATAAACCTTCTCGCAATTGTTCCCGGAAAAGAAAGTATTGCCGTTCTGGAAATGGAACAGCTTGACCGTACAGTGGTTTTCGCACCCCGGACATACTTCAATCTCCGACTGGTATTCGTTGGCCTGAAGCAATTCGGAAAGGTTCGGTCTTTTATTATCTTGGTTCATTGTGCGGTTTTTATTAGACAGTGCATGCACTGTCTTTACATTACCCTTTTACTTATTACTTTTTACCTATTACCTATTACCTTTTACTTTTTACCTTTTGCCGCGTGCAGTGCCGCCCCGTACGCTCCCATCAGTTCGGGGATGTCGGAGAAGGAGACGTTGCAGCCGGTCATCTTCTCGAGGGCTCGGACGATGCTGTGGTTACGGAAGGTGCCGCCTTGTACTACGATTTTCTTCCCGAGTTCCGTTATATTTTTGAGTTTCAATACTTTGAAAAGACAGTTTTTGATGACAGAGTAGCTGAATCCGGCGGCGATGTCGGCAACAGCCGCTCCTTCCTGCATGGCCTGCTTCACTTTGGAGTTCATGAAAACGGTGCATCGGGTGCCGAGGTCGCAGGGATGTTGGGCGAAGCACGACATTTCAGCGAACTCGGCGACGGGATAGCCCATCATGTTGGCGAAGGTTTCGATGAAAGAGCCGCAGCCGGAGGAACACGCCTCGTTGATTTCCATGCGTCGGATGGAACCGTTATCGACGAAGATGGCCTTCATATCCTGGCCGCCGATGTCGAGGATGAAGCTCACGTCGGGCTCCACTTGGCGGGCCGCCGAAAAATGCGCCATCGTCTCCACAATGCCATAATCGAAGTTGAAGGCCGTCTTGATCAGGTTCTCGCCGTAGCCCGTGACGCAGCTGCCCCCGATGATGAGGTTGTCGGCGTTTTCGACACTGTCGTACAGGCTTTTAAGCATATTGCAGAAGGTGCGGAAACTGTCCCCGTTGTTGCGCTGGTAGTCGGTATAGACGACTCGTTGATCGCTGTCGAGGAGGATGAGTTTGGTGGTGGTGCTGCCGGAGTCCACGCCCATAAAGTAGGGGGTCGGGACGGCAGTGACGAGTTCTCCGCGAGGTACGTAGTAGAGGTTCTTGTTGGCGATCCAGCGGTCGTATTCGGCCTTGTCGGCGAAAAGGGCGTTGAGACGGTTGCTGTAGTCGGTGGTGTGCTGGTGCCCGCCTCGCACCATCTGGAGGAGCTCCGTTATGGTGATGACGCCGGTGGCACAAGTGGGAGCCAGTAGGGCACAGCCTGTGGCGGGAATCAGTTGGGCGTTGTTGGGAAGAAGGCAATCCTCCTCGCTGAGGTTGAGTACGTTACGGAAGTGTTTCTGAAGTTCTGGTAGGAACGCGAAGGGGCCGCCGCAGAAGAATACCGCCGGGGTGATGTCCATCCCGCGGGCAAGTGACGACACCACCTGCATCGCCACGGCGTTGAAGACGGAGGCGGCGATGTCGGCGCGGCTGACGTTGCGGCTTATGAGGTTCTGTATGTCGGTTTTAGAGAAGACGCCGCAGCGGGAGGCGATGGGGTAGATCGTCTGTGATTGGGCGGCGAGGGTGTTGAGTTCGGCGGTCTGCACGTTGAGCAAGGTGGCAGTCTGGTCGATGAAGGCGCCGGTGCCGCCGGCACAACTGCCGTTCATGCGGATGTCGGGCACCTTGCCCTTCTCGAAGAAGATCATCTTGCTGTCCTCGCCGCCCATATCGATGAAGGTGCGCACCTCAGGGTAACGCTGCTTGACGGTTTCGGCGGCGGCCACGACCTCCTGCACGAAGCCGAATCCGTGACGTTGGGCGTACCCCATACCCACGGAACCGGTGATGACGATGCGTGCGCGGCAGTCGCCCATCTTGGCCAGAAACTCCCCGATGATGGTCTCGGCGGTGTCGGGAATGTTGGCCTGATGGCGCCGATATGCCGAAAAAACCAGCGTTCCAGAAGCATCCAAAGCCGCCACCTTCATCGTAGTGGAACCGATGTCAACCCCTACGGAATAAAGCGTTTGCGTATCTTCTGCCATAGTTTAATCGTGTTGTTTAATAGGTCAATTAAAAGAGGGCGCAAAAATACAATAATAATCGAAATAGAAACCTATTTAAAAGAAGGTTGTATAACTGAAATGGTTACATCCGTACCCACCGCCAAATTTCCTTCCATGTCACCTTCTTGCCGTACATTAGCAGGCCTGTGCGGTAAATTTTGGCCGACAGCCACACGCACAGAACGAATGTTCCAATGAGTAGTGCGATGGAGAGGATGAGCTCCCACAGCGGCACACCCGAAGGAATACGGTACAGCATGGCGATAGGGGAGGTGAACGGTATGATGGACAGCCACTTGACCAGTGTACTTTGCGCCGAGGCCTCCATAGAGATGATCATGATGGTGAGTATCAGAGGCAAGCTGACGGGCAGTACGAATTGGTTGGAATCAGTCTCATTGTCAGTGGCGGAACCCAAGCCTGCGAATAGGGAGGCGTAGATCAGATAACCGAACAGGAAATAGATGAAGAAACAAATAATCAGTGTGGTGAAGGGGAAACTATAGAAGGCGGAAATGTCGCTGAAGAGACTGCTGTTTTGGATTTGCATGGATTCAGCAGCAGCGGTAGCAGAAGCCACGTCCGGCCCGGCGACGGTCGTTTCGCTGAAGATAGTGGGCAGCAGGAACTGTACACCAAATAGAAGCACCACCGCCAGCACAATTTGCATTGCGAACTGAAGGATGCCGACGAGCGCTACACCGATAATCTTGCCCATCATGAATTCGAACGGCTTTACCGATGAGATAATGATTTCCACAATGCGGTTGGCTTTTTCCTCGATGGAACTGCGCATCACCTGATTAGCATATAAAAAAACGAACATGTAAATCAGCACGCCGCAAATCAGTCCGACAATGCGGTTGAGTAACATCATGCTGGCCCGCTCCTGCCCATCGGCATCAATCTGCACCGCCGCGACCGAACTTTGCGAGGTCTGCTTGATGATTTCGTACTTCTGTAAGTCAATGTGGAAGGTGTCCATCAGCGTACGGTCAAACAGGATTTTGTCCATCTGTTCCGTTACACGCCCCTTCAACGATAGAGGAGGATCCTTGTGATAGTATAGGTTCGCCTGATTCGACTGTGATCCCGACAGAATATGCAGCACAGCGTCGCACTCCCCGTCAATACACCGCTGCTTCATCGACTCAAGTTCCCCACTGGGATAGGCAAAGTGCACCTTTTCCGTGTCAGCGAACTTGTTGATGAAATAGTCGTTCTCGTCCAGCACATACACCAGACAGTCCTTGTCCGTCTTCTGTGCGACATATACGGGAATCACGATCAATGCAATGATCATCAGGGGCATTAGCAACGTGGTGACAATGAAGGATTTCTTCTTCACCCTCGAAAAAAACTCACGTTCTATGATAATGGGGATTTTGGACATTTCTATGATTTTGTATTAGGAGTTAGGAATTAGAAATTAGGAATTAGGAGTTAGTGGGAAGTATGAAGAGGGGTTGTGCGTGGCAACCTATTACTTTTTACCTATTACTTATTACTTTTAACTTTGGACCGCTTTGATGAACACTTCATTCATGGACGGCAGGATTTCGTTGAATGCGGTGACTGTATATTGCTGTTCGATAAGATATTGCAGCAGTTGGTTGGAGGGGGTGTTGTTCAGGATCTGGATGTTAAGGGAAGTTTCGTTGCCGACGGATGTTTTTTTAACTATCTGGAAATCAGTCGGGAAATTGGAGGTGTCGATATTGTTGGCTACACTGATGTGGAAAAGGCTTTGTTTGAAGCGGCGGCGCACCTCGTTAATTTCGCCATTGAGCACCAGCCTGCCGTGATTGACGAGGGCGATTTCGTCGCAAATCTCTTCAACGGAGGCCATATTGTGGGTGGAGAGGATGACGGTGGCGCCTTGTGCCTTCAGGTTCAAGATCTCTTGTTTGAGGGTTTCGGCGTTCACAGGGTCGAAGCCGGAGAAAGGCTCGTCGAAAATCAGGAAGTCGGGCTGGTGCACCACGGTGGCGATGAACTGGATTTTCTGCTGCATCCCCTTGGACAGTTCTTCTACACGGCGGTTCCACCACGAATCGATGTCGAATTTCTGAAACCATTCCTTAAGGCGACGGGTGGCTTCCTGCTTCGACAATCCGCGCAGCCGCGCCAGATAAACCACCTGCTCGGATACTTTCATCTTTTTGTAAAGTCCCCGCTCCTCGGGCAGATAGCCGATATTCTCCACATCGGCGGCTTCGAGCGGGTGCCCGTGAAACAGCACACGCCCGCTGTCGGGCATTGTGATGTGGGTAAGGATGCGGATGAGAGTTGTCTTGCCTGCGCCGTTAGGGCCGAGCAGCCCGAAAATGCGTCCTTCGGGAATATCCAATGTCAATCCGTCCAGAGCCAGCTGGTTGGAGAATTTTTTTGTGACGTCCTTTATTTCTATGATATTCATACGGCTGGGTCTGTGGAGGCTTTTTTCTTTTTCTTCTTTTTCTTTTTCTTCTTGGTGGAATTGTTCACGATGCTGCCTTTGGCGAGAAGTTCCTGACTTGGAGTGAATACGAAGTCATCGGGGAGTTTGATATTCGAGCCGGACATTTCCGCCAACTGCTGTGTGATGATGCTGTCTTCCACGGTGTCGCGATTCCATGTCAGGTACAGTTTTTTCATCAGGTTGGCGATATCGCGGACGAGCTGCTCCTTTTGCGGCCCTTCCGGATAGCCAGAAACCTCCTTGATGATTTTCTCGAGGTAGCGTCCGTACGAGCGGATATGGATTCCGTCGCGACGATATTCCACGGGCTCCATTTTTTTGTCACTTTTTTCAACTGGAACCGGTTTAGGGAATGGAGCATCTACATCCAACTGGTAGTTGGAAATGATGAAGAGGTGATCCCACAATTTGTGCCAGTAATCAGCCGACTCCTGCTTCTTAGGCTTTGCGTCGGCGTTATTGTTGCTTCCCCCATTGACAGCCCCTGAAGGATTGGCCTGAGACATGGTCTTTACGATGGCCCGAGCCACCTCATTGCGGCGCTTGCGGTCCTCAATCTTCACTGCATCCTCAATCATTTTCTGGATATTTCTTCCGTATTCTCTGATAACCAGCTGATTGCGAGCGGTATTGTATTCAAGCATAGTTAAAAATTTAGCTGGCAAAGATACGATAAAAACTGAAAATTGAAAACTGAGAAATGAAAACTATACCCTATTACGAAACCAACGATTAGCCGCCATACTATGATGGCTCTACAACCTGATAAACCTGATGAACCTGATAAACTTTATAAACTTGATGAACGTGATGAACTAATTCGTACTTTTGCCGCCTCATAACAACCGCTGGACTATGGAAGATCTCCACTTTTTTGGAATCCACATTTTTTACTACCTGATAGTGGTTGCCTTTCTGTTGCCGAAAGTGCCGGTAGTGGGCAAGTTCTTCAATATCATCAACACGCTGATCCACGAGCTGGGTCATGTCTTGATGGCGCTGGTGTTTGAAGGTAAAGTGGTCCGTATTGAGATATTTAAAGACACGGGCGGGGTCACGGTCACCAAGTCGAAGTCGGGCGTGGCAGCTTTCTTTGTCAGCATTGCCGGCTATCCGTTCGCGGCGGCGGCGGGACTGCTGTGTGCTTACCTACTCTCCCTCGGTTACGGCAGCTGGATTGTCATCGGTCTTTCGATACTCTTTCTGTTCATGCTCCTCCTGTGGGTGCGGAACGGGTACGGCGCGTTGTGGGTCATCCTTTTCTGCCTGTTGAACGGCGTGCTGGTCTTTTACCTGAAAAACCCGCTCTATATCGAAATTGCGGCGTGGTTCTACACATTGATGATTGTCATCGAATCGGTGTGGTCGTCACTGGTCTTGTTGTATCTTTCCATATTCCACGCCGATCAGTCAGGTGATGCCGCTAATCTGCGCAATGAAACGCACATCCCGGCTTTTGTATGGGCACTGCTTTTTGTCGTTTTTTCCGGATGGATGGCCTACTGCTCTGCGGCAGTTGTGAACGGGATGGTGAAGCTGTAAATGTTTTTTTCAAATTTTGCTATTTTTGCACTCGCATTTTTTTGAAAAGAAATATCATTCACCCATTTAAACAATATAGTTATGAAAAGATTTTTTGTTATCGCTCTCTGTCTGCTGTTCGCGCAGGCGGCGTGGGCACAGAAGTTTTCCGTCCCGGCTATTCCGAACGAAATCGAAAAGAGTGAATATGTCAAATATGAGAAGGATTTTATCCGCTGCATGGATTGGCTGGAAAGCCATTCACCCTCCGCTGCCCAACGCAAGGATGTTAACTCTTTCGTATTGTGGTGGCTCTCCGGCACCCCCGATGTGCACATCGAAGTGAATACGGATGTGGCCAACTTCAACAATGGCGACCTTCTCCTGCTCTATATTGGCGGCTGGGCCAAACACAGCATCAATAACCCCGATGCTTCCGATGTGGACGGTAGTATGGCAGGCTATGAAACGGTCATTGACTATTATCTCAAATACAAGGATTCTTTAGGCAAGATTAAGGGTGTGGAAGATATGATCAAGATGAAGAATAAAGGCACCCTTAGGCAACATGTGGAGAGTTCAATGAAGAAATAGGTTCTCTGCCTGTTTCTGTCAGAACCCCCGCTGTGTTCTCGGGGCGGTGCTGATGACCTCCCCGCGCGGACGGATGTTCTGGGAAGTACGGGGTTGCGATGCCGGCTTGCTTCCGCCCGACGACGACGGCTTTGCCGTGGTTCCGCTGCTTTTGCCGCTGCTGGGTTTCGCGGCGGACGGTGTCCCCGAAGATGTGGGCTTTGGCGCACTTCCGCTCGGTGCAGGATTGGCCTGCGCGTAAGTGGGTCGTCCGCCGCCGCTCTTGTAGCCCGTCAGCGACTTCACCCGCGTGATGCCCGACGAGAGATTGTGCCCGCCGGTGGTTAGCATATCGTTGTAAGTCACAATCACTGAGGGTGTTTTCAGGTACCGCGCCGACGAGCTGGCCAAGCTGTTGACGTAGTAGTTCCGTACGTTTTTCAAATCCAAGCCGATGATGCCGAGGTTGTTCTTGCCGATGGTGCGCATCAGGTTGTTGACCCGCCGCGCCTGCTGCATCACTTTGTAAGTGGCTGTGTGGTTGGCCTGCATCCCGCGTGGGTAGGAGAGGTACTTCGCCAAAAAGTTGAACTCCTCCTCACTCAATCCCTTGAGTAGCGAGCGGATATTGGCGATGTCATTCCGGAGGCCGTTGCGGGCGTTTTTCGCCACATCTTTATAGATGTTGGCCGTCTGCTCCTCTGTATATTTGAAGTTGTAACGTTGCTCGTTCTGGCGCAACTGCTTGTTTACATGGTCTTTATGGAAATCTTTGAAATTCTTGCTGGCGATGGTGTCGGCTAAAAGGTCTATTTGTTTGTCGCTCAGATTTTTGAAATAGTTGAGCAGGTCTTTGGTCGGCTTTTGCAGCAGATAGGGCTTGTTGGCGGGATAGGCAGGGTGCGTGTCGCCGGAGTAGGTGATACCGTTATCCATAAAAAGCTGGTAAAGAGCCGTATATTGTACCACCCGCGCGAGGTCGGTATTGCCGAGGGTGGCGAAATAGTTGTACGCCTGGTTTTCATACCTCCGCCCGATGGAGACGCTCCGTTCCGGTGAGTTGAAGTAGGAGACGGGCAGCGAGCCGGTACGGTTGAGCGTGTATATCGTGAAGCCTTCGTCCATGTCGATGGCGTACATCGCATTCCATGTATTCCAGTTGTAAACCAGTTCGTTAAGTCCCAATTTGCGGAACAGGGGACGGTCGAACGGGAAACGCGGCGGCGACGGATATTTGTAGTACGCCTCCTGTATCGTGCCGTTCTCCGACCAGTCCTTCAGCAGCACGTCGGTGATGGTGAGCAGATGCCCGAACTCCGTGTTTTCCAGTTCCTTGCTGAGGTAGGTGGGGCACCAGTCGCTGCCGCTGACCATCTTCCCCGCCATAAAGTCGTTGACATCCAGACTTTGCGACAGCTCCTTCTCGGTGACGGACGCCAACAGCAGGATGGACTCCACGTTGAGGGGCGGCAGTTCGTTCAGCGCCGACTGCCGTTCCCGTCCGATGACCACGAGTGTGGCGGAGTCGGCGAGGGCGCCGAGGATCAGGTCGGCATCAAGGGTGAACTGCCGTATGTGCGTCAGCTGTTCCGAAAGGTCACTTTTCTTGGCGATAGCCCACGCCACGAAACCGGGCACCTTGCTGAAATAGACGCCGGTGAGCTTGTCGGCGAAAATCTGCTCTACCGTCACGCTCTTGGAGGTGTCCTTCAGCTGTATGAACTGTTCGTCCTGTTCCATAAACCAGTCGTTGAACTCGTACAGGGTAATTTGGTAGTCGATGTTGTCGTCCACGAAATAGGCCCGCGGGCTTTGGACGGGCAGGGGAGTGGTATTGGCTTTGTAGTCAGAAAGGTAGAGTGCCTTCGAAAGGCTGTCCACGAGGTGTCCGACATTTTCGGTGGTGGCGTTGGCCAGCAGGATGACGATGTCGGTGACATGGCCGTCGAAGCCGATTTTATGGACTCTGGTCTCTACGTGGTGGGTGAATTTGGCGCAGATGCTGCGGATGGTATCGCTGTCGAAGTAGGGGGCGGGTTCGGAAAGGATCAGCAGGCGGCTGCTGTCGGCGAACGAGGCGAGCCCGATGGTCTGGAAGTGCATCCGGAAGCTGCTGCGGAAGTTGTCGTAAATGCTGTCCTTCAGCCGGTAAGCCTCAGTAGTGGTGATGTCAATCTTCTGGTTGGGGATGAATTCGGCTTTCGGCTGGAAAATTTTCTCTATCAGAGGAATATCAAAATTGTCCTTTTTTATAGTAGAAAGAAGAACGATGCCGGCAATGACAAGAGCCGCAACGACGGTGAGAATGAGAATTCTTTTTTTCAATGTCGGTTGAGTTTGGAATCGGGGTGCAAAGGTACTCCATTTTTGTCTCAACTTTCCTTTTTTTCTCCGAAAAATTCCGGCTGTTTTATGGGTCTTTTGAAAAAGAAAGTTGTAACTGTTTTATTTTCAGTGATAAAAAATTTTTATTTTGATGGTCTCCTATTTGAAAATGCGTGTATCTTTGCGGCTGTATTAATTCACTAATACACTAATAAAATAACACAATAAATCACAACCGCTATGATCCAGTTAAAAGACGTAACGTTCGGTTACACAAAAATCGCTCCTGTGTTCAAGGATTTGAACTTGGAGCTTGCGGGCGGCCACATTTACGGGCTGCTCGGTAAAAACGGGGTGGGAAAGACCACGCTGATGAAAATTATTGCAGGGCTCCGCTTTGCCAACAGCGGCACTGCCGAAATTTTTGGCGAGCCGTCGTACAAACGTTCTCCTGCTATGCTGCAAGACCTCTACTTTGTGGGAGAGGAAATGTACGCGCCCGCGCTCACTATCCGGCAGTATGTGGACACCTTCGCACCCTTCTATCCCAACTTCAGCCGCGAGCAAATGGATGCCTACCTTGAGCAGTTCGAATTGACTGGCTGCACCCAGCGCATCTCCGCCATGTCGCACGGCCAGAAAAAGAAGGTGATCATCTCCTTCGCCCTCGCCACCAACGTGAAGGTGCTGCTGATGGATGAACCGACCAACGGCTTGGACATCCCGTCCAAAAGCATGTTCCGCAAGGTGATGGCGATGGCCGCCGACCAAGAACGACTTTTCATCCTCTCCACTCACCAAGTGCGTGATTTGCACAGTCTTATCGACTCCATCATCCTGCTCGACGGTGGCGAAATCCTCCTCGCCGAGCCCAACGAGGTCATCACCGACAAGCTCCTCTTTAAGGTGGTGGACAGCACCGAAGGGATGACGAACCTCCTCTACGCTGAGGACACGCTGCGTGGCATCTACACCGTTTCCGAGAATGTGAACCACGAGGAATGCAAGCTGGATATTGAGCTGCTTTTCAATGCCGCCATCTCCAACAAAAAGAAAATCAAAGAGTTATTTAGCAACTATTAAAATTTGTCAGATATGGAAAAACAATTTTCAATAGACCGTATGATGCTCTTGGCCCGCAGCATCTTCGTTCAGAACAAATCAAAGGATTTGCGCCTTGCCCTCGTGATTGCAGGTGTTATGGCTGTCATCGGGCTGCTGCGTTCCATCACAGGAACCTATCATATCCTCTTTGGAGCCGAAGTGATTGTATGGATGGTAATGGCCGGAACCACCTACAAGATGATGTCCAACCAGCCCCGTGCAATGGCCTACCTGACTATGCCCGCCAGTACAGCCGAAAAAGCGGTCGTGACCATTGCCTATCTCAATATTTACTATTTCGTTTTGCTTGCAGCTTCCTCGTTCATAGGATATTATCTTGGCCAGATTCTGCATAACGCCATCGTTATCCTCCCATTTTTCCGCGACTTTGCCAGCAGTCCCGAAGGACACACCTTTTCCCTCTCTTCCGTCGAATTCTCATCCGGAAATCCTTCCAAGCTGTTATACAATATGATGTGGGTGTCCATCCTGCTGTTTGGCTCCATTTACTTCAAGAAGTATGCCATTCTCAAAACCCTGCTGACGGCTTGCATTTTTGGTTTCGCCATCTTTATTCTTGACATCATTGTCATTGCTTGTGTAGGCTCCGCCTTCGACTTGTCGTCAATGAACCACTTGAATTTTCCTGACATTCCGGAATGGATAGAGAATGTCACTTATTACGCTGTGCCTTGCGTGTTCACGCTATTCTTCTGGTTCATGACCTATCTTAGATTAAGAGAAACGGAGGCATAATATGGACTTTGGAACAGACAAGGCAATCTATTTGCAGATCACGGACTACATCTGCGAGCAAATCCTGAACGGGCGTTGGAAGGCGGGTGAGCGTGTGGTGTCGGTACGGGAGCTGGCTACCGCTTTGGAGGTCAATCCGAACACGGTGATGCGCTCCTACAATGAGCTGGCCGACCGCAACATCATCGTCAACAAGCGGGGCATCGGCTTTTTCGTCAGCTCCGACGCGCCCGAGCTCATCCGCACCGAACAGCGGGCGGCGTTCATCCACGACGAGCTCCCGCGACTCTTCAAAAAAATGCGCCTCCTCAACATCTCTTTGGAGGAAATTACAAATCATTATCAATCAACAGAAAATCAATAAAATCATGAAAAAGAAAACGAATAAAGTATTGCTTATTGCCGCCATCGTGGTAGTCGTGTTGAACCTTGCCATCATCAGCGCGGCCCTTGCATTAGCGGCCCATTCCGAACCTGCTGAAACGGAGGAGTCTTCCATCTGGTGGTCCAATGACGATGATACCAGCGTGACCGTTATCGAAAGCGACGACGACGGGAGCAGTGTCGTCATTGAAGATGACACGGTTATCGTTACCGACGACGGCACGACGGTAATAGTTACAGAGGAGTAGCCTCTCGAAGTGCGATTGTAACCTTTTTTATTGACATCCAGTCGATTGCATTAGTTATGAACATAATGTAAAATCGGCTGGATTTTTTGTTTAAATCTTCGTATTTTTGCGCCTCGTTTATTCATAAATTTGAGTCGTTATGCATCATATAGCAGTCGCGGGAAACATCGGTTCAGGCAAAACCACCCTTACCACATTGTTGGCCAAACATTTCAATTGGGAACCCATGTACGAAAGCGTGGAGAACAATCCCTATCTTGCAAGTTATTACGAGGATATGCAGCGCTGGTCATTCAACCTGCAGGTCTATTTCCTCAATAACCGCTTCCGTCAGGTTATTGATATACGGAAGAAGACCAAGACGGTGATCCAAGACCGTACTATATACGAAGATGCTTACATTTTTGCTCCCAACTTGCATGATATGCAGCTGATGGCTACGCGCGACTTCGACAACTACTCCTCACTTTTTGAACTGATGTCGCAGTTCCTTCAGGCTCCTGACCTGCTGATTTATCTTCATGCTGATACCTCCACCCTTGTTTCACAGATTGCCAAGCGCGGTCGTGAATACGAGAGAACCATTCGCCTCGACTATCTTGAAAACCTCAACCAACGTTATGAGGAGTGGATTCGCAACTATAAGTTGGGCAAACTGCTCATTATTGATGTGAACAAAATCAAGTTCGCCGAAAAGCCGGAGGATTTGGGAATTGTGATTGACAAAATCAATGCCGAGCTGTTCGGCCTGTTCGATCAAAACCTGTAGCAGATGGCGTTCTTTGGAGTAATCCCCGCCCGCTACGCCTCCACCCGTTTTCCCGGAAAACCGCTGGCCCTGATCCACGGGAAGCCGATGATCCAATGGGTGTATGAGCGTTCCTGCGCCGCTGACCTCACCCGTGTGGTCGTGGCCACCGATGACCAGCGCATTATGGATGCCATCCGACACTTCGGCGGCGAGGCTGTGATGACTTCTCCACACCACCAGTCGGGCACCGAACGCTGCGCCGAAGTTGCCGACATGCTGCGGCTGAATCCCGATGACGTAGTTGTGAACATTCAAGGTGACGAGCCGTATATCCGCAGCGAAGCCATCAACCTGTTGGCCAGCCAGTTCAAGGATAGTTCGGTACAAATCGCCACCCTTGCCAAAGAGTTCTTGCCAGAAGAAAATCCGGAAAATCCGAATATGGTGAAGGTGACGTTTTCCGTCACGGGTCGGGCGTTGACATTCAGCCGTTCGCCCATTCCGTATTACCGCAATACTGAAGTCACCCGTGTCCATTACAAGCACATTGGCATCTACGCCTACCGTTATGGTACGTTGCGCGACATCGTGCGGCTGCCGCTTTCCACGTTGGAAAATGCGGAAAAACTGGAACAGCTGCGGTGGTTAGAGAATGACTACCCCATCCATGTGGTACCATGCGATTATGAAAGCGTCGCCATCGACACTCCCGAAGACCTCGTTCGTGCCGAACAAATCACCGTGTTTTAAAACACCCTATTTTTAAGATATTTAGCAAATTGTCAATGATAGTCAGAAATTTAATCGCCGCTCTTCGTGAAGACGACACCGTGTATGTCAATGATCTCGGACTGTTCCGGAAGGTCTTTACGCGGGCGCATGTGGAAGAAAAGCAGGTGTTCCCGCCGCGCTACTCCGTCCTGCTCGATTCGGAGGAAGAGGGGAGCGGCTACGCCTTTATCCTGTTTGTGTCAAAATCAGAGAACACCCGCATTGTGGATGCCGACCTCGCCATCCGACGTTGGGTGGAAAAACTCTGGGAGGAGTTGCACAACAGCCGTTCCGTCACCGTGGAAGGCTTCGGTACTTTCACCTTGAAAAAAAACAAGCTGGAATTCACTGCTGCATCGGAAATTCCTGAACTGAATGTGGAGTTTGAGGGTATGACCCCCATTGATATACAGAAGTATCCGAAACAGAAACATCCCGAAAGGGTGGAAGTGATGCCACCAGTTTTCGAAGAACCCGAGTCCATTTCCGAACCCGTCCCGCAGCCGGAAACAGAACCCGAACCCGTCGTAGAGACTGAAGCACCATCCGAACCGATTATTGAACCGGAATCCGTCGTCGAAGCCGAAGTCCCGTTCGAACCGATTGTTGAACCAGAACCGATAGTAGAACCCGTTTCTGAACAGGAAGAAATCATTGCGCTCAAGCCAGTTGTAGAATCAGAACCTGTTATTGAGCTGAACCCCGTTCCTGAACAGGAAACCATTGTTGAAACGGAACCAGTTACCGAGCCGGAGCCCATTGTAGAACCGGAACCAATCACTGGCCCTATACCAGAATCAGAGCCAGAACCAGAATCTGAACCAGAGCCGGAGCCAGAACCAGAATCTGAACCAGAACCGGAGCTAGAGCCAGAACCCGAAAATGAGCCGGAGGACGATTCCAAAGACGAAACGGAGGAACAGACCGAAACAGAAGAAGAGGAAGTTACGGAGGACGAAGAGGGTGAACCCGCACAGAAGAAGCACTGGGGCTGGATTGTGTTCGTCGTGGTGCTGTTGCTCGCTATCGGCGTGTTAGGATGGTTCTTCAAAGACAATCTTCTGGATTTCTATCATCAGAAATTTGATAAACAAGCCGTTACAGATACAACAGCAGTAGTAGTAGAAACACCTGAAACCATTATAATGGACACTGTTGCGGAAACGGATACGATTGGTTTTGTAGAGGAAGAACCTGTGATGGAGGAACCCGTACCAGAAGTAAAACCGTTTGATATCAATAATTTGGAGCATATCAATTACGAGCAAGGCAAGTACTATCTCGTCCACGGCAGTTTCAGTCAGGAGTCAGATTGTGCGCGGCATATCCGTTCACATCATTTTGAGACCTACTCGCCGACGGTGTTACACCAGAGTGGAAATTCACGGATGCGTGTGTGTCTTGGTGTGTTCAACTCGGAGGCGGAGGCTACCCAGTTTGCCACTGCCAACGGCATCAAGGATGCTTGGACTTTGAAATAACTCATCATCAACCCTATACAAGAAATGGAAGAATCTTCGATCATTTACGGAATGAGGCCTGTCCTTGAGGCAATACAAAGTGAAAAGACTATTGATAAGGTTTTGTTGCAGAAGGGGTTGGGTGGCCCATTGTTCAAAGATCTTTTTATCAAGATTCGGGAGAACAAAATTCCGTTTCAGTATGTGCCGGCCGAACGGCTGAACAAATACACCCGTGGCAACCATCAGGGTGTGGTGGCGATGATGTCAGCCATTGAGTATCAGGATATTTACCAGATTGTTCCTTTCCTGTTTGAGCAAGGGAAGGTCCCGTTTTTGCTGATTTTGGACAAGATTACGGACGTGCGCAACATTGGTGCCATTGTCCGTTCGGCGGAGTGCGCCGGTGTGGATGCGGTAATCCTGCCGTTGAAAGGAGGGGCGCAGTTGAACGAGGACGCGGTGAAAAGTTCCGCCGGCGCCTTGCATAAAGTGCCCGTCTGCCGCCATTCCAACCTTGTGGAGGTTATTGAGTTCCTGCAATCCTCTGGCATTGAGGTGGTGGGTGTGACGGAAAAAGCGGAACATACCTATTATCAGAAGGATTTCACCAAACCTGTTTGCCTGATCATGGGTAATGAATACGAAGGAATCGCGTGGGATTATCTGCGTAAGTGCGATTCGTCTGTTCGCATCCCGATGGTGGGCACTATCCGCTCTCTCAATGTATCCGTGGCAACGGGCATCCTGCTGTTTGAGGTGACGAAACAACGGCAATCGGAGGGGCGTCTCTAATTAGGATTACGATATAAAAAAAACATCCCACTCACTATTATAGTTGGGTGGGATGATGTGTTTATGTGGCGTTACATTTTAACGAATTTCTTTGTAATTATTTGATTATCAAAAAGAAATTTTGCAAAATAGATACCAGTATGAAGGTCGTTTACATCAATTTCAAATGTGTCGGACGGCGTCGTGCAGGACTTCACCATTCGTCCAGAACAGTCGTAAATAGAAAGGCAGTGTGCTGTTTTCCCGCATGTGACGGTTAGATGAGAGCCTGCAGGATTCGGGTAGAGCGACACCTCGGGAAGCGTGCGGTCTCCGATAGAAGTGGCCTCTTCATAGAGGACTTGGAAGGTATGGTCGCTGTGCACATTGTTGAATGTATAGGTTTTCCCTACTCCAGCTACGGTATACACATTGGCTGTTACATCTGTGCCGTCGGCAAGCGCCTGTGCAATCTGCATCCCTTCAGGAGGTGTGATGACAAAGCGCTGGGTGCCACCCGGATATACCTCTACCACCCCGTCTGGTGAAACGGTGCTGTCATCGTTGAGAACGGTGATGTGGTAGAGTGTGCTGTATTCGCCAAAGGTGACGGTGATGCAGTCACGGTTGTTGGCCAGGTCGAAATCTGTCCAGCCTTCAGTGGCGGATACTTCATAGCAGAAGGTGTGGGTGGAGCCGCAATAGCCTTGCGCAAAAATGTCGGCTGCCGATAATTCGGTAATTTGGAGCCATACGCCGTGTCCCGACTGAATGTTGTTTGAGGATAGGTGGTGGGTGGATATCTGCTCATTGTCCATATAACCGGTAATGGTGGTGGTGTCGTTATAATCGAGGGACGCTTGTATTGAGCTGGCATTATGTACGGCGATTACCGGACGGAACGGCTGCCCGGCGGGCACGTTCATGGAAGTGATATCTTCTTGGTCGGTGCCGTTGTTTATGAAACGGACGCTGAGGTCAATGTAGGATTCATCTGCACCACCGTTGGTCACCAGACCGGCGATGTTCCAGTTGTGTACGTCGGCGCTGCTGAAGAAGTCGTCAGGCACGCCCCAGTCGCCGTCGTAGCCCATGATATCCCCTTTCCCGGAAACCGCTGTCGCATCATCGTGCGACATGGGATAGCCGGCGTATGCAGTGACATACACGCCAATCCAGAGCTCCTCAGAAGCATCAATGGTGACGGGTGAACTGAGTGTCACGGTATTCCAGATTCCATACGTAACGTTATTCACTACCTGCGAGCAGACAAGTGTACCGGGATCGTTAAGCCAACTCAGGAGTATGGAAGAGGAATAGTATCCACCAGTATAGACCACTACTGTATAGGAGGCGGAGGTGGGTTCCGACGAATGACTCGAAGGCAGGAAGCGGATCTTTGTCAGCTGTTGGCCGGCGTATGGTGAAAGGTCTGATTCCGTGAAGCGGTGCATGGCGTAGAATTCCGTCGTGCCTTCAAAGCCGATCATGTGATATAGGTCAGTATTGTTCGCCCATGTCAACCATGTGGATGCACGATCCTGATGTTCATCAGGAGCAGTGAAATCAATGCTGCGCAAAACTTGTGAAGTGCCGCTTCCTACAAAAAGTAGGACAAAAACAAAAAAGGTAACTACTTTTTTCATAATTATTTGGAATTTGGGCGCAAAGATAGTCTTTTTTTGTTATTGAATAACAATTTGGATAAAAACAGATTGATAAACTTCGCGAAAGGCACGGTCGTGCGTTTCCACATTCCAACTAAAATCGTATCTTTGCACCCTTGTTTTTTATCGATAAAAAATATCGCAAATCATTATGGATTACAATTTTAGAGAAGTTGAAAAACGCTGGCAGAAAGAGTGGCGCGAGCAGAATATCTACCACGTGACCGAAGACGCCGGCAAACCGAAGTTTTATGTTCTGGATATGTTCCCCTATCCGTCGGGTGCGGGCCTGCACGTGGGACACCCCCTCGGCTATATCGCCTCCGACATCTACGCCCGTTACAAACGGCAGAAGGGCTTCAACGTGCTGCACCCGATGGGCTACGACGCTTTCGGTCTGCCCGCCGAACAATACGCCATCCAGACCGGCCAGCACCCGGCCGTGACCACCCGCCAGAACATCGCCCGCTACCGCGAGCAGCTCGACAAGATCGGCTTCTCCTTCGACTGGGACCGCGAGGTGCGTACCGCCGACCCCAAGTACTAT
>JAGCXN010000027.1 GCA_017961265.1 Bacteroidales bacterium | reverse complement strand
CTATTACCTATTACCTATTACCTATTACCTATTACCTATTACCTATTACCTATTACCTATTACCTATTACCTATTACCTATTACCTATTACCTATTACCTATTACCTATTACCTATTACCTATTACCCATTACCTGTTACCTATTACCTTGATAAAATGAAACCAATTATCGCAACTACGTTAAAGAATGCTCTTGCATCCTTGTATCAAATTGATTGGACGGAAGATACATCTATTATCCAGAAAACGAAAAAGGAATTTGACGGGGATTACACCATCGTGATGTTCCCGTTTGTGAAGCAGGCCCGCAAGTCGCCCGACGCCGTAGCGACGGAAGTGGGCGGGTTCTTCAAAGAGAACTTGCATTGTGACTTCAATGTGGTGAAGGGCTTCTTGAACCTTTCGTGTCCGGCGGAAGTGTGGGTAGATTTTCTCCGCAACAGTCGTACTGACAATCAGTTCGGTTTTACGCAGGCGGCTCCGGACGAACCCGTGACGCTCATCGAGTACTCGTCGCCCAATACCAACAAGCCGTTGCATCTGGGGCACATTCGTAACAACCTGCTGGGGGATTCTGTCTCTCGCATTCTGACCGCCTGTGGCAAGAATGTGGTGAAGGTCAACCTCGTGAATGACAGGGGAATCCATATCTGCAAGTCAATGCTGGCATGGCTGCGCTACGGCAACGGCGAAACGCCCGAAAGCTCCGGCATGAAGGGCGACCACCTCGTCGGCAAGTACTATGTGGAGTTCGACAAGCACTATAAGGCTGAAATTGCCGAATTGATGGCGCAGGGGATGGACGAGGAGACGGCGGCCAAGAAGGCTCCGCTCATTCTGGAGGCTCAGGATATGCTCCGCTGCTGGGAGGCCAACGACCCCGAAATCCGCGCCCTTTGGAACAAGATGAACGGCTGGGTGTATGCCGGTTTCGACCAGACTTACAAGCAATTGGGTATTTCGTTCGACAAGATTTATTACGAGTCCCAGACCTATCTGCTGGGCAAGGCCTTGGTGGACGAAGGTCTGAAATCCGGTGCGCTTTACCGCCGTCCCGATAGCTCCGTCTGGGTGGATTTGCGCGATAAAGGTCTGGATGAAAAGTTGTTGCTCCGTTCCGACGGAACCTCCGTCTATATGACGCAGGATCTGGGCACGGCGCAGCTGCGTTACGAGGAATTCCATCCGAAGCAGATGATCTATGTAGTTGGAAATGAGCAGAATTATCATTTCGATGTCCTGAAGCTGGTTTTGGGCGAAAAGTTAGGTAAGGAGTTCGGCAAGAACATCTACCACCTTTCGTACGGGATGGTGGAGCTGCCCAACGGCAAAATGAAATCGCGTGAAGGGACCGTGGTGGATGCCGACGACCTGATGGAAGAGATGATTTACCAAGCTAAGGAGAAAACGTCGGAGTTAGGCAAGAGCGGCGCCGGTGACGAAAATGCTCTGTATGAGATGATTGGACTGGGCGCCTTGAAGTATTTCATCTTGAAGGTGGACCCGAAGAAGAATATGCTGTTCAATCCGGAGGAATCCATTGATTTCAACGGAAATACGGGCCCGTTCATCCAATATACGCACGCCCGTATCCGTTCGCTGCTGCGGAAGGCCGCCGAAAATGGTATCGATTATGCCGCCAATACCGAAGCGACTGAGTTGCAAAAAGCCGAAAAGGATTTGGTGAAAGCACTTTACGACTTTCCGGAAGTAGTGCAGAATGCAGGCGCATCAATGAGTCCGGCGTTGATCGCCAACTATGCCTTTGACTTGGCCAAGGAGTTCAATCGTTTCTATCAGGAGACGCCCATCTTCAAGGAGGAGAATGTGGCAGCACGTAACCTGCGTCTCCAAATTTCGGAACTGACGGCACTGGTGCTGAAGAATGCGATGTCACTGTTGGGCATCCTCGTTCCTGAAAAGATGTAATAATCAGACGGTTGTATGACAAACAGCGGATTGGTGATGCAATCAACGGGCAGTTGGTACGAGGTGCGTACCGCTGACGGGAGTATGGTGCGGTGCCGTCTGCGCGGGCAGTTCCGCATCAAAGGCATCAAGACGACCAACCCGGTGGTAGTGGGCGACCGCGTGGAGTTCATCATTGAAAACGACGGCTGCGGATATATTGTCGCCATTGCGCCCCGCAAGAACTACATCGACCGGAAGAGTACAAACTTGTCGAAAATCAGCCACATCATTGCGGCCAACATCGACATTGCCTTCTTGGTGGTGACGTTGCGGGAGCCTCGTACGTCCCTCGGTTTCATTGACCGCTTCTTGGTGGCTGCGGAAGGTTTCCGTATCCCCAGCTGTCTGGTGTTCAACAAGAAAGATATTTACGATGCAGATGAGCTGCAAGAAATTGAGCAGCTTCGGGATATTTACGAAAAGATTGGTTACCAGACGCTTTGCACTTCCGTCGTGACAGGCGAAGGGGTAGGGGAGATGAAGTCTATGATGGCGGGGAAGGTGTCGCTGTGCAGCGGCCACTCCGGTGTGGGCAAGTCCGCGCTGATCAACACGATAGACCCATCTTTGAACCTGCGTGTCGGCGCGATTTCGCAAGTGCACGACAAGGGGAAGCACACGACCACCTTCGCCACGATGTTCCCTGTGGGCGACGGCTTCATCATCGACACGCCCGGCATCAAGGAGTTTGGGCTTATACAGTACAAGCCCGAGGAGATCCGTGACTATTTTCCGGAGTTGCGGCAGTACAACAATCAGTGCCGTTTCAGCGACTGTTCGCACACGCACGAACCGGGCTGCAAGGTGTTGGAGGCCCTCGAAAGGGGCGAAATCGCGCCGCACCGTTACGAAAACTACCTCAACATCTTGCACGACAACGACATGATGCTTGCGGAGTGGCAGTTGCGATAATTTCTCATAGTTAAAAAAAGCATAAAAAAAGCACTCTAACCGGTTAAGTTAGAGTGCTTTTTTGTGTCCCCTCAGGGACTCGAACCCTGGACCCATTGATTAAGAGTCAATTGCTCTACCAGCTGAGCTAAGGAGACTGATTTGGGACTGCAAAAATACAATTTTTTTCTTTTGAAAGCACTTTCCGACAAAAGTTTTTTCTGCTTTTGGATTTTGTTTTAATAAGAATATATTTTATTGAAAATAAATGGTTTATGGAAATATAATTTTTGTAAAAAATAAATAACCGAGCAAAGAGAAAGAAAAAGAGGTTGTAAGCTTGGTAGTTTTTCGGAGAATTTCCCGCAAAAAAAAGCCGGACGGAAATCTCCATCCGGCTCATACAAAAGAAAGCAAAAACGCTCAATTATTTGTTGTAACGCTCTTTCAAAACTTTGAGCATATCAACGGTCATGGACTGGAGGTCGTATTCAGGTTTCCAGTTCCATTCACTGCGGGCCGCGCTGTCGTCCATGTAGTTGGGCCAGCTGTCGGCGATGCTCTGCTTGAGCGGATCAACGTCGTACGTCATGGTGAAATCGGGAATGTGTTTCTTGATTTCAGCGTAGATAGTTTCCGGAGCAAAACTCATTGCGGTGATATTGAATGAGTTGCGGTGGATTAATTTGGCTGGATCGGCTTCCATCAGCTGGCAGATGGCGTGGATGGCGTCGGGCATGTACATCATGTCCATGAGGGTGCCTTCTTTGATGGGACAGGTGAACTTGCCTTCCTTGATGGCGGCGTAGTAGATTTCGACGGCGTAGTCGGTGGTGCCGCCGCCAGGCAGGGTAACATTGGAGATGATGCCGGGGAAACGCACCGAGCGGGTGTCCACGCCGAAACGTTTGTGGTAGTAGTCGCTCAGCAGTTCACCCGTCACTTTGGTCACGCCGTAGATGGTCTTAGGGCGCTGGATGGTGTCCTGCGGGGTGCCGTCGTGCGGGGTTTCGGGACCGAAGGCACCGATGGAACTCGGGGTGAAGACGGCGGTTTTCAGCTCGCGGGCCACTTCGAGGCAGTTGAGGAGCGCGCCGATGCCGACGTTCCAGCCCAGCATCGGGTTGAGCTCGGCCTTTGCGGACAGAATGGCGGCGAGGTTGAAAATGGTGTCAATATTGAACTTCTTGACCGCGTCAGCAATGTCCTGACGGCTGGTGGCATCAATCTTCACGGACGGACCAGCCTCGGCGAGTTCGGGGCGAAGAGGGTAAACAAGGTCGCTGGCAACAACGTTGTCGGCACCGTAAATCTTGCGGAATGCGGGAGTCAGCTCAGAACCAATCTGGCCGGATGCTCCAATGATTAAAATTCTCTTCATTGATGTATTGGTTTATGTGATTTTTTTGGTTTCTGGAATTTTTTCGGGGCGCAAAAATACGATATTTTTCTATAAAATTCACCGGCTATACCACCCACTTTTTCACTATTTTTGCACGGTGAAAATATGGACAGATTAGCGATATTTAATCCCGACCACGATTTGGCATTGGCGCACGGCCGTACCCACTATGTGCCGCCGGCTTCGGCCGTCGCCTTCGCCACCGATACCGCACCCGTCGTGTCCTGGCTGACCCGCGACGCCGCCGTCCTCGTGCCGGACCAGCCACTGCCCGACGAGTTCCTCCGCCAGTTACAGGAACTTCGGAAAGAGTGCCGCTGGGTGACAAAGCCAGAACTGCCGGAACTGCCCCTCGAAAAGGTGGTGCCGTGGGGCTGGAACTACAACATCCGGGAACGCTTGAAAAAATGGGGTGTGGCTGAAAGTGCTTTGCCGTCCGATACGGAACTTGCAGAAATCCAGCGGCTTTCGCACCGCCGTACCGCCGCCGAAGCCATGCAGTTCCTTCGCGACCGCGCCACCCGCCCCGACTTGTTGCCGCTGCCCGCCCAAGAACTCCACACCCTCGAAGAAGCTGACCACTTCCTTGCCCGCCACGGGAAAGCGATGTTCAAAATGCCGTGGTCGGGCAGCGGCCGCGGACTCCGCCGCGTGGAGCTGACAATGAGTCCACACCAGCGCGGCTGGATACGTCAGTCCATCCTGAAATCTGACTGCATTATGGCAGAAACGTTTCTATCTGTTGTTCAGGATTTTGCAATGGAATTCTATTGCAACGGAACGGTCTCGTTCGAAGGCTATTCACTTTTCAAAACCCACAATGGAGTCTATCTCGGCAATATCTTGGCTTCCGATTCGGTAATCGAAAAACGCCTTTCACAATGGATTGACATCCAGCTGCTTCACGAATATCAGGATGGCCTTTTGCAATTTATCCAGAAAGAAATTGCCCCATTTTATAAGGGCTGTGTTGGTGTGGATATGTTTGTCTATCAGAAAGATGGGGCGTATTTCGTCAATCCCGCCGTGGAGCTGAACCTGCGGATGACGATGGGTCTGCTAGCCAACCGTTTTTGCCGGAATCACTTGGCTGACGGTGCGACGGGCACGATGTCGTTGGAGTACCGTGTCCCAGCGGGCGAGTTGTATGCCGAACATCTTGCGATGAACGAAAAATTCACGCCGGTGATTGCCGACGGGAAGCTGGTGAGCGGATATATCACGTTGTCGCCAGTATGGCCGGAGACAAACTATACGGTGCGGGTGACAGTCGGAAAAGGTGAACTGATTTAACACAGGGGATGCAATGTACAGCATCTCGGCAGGGGTCCCCTAGACATTGGAGGGCGTAATTTTTTCCTCCCGACTTACAGCGGTTTAATACCAATGATTTCGCGGATATCGCGGACGGTGGGTGCTGCGCTGGCGTGGGCACGTTCGGCACCGTTGCGGATGACTTTGCGGAGGTATTCGTCGTTGCTGCGTAGCTCCATGATCCGTTCGTGGATGGGCGCAATGAAGGCGGTCATGTCGGCAGCCAGCTGCTTCTTCATGTCACCGTAGCGGATACGGCACTCATTGTATTCACCCTCAAAGAATTGCAGCGTTTCGGGTGCGGATACAGCACGCATCAGTGCGAACAGGTTCTCGATGGCCTGCGGCTTCGGTTGGTTTGGTTCGATGGGACCGCTGTCAGTGACGGCTTTCATCACCTTCTTCTTGATAACTTCCGGCGTGTCAGAAAGATAGACGCAGGAGTTTTCGTTGTCAGACTTGGACATCTTTGTGCTGCCGTCCAAGCCGGGAATCTTCACCAATTCCTGGCCGAAGTTGTAGGCGACGGGCAGTTTGAAGTAATCGACTCCGTATATGTGGTTGAAACGCTGGGCGAAGTCGCGGGTCATCTCCAGATGCTGCTCCTGATCCTTGCCGACGGGCACTTTGTCAGCGCGGTGTACGAGGATGTCGGCGGCCATCAGGATGGGGTAGGAGAGTAGTCCGGCATTGACGTTGTTGGGCTGGCGGCGCACCTTCTCCTTGAAGGAGCTGACACGCTGTAACTCACCAACATACACGTTCATTGAAAGCAACAGGCTGAGTTCGCACACTTCAGGAAGGTCACTCTGGATGTAAATCGTGGCCTTCTCTGGATCCAGACCTGCTGCAAGGTAGTCAATCAGCACGTTTTTCACATTCGAGCGAAGGTCTGATGGTGTTGGATGGGTTGTAAGTGAGTGGTAATCAGCAATGAAGAAGTAACAATCGTTCTCTTCCTGCATTTTGATGAAATTTCTGAGTGCTCCAAAATAGTTGCCGAGGTGGAGAAACCCCGTCGGACGAATTCCGCTTAATACTTTATCCATTGTATTTCTTATCTCAAATTGAGGCGCAAAAATACGGCAAAAAAATCACATGACATTCAAAAAAAATTCTTATTATTGCCCGTTTTTTGTAAAATGCAAATAATATTAAGATATGAAGAAGACAGTTACTTTTTTCTTGACATTTTTTCTTTTGATTTTTAGTAATTTATCGTTTTCTCAAACGGAAAATCCCTATCAGGATTTTAATCCGGAACAATTGAAAACGAACAAGGATTATGTCAGGAATTTCGCTCCGAACAACTTTAAGCATTCCATTTTGTACAATTGTTTTCAGGATATGGTGAACGCGGCTCGGGCGCAATACGCCTTCTGCCCCGCCATGAAAACGGACATCCGGCTAGACTCTACCGCCACAATGCAGGCTGAATATCAGGCCAGCAAGGAGGAGAAGACCATTGATAACATCTCTCCTTATCGTACGACGGAGCAGCGTTTGCGCAAATATGGCCTCGGAACCCGCGGCGTTGAGCTCGCCTCGAAGGCAAAGGCCACCCTTGGTTCTGCCGAATATACCTACTACGATGTCTGCCTCGAACTAGTACGTCCCCTCCTCAAGAACCTGAAAACCGCCGTCGTCCTGCTCGACCGACAGTACACCTATCTCGGTTTCGGCTACGAGTTCGATAAGTATATGAAGAACGTCTATGTGTCGCTGATTCTGGCCAACGACCGCACCTTCAATGAAGGTCGGGTCATCGGGATTGTAAAGAATTTGCCCTACACCCGTTCCAAAATGGGACTTCAAGGATATGACGACCAATTGTGTCGCAAATGTATGACAGATAAGAATTTGGAAATTCTTTCTGAGTGTCTTTCCGTAAAAGATAACACGGTCTATTTTTCCCACGATGATTTCAAAGCACTGCGCCGTATCATTGGAAAGGAAGGTGACGCCATCGTTCTCGACTTCGTTCAGCATGACCAGTACAAGTGTGGCGAGACAGATCAGGTCGATCATGACAAACCGAACCATGGTTTCATGACCAAAATCATCACCTACGAGCAGATGTTGGCGGATAATGAGGCACCCGGTAAGAAAACCACCAAGCTGTTGGCTCCCATCGCCACCTTGCCCGAAGAACTTCCGGAAGACGCCGAGTATGACATTAATATTATTATTGTAAAGGACGGCAAATACGTCTGCCGCGACGTGGTGAAGAAGAGTGTCGAGTACAAGAACGCTGCTTACAAGGAGAAGATGTTCTTCCTGAAGGACGAGATCTCCATTAAGCCGGCCGGACAGTGGGTGCCCGCCCCCGAACAGCATACGATCGAAGTGGTTATCCCGTTTGAGGACAAGAAGTTGGACTACACAGCAGCTGACCTCGCTCCGTTCCTCAATGGCATTAACGAACCCGCATTCACCATCGACAAGATTGAGGTCGTGGCCACCAACTCCCTCAATTTCCTCGGAGACGCCACCTCCCAGAAAAACCAGAAACGCCGCGCCGAAAGCATCGCCAAGGCCCTGAAAACCCACTACGCCAATCCCAACCTGCCCACTACCATCTCATACGATGACAGCTGGGAACTGTTCAAGAAAGATGTGGTTTACGATGAAGTCTATTACGACCTCACCCTGATGACCAAGCAGGAGGCGGCCAACGCATTAAAAGCCGATGGTGGGAAAATAGCCAAAATTCTGGAACCCAACTATTTGAAGAAACACCGTTTCGCCAAGTTGGTGATGACCATCACCTACAAGGTGGACGAGGAGAACGAACAAGGTTTTGTTGTTACCAAGTTCAACCGCACTGTGGCGGCCAAGAATTGGGGTCTGGCAATGTCCATCCAGCAGTATATGATGAAACAGGTGGAGGCAAAAAAATACAATAACCGTGCCGTGATGGGACAGGAGATTCCAAACCGTAAAGAATGTCAGGCACTGCTGATCAATAAGGCATATATGCAGAACGTCGTGGAGGGTGACCTCTCCGATCGCTGTGCCCAAGCTATGATTGATGCCTGCAAGCTCAACGTGACCACTCCCGTGGCTCAGTTCAACAAGGTGACTGCCGAGGTGGCCGCCGCCGTGCCGATTACCGACAACGTTGACCTCACCACCCGTCAGGCCGCCATTGACAAACTTTATACCCTTGCGCAGCTTCCGCAGGATCAGGTCAACAACCTCAATATGGAGTTCCAATTCCAAGTGCTTGATTATTTGAAAAAACAGCCTGCCACCACAGAGAATGTGTCCCTCACAGATGCCACCTATACTAAAATCAAGGAAATCCGCAACCCCAAGATGTCATCGTGGCAGAATGCCTACAAGTTGGCTTCCGTTTTTGCCAAAAACGGTGACTATGTTTATGCCGTGAGCCTGATGGAGCCTTTCTTGGACGAGCCGAAAATCTCCAATGACTTCCTGTTCTCGTTCATTTCGTTGGCGGCTGTGCGCGAGGAAATGTACATGAGCGGCAATTTTGCCAAAGCTGTCAAGATGGCCTCCGAAAAGGACCCGACCCGCCTTTGCAACCTCTTCGACAAACTGCCCGTCGTCATTTTCGACAATCAGGATGTGCAGAAGGTGATCTGTAAAACGTGCAAGTAAATTGAGAATTGAAAATTGAGAACTGAAAATTTCCACACCTTCACATCTTCACACCTTAACTCCTTAACTTTAAACTTTTAAATTTTAAAACTTTATAAACCAAATCAATAACCAAAACCAATTTTCTATGAAAAAACTATTCATGTTAGCACTTTGCGCACTGATGTTTGCGCAGCTGGGTGCCACCAATCCGCCGGATGAAGGTATGTGGCTCCCGATGTTTGTGAAAGATTACAACTATGCGACAATGAAGAAGTTGGGTCTTAAACTGACCGCCGAACAGATGTACGACATCAACAACTCTTCATTGAAGGATGCCATCGTGGAACTGGGCAACGACGGCCAGCATTTCTGCACCGGTGAGATCATCTCCGAAAACGGTCTGATGCTCACCAACCACCACTGCGGTTATGCCTCCATCGCCGACCACTCCACCGAAGCCCACGACTATCTGAAGGACGGCTTCTGGGCCATGTCGTACGAAGAGGAGCTCCCGAATCCCGGCCTCACCGCCACCTTCCTCGTTCGTATGGAGGATGTGACCGCCAAGGTTCTTGAGGGCGTGACCAACGACACCAAAAAGAGCGAGCGTGAGAGCAAGGTCTCCAAAGCCATCAAGGAATTGGAGCAGGCTACTAGCGAAAACGGCCGCTACACCGTGAAAATCAAGGATTTCTACGAAGGTAACGAATATTACATGTTCGTTTATGAAGTCTATCGTGATGTCCGCTTGGTCGGTGCTCCGCCGAGCAGCATCGGTAAGTTCGGTGACGAGACCGACAACTGGGTATGGCCCCGCCACACCGGTGACTTCTCCATGTTCCGTATCTACACCGCTCCCGATGGCACTCCCGCCGAATACAGCAAGGATAATGTGCCGATGAAGCCCAAATACTCGCTTCCGGTCAGTCTGAAAGGTATCGAATACGGTGACTATGCGATGGTTTGGGGTATTCCCGGCAGCACCGAACGTTTCATGACTTCCTACGAAATCGAGAACAAGCTGCGTTGCCAGAACAAGCCCATCATCGAGGCCTGCGATGCCATCCTGCCCGTCATCCGCGAGCAGATGAACGCCCGCGACATCGTCCGTATCAACTACGCTTCCGACTACGCCAGCATGGCCAACACGTGGAAGAACCAGAAGGGTGAATACGCCAGCCTCATCAAACTCGACATCGCCGGAAAGAAGGCCGTTGAAGAGGCCAAGCTCCTCGACTGGATTGAAGCCAAACAGGAACGCAAAGACCTCTATGGCAATCCGTTTGAAAAGATTGCAAAGATCTGCAACGAAGCTGACGAGAACGTGATGCGCACCTTCTTCTATGCCAACTTCTCCCTGATGCTTTCCAAGACCACCTTCCTGCCTTACCATCTGCGTGGCCTCCGCATTGCCGACGGTGAAAAATCCTTCAGCCAGGAAAAGAAGGACAAATTCCTCGAATCCTACCGCAAGGAGATGAAGGGTGTTGACATCCTTACCGAAGAGAAAATCATTGAGGCTGAACTGAAACTCTGGAAGACCCTCCCCGTGGAGTACCAGCCCGACATCTATACCTATATTAATAAGAAGTACAAAGGTAACTTTGAGGCATTTGCCAAAGCTTGCGTTGAGAAATCCATCTTCGGTACCGAGGAGAATTTTCAGAAATATTTGGACAAACCCAGCCAGAAGGCTTTTGACGAAGATCCTCTCTACCAGTATTTTTCTGCTGTCCTCAGCACGGTCATCAAATACCAGACCGCGTACATGGACATGAACAACAAGTTCGAGACCCCGCGCCGCAAATACCTCGCCGCTCTGAAAGAGATGAACAAGGAGACCCCGATGTATCCTGACGCCAACTCCACCATGCGCTGCACCTACGGCACCGTTTGCGACTACTTCCCGTCAGATGGTGTGAAATACTTGCACTACACCACCGCTGAAGGTATCCTCCAGAAGGAAATTCCCGGCGATCCGGAATTTGACGTCAGCCCGAAGCTGAAACAGCTCATCCTTGACAAGGACTTCGGACGTTACGCCATGAAGAACGGCGACCTTCCGGTCTGCTTCATCACCAACAACGACATCACCGGCGGTAACTCCGGCAGCCCCGTGCTCAACGGCAAGGGCGAACTCATCGGTTGCGCCTTCGACGGCAATATTGAAGCCCTCTGCAGCGACATCTTCTTCGACACCGAACTGCAGCGCTGCATCTGCGTTGATATCCGCTACGTTCTGTTCGTTATCGACAAGTTCGCTGGTGCACAGCGCTTTATCGACGAAATGCAAATCGTCAAATAAACCAGTTATGAAAAAACACCGCACAAAACGTGCGGTGTTTTTTTGTACCCAAAAACCAAAATTATGAAACTTCTGTTCCAAAATGCCACTATCGTCACCGCCGGCACTTCGTACGTGTCGGATCTGCTCGTCGCTGACGGGAAAATCGAAAAAATCGGCAAAGGGCTACTCGTGCCGGACGGCTGCGAGGTGATTGACGCCCGCGGCAAACTGCTCACCTACGGCTTATGCGACGTGCACGTCCACTTCCGCGAGCCGGGCCGTCCCGACAAGGAGACGATCCTCACCGGTTCGCAGGCCGCTGCTGCCGGAGGCTACACCACCGTCTGCACGATGCCGAACCTTGACCCGTGTCCTGACACGCCGGAGCACCTTGCCGAGCAGCAGCGGCTCATCGATGAAGCCGGCTTGATTGACGTGCTTCCGTACGCCACATTGACCGTCGGACGCAAGGGTTTCGTGCCGGTGGATATGGCCGCCCTGAAACCGCATGTGGTCGCCTTCTCTGATGACGGCAGCGGCATCCAGGACCGCGGCGTGATGCAGCAGCTGATGGAACAGGCTGTACGTGAGGATGTCATCATCGCCGCCCACTGCGAGGACAATTCGCTGCTGCATGGCGGCTATATCCACGCCGGGCGTTATGCCGAAGCCCACGGGCACCGCGGCATCGTCTCCGAAAGCGAGTGGGGGCAGATTGCCCGTGACTTGGAGGTGGCGAAAGAGACCGGCTGCCGCTACCACGTGTGCCACATCTCCACCAAGGAGAGCGTGGACGTGATTCGCAAGTACAAGGCGCAGGGGGTGCGTGTGACGTGCGAAACCGCGCCGCACTACCTCACGCTGTGCGAGGATGACTTGCGGGAGGAGGGCCGTTTCAAGATGAACCCGCCGCTCCGGAGTGCCGGTGACCGCACCGCCCTCCTCGAAGGGCTTTGCGACGGCACCATCGACTGCATCGCCACCGACCACGCGCCGCACACTGCCGAAGAAAAGGGTAGGGGACTGGCCAACAGTCCGTTCGGCATCGTGGGGCTGGAAACATCCTTTGCCGTTCTCTATACCCATCTGGTACTCAAAGGGATCATCTCCCTTGAACGGCTGGTGGAACTGATGAATGACGCGCCCCGCCGCGCCTTCCGCATCAGCGGCAAATTGGCTGAAGGAGAACCTGCCGACCTCGCCCTATTCGATATTGAAAATAAATATCAGATTGATTCAAAAGAATTTAAGTCCAAAGGAAAAGCCACCCCGTTCGACGGCTGGACCGTAAAAGGCCGTTGCGTGATGACGGTGAAGGCAGGGGACAGGGTTCAGTGAACAGGGTACAGGGTACAGGGTACAGGGTACAGGGGGCAGTGAATAGGGTATAGTAGAGACGATGTGTACATCGTCTCAATAGGGGTTAGATATTTAGAAATACATCGTGTACCGCGTCTTGATAAGGGGGTGAATTTTTGATTGTGGATATTTTTTTGAATAAGGATAAAAGTTGTTAGTTTTTTTTCTATCTTTGCAGCGCTGAAACAAATAACGGGTATGAAGTATTCTGAATTGGAAAAGATATTGAAAAAAGCTGGGTGTTATCTTATTGGCAATAATGACCATCCGTTATGGTTCAGCCCTATTACAGGTAAAAAATTCCAGACCAGCCACCATAAATCAGAGGAAGTGAAGACTGGAACATTGGGGAAAATTTTAAAACAAGCGGGTATCAAATAATGAACTTCGATTTATTGTTAAGAACCATAGAAATATAATATGAAAGTAAGAGCAATTATTGAAACGGGAAAAAATTTGGACTTTGACATTTACACAGATGACGATTCTTTAGGCTTTATGCTGCTTGCACAAGGCGACACCATTGAGGCGGCTAAAGCCGATTTGCAGAAGAGCAAAGAAGAAATGAAAGCAGCGTATGCGGAATCAGGCGAGATGTTCGACTTTGATAGTCTTGAGTTTGAGTATGTGTTCGATACGGTATCTTTTCTTAAATATTCCCCATTCACACTCACTGGATTGTCAAAGGCTACAGGTATCAACAGCAAACAGTTGAGCCATTATGTAACAGGATATCGGAAGCCGTCGGCAAAAACGATACAGCGTATCCAAACAGGTGTCACGAAATTTGCCGAAACATTCAGCCACGCAGTGCTGGTATAAAAGACTTTGTAAGATGAACGGCAGGTAAATTTTAATCAAAATCACCATAGCAATGAAAAAGAACATTATTCTATTGGCGGTACTTGCATTAGTGTGTGCAGGCTGCATCCGTATTAATGAAAGCAAAGATCTGCAAGAAGAGGTGGAACAGTTGAAAAAAGATGTTGCAGAACTGCAACAGGCCGTTGGCATACAGCCTGTTGAGCAAACAGACAAAAGTTCAACTGAAAGTGCTGCTGACAAATCCGAGCCGAAAGCAGAAAATCAGACGGCATCCGTCTGTAATGAGCAGAAAGCCATCCAAGCCGTTGAATATTGCCTGAAAATGTACAAGCCGGATCTGAAATACGATAATATCAGGGCTGTCCCCAAATCAGATGGCACAATAGATGTGATTATTGACTATAAATGGATTGGTGGTATAGAGCATACCTACTATAATGTTTCCATATATAAAAGTGGAGAATGTCGTGTAAATGACATTTCTGGTTTTTATGAAGGACGTTTCCCTTACGGGGATAAATTCTCAATACAATAGTTTTGTGTGGTTATCAGATAATTCCTTATCTTTGCCGCCGTTATTCATTACCTTATAATTATTACAAACCTTTAAAAACAAAGACTATGGAAAAGTACGTATGTGATTTGTGCGGTTGGGTTTACGACCCCGCCGTTGGTGTGCCGGAAGCGGGCATTGCGCCCGGAACCCCATGGGAGGAACTCCCCGCCGATTTCGAATGCCCGATGTGCGGCGTTGGCAAGGACCAGTTCTCGAAAGAATAAGGATTTTACCCCTTCCTCCTTGTGACGAAGGGGTATTTTTCAACACTTTTCAAAAGATATGAACAAGGCGAATTATATTCAAAAAAAGTAGTATTTTTGCCGCCAGTATGCTCCAAAGAGAAAGAATACCGGAAATTCCTGTAACAGCACTCTGCTGCAAGGATTTCCGTTTTTTTAATTGTTTAAGTGACTTGTTTTTAAGTCACTTTTTTTTTGTCAGAAAAGATGATAGAACGAAATCTGGTAGTGATGCGAAATGAGGAGGTGGCCTCGAAAATCTTCCGGCTGGAACTTGCCGGGGAGATTCCGCAGCTTGCCGCCGGCTCCTTCGTCGAAGTGTCGGTCGGAGGGATGTACCTGCGCCGCCCCATCTCCGTCTGCGAGTCCGTGCCCGGAAAAGTCACCTTGGTATATAAAGTGGTAGGGAAGGGGACGACCCAAATGACAAAGCTCGTCAGGAACGACGTGGTGAACTGCCTGCTGCAGCTCGGCAACGGCTTCCAAATTCCCGAAAGCAGCCGCAAGGCCCTGTTAGTCGGCGGCGGTATCGGCACCGCGCCGCTCTACCAATTGGCCGTGGAACTCCGTAAGAAAGGCGTTTTCACCACCTTTATCGCCGGTTTCGCCAACCAGTCGGAAATCTTCTATCAGAAAGAGTTTGAAAATATCTGTGATAAAACATATTACGCCACGATGGACGGCAGTTTCGGGCATCAGGGCCTGGTGACGGAATTGTTGCCGGAGTGCGACTACGACTACTTTTACGCCTGCGGCCCGACTCCGATGCTGAAGGCGGTCACGGCAGCTATCGCCACCGACGGCCAGCTGAGCTTAGAAGAACGGATGGGATGTGGCTTCGGTATCTGTATGGGCTGCAGCCTGATGACCGCCCACGGCGCGAAACGCATCTGCAAGGACGGCCCCGTTTTCAGAAAGGAGGAACTGGTATGGTAGATCTGTCGGTTAATCTGTGCGGCGTGACGCTGCAAAATCCGGTCATCCCGGCCAGCGGCACTTTCGGCTTCGGTGCGGAAATGGCTGAAATATATGACCTTAACGTACTTGGTTCCATCTCGGTGAAGGGCACTACCTTCGAACCCCGCTTCGGCAATCCGACCCCGCGCATCGCGGAGTGCCCCGACGGCCTGCTCAACTCCGTGGGACTCCAGAACCCCGGCGCGAAAGTGGTGGCGGAGGAGGAGATCCCCAACCTGCGCAAGCACTTCCACCAGCCGATTATCGGGAATGTGTGCGGCTTTTCCCTCGACGATTACCGCGCCTGCTGCGAGACCGTCGCGACGGAGGTCGAGATTGTGGAGCTGAACATTTCGTGCCCCAACGTGCACAACGGCGGGATGGCTTTCGGGACAACGCCCGACGGCGCGGCTTCCGTGGTGAAGGCCGTGCGCGAGGTGTGCCCGCGCCCCCTTATCGTGAAACTCAGCCCCAATGTCGGCGACATCGTCTCCATCGCCAAGGCTTGTGAGGAGGCCGGTGCCGACGGACTCACCCTCATCAATACGATGTTAGGGATGCGTATCGACATCCGCCGCCGCAAACCCGTTCTGGCCCGCAAGATGGGCGGCTTTTCCGGCCCCGCCATCTTCCCCGTGGCCCTGCGGATGGTCTATCAGGTGTCGAAAGCGTGCAGGATTCCGGTCGTCGGTTGCGGCGGCGTGGCCTCTGCCGAAGACGTGATCGAGATGATGATGGCCGGTGCCACCGCCGTGCAGGTCGGCAGCGAGAACCTGCGCAACCCCTTCGTCTGCAAACAGATAGTGGAAAATCTTCCATCTGTTATGAATGAATTGAAAATCAATAAATTATCAGAAATTATAGGAATTATCGAATAGCTATGCCAAAAGATGTAATCATTGCCCTCGACTTCAGTACCGCCAACGAGACGCTGGCGTTCTTGAACAGTTTTTCTGATTTCCATCCTTTCGTAAAAGTGGGGATGGAAATTTTTTATGCGGAAGGTCCAGCCATCGTGAAGGAGCTGAAGGACCGTGGACACAAGGTTTTCCTTGATCTGAAGCTCCATGACATTCCGAACACAGTCCGGAAGGCGATGCGCGTGCTGGCCGGTCTTGGGGTGGACATCACCAACGTCCACGCCGCCGGGACGGTGCAGATGATGCGTGCCGCCTTGGAGGGGCTTACCGAGGGCAGCACCAACGGCCAACGCCCGCAGCTGATTGCGGTCACGCAGCTCACCTCCACCTCCGAGGAGACACTGCACAACGAGCTGCTCATCCCGCAGCCGATGGAACAGGTGGTGGCGCAGTACGCCAAAAACGCCGCCGCTGCCGGCATCGACGGCGTGGTCTGCTCTCCGTTGGAAGTTCCTGATGTGAAGAAAGCGTGCGGCAACGGCTTCATCACCGTCACGCCGGGTGTCCGCTTCGCCGACTCCTCCACCGATGACCAGTCCCGTATCGCCACGCCCGTCCGCGCCCGCGAACTCGGCTCCGACTACATCGTCGTTGGTCGCCCCATCACGCAGGCCGCCAACCCGCTCGAAGCCTACAAACGCTGCCTTTCTGAATTTGTAAATTGAAAACTGAAAATTGAAAACTGAGAACTATCAAAAGCAGTGAGGACAAATGTCCGCGCAGCGGACTCAAATGCGAGCAAAGCGAGCCTCAAATCAACAAATCAACGAATCAACAAATCAACAACATACAATGAAATCACAAGAAATAGCCTCTGAATTACTGAAAATTGGCGCGGTCTTCTTGCGTCCTGACGACCCGTTCACATGGGCGAGCGGTATCAAAAGCCCCATCTATTGCGACAACCGTCTGGTCCTGTCGGCTCCGTCGGCACGGAAGAAGGTGGAGCAGGGTCTCGCGGAGTTGGTCCGTGAGTACTACCCGAACTGCGAGATGCTGATGGGCACGGCCACGGCCGGCATCGCCCACGCCGCCCTTGTTTCGGACATTCTGGATATGCCGATGGGTTATGTGCGCTCCTCCGCCAAATCGCACGGGCGTACCAACCGTATTGAAGGGAAGATGGATGCGGGCACGCGCGTGGTCGTCATCGAAGACCTAATCTCCACCGGCGGCAGCTGCATTGAAGTGGTGGACGCCCTCCGCGAAGCCGGTGCCGAAGTGCTTGGCGTGATCAGCATCTTCACCTACGGGCTGAAAGCCGCCACGAAGAACTTTGAGGAAGCCAAGACCGAGTACCACTCGCTCTCCAACCTCGATGCCCTCGTGGAAGTCGCCATCACCGAAAAGTACATCACGCCCGAACAGAAACAAACCGTCCTTGACTTTAGGAACAACTTATAAATTGAAAATTGAGAATTGAAAATTGATAATTTCCCTTCTTGTAGAAGGGGTGCCCGTAGGGCGGGGTAGTAGAAATTAATAATTGAATAATTTAATAACTTAATAAATAAAAAAATGAAACACTTAATTGATCCAATGGACATTTCGGTTGCCGAAACCGATGAAATTATCGAGTTAGCGCTTGATATTATTGCCAACCCGAAAAAGTATGCGGAGCACTGCAAGGGCAAGAAATTGGCCACGCTGTTCTACGAGCCGAGCACCCGTACCCGCCTCAGCTTCACGGCTGCTATGATGGAGCTTGGCGGCAACGTGCTGGGGTTCTCCGAAGCTGGCAGCTCCTCAACCGCCAAAGGTGAATCCGTGCAGGACACCGCAAAGACCGTAAGCTGCTTTGCCGACCTGATTGCCATGCGCCACTACATCGAAGGCGCGCCGTTAGCCGCCTCCAAAGTGGCCGGTGTGCCGATCATCAACGCCGGTGACGGCAGCCACAGCCATCCGACGCAGACCCTCACCGACCTGCTCACCATCACTCGCGAGCTGGGCCGTCTCGACAACTTCACCATCGGTTTCTGCGGTGACCTGAAGTTCGGTCGTACCGTCCACTCCCTCATCAAGTCGCTGTCAGCACGTTCCAACATCAAAGTTGTCCTCATCGCCCCGAACGAGCTGCGCGTGCCCGGCTACATCCGTCACGATGTGTGCGAACGAAGAGGTATTGAATACAAGGAAGTTAGCACGATGGAAGAAGTGATGTCTCAGCTGGATGTGCTCTATATGACCCGCGTCCAGAAGGAGCGTTTCTTGGACGAAGACGAGTTCGACCGCGTGAAGGACAGCTTCGTGCTCGACCGTGAGAAGATGAAGCTCGCCAAACGTGACATGGCCGTCCTGCACCCGCTGCCGCGTGTGAACGAGATTCTGCCCGAGGTTGACTCCGACCCGCGTGCCGCCTACTTCCGTCAGGTTGAAAACGGTAAGTTCGTCCGTATGGCTTTGATTTGCAAACTTTTGGAATGGAAGAACGATCCGGAACACGACACCCCGATCCATTACGAGACCATCGAGGACAGCACCTTGTTCTGCGCCAACAACAAATGTATCAGTAATGCCGAAAAGGTGCCGCATCTTTTCCGCCAGACCGTCAACGGCCCGATCCGCTGCTACTACTGCGACAGCAAGACGAAGGAATAAAATATTGTTGATTCAACGATTCTATCCCCAAAATCCTCTCTTTGAAAGGAGGGGATTTTTTATTCCAAAAATATTTTCTGAAATATACTGATTATTAAATTATTATTACTACTTTTGCACCCCGCAAATCGCAAGGGGCTCTGTGGTTTGCGTTGAAGAATTAACCCCTTATGTTTCACCTTATTAACCGATTCAAAAGAATCAAAAATTTTGCTATGGCAGAAGAAATTATTAACAATCCGGAAGAAGTTATCTCCGAAAACCAGCCTGTAGAAGAGGCTCCCGCTACCGCTCCCGTTGAGGAAACCGTAGCAGAACCCGCAACCGAACCTGTTGCTGAACCCGTTGAGGCACCCACAGCAGAGCCCGTTGCCGAAGCCGCCGAGCTTCCCGAGACTCCGAAGGCTCCCAGAAAGCCCCGCGAAATTGAAAACGTTTACGGCTCGATCGAGAACTTCGACTGGAATGCGTTGGATAAGAAGGGCAAAGGCTACAGCGAAGCCGAAAAGAAGAACCTTGAGGAACTTTACACCAAGTCCTTCAAGTCTATCGACGAGCAGGCTGTGATCATGGGTACCGTCGTATCCATCAACCAGCGCGAAATCGTCGTCAACATTGGATTCAAGTCCGACGGTGTCATCTCCGCTTCTGAACTCCGTTACAATCCCGACCTGAAAATCGGTGATGAAATCGAAGTTTACGTTGAAAGTCAGGAAGATGCTACCGGCCAGCTCATTCTCTCCCACAAGAAAGCACGCATGCTCAAGTCTTGGCTGCGCGTCAACGAAGCTTTCGAGAAAGAGGAAATCATCACCGGTTACGTCAAGTGCCGCACCAAAGGTGGCTTGATCGTGGACGTTTTCGGTATCGAGGCATTCCTCCCCGGTTCACAGATCGACGTGAAGCCCATCCGCGACTACGACGTGTTTGTTGACAAGATCATGGATTTCAAGGTTGTGAAAATCAACCAGGAATTCAAGAATGTCGTCGTTTCCCACAAGGCACTCATCGAGTCCGAACTCGAAGCCCAGAAGGCAGAGATCATCTCCCGCCTCGAAAAGGGCCAGGTGCTCGAAGGAACCGTCAAGAACATCACCAACTACGGTGTATTTGTTGACCTCGGCGGCGTGGACGGTCTTATCCACATCACCGACCTCTCTTGGGGCCGCATCATCCATCCCGAAGAAATCGTCAAGCTCGACCAGAAGATCAACGTGGTCATCCTCGACTTCGACGAGAACAAGAAACGTATCGCTCTCGGCCTGAAGCAGCTCACCCCGCATCCGTGGGACGCTCTCGATCCGAACCTCAAGGTCGGCGACATCGTTCACGGCAAGGTGGTGGTCATCGCCGACTACGGCGCATTCCTCGAAATCATGCCCGGTGTCGAAGGTCTCATCCACGTTTCCGAAATGTCCTGGTCGCAGCACTACTCCCGCACCGCACACGACTTCCTCAAAGTCGGTGACGAAATCGACGCCGTTCTCCTTACCCTTGACAAGGAAGAGAGAAAGATGTCGCTCGGTATCAAGCAGTTGATTCCCGACCCGTGGGCTGACATCAACATCAAGTACCCCGTCGGCTCGAAGCACACCGCCACCGTGCGCAACTTCACCAACTTCGGTATCTTCGTCGAACTCGAAGAGGGCGTGGAAGGTCTCATCCACATTTCCGACCTCTCTTGGGACAAGAAAATCAAACATCCCGCCGAATTCACCAAGATCGGTGAAAAGATTGATGTCAAGGTTCTGGAAGTTGACGCCGCCAACCGCAAGCTCAGCCTCGGCCACAAACAGCTCGAGGAGAACCCGTGGGATGTCTATGAAACCATCTTCCCCGTCGGTTCCGAGCACGAAGGCACCATCACCGCCATCAACGACAAGGGCGCTGTGGTTACCCTGCCCAACGGCATCGAAGGTTTCGCTTTCAACCGCGGTCTCCAGAAAGAGGACAACAGCAAGGTTCAGGTGAACGAGACGCTGAAATTCAAAGTCGTGGAATTCTCCAAGGACAGCAAGAAGATCACCCTCTCACACACCAGCACTTGGAAGCTGACCCCCGAAGAGGACGCTAAGAGAGCTCAGGCTGAAGACAGAAAGAAGAACCAGGAAATCGCCCAAGTAAACGAAAAGGTTGAAAAGGCCACCCTCGGTGATCTCGAAGCCCTCCAGGCTCTGAAAAAGAACCTCGAAAAAGCTGAAGAATAGTCACTTGTTCTGATAACGGAAAGGCCTGTCCGCAAGACGGGCCTTTTTTTCTTTATAATCCCATAATAATGAAAGACGTAAGACCCAAAAAATACCTCGGACAGCACTTCCTTTGCGACGACGGCATCGCCCAGCGGATTGTGGAAAGTCTGCAAGACCTGAATCCGAATCTCCTTGAAATCGGCCCCGGTATGGGCGTGCTGACCAAGTTCCTCATTCACAAGGAGAATGTCAGCCTGAAGGTGGTCGAAATCGACGATGAGTCGGTGGCCTACCTGCAACAGAACTATCTGGAACTGTCGGACAAAATCATCGCCGCCGACTTCCTGACGCTGGATCTGTCCGGCATGTACTCGGAAAAGGTCAGCATCATCGGCAATTTTCCGTACAACATTTCATCCCAGATTCTTTTTAAAATTCTGGCAAACAATGATTTGGTGACGGAAGTTGTCGGCATGTTCCAGAAGGAGGTGGCCGAGCGTATCGCCTCCGGGCCGGGTAACAAGCAGTATGGCATCTTGAGCGTGCTGCTGCAGGCGTATTACGACATTGAGTACCTGTTCACTGTCCACGAAGGCTCCTTCAACCCGCCTCCGAAAGTGAAATCAGCAGTCATACGGATCACAAGGAACCCCGAAAAGCGGCTGGCATGCGACGAAAAGCTGTTCAAACAGGTGGTGAAGACCGCCTTCAACCAGCGTCGGAAAACGCTTCGTAATTCACTGAAAACCTTTCAGTTCAAAGAAAGTTTCATAAACGCCCCGATTTTTACGAAACGTCCTGAACAGCTGACGGTAGGGGAGTTTGAGGCAATTTGCAATAATATTGATATAGCAAATTATGCTTAATAACGACAGAAACAATAAGCTTTTCGGCACCCTTTGCGGCATAGGTGCCGCCGTGTGCTATGGCACCAATCCGTTAGGGGCTCGTCTGTACGAGGAGGGTATGGCGCCAAGCACCGTGCTTTTCTGGCGTTTCGGGCTCGCATGGCTGATTATAGCGGCCGTCATGCTGTTTCGTAACGAAAAGCTGGGTGTCAGCAAGAAGGAGTTTGCTACTTTAAGTGCCTTGGGGCTTCTCTTTCTGGCTTCGTCGTTCACGCTCTATGCCAGCTTTCAGCTGATGGCGGTCGGGGTGGCTTCCACGCTGCTCTTTGTCTATCCGGTGCTGACAGCGGCCATTATGACCGTCTTTTTCAAAGAGAAACTCACATGGGCCACTGTGTCGGCGATAGTGCTGTCTTTTGTCGGAGTCATGCTGCTGTATTGGACACCCGACGGCGGCAGCTTGTCGGCACTGGGCGTAGTGCTGGTGTTGCTTTCAGCGCTCACGTACGCCATTTACATCATCGTGATGAATCGGGCACACTTATCCATGTCCTCCTTTAAAATCAATTTTTACGTACTCATTTACTGCGCTTTAGGGAACATGCTGGTTTCGTTATGCTCAGGACAGGGACTCCAAGTGCCCGCAAATGTCACCAGCTGGTTCTATGTGGGCTGGCTGGCGGTGGTTCCCGCAATTCTGGCCCTTGTAATGATGGTGTATGCCGCCAAATACATCGGTTCTACACCCACCGCCATTATGGGCGCCCTCGAACCACTCACGGCGGTTTTAATCGGGATTTTCCTTTTTGGAGAAGTGTTTACGTTGCGCTTGGCTTTCGGCATTGTATTGATATTCAGTGCGGTCATCATTATCGCTCTCCATAGTAACCGTAAAAAGAGTTTGGCATGAAGAATGACAATAGTGTCCGACAACCTGATTCGGAGCTACAAAACTATATTCAACAACGGATTATTCCGTTGTACGACCATTTCGACAAAGCGCACCAGCGTAACCACGTGCGAATGGTGATTCAGCAAAGTTTGGAACTGGCGGCGCAGATGGAGGTTGATGTGGATATGGTGTATGCCATTGCCGCTTACCACGACATCGGTTTGTGTGAGGGGAGGGAACACCATCACGAAGTTTCAGCGAGGATGCTGTTGGCGGATACAGCATTACGGAAATGGTTTTCGGAAAGCGATTTACAGATGATGGCAGAGGCAGTAGAAGACCATCGGGCCTCGTCCGACCACGCGCCGCGTTCGCTATACGGTCGTATCGTGGCCGAAGCTGACCGTTTCATCGACCCCGACACTATCATCCGCCGCACGGTGCAATACGGTCTGGAACACTATCCAGAACTGGACAAGCAGGGACATTATGCGCGGACGGTGCAGCACTTGCATGAGAAATACGGACGGAACGGCTATTTGCGCCTTTGGTTTGAACACTCACCAAATGCAGAACGTCTTGAGAGGCTCCGGCAGATGATGGAGGATGAGGTACTATTGCGGCAGAAATTTGAAGAATGTTTTTCCATGGAGGAAAATTTGTAAAATCATTCTACAATAACGGTCTGTTTTAGCTGAGAAAATCATCAATGGGATGATGAGTGCCCGGCTGAAATCAGCAAAAGTTTTTTTGTCATCGTGTAAATCACGAACAAAAATTATGTATCTTTGCAGCCGCATTTTTGTAACCTAATCAAAACTGGACTATGGAATTAATCACTCCTTCATTTGGATTGCTTTTCTGGATGCTGATAGGTTTTGGCATCCTCTTTTTCATTCTGGCCAAATTCGCTTGGCCCGTCATTCTCAAGGCCATCAACAACCGCGAGAAATTCATTGAGGAACAGCTCAATTCGGCCGCCAAGGCCCGCGAGGAGATGAAGAACCTCAAGTCTGAACACGAAGCTCTGCTCGTGCAGGCCAAGGAAGAACGCGACGCCATCCTCTCCGAAGCCCGCAAGATGAGCGAGAAGATGTATGAGGACGCTAAGGAGAAAGCCTCCAAAGAGGCACAACTTCTTATCGAGGACGCCAAGAAAAGCATCCACTACGAAAAGATGAAGGCCATGACGGACATCAAGAATGAAATCGCCAAGATGTCCATCGAAATCGCGGAGAAAGTCCTTCAGAAGGAACTTTCCGAAAAGAGCAAACAGGAGGAGCTGATCTCCGAATGGGTGAAGGACGTAAGTATCAACTAATCCGCTAAAAATCACGCAGATGAGAAATGCAAAACTGTCTGGCCGCTACGCAAAAGCCCTGCACCAGTTCGCCATTGAGCAAAATGTGGAAGAACCTGTCTATCAAGACATCCTTCTTTTAAGCAAGGTGTTCAAAGAGAACGCCGAACTTCGTGCGGTGATAGAAAGCCCCGTCATCGTCGCCTCCAAAAAGGAGTCCATCTTCAAGTCTCTTTTCCAAGACAAAATCAACTCCGTCACGTTAGGTTTCCTGAACCTGATCATCGTGAAACGCCGCGAACCTTCCCTGACCGGCATTTTCGACCAGTTCGTTAAGTGCTACTACGAAAAGCACCATATCCGCTCCGCCGTGGTCACTACCGCCGTCGAGCTAAATCCGGAACTGGCCGGCAAGATCAAGGGGATACTGGAGGAACAGACCCACAGCACCATCCTTCTACAGCAGGTCGTCGATCCTAAGGTCATCGGCGGCTTCATCGTGCGCGTGGACGACTTCCTGTTCGACGCCAGCATCCTCGGACGCATCAACCGCTTGAAATCAGAATTTTCGCACAACCTCTATCAGTTTGTTTTTTAATAGAATAAAAATAATCAAATACATATACAATGGCAGAAATCAAACCATCAGAAGTAACTGCAATCCTGCGCCAGCAGCTCCAGAATTTCGACGCCGGCTCCGAGCTGGGCGAAGTTGGCACTGTCTTAGTCGTGGGTGACGGAATCGCCCGCGTCTATGGGCTGCAAAACGCTCAGTCCGGCGAATTGGTCGAATTTGAACAGGAAGAAGGCAACATCATGGGCATCGTCCTCAACTTGGAGGAGGACAATGTCGGTGTCGTGCTCCTCGGTGACTCCAAGACGCTGAACGAAGGCGACTTGTGCAAACGCACAGGACGTATCGCCTCCATCAAAGTTGGCGAAGGCCTCTGCGGCCGCGTCATCAACACCCTCGGTGTACCGATCGACGGCAAGGGCAAAATCGAAGGCGAGCTTTACGAGATGCCTATCGAGCGTAAGGCCCCCGGCATCATCTTCCGCCAGCCCGTCAAGGAGCCGCTCCAGACCGGTATCAAGGCTGTCGATGCTATGATCCCGATCGGCCGCGGCCAGCGTGAGCTCATCATCGGCGACCGCCAGACCGGAAAGACCGCCATCGCCATCGACACCATCATCAACCAGAAGAAATTCTACGAGGAAGGAAATCCCGTATATTGCATCTATGTAGCTGTGGGTCAGAAAGGTTCGTCCGTGGCCAGCATCGTCAAGACGCTCACGGAGAACGGCGCCATGCCCTATACCATCATCGTGAATGCAACGGCTTCCGACACGGCAGCCATGCAGTTCTACGCCCCCTTCGCTGGCGCCGCCATTGGTGAGTACTTCCGCGACACGGGACGTCCGGCCCTCATCATCTACGACGACCTGTCGAAACAGGCCGTGGCCTACCGCGAAGTCTCCCTGCTGCTCCGTCGTCCCCCGGGACGTGAAGCTTACCCCGGCGACGTCTTCTATCTCCATTCCAGACTTCTGGAACGTGCAGCCAAGATCATTGAATCCGACGAGATTGCCGCCCAGATGAACGACCTGCCGCCCGTCCTCAAACCGATGGTCAAGGGTGGCGGCTCACTGACGGCCCTCCCGATTATCGAGACGCAGGCCGGTGACGTCTCTGCATACATCCCGACTAACGTGATTTCCATCACCGACGGTCAGATTTATCTGGAGACATCCCTGTTCAACTCCGGTGTCCGCCCCGCCATCAACGTCGGTATCTCCGTATCCCGTGTGGGTGGTAACGCCCAGATCAAGTCCATGAAGAAAGTAGCTGGTACACTGAAACTTGACCAGGCACAATACCGTGAGCTTGAGTCCTTCGCCAAGTTCGGCTCCGATGTGGATGCGGCCACCAGAAACGCCCTCGACAAGGGTGAACGTAATGTGGAAATCCTGAAGCAGCCCCAGTATTCGCCCCTCAAGGTAGAAGAGCAGATTGCCATCATCTTCTGCGGCGTGCGTGCTTTGCTCCAGAAGGTTCCCGTCAACCGTATCAGCACTTTCGAGAAAGAGTACCTCCAGACCCTCCAGGAAGGCCACGAGGCACTTCTCAACGAGCTGAAGAGCGGAAAAATCAACGATGAAATGATGGGCGAACTCGAAGCCGTCTGCAAAGAGGTCGTCAAAAAGTATGAAGAATAGTAGCTTATGGCAAGCTTAAAAGAAATACGTATAAGGATTGCCTCCGTCGAATCCACGCAGAAAATCACGAGTGCGATGAAGATGGTGTCCGCGGCCAAACTGAGAAGGGCGCAGAACGCCATCATCAACCTTCGTCCGTACTCCAACAAGCTGAATGAGATTCTGGGCAACTTGTCAAGTGCCGCCGACAGTCTCGACGGTATGCCGCTGTTCCAAGAGCGTCCCATTGAAAAAGTTGCACTTGTGGTAATATCCTCCAACAGAGGTCTTTGCGGCGGTTTCAACGCCAATGTATCCAAAAAGGTGGAGGCAATGCTGCAAGGCGAGTTCGCCGAACAGGCAGCAAAAGGCAATGTGAAGCTCTACTGCATCGGCAAAAAGGCGGCCGAACTGCTGGCCCGCAGGCACGATGTGGCCTGGCGCAACGAAACGCTGACCGAAACTTCCGCCTTCGACGAGATTGCGGAACTCGGCGAGCAGCTGATGAATGACTTCATCAGCCATCAGGTTGATTGCGTGAAGATTGTCTATAACAAGTTCATCAATCCGGCCACGCAGGAGCTGTGCGCAGAAGACTTCCTCCCGATTGCCAACCTTGGCGGTGGGGGAGAGGAGTCCGCGAAAAAAGCTGACTACATCTTCGAACCTTCCAAGGAGGAGATTCTTACCGAATTGATTCCCAAGATTTTGAAGTTGCAGCTTTATAAGACGTTGCTTGATTCCGTTGCCTCAGAGCACGGCGCACGTATGACCGCCATGCACAAGGCCACGGACAACGCCACGGAGATTCTTAAGGATTTGCGGCTGAAGTACAACAACGCACGTCAGTCGTCCATCACCAACGAATTAATCGAAATTGTCAGCGGTGCCGAAGCCCTGAACAATTAAACAGAATACGGATGTTAAAGAAAATCACACTGTTGGCGCTTTCATTACTGATGATGGCGCCTTTATTTGCTCAAAAGGGACAGAATGCCGTCATCGCATTCTACAACTTGGAGAATCTTTTCGACACGGAAAACGACCCGCTCATCAACGACGAGCAGTTCCTTCCTGAAGGTGACTACCAGTGGACGGAGGAACGCTACCAACACAAGTTGGAGAATATGTCGAAGGTTATCTCTTTGATTGCCAAAGAGTACGGCGGACCGGTAGCCATCGGCGTCTCTGAGATTGAGAACCGCCGCGTGCTGGAGGACTTGGTCGCCACCGACAACCTCAAGCCGTTCAACATGGGCATCGTCCACTACGATTCGCCCGATAGGAGAGGGGTTGACGTGGCATTGTTATACCAAAAAGACCGCTTCCGCGTCATCTATTCGCACCCATACCCCGTAGTAACCGAAGACGATCCGGATTTCCGTACTCGCGACCAGCTGCTTGTCACCGGCATTATTGATGAGATTGATACGGTGAATATTATCGTAAATCACTGGCCCTCAAAGTTGGGCGGTGAAAAACGGAGTATGCCGAAGCGTATCGCGGCGGCCCAAGTCTGCAAGCATATATCCGATTCGTTGATGCAGGCCAATTCAGGAGCCAAAATCCTGATTATGGGCGACTTGAACGACAACCCGGATGCAAAGAGCATTGTCAGCTACCTGCAAGCAAAAGGAAAAGTTAAGGATGTGGGTGTCAATCAGTTGTTCAACCCGATGTATAAACTCTACATGGATGGCATCTGGTCGTACGTCTATCGTGACGAACCGAACGTGATTGACCAGATTATCATATCGTATGGTTTGTTGAATGCAACGAAGGGATTCAAATACAATTCCGCACGCATTTTCCGCGCAAGTTTCCTGCTCACGAAATCCGGTTCCTACGAAGGAATTCCGTTGCGTACATTTGCCGGTGGCAACTATCTTGGAGGCTACAGCGACCATCTTCCTGTTTATGTAATCCTTGATTTAATAAAATAGTGTAATTTACTATGGATAAACAACTTGTAATCATCCCGACTTACAACGAAAAAGAGAATATCGAGAACATTATCCGTACGGTTTTTGGACTCGGTGAGTACCATATATTAATTGTAGAGGACAATTCGCCGGACGGCACAGCAGACATTGTGAAACGGCTGATGCAAGAGTTTCCAGAGCGTCTGTTCATTGAGGAACGCAAGGGCAAGTTGGGCTTGGGTACGGCGTATATCCATGGTTTCAAGTGGGCTTTGGCTCACGAATATGACTATATATTTGAGATGGATGCCGATTTTTCGCACGATCCGCACGATCTGGTGCGTTTGTACAAGGCCTGCAGCGAGGATGGCGCGGATTTGGCGGTTGGCTCGCGCTACTGCAACGGCGTGAACGTGCTGAACTGGCCGATGTCGCGCTTGCTGATGTCGTACTACGGTTCGGCGTACGTACGCATCATTTTGGGCATTCCTGTACACGACACAACGGCGGGTTTCAAATGCTACAAGGCGGACACGCTGCGTGCGATTGATTTCGACAAAATCCACCATATTGGCTACGGGTTCCAGATTGAGATGAAATTTACGGTTTGGAAACTCGGTTTCAAGATCCAGGAAGTTTCCATCATTTTCAAGGACCGCACGCTGGGCACGTCGAAGATGAGCAAAGGAATTTTCTCCGAGGCAATTTTCGGCGTAATCGGCTTGAAGATACGCAGTTGGTTCCGCAAGTGGGAGCGGGTGAAATAAGCGGGGAAGAAACTCCTATTTAACATAACCGCAATTATAGGACAAATCTGTATCTTTGCTTAAACAGGTCTGCCAAACATATTCTTTATGCCGCACCAGATCACCGGCAAAAACAAACTTATCCGTAATTACACCGTCAAACAACCCGCGCCGGAAATCCGGGTCGAAAAAGTCATTTAAAGTCGGTTCTATATATTCGCCGTCCTCTGTATAAAAATATGATTTCTCCTCCGCAAGGCGTTTTAATGAAATTTCAAATCTATATACGGGCTTTTCACCATCATATCCGGCATTTTTCCATAATTCCGTAATAAATGTCTTTTCGCCGTTTACCTGCATTTCTATTGTCTTGTTATACAAACGCGCCATACAACGGGATTTTTTCGCGCCTATTTCAAGCGTTTGCGTTTCAATGTTTGATGTACGCCCTTTAAAGTCCATACAATTATCAGACAATAACTCTTTTAATTGCGTTTTTGTCATATTATCAACCACACGCATTTTTGAACGGTTAAAACGCCTATCTCGCTTCAAAAGGTCATATTTGGCCGCAAGCATAAAATCTAAACCGGTAAACCCTCCCCCGTCGCACGCCTTCAACGTCTTACGCTCACGATTGAAACTCCACCCCTTGAAAAAAACGGCCTCGTCCGTATCAAAGCAAATATCAACCTGCGAAACGCCTTTGCTGATCATTCCGATTTCATTACACAATTTATCATGGGTTTCATTGAAATCGAACGTTTTATAAAAAAGCGCGTCTGCAAAACGGAATTTTGAAATTCGCTTTTGTCGGTCGGTCGGTTCTTTCCCCTGACTTGGACGGTTACAGGCCATAAACAGGCCGATAAATTCCCCGCTACCCTTTTGATATACGTGGTAATGGTATTGAAAAGTACTGTCTGCGCATTTGTCGGAAAAAACAAAACTTTCCGTTTCAAACCCGCGCGGAAAATCAAATTTCGGGAAAGCCTCATCTGTCAAAGAGGCGTTAAAATCCAAATAATCGACGTTTAAAGTAATCATAGATTTTTATTTTTTTCTTGATCTTGAAAAAACAAGCTTTTGCTTTCGCTTTGGGTAATAGTGAAAAAAATAAACGCTCAAAACGTTTTCTCTACTATCGACCTTATAAATTGCTACCCCGTCCAAATTTTCGAGATCCTTTTTTGAATAGAAGGAAAAATGATTTTTTACAGCCCTAAGCGTTCTAAATTTCTCGACGGAAGCGCCTCCGTCATCGTCAATAATCCAATACATATTTGTTTTTTTTTTAATCTTGTATTATGTTTTTAATTTTAAATCCGGCGGCAAAAATAATGATTTAATCTTTACGCACCAAAAAAAAATTAAAATATTTTTGAACCCGGTTTTGTGTATTGATTTTTTTTTGTATTTTTGCACCGCCAAAAAAAACGAGGGCGCGCCGGTTCGCCGACCGCCCGAAACATACGGCGCGGCTTCGGTTGTGAATCGCTTCGATTTTTTTAAACACTCAAAAAAGCCGCGCCGTTTTTTTTCCTACATAAATAATACATACCAAGTTTTTTTAAAGGTATCATTTCACAGCTGCAGCTCTGCTGCGCTTTTTTTTTTGCCTCCGTTACACTTCGGCAAAGCCAAAAAAAAACGAGGGGCGCGCCGGTCGCCTCTCGTCTGAAACAGGGATCTAAAACAAAAATATAGCGATGGCCGCTCGCCGGCGTTAGGCTGATTGGATTAAAACAAAGATAATTGTTTTGTTGCCTTCTTTTTCCGGCTCGTTTTCTTCTTCTTTCTGGCTGCTTTCTTCCGGTTGGTTTTCTTCCGTTTCGTTGCCTTCTTCTTGTTGATCGACGCGGCAAACTTTTTTAGATCTGTCAAATTGTCTGCTTTTACTGTTATCGTTGCCATAGTTTTTTATTTATGCGTTTTCAAAATAAACTTTGTCCGTCTCCGTTGCGTTGTACTTGCTTTCAATATACATCATAGGCACTGCAATTCGCCAAAGGTCAGAATTTTTCAAAACAACATCTTTGTTTATTCCGCTCATCTTCTCAACATCTGCAATATATTTTGAAGTATTGTTGTTGTCTGATGTAGGCGCAAATTTTGTCAGTATCTTTGATATTGTGTTGTTACCCTGTTTTAAATAGTTTCGTAGCAGGATCCCGCCAGCGCGTACGCCGTGCCCCATTGTATCAAACACACAAAAGGCGCCGTCAGATCCTAATTGGCCGACCCAATTATTTGCCGCGTTGTATCTGATATTAAACGGGTTGTTGTTGCGTTGTCCCCTTGTTGATCCGGTGCCCGTGCTTATTATTTTCGCAGCTTCGCCGTCGCTTTTTGTAACTTCCTTATTTTTACGCAGATACAAAAACAGAAATAAGCCAACGGCCAATGATCCAACAAATACAATTTGTTTCATTTACTTGTGTTTTTTGTTATTCATCAACCCGAAAAACACCAGCGCGCCGGCCAAAATACAAACTACAATAATGATTGTTTTTTGTGTGCCCTCGTCGATGGTGGCGTTCACTTTAAAATCGTTCCATTTACGCCCCGTTTCGCGGTTATCTAAATAGCTTTGCGCGGCACCTGCAAAGGAGTTTACTAATTTTCCCCAATCAACAGAAGATTTGCCGCCGGTGTTCTCGTTGTTTGCTGCGCTTTCCGTGTTTTTTTCCGCGTAAACTTCCGCCGCCGTGCTTCCGGTTTCGCGAATTGTATTCATTACATTTTGATAATCTTCGTTAAAAGGCATAGTCGATCCCCCTTTCTGACAAAATTTTGTTCACTTTTTCGCGTTCTGTGCGGCTCAATCTTTTTTGTAATGAGGTGGGCAGATCTTCGGCGGCGTTCAGCGCGTTAGATTGATAATAACCGTATTTTTCAATGACGAGAAGCAAGTCCGCCAAATTCCGAATACGTCGGAAAGCGCTGTAAATTGCTTCCTCATCATCGTTAAAAACGCCCCAAGCGTTTTTTATTGTTTCGGCAACCTTTGCGGCGTCGTGTTCTGAAAGTGTTGCAGTTCCTTGTACTTGCAAACTCTCATCTTCTTCAAGCATTCGCGTTATTTCACTTTGTGACTTGTTCACGCCGAAAAGGTTGGTTTTTTTCAGTTTTTTATAAATGAGATACGCGGCCAAAGCTAACAACACGTATTTCCCATATTTCATTATTAGATCCTTATTCATACTAAATTGTGGCTAAAATTTGCTGGAACTGATCAAACTCTCGCTGATCGTTTCTGTTTTTGTTGTCCTGTGACATTTGCGCCCAATTTGTCACAGCTCCCAACGCCGTATTTACAGACGTATTGATTTGGTCGTTTATTCCCTGCGAAATACCGCTATGTACGGCCAAAAAATTACCCGTTGCATTGTTGGCAAGTCCTTGCAACGCGTTAGCGTATTGGGTATATTTATCCCCTCCCGCGTAGGTTGTTGAAGAAAACAAACCTTTTTGATACATACGGAAAAGGACAAAACCCACAACCGCAATAATTATAATAGTACTGTCTTTCATTTCTTTCTCAAAATTAGAAAAGCAATCAAGGCGGCACCGGCAACAACATATAACATAATGTTTTTAATTGTGCCTAATGTGCTTTCACCGGTCAAAAATGTTTGCGCGGCCTCGTTACCGGAACCGGCGGCCGCAATTAACGCCTGTTGTGTGTCCGCCGCGCGTTGGTTTTGGTTTGTCCTCTCCATTAACGCCACGTATTCCGCGTAGCCTTGCCGCGTGTTGGCAATATTTTTATTATTTAGTGCACGTTTCCAAGCTGTATACTCCCCTCTCCCGTCGCGGTCGATCTTGCCGTTTCCGTTTGTGTCGTACAGCTTCAAAACGTACTCGTCAAAGGTCATTATTTGTGCCATAGAAAAAAAATAAAAGGGGCGGCGTTACCCGCCCCAATGATTTTTAAATATTTTCGCCTCGAGTGTATCGCGGTTGTACGGATACCAGCGCCGAAACATCGCCTTTTGTGGTCTGGGGCTGACGAGAAGCGGGAGTACCAAACACAGGCGTCCAAACCTTAACAGCGGGCCCGCGTGCAACAACTTGCATAGTTTGCAAGCCTGCAACGTCGTTTGTTTTTGCGTTCACGGCGGCAACTTCTTCCGAAATGGCTGCGGCCATTCCCGCCTGCGTTGTGAGAAGCTCGTAATTTTCCACGAGTGCTTTCTCCAAAGACAAATATTTGTCGAAGGTGAAATCCATATCAAGGCTGTACGGACTTTGAGAAGTAACAAGTTGAGAGTGAGAGGAATCCACGCGTAAAACGCTGCTTCTTGTGATGTAGAAATCGCAATCAAGCGTAACAATGTTGCTTTGGTTTTGGTACATATTTGTGTCTGCAACAATGTTTACGACCTGCCTGTCATACTGCCCATTGAAAATATTTGGGGTCAAAACTTCCATCGTTGAAGGAAGCAGAGCAATTGAAGAAGCGCGAACGTTTAATTTTGTCACATGGATTGGGTTTTGTTCGAGAAAATCGAACAAAACACCAAGCGCCGGCCAGTCAATGTCTGTTCTTGTGGTGGTATCTCCAACTTTTTGGCCAACCTTCAACTTCATGGCTGGCGCAAGGCTGATTTTTTTTGCGGTTGGGTACATTCCCAGCGTGGCATCTGGAATTACATTTGTTGTCATCAGCAAACTAACAAATGCCGCTTTCATAAACGGGATCGAAATGTCGTTAAAACCGACATATTTGTCATCATTGTTTGCAGCTGCACGCACACACGGCATAAAACCCAATGTCAGGGTCTGTTTTCCGACGTTCTGAATACCGAACGACGGATTAGCAATAAATTTTGTGTTTACTTGTCCACTCATAATAAACTCCTTTCTTTTTTACTTTGCGAAACGGGTTCCGGTTCCCTCTTCGGTGATCTTAACGGGCAAAATGAAATCCATCGCCAGCACGACGGCGGCGGCAACAGCCGCAGTAATTAAAATTGATTTTGTGCTCATAATTTTTTTTTTGGGTTTGTAATAAATAAATTCAGGTGGCAAGTATATGTAAAAAAAACGGAACTTTTGTTAAAAAAAATTCCGTTTTTTTCTTTTGGGTAAACAAACGTTTACACAACTTTTACAAATTTTCGAGTACTCCGCACGGCGTAAACTTCTTATGTTTTCGGAGTAATAACTTGTTTATTTTGTCAGCATACGGCGCCAAAGCCGGTTTTTTTCCTGCCTTTTCGCTGTCGAAAAGTACCATAAAATCGAACATGGCCAACACAAAGACCGGGATAAAATTTACGCTGTGAAAGACCAAAAAAACGTCACTTCCCAACTGTTTCGAGCTGACAATAATTTGTTTTAAAAACCTGGTTGAATTTGCCGCCGTAATTTGTGTTGCGTCCTCTAAAATAAGCGTTGTATTGATACAGTCGGAAAGTTTCAAATTATCGTACATTATACGCCTGTAATCGCCGCCCGTGTAACGGTCTGTTATGAACATTTCGACGACTGTACTATCTTTTGGGCAAAGTTTCTCTAAATACGTTGTTTTCCCCGTACCACGCCCGCCGACAATCACTACAATTTTACTCTGTCGCATTCTCGATTATTTCAGCGGCTTTTTTTGTTGGTTGTGTGTAACGCATTGCCTCAATTACGGCCAACGTCATAATTAAATTAGTTAGCGGCGAAACGGTTATATTATATTGCTCTAAAACGGGCGTAATTGCCGAATTTAACTGTTCGCGTTCCATATCCGACCACGCCGGCGCCGTTTCGGTCTTTTTTACTTTTTTGTACACGAAATCCGACACGCTACAATAAAGTCCCGCAACCGTCGCGCCGAATTGTCCGACGCTCATAGTTATTGTTTTTGGTTCCGGATCCGGCACTGGATCCTCGACAGATCCGCCGACAGTATCGCCGGCGGCCTGTTCGATCATTTCAATTTTTCCGGCGTCCGCTCTTTGCGGCGCTTCTTCCATCAATTTTTCAAAGTCGTTTGTTTCCATTTCTTTCAATTTAATTTTAAAGTTTCTGCGTTATTAGTCAAAACACAGCCATAACTTGTTTTTTTTTCGGTAACGTACAAAAATATTGTACGCCGTTTGCGGGCTGCAATGGTTGTGTATAGCTGCCCGCGCATAAGCTGTTTTTTTTGGCACGTTAGCATTTAATAAATTAACTACCTCCATCACGATATTAAACTGGGTTTCATCATTAAATTTACTACCTCTCATTCTTTTTCCCTTCTTCTTGTTTCGATAGTTCTTCTTGTTTGGATCCTAACAGCTCAACGCGAGACGCCGTAACGGTCACTGAAAAAACCGTGGCGTTTGTGGTTTGACTTACATAACTTTCAAAAAGTGGTTCACCCGATACAAAAACCTGCGCCCCCTTCTTCAAATATAGCAATAACGCCGTAGATTTGCAAAAATACGTTACTTTGTACCATTGCGGGAAATCCTCATAAACGCCCACGTTGTTTTTTTTGCGCACGTTCACGCACACTGTGAAATTGATTGCAAAGCGGCCAATTTCGGGAAACTCTTTACTTGTTGCGTCTGCACCAAGACGGCCAATTAAATTTGTCTGTACCATAATTATTTTGTTTTAGATAGTGTTTCATTAAAAAATTGCATAGAGCGGTCAAATTTCCCGCGCACTGTAAAATCCTTCAGTTCGTCGCGGCTCATAGCAACAAATAAAATATACAATAACTTTTCAAAAAGTTCTGTTTTGCTTATACCTTCTTTTGTCAGGTAGTCGGCCAGATCCTTGAACCATTGTTCAGAACAACGAAAGCCGATAACGCTATTTTTTGCCATAATTACCCGTTATTCAAAAAGTTTGTATTGTAATTCGTCCGTTTTTTTACGTATAACATTGTACACGGTTTGCCAGCCACAAAAACCGCAAGCCAGCGCAATTTCTTCGTAGAGTTTTTTCCGGCGGTGGGGGTAAGAACGTAATTTTATACAGTAATAGGCCCAAATAACATCACGCTGGCCCTGTGTGAGTTTTTTTCCGTGCGGCATAAGGTTAAAAATTTGTCATTGCTAAACTATCGATCCTATTGTCCCACCTTTCGGCCTCCCGTCGTCTCATGTCAATACGTACTTTTTTGTATTTTACACGTAATCCCCAAGGCAGGATCTCTTTCTCTATTTCTAAATTTCGGTGCGCCGCTATTAGAGAAGCGGCGCCCGTGTAACGTGCTCGCGGAAAGCGCGGTACATAATCTTCATGTAAATCGACAAAAATTTTGGCGGTCCGTTCTATGGCCTGCACATCTGCAATATCGAGACATTTTTTTAGCTCTCTGCGGCTTGTAAGGGACAACAAATATTTACACGCCCATGTTGTATAATTATTGTGTTGTAGATCGTCGAAAATGTCAGTGTTTTTTGTGCTGTCATAACCGCAATTATCGGACATTCTTGGCAGCATAAAATCAAATGGATTTAGTAGAGGCATTGCTCCGCAGCAAGCAGGAAAATTTGGAGAAAATAAAAATGAACGAATTTTTGGAGGAACTTCTTTGGTGTCCTTCACAGATTTATTATTACTTCCAAGATAAATATGAAAAAATCTGGTGTATCTATTTAAGATGGAGACATGATGATCCTTGGACTTCGGAGTTAATTCCTTGCGATAAAAATTTTGAATTCCTTGATTGCAGCAAATGGGAAACAATTTCGACATCAAAGGATTACAAAGATTTTGAATACAAGGATTTGGAAAAGGAAGTATTGGAAATCATAAAGAAGAAATTTCCTGATACTAACTTTCCAGAATAAAAAAGTTGTATTTTTGCCGCGCCTTATTAGTGATGGACTGCAAAGTAATGGAATGTGCCCGGCTTTGTAGTTAACTAATTGGAGCTGTCTCAATTGCAGCTGACGGTGTGCTTCGCTGCCGTCCAAATTTGGGCACATTAATTTGAGGGTTTAAACATGTCACCAAGATCGCACTATATTGTGTGGACGCCCTTCGGGGAACAAACAGGATGGTTTGGACCCTTTTTCATTTCCGCGGCATAACACTCCCCTTTCTTCCGTACCTGCCGCCCGTGCCGCGGGCTGGCGCACAAGAATATTCCCCTTCTTGTTTAAGAAGGGGTGCACGAAGTGCAGGGTAGTTGTATCGAAAATTGAAGAAGTCCTTGTGCAGGAACAACGACTCAACTAAGCAGGGGATTCCGTCTCTCGCTGCGCTCGCGACGGAATGGTGAAGCACATCAATAATCATCATGGGAAGAGGAGCGGGGGGGGG
>JAGCXN010000026.1 GCA_017961265.1 Bacteroidales bacterium | reverse complement strand
TTCCTTACGATAATGAAAACGGTTGCCCGCATCTTACTTTTTTTGTTGGCAACCGTTTTTTTGTTGTCCACCCACGCCCAAACCGACTCGCTTTATTATGGCACGCTCGACGAGGTAACGGTGAAGCCGAAAGAAAACCCAGCCCACCGGATCATTAACGCCGCCATCGCCCGTCGCGACAGCAACAGCGCCTTCCACTGCGGCTCGTTCAAGTACGTCACCTACCATAAAATGACCGTGCTGCCGACCAAAGTCAGCGACAGTCTGGCACGCCTGAAGGATCAGAACCTCTTCCTTTCGGAAAGTGTCAGCGAGGTCTATTTCAAACAGCCCAATAACAAGTACGAAAAATTGGTCGCCTCAAAAACCTCCGGTCTGGACAAACCTATATTTAATATGGTATTCAGCCGGATCCAATTCCAGAATTTTTACGAAAGCGACTACCTCGAAATCTTCCAAGTGAAGTATGTCTCTCCCATTTCAAAAGGTTCAACGAAGAGGTATGCCTTCCATATTGAGGACACCCTTTTGAACGGCTCCGACACCACATTTGTCATCTCGTACCAGCCGCGCCCGAATGTCACCTTCAAGTCATTGAAGGGCGTGCTATACATCCATGCCGATGACTTCGCTATCGAACGAATTGAGGCGGAACCGGTTGACAAGAACGTACTTCTGCATGTACCTGTCACCCAAGAGTACCAGAAGATAGAAAACGGCACTTGGTTCCCGTCTCAGCTGACGGCCACGTTCAAACTTCCGAGAGTTGCGTACAAGGGCGACACGCTCGAATCGAGGGGAACCTCCACCATCACGGTCAAGGAGATTGAAATCGACCTGCCGCTCCGCAACCGCGACTTTGGCATCTTTGATGTGGAGGAACAGGTGGAGTCGAAAAAATCAAGCGACGCCCTCCTTACCACCTACCGAAACGACACGCTGACCCAAAAGGAGTTACGCACATACGAGCTCTTGGACAGCATCAGCAACAAATTGAAAATAAACAAGCGTTTGGAGCTGCTGCCGGCCCTGATGCAAGGTTACGTACCCATCGGCCCCATCGACTTGGATATTACCAGCATCATCAACTACACCTATTATGAAGGATGGCGTTTCGGCCTCGGGCTATACACCAACCGCAAGCTGACAAACCGGGGACGTTTCGGCGGCTACTTCGCATACGGCCTGAAGGACAAAGATTGGAAGTGGGGCGCGATGACGGAGTGGGAGATTTACCGCAAGCGCAGTCTCCTCCTGCGGCTGAGATTCTTCGACGACATCGTGGAGAGCGGCTGCACCCAGATTATCGGCAGGGACGAAATCGGGCTGTTGAACGGCGAGTACTACCGCCACTGGATCATCACCAAATTCGACAAGAGCCGCATGCTGTCGGGCAAACTGCAAATGCGGGCGGACAAGAACTTCACGGTGAGCGTGTCGGCGGCGTACAGCCAGAACCGCACACTGTTCAACTACGGCTTTGCCCCGGCGGGCGGCGACGGCAGTGCGGAGTACCGCTATACCAATGCTTACGTGCGGGCGGGAATGAGGTTCTCCTACCACGAGACCACCTACAAGACCACCAACTTCACGCTGTACGAAGGGTCAAAATACCCGACGTTCCAGCTACAATACGAACGCGGCATCAAGGGCGTGTTCGGCAGTGACTTCAACTACAACAAAGTGAACGGACGTGCCCATCACCGGCAACGGTACAAACGGTTAGGGTACAGCGAAATCACCGTAACGGGCGGCTTCATCGACCGATCCCTCCCCTACTCCCTGCTTTCCGTCATGCCGGCGGGTTATGAAAAAATCGGTTTCTACGGAGAAGAGCAGTTCGCAGTGATGCGCCCCAACGAGTTCGTCGGCGACAGCTATGTCTCGATTTTCCTGCGGCACAACTTCGGCAAGATGTGGGAAGGGAAATTCTCGCCCCGCATTGTTTTGTGCCAGAACATCGGCTTCTGCTGGTTGCGCCACCCGAACGACCACCTTGGCATCACCGCCAATGCTATGGAGAAAGGCTACTTTGAAACCGGACTGATGATTGACAACCTGATAGCTGCCAGAGACTTATTGGCGATGGGCATCGGAGTCTTCTACCGTTACGGAGCATACGGCCTCGAGCAGGTGAAGGACAACTTCGCCATCAAGGTGTCAATCACAGTACCTATGTACGAATGAAGTTAAAAGTAAAAAAGAATAATACATTGAGCTGCCCTGAAGGGGCAAGAGAACATAGCCCCGTGCGTAAGCGCGGGGAACATAAAAACAAAAACATCAACAGAGCATTCAGAACCAGACATTTATGAAAACAAAAAAAAATAAAAAAGCCATCGGATTAGCGGCGTTGCTGCTGTGCCTCCTCTGTATGGGTTGCAATAAACAAAATGGGATTATGTTCGAGGGTGATATTTCCGGTGCGGAGGGGAAGTTCCTCACAGTAAGCTTAATGACACCTGACGGGGAGACCGCCAGCGATTCCGTCCAAATCAAAAATGGATATTTCCAATTGACATTCCCTATGAATGATGAAAATCCTCATTTTTTCAGAATCAGCCTTCGTAACGACAATGCCTTCACCACATTGGCAACGAAAGGCGAAAAATTGTCCCTTGTGGCAGACGCGGCTTCGCTCGTCCGGAACTATTCGATAAGCGGCGGCACCGATGCAGAATTGATGCAGAAACTTGATCGGCAGCTTTCGTTGTTCGTCGATTCCACGGAAATTCTAATGGAATGGTATAACCTTAACACCAACGACGACACTTTGCGCGAGCAAATTGAAAGAGCATATAACCAGATTACAGCGAACCACACGACATTCCTGCGACAGTTCATACAAGAGAACCCGCAGTCATTGAGCAGTTTGGCCGCTTTTTACCAAAGATATAACCAATGTATTTTCCTACCCGAGGAGGAAAACCTTGATTTGCTGAAAATGCTGTATGACAGTCTCCAAAAGCAATATCCGGACAGTGAGGATGTGATGTGGGTAGGGGAGCGGTTAAAGGAGAAGGCGCAGCAGGATTGAAATGTAGAGACGCCATCCTGCGCTTTTTCATATTTCATCTTTTTCTTTGGAAGAACTAAACACTCTTATAAGCGCACACACCAGGTTGCTAACCAGCGATGCCACACCAAAAAGGGAGAAAATGAAAAATCCCAATATCGCCTCATCTCTTCCTCCCCAAAATCCTAAGGTGGCATCATAGAGAATCAACAAACATGCAGCGACAAGGTGTATGATATTCACATATTTAAGGAAACGGGCGAATCGGACAATCTGTCCATTATGTATAGCAATAAGAAGTCTGACACTGATGGCGAGATTTATTACTAAAATAATGAGGAATAATAAGAGTGGATTCATAATTTCAAATATTTGAAAAACAATATATTATCATTTCCCGAACCGCTCTCTTGCCGCCCGCTCCAACTCTTCCCGAGCTGACGGGTGGGCGATGGAGGTCAGCAGGCGGGCGCGTTCACGCAGCGGCTGGCCGAACAAGTTCACCGCACCGTACTCCGTGATCACCCAGTGGACGACCGTGCGCGGCGTAACCACACCGGCCCCTTCGGCGAGCGTCGGCACAATCTTGCTCACCCCTTTGGCCGTGGCCGACGGCATCGCGACGATGGGGATGCCCCCCTCGCTCGCACCCGCCCCCAGCATGAAGTCGAGCTGTCCGCCCGACCCGCTGAACATCTTCGTGCCTATCGAATCGGCACAAACCTGTCCCGTGAGGTCGATCTGAATGGCGGAGTTGAGACCCACCACCTTCGGGTTCGACGCAATCACCGCGGGATTGTTGGTGTAGGCCACATCGTTAATCAGAACATCCTGATTCTTATTGACATAGTCGTAAAGCTTCTGCGTTCCCTTGAGGAAGGTGGCGACGTGCTTGCCAACATCAACCTTCTTCTGGCTGCCGTCAATCACGCCGCTTTCAATCAGCGGCAGCACGCCGTCGGAAAACATCTCAGAGTGGATGCCAAGGTGCTTGTGCCCACCAAGTTGCGCCAACACCGCATTCGGGATGTTGCCGATACCGATCTGGAGGGTGGCACCGTCGGGGATGAGGGCGGCGGCGTGCTTTCCGATAGCGATATCCTGTTCCGAAAGGGTGGGGAACTCCGGTTCAATCAGCGGCACGTCGTGGCGGACGAATGCCGTGATTTTCGACATCGGGATGCGGGCGTCGCCGTAGCAGAACGGCATGTGCCTGTTTATCTGGGCGATGACGTACCGTGCCTGCTCGATGGCGGCGAGGGTGCAGTCCACAGACGTGCCGAGCGATACATAGCCCTCGTCGTCGGGTTCGCTCACCATCAGGAACACGCCGTCCACGGGCTGGTAGCCGTCGCGGATGATGCGGGCGGTGTCGGAAAGGGAGCACGGGATGTAGTCGGCCAGTCCCGCCTGTGTCGCCTTGCGGACGTTTCCCCCGATGAAGAAGGAGTCGAGCCAGAAGTGGCCGGCGTACTGTGGCAGCACGTAGTCGGCGTACCCTTCGGTATAGAGGTGCGTGATGTGGACATTCTGGAGTTGGTCGGCGCGGGCCACGAGGGCGCGGATCAGGTGCTCGGGCGCGGCGGCCACGCAGGGCCAGTGCAGCCGGTCACCGGATTGTACCATTTTCACCGCTTCTTCGGCGGTCATCGTTTTCGGAGTTGGCATAATGAAAGGGGTATTGTAATGAAGGAGCAAAAGTACAACTTTTTGGGCAATAGTCCAAAAATAGTTTGTAGAGACGTGCCATGGCGCGTCTCTACAAACACCGCCGCAATACCATGCCGTATTTCTCCGAAAAATCCCCACCTCCGCACCTCCAATCGTTAATTTCAAAAACGGCATATTTTAACAGGTTTGTGGTTTTATTGCCAAAAATGAACCACTTTTCTATTAAAATATGCATCTTTTATCTTGTTGAAAATCAATAAAATATTTTTATAAACCTATTGACAACGGATTATTGATGTTGTATCTTTGCAGACTTTTCATTTTCAAAAAAGGTAGTATGCAAAAGAACGAAATAATTTTATATCAGTCGGAAGATGCTTTAGTTCAATTAAACGTACTTGTTGAGAATGAGACAATCTGGCTTTCGCAGGCACAAATTGGAATTCTATTTGGAGTGCAAAAAGCAGCTATTTCAAAACACTTAAAGAACATATTTGCATCTGGAGAATTACAACCTGAAGCAGTTGTTTCCATTTTGGAAACAACTGCCAGCGATGGAAAACACTATGCAACAAAGTTTTACAATTTGGATGCGGTTTTGTCGATAGGATATCGTGTGAATTCCATCTCTGCAACACATTTTCGTATTTGGGCCAATCATGTGCTAAAGGAGTATAGGCCATGCCTTCATAATGTCTTTCCATGGCAAGGGTCCCATGCCTTTGGAACTAAAAAAATGAATAGGGACAGTAATAAGAATTGCTGTAACGAAGAATGAAAGAACAAATCTCAGAATCCTAATGTAACTTTTCTTCACGACAACAAATATACTAATTTCTAATTTCTAATTCCTAATTCCTAATCCCTAATCCCTGTCCCCTATAACCTATCCCCTCCTCACCCTCTTATCCATATATCCTTTGATGGTCCCCACCTGCAGGATGTAGTCGATGGCGGCGTCGCGAAGCAGGATGTTGGTCTTATAGACCGGTCCGATTTCAAACGGCACTTTGGTGGCGCGGTCGCGCAGGATGTTGTCGCCGCGGTTGGCTCCCGAAATGAAGTCGATGGTGGCGAAACGATAGGTGGCGTTGTCGTCCAGCGGCCTGCCGTTCACGATGATGTCGGTCGGGGCATTGTGACCTACCAGCGTGAAGGCAAGGTGCGAAAAGGGCTGGTTGATGGTGTCGTTCATCTGTGCCAGTACCTTTCGGAGCTCGCTGCCCTTGATGGTGGAGAGCACAATCATGTTGTCGAAAGGCAGGATGGAGAATATGTCGCCGAGGGTGATGTCGCCTGCGTTCAGCGGCTTGCGGATGCCGCCAAAATTGAGCAGGGAAAAGTCGATGCCTTCGCCATTCACCGCCTTGCTGATGGAGTCGCCCAAGTCGAAGACCATGTCCGTCAGCACGTTCGACAGTTCGTCCTGCGGCCGTTGCTTGTCGATGGTATGGTCGTTCTGCCCGACCACTTCGTCCATCATCTCACCATAGACCTTGCGCAGCGAGTCCATATAGGCCACAGCGTCGGCATCCTGTGTCTCAGGAAGTGCCTCATCCATGCTCACGACTTCGTGGGTGGCATTGTACTGTTCGTAAATGTCTTGCCTGTTGCAAGATAAAAGTGTAGCGGCAACCGAGATTGCCGCTATCACGACTAAAGTTCTTTTTCGCATAGTGGAAATTTATTTGGCAAAAGCGACGGGCTGGCCGAGGACGGCTTTGCCGTTGAATTTCAGAAGTTCCTTGATTTCGTCGCGGAAGATGCTGCCGAGGACGACGGTGCTGAGGCCTTCGGAGGCGCAGTACAGATAGACGTTCTGGCTGACGAAGCCCGCGTCGGTGGCGCCATAGAACTCCTTGGCTTCCTTGTCCATACCGGTCATCTTGTCATAGTTGGCGACGAACATCAGCAGGACGGGGGCGTCGGCCACGAAAGGCTGGCGGGCGGCCATCTTGCGCTTGTCCTCCTTAATAACCTGTTTCAGAAGGTTCTTTTCCGGAACATAGAGGAAAACGCCCTTTTCGATGAAGACGTAGATGTCGATTTCCTGGCAGTTGCGGGCGGAGGGGGCGGTGCGCTTGCCGTTGTCGCGGTTGATGCCGTTGGCGGCCCACAGCAGATCCGAAAGCTGCTGGTCGGACAGCATCTTGTCGGAGAATTCACGGCTGGTGACACGTTTCTGGAGTGCCTCCATCAGGGGCATTCCGCCATTCGTCTTGGGGGCGGGCAATTTGATGTCCTGTGCTTCTATCATACTCATTGCCAAAAAGATGAATAATGTTGTGATGATAAATCTTTTCATACTATTGTTTGTTTTCGGGGTTCTTCTTGGGCTGGGGCTGTCCGGATTTGCTGATGGCGTCGCGCATGCCGGTATCAGCCTTGATGTTTTCAAGTTTGTAATAGTCCATCACGCCGAGGTTGCCGTTGCGGAAAGCGTCGGCGAGTGCGAGCGGCACTTCGGCTTCGGCAAGGATGACCTTGGCACGGGCTTCCTGTGCCTTGGCCTTCATCTCCTGCTCTTGTGCGACGGCCATCACGCGGCGTTCCTCTGCCTTGGCCTGGGCGATGTTCTTGTCGGCGTTGGCCTGGTCCATCTGGAGCATAGCACCGATGTTCTTACCGACGTCAATGTCAGCGATATCGATGGAGAGGATCTCGAAGGCGGTGCCAGAGTCCAAACCTTTGGTCAGCACTACTTTGGAGATGGAATCGGGATTTTCCAGCACCTGCTTGTAGGAGTTGGCGGAACCGATGGCGGTGACGATGCCTTCGCCCACACGCGCGATGACGGTCTCTTCGCCGGCACCACCCACCAGCTGGCGGATGTTCGTACGCACAGTGACACGGGCTTTGGCAATCAGCTGGATACCGTCCTTGGCGACGGCGGCGACGGGCGGCGTGTTGATGACCTTCGGGTTGACGGAAGTCTGGATGGCTTCCAGCACGTTACGTCCGGCGAGGTCGATGGCAGCGGCGGCTTTGAAATCCAGCGGGATGTTGGCCTTACCTGCCGACACGAGCGCGTTGACGACGGGAACCACGTGGCCGCCCGCGAGGAAGTGGGCCTCCAGTTCGTTACGGTTGAGCGGGATGCCAGCTTTTGCACCGGTGATCATCGCATTGACGATTGTTCCCGGCGGCACCTTACGCCAGCGCATCAGAATCAGCTGGATGAGCGAGACATGGACGCCCGAAACGAGGGCCGTGAACCACAATCCGACCGGCACCATCCATAATAAAAAGATAAAAAGTAGTACACATACTACAAAAATTACAATTGAAAAAGGATCCATAATTTATAGTTTAAAGTTTATAAAGTTTATCAGGTTTGTCAAGTAGGAGGTAAAAGGTGATAGGTAATAAGTAATAGGTGTTAGGTGATAAGTATTAGGTCTAAAGAGGGGTTGTGCGTTGTACACCTCCTACTTCATACCTTTTACTTATTACTTTATACGCCATCTTTTCATCGTATAATCGTAACCACTATAGTTTTCAGTTTTCAATTTTCAATTTTCAGTTTAAAACGGGTTTTACAAAAATTTTTCCGCCGTCGATTTTGACGACTTCTACGGCAACGTTTTCATCGATGAGGTTCTGGAGGGAGGCGACCTCGACGGTTTCGCCGTCGAAGACGGCCTTGCCGGACGGAGCGAGACGGGAAATGGTTTTCCCGACGGCGCCGACCGCCACCTTGGTCTTGTCAAAGACGTTCATCTTGGTGTCAATTTCGGTATTGAGCATCAGCTTGCGCCACGTCCGTCCACGGAGGGCCAGAATCAGTCCGGTCACTGTCAGCAAGGCGGTGACGATGAGGGTGATATTGCCCGCCAGCGTGCCGTAGGCAATGTACGAAATGAAAATGCCTCCCGCAATGGAAAGCAGCCCCAGTATGCCCGCCACACCACCGGGAAGAATCAGGATTTCAAGGACAAGAGCCACAAGGCCAAAGAGGATTAACAGAACAATGACAGCCCAGTTCATAATCGTTAAAATTGCGGGCAAAGATACAATTATTCTGTGAAACTTGGAAGCGGGAAGAAAAAATATTCAGGCAATCAAGTTAAAAATCAATAGGGGGGATTGAGTCCAGGCAACTCGGCACCAAAAAAAAGAGTAGTCCCTATGCGTTACAACGAAAATTTCACTCCGGCGAACAGACTGCGGGGCAATACTGGACCATAGATATAGCCGGCATCACGCAGCTCGCCCTTGTCAAAGTCCTTCTGATAGCTGTTAAAGATGTTCTTCATTCCCAAGCTGACCTCCAGAATCATATTGTCCTTCAGCTTGATTCCATACGCGACTTTGAAATTCAAGTCAAAGAATGGCTTTGACTCCTCCTCGCAGTCGGACTCGATATAGCCTGCGAAATGCTGGATGAGCATCTTCCCTGTGTAAACTCCTGTAAGCGACAGGTCAAGACGTTTCACCGGCGAATAATAGAGCATCAGGAAACCGTACGTGTCGGGGGAACGGAACATCCTTGTCTGAGCCGCTACTGTCTCGCTCCATTTTTCCGGCTTGCGGTAACGGCTCTTCTGGTACGTGAATCCCGCCTGCAGTTCCAAATTCCGTATCGGGATGTACTTTACCTCCACATTCATTCCGGCCACCCTTGCACCCGAACCATTCTGCCGGATCAGCAGAAGGTTGCCGCTCTCGTCGCGGCCGGCCTCGTTCAGCACGAACACGTCATTGAGTGTGGTGAAGAAGCCCTCCAGAAGGACATCCAAGGCTGAGTTGTGCCATTGGTGCGCGAAGTCCACCGAGGCGTTCACGGAGTGCGAATGTTCCGGCTTCAGGTGCGGAGAGATATGGATGATGGAGACCTCACCGCCCACTGCGGTGATGTGCAGGTCCTCATCGAACGCCTGCGGCGCACGGAAGCCCTTCGCATAACCCGCTCTGATGGTGAGCCAATCCAACGGCGCATAGCGTACATTGGCTCGGGGACTGAAAATAGGCGGCTTTATCATATTGTGCTTGTCCAAGCGGGCGCCTACCAGCAGCGACAGTTTTTCTGTCTTCCATTCATTCTGGATGAAAACGCTATAGATGTTCACCTTTTGGTCGATGACACGCTGATACCCCAACGCCTCGTCGAAAAGGGAATTGTAATTGTACTCCACACCTGTGGTAAGCGTGGCAGGCATGAAGAGGAATTTCTTCATATAGAAGACATACTGTGCGCCCGCCACCACGGACAAATCCTTGGTGTTTCCGTATGCATTGGGATCCTGCCCCGCGCCGTAGTAGCTGCTGCGGTGAATAGACTGCAGCGACGAATAAATCTGCAGCCAATGTTTGGAATCCTTGGTAAAGAAGTCGTACTTGAGTCCAGCGCAATGGATGTTGTGTTCTGTCTGCTCAGTGATGTCTGTCTCATGCGGAGGCAGAGACAGTTTGTTGCCGCCCCGCCGGAACTCGTTGAGCGTGTGGTATTCCAGAGAAAGCTTGGAATGTACTCCAAGTTTCACGAACCCCCGGAAGCCGATGTTCTTGGCGTTCAGCTTGCCGATTTCTGTGAAACCATCTTTGTCGCTGTCGAACGGGGAGCGCTGGCGTGCGCTGGCAAAAAGGGTGATGCCGGCCGTGTTGTTCCTTGTGACGAGGGAGGCGTTCATCACCGTGTTGGCATCGAGTTTCCGCATTCCTATGAGAGTGAGATTCGTGCCGATGGAGACGGTATTCACCTTCGGCTCCTTGGTGAGGATATTGATGGTACCGGCCACCGCATTCGAGCCGAAGATGGCTGAACCGCCGCCACGTATCACCTCCACCTTCTCAATCATATTAACAGGAATCTGCTCCAGCCCGTACACTTGCGACAGGGCACTGCTGACGGCACGTCCGTCGATAAGAATCTGCGAGTAGGCGCCCTCCAAGCCGTTGATGCGGACCTGCTGGAAGCCACAGTTCTGGCAGTTGCTCTCCAGACGGAGTCCCGGCTGGAAATTCAGGCCTTCAGCCAGGCAGACGGAATTGATATTGTCGAACACTTTCGGCGAAATCACCCCCACCACCACTGGAGCCTCCTTTCGGCTCGTCTCATTCTTGTTGGCGGAAATCACCACATCGTTCAACATAATGGCATCCTCATCCACTTCAAAATTCAGCTCGACACCCTTTCCTGTTTCTAACGTAATCTGTTTCTCCTGAGAAAGATAACCAACCATAGAAACGGCTATCGTATAGGTTCCTGCAGGCAAGTCATTCAAGAAATAGTGCCCGCTGGCATCGGTGACCGTCGCTACTGTTGTCCCTTTGACAATCACATTCATATAGGCAATATGCTCGTTTGTCTGTTTGTTAATCACATGTCCGAAAATATGGGCATCTGAGGAACTGTGCTTGTGGTCGTGGGTATGGTCGTGCTCCTGTGCGCATACGCACAACACAAAAGTCAGCAATAATGCCGACAATAAAAAATGTTTCATGCTTCGTACTTAAAGATTAAATGAATTGTTGATTCGCAGTTTATTTGGAACCAACAAATGGCGGAGCACGGAGCAGGGAATGAAGAATGGGAGAAACATCTGCAAACACCATCTTCTTTAACATAGGAAGAACAAGCGCCTCAATTGGAGGAACTGCTGGCGAAAGCACTGTGGGTGCAGTGAATACTGCGTGAGAAAGATGATGTATTACAACAATCTCTTCTTCGGAATGCTGATGATGGCTCTTTTCAAAAATGTTGTATGGGTGGGAATGGACAATCACCACCCCATTTATATTATGTACGTGCGGGAAGAGAGTACTGCAAAAAAACTGTCCAAGGAATACGGACAGGAGGATGGTTCCCAAGAAATTTCTGAATTTTTTAGACATCAGCGATCACTCCCACTTTTTCAGTTTTCAATTTTCATTTCCTAAACACCAGCCAGTTGGTGGCGTAGCGGGTGGGGGCGTTGTTCGTCTCCACCTTCTCGCCTTCGTTGCTGAGGTACCACGCGTGGCTCCAGCCGCCCATGTCGAGGTTGATGGCATTGTCCACACCATACTCCACCAAGTAGCGGACGAACGTGTCGTAAAACACCTTTTCTTTCGACTCCACGATGCATAGCCGCCCGTCCTTTTCGCACAATGCCCGGAAGACGTAATCTTTTCGTATCCAGAAGGTTTTCTTGGCTGTATCGGAGTAAATCACCTCACCGTTGTGGATGACCAGCACCTGGCAGAAGCCCATCCCGTTGCTGTCGGCGGCGGTGTGAAGGTCGGCAGTGTTAGTGCGGGCGAAGTGCCCTTTCCCGTTGTAGAAGGTGAAGGTGCCCGTGCAGATGGGCTCGGGCGAACCCTTGTGAAAATGGCCGTGGCAGACGTGCCCGCAACGGATGTTGTCGTGCGTGAAGTGCTTCAGGCACTTTGCTGTGAAGGCCGCCCCACAGCAGTACAGGATGTCGTCGCCGTGCGGAACCCGCTGGCTTCCGATCAAATCCAACGAAGTGTATTCGGGGTAAAAGACGATGATGCTGTCGTGCTCCTCAATGCAGACGTTCTGCCCCGCCAGCGACTTCGGTGTACATGAGGCAAACAGGAACATGGCAGCAAGCAGCAGCGAAAAGGGAATGGAAAGACTACGTGACATCATCATCTATAAATAGGTTATATTGCCCAAATCAAAAGTCCGGCACAAATGATGGCCCCGCTGACAATCAGGTCAATGAGGCAGAATCCCATAATATCCTTGGCGTTCAGTTTGGCAATGGCGAGGGCGGGAATAGCCCAGAAGGGCTGGATGAGGTTGGTCCACGCGTCGCCCCACGCGATGGCGATGCCAGTGAGGCCCGGATCCACGTTGAGGTCGGCCCCAGCAGCGAACATGATAGGCGCTTGGATGGCCCAGTGTCCGCCTCCGGACGGCACGAACAGGTTGAGAACGGCCGCGCAAAGGAACGTGAACAACGGGTAAGTGACAGGGGTGGAGATGGCAATGCAGGCGTCGCTGATGACGGTACCGAGACAGATACCGCTCTCCCCTACCCCGGTGATAATACCCATAATGCCGGCATAGAACGGAAATTGCAGCAGAATACCCGCCGCTCCGGTCGCGGCCTTCGTGAAAGCACGGACATAACCCAGCGGCGTGCCGTGCAGCAGGATGCCGAAGAACAGGAACAGCATGATCACCGTGTTGAGGTCAACAGAGCCGCCACGGAAGCCTAATTTCACCACGATGAAGCAGAGTCCGAGAGCCGCCACTATCCAGCTGAGGATACGGCTGTTCTCCAACTTTTCTGCCGGCGTTTCCGCCTGCTTCGGAACAACAGGTTCTTCCTCCTTCAGTAGGTCGGGGGCCACCGTTACCACATGCTCCTTCTTGGGGTGCATCAGCGCGTTCACCAGAGTGATGGCCATGATGATGACCTCCACCATCACAAGGTTGTGGAAGTCGAAGACAGTCTGGGTAAGTGGGACGGGGTCAGTCAGGATGCCGTTGGTGGCGTTCTTCAGCGCGTCACCGGGCGTGGCCATCGTCAGCGGAATAGAGCCAGACAGACCGGCGTGCCACACCACAAAGCCGCTGTAGGCCGACGCGATGAGCAGACGGTAGTCCACCCCTTGCAGCTTGCGGGCAATCTCCTTGGCGAAGATGACCCCGACAATCAGGCCGAAGCCCCAGTTAAGCCAACAAGCGAGGGCGGAGACGAACGTGACGAGCGCGATAGCTCCCGCTGGAGTTTTCGGAAGCGTGGCGATGGCGCTGATGCCGCGCTTCACTACCGGCGCAGCGGCTAATGTGGAACCGCAGACCAAGACCAAGGCCATCTGCATCGAAAAGGCTAACAGCCCCCAAACGCCGTTGCCCCAGTGCTCAATCACTTCAACGGGTGTCTGATGGCAGATGGGCATCGCCAATATCACGGCCAACATCGTCAGGATGATGGCAAAAATAAATGGTTCAGGAAGATATCGCTGAACCAAATTTACACAACTTTTTATAATTTTTTGAAACATAGACTAGTGCGTAAGCATCAAGCGTACCTTCAAGCCAGCTTCAATATTCATATTGTTATATTGCTGTGAAATATACGGACGGTTGATGATATGGTCGTAGTAGAGGGTGAGACCCACCATCTTGCTCAGCTGATAGTCGGCGGAGAAGTTGATGGTCATGGAGAGGGAACCGGCGGAAATCTGGTTGATCTCTTCTGCAATCTTCCGCAGCACTGTACGATTGTCTTTCAAAGCGAAGGCGATACTGAGATTCAAGTCACTGGTTATCTGTCGTTTCATACCAGAGAAGATGAAGCCGATGGTAATGTCCTTGATTCGGTAACCGGCGGAAACTGCCAATTCATTGGAGGTGGTTTCGGTAATCTGGTTGTTAGCGAAACTGAGGGAGATATTTCGGCTACGTTTGTACTCCACCTTGATCATCACGCTGTTTTTCAAGGTCATATCGAAACCAATGAGCGGGTTGAGAGCCTCACTGATGGAGATTTGTCCGATTTCGTACTTGGACCGGAAGTTGCCAAGCTGGTCACGGCTGTTGGGGAAGCCATCGGCATCCTCTGTATAGTATAAACTGGAGGCGTAACTACCCACATTGTATGTGCAGGTATAGGCATGGAGCAGAGACAAGCTTTGGAAGTACTTGTTCACTCCCTTGATTTTAGTAAAGCCCGTATAATTGAGACGCCAATTCGGAAGCGGAATTTTCGGGAACGGAGAGCCTATAATCACCGTGCTGGTCTTTTTGCCTGCATAGGTACTGAGGAACGCGGCTGTGAGCACATCTTGTGAAAGGCGTCCATAACCGACATAGTAACCCGTGGTGTCGTCGATGACCCCTCCGGAGTTGGGATTAGCCTCTGAGAGCCGCCCCGAAAGTTCGTACCGGCATGCTTTGAAATCCTCAAAGAGTTGGTTACCATCCTTGAAGAAGCTTCCTAATGCGAACTGTGTGATGGAGAAGTTTCCAGTAGTCTGCGGGGTGTACGAGCGGAAATTCCCTTCCCCGTCGGCGCGGAAATACTCGGTGTAATTGGAGGTTTCGTTACGGGTAGCCGTCACATCGATACGGAAATCCTTGAACGGCTCAACTGTCGCGCGGAAGTTGATAGTGCGATTATGATTCTCCTGATAGGGGTAATTCATCAGCGTGTCCTTTGTGAGCCAGTCGCGCTCGGCGGCAATGTGACGGATGTCAGTTTGACCACCAAAGACAAAGAGGAAGCCCGGTGACGCATTCTGGAAACTCAAACCCAGCATATTAGGAGAATACATATAACCCGGCATGATGATACCGTTACCCTGACTATAACTGAGGGAGGCATTTCGGAGCAACATCAGGAAACGAAGGATTCCATCACCGATGATTTTCCCATAGTTGGGTTTCTCCTTCAACGAATCCTTGGCATTCTTATCCTTGCCTTTTCCTTTACCCTTGTCTTTGTCCTTATCCTTGCTTTCCTCCTCAGGAGCGTCCTTTGCTCCTTTCATTTTAGAAGCGGTGGCGTTCTTACCCTGTGGCTTGCCTTTATTATTTCCCTGATTCACCTTTTTCAGATAAGGCACTTTATTGTAAAGATTTACAAAATTCACATTCCCGTTCAACTGGATTGTCTGGGAATTGGCAATCGTATTGCCGAGATAATTCAGAGAAAGGGCGGAGGAGGTGAAATCGTAGGTGGAGCTGTAGCGAGCGGAGGCGGTGATCCAGCTGAAGAGCGGGATTTTGTTGATGGGCACCTGCCAAGAGGCATCGAAACGCTGCTGGAAATTGTTGATACGTCCACCTTTACCGAAGCAACGCCATATGGAGTCTTTCTCCTCGCGGGTATCAATCAGCCCCTGCGGCTCGTCGAGGCGGGCGGCGGCATTGGCCGTATATTCGAACTTCAATCCCTGAGAAATATCCCAACGGAGGGCATAGTTGCGGGTAAGGTCGAAACGTTTCACATAACTGGTATCAATGATGATGTTACCCTTGCTCTTCGGACGATACTTAAACTCATTGAATTCGCGTAAGACCGTACCACGGAAAGTGAACATCTTCGGCATCGGGTAGAAGTTAAAATCACGAATCAGCTGCAACCACTTCGATTTCAACCATTTCTGATTTGCCAACGGACGGATGTTCTTTGGATTATAGTTAAACGAATAACCGAGTTCTCCCTGATGGGAATATTCATTGTCAAATTCCACATCCACATTGCGGCTTTTCACTTCAGAGTATGCGTAAGACAAGTCGAAGTTTTCAATATCCCACGGACGAATCTTGATAGGACCGTCGAAATTGCGCTCCTTGCGGACATTCATAAGGTTGACATTCTGGCGACGAACATAGTCGGTGGTCATATGGCGGATGGAGTCGCGTTCACGGAAAGATTCGTAGGTTTTCAGATCATCCTTGAGCTTCACGTCAGGGTTAAGCGGGTTGTATTCCGGAATCGAGACGTTCTGGGACAAGTCGTAATGGATAGGGATACGGATATTCCATTTTTCGGGGAAGAGGGTCTTACCAGCTTCAAGATTGGTAGCGAAGTCGATGGTATAGCGGGTTTCCTGTTGCGTCTCCGTCACCGACTGATCAAGGCTTCCGAAGCCTGGTGTGGAGTAGGTACCCGACAGGGTGATGTCGCCCACATCAGCCAGATTCAGTCGCATACGTCCCAACGCAGCGAATCCCTGTTTGTCGTCGAAATCGCAAAGTCGCAACTCATTGACCCAAACTTCTACCGACTTGCTTAACATATCGTCACCGTCATTTATTGTCCGCTTCTTGGGGTTGCGGATACCAATCATAATGGTGGCGACATCGGCCAGATTGGGGTTCCCCTTTACAGTAATTACTGGCTCGTCGGCGCGGCCACGCAGCGAATAAGGTTCACCGTAGGCCACACGTCCAGCACGGGCTTCGATATTCCTGCGCTGCTTGACAGCGACAAGCGAGTCGAGGATGATTTCCATACGATTCATTACGGGCCAGATGGCAGTACTATCCTTTCCGCAATACCACGGAGTCAGTTCCACAGGCATTTCGTACTCATAGTAGTTTTCAGTAAAGTCCGAACCAAGACGGATGAACACCTTCACATCGCCTGCTTTGATGTTGTCGTCCTGATTCACCTTCTCAGCATGAACAAACATTCTGAGTTTCTTAAACTTACGGAGATCGTAAGCGGTGGTCTTGTAGATGGCTCGGGCATCACCGTCCACAAGGTTCTGCACCTTCATCGTCAGCGACTGCTCGTTTTCATGGTAGATGGTCGTGCTTCCGAAACCCTGCTCACGTTGGATGCCCGGAGGCAGCACATACGGGATGGGTGTACGGTTACCGTTCTCTTCATAACTCAGGGAGGATACGTCGAACGAGGTTTCGTCGCCACCCTGTGCCGGAAGATAGTCACCATCCTCCAAGAGGTCGAGGGCGTAGGAGCGCCAGTCGCTGCGTACCAGCTCGAAAGTGGCCAGACGGCAGATGATGGGTTCACTGAACTCTCGCATAAACAGACGCATAAAGCGGATGGAGTTGAAGCCGCTGATATTACCGACCACCTTATCAGGGTGTTTGATCGGAATCTTAAATTGGTACCACCGTGTGGTGGGGCGAGATCCGTTCGGCAGCGGCTCCGGCACGGCGTCGAAAACGTCATTGATATAGTTTTCTCCCACGTTCATCCGATCAGGACGGAGGTCAATGACATACTGATAGTACTTTTCATCCTCACTCAACGTGTTGTCATTGTTAACATCCTCCATGTTCGGGATGTTTGTTCCCGTGGTCGGATAGCTCTCAGGGCTTTGTGCGTCGGTGGGAGAATTGCCTTCCGCATTATTATAATGCTTGTAGCGTTCAAGTATCTTCACATCCAGCTCATCGTAGTCGCTACCGCGGAAATAGTGGTAGTCGTCGGTTGACGGGTCAGCGAGGGCCTTTAGGTACGCACCTGAGTTTTCACCGAACTGGGTACGCAGCGGATTGAGGAAGGTATCGTCAAAGTAGCTCTGCTCACGGAGATTGGGCAAACCGTCGAAACCGACATCCTGATGCTGGCGGGCGTCGGAGTTATTGTCAAATGCCGTCACAATCATCTGCGTGGTCGGCACACGGCCCCATGCTGTAAACTCCACATTCTCATCACTTCCATCCACGGGGAGACCGTTTTCAAAGAATTTCTTGCCATCCTTCAAAATATCCTCAGAAATATCACCGAGGTTGAAATAAAGCTTACCGCCTGAATGGTTGGGATTATCAATGAACGGATCCATCATCCAGAATTCGATATACTCGTAATTGGCTGATTCGAAATCGGTATTGTCCATTTCACGCATGATACCGCCCCAACGGGATGCCGGGTCATTCAGATTACCTTCGGCATTCACACCCGCGGAATAACCTTCCATACCATCAACATCATAGTTGTAGGGGCCGCGTTCCATCGGATAGAACGCAAGGTTCAGCACCGAAATGTTCGTGGGGGTGGTCATAGCATTCTCCTTATACGGGAAAAGCTCCGACTCATACACCTCACGGGCATAAGGTGTTGACTGATCCTCCGCCGTAATGTTCGACGGTGTGGCACCATTGTTGCGATAGAATATCGGATCAATGATATACCAGCAGAACTTGGCGCGGTTATAGCCGTATGCCAGCTGCTTGCGGATGGGGTCACGGTCCGACACATTGGCCTCCGGGAACATCTGCAACTGCGCCTGTGGTGTGGAGGCTAACGTCCATTTGTATATGGAACGAAGGTCTGTGGTGGACTTCGTAGCCTCGAAGTCATCAATATAAGTTGTACCCTCCTTACCGATAGCACGGGAGTGGCCTGGGATGAAATGCGCGAACTCGCCCTCCAACTGCAGATTGGATTCCGACGTCGTACTATGGAAACTCAGAATGTTCACAGCCTTTGTCACCCACGGCATTTTCGTCTTATAATTGACGTTCATTCCCCAAATGGTGTTGTTAATGGGTTCCTCACCATAATTGACCTTTTGGGTCAATGGACGTTCATTCAAATTAAGAACCGTCGCTCCAATGTTGAAGTTTTCCGAAAAAATATAGTCCAAATTCAACCCGAACATTCGCTGGTCTGTGGTGGAGTACGTGGACTGGTTTTCAAGGGAGATGCTGATGGGCGTGCCGGAATTGAGGATGCCTTGGTTGGTGATACTCACCGTTCCCATGCTATAGTTAACCGTGTAATCGACATTTTCCTGAAGAGTAATGCCACCCGCCGTCACGGTCACAGAACCTTCGGGCACATTCATCGCGTTCAGGTAGATTTCCGAGCCGTAACTTGATTTGTAGCTACCTTCCAAGTAATACTTGTTCTTGGATGTGTATTGCTGCGCAATAGTCTTGGTAGTTCTATACAATGTATCGAAAGCATAACGGTCAGCAATGGCCGGGTCTGTCAATTTGGCCCTGAGGTCCTTGCCGAACGGCTCCACCGTGGGGAAGTATATCTTACCGTTGGAGGAATTGATGGTACCTCCTCGTGTGGCGGCACCGTCCAAGAAGTCAAAAATGCCATCCGGATACGGATCCTGCTGTTTGTTCAAGCTATCCAACCCCATCAGACGGATGAGCGGAATACCCTTTTGGGGACCGAGGTTGAAGAAACCGTTGGGCACACCTTCATCATCGCCTGTATAAAGGATATTAAGAATGAAGTCTTCAGAGGAAACCTGATAGGCACCGAGGCTATAGACGTTCTTCATCATCAAATCCCACAGCGGAGATTTAGTATCCAACGTTGTGCTCTTCAACAATTTGACACGAAGGCACTGCGGAGCACTCACCTCGTTGGAAAATTCACCCACCTGATAGACGTGATCATCGCCGATGACGGTATATTGGAAAGCGACGGCTAAAACTTGGTCGGCAGTAAGGGCGGTGTTCAGGGAAATAAAGCCCAACTGGGAGTTGAAGGTATATTCGGAGGGAGCGAGCAGACGGGCACTTTCCACCTTCTCGTAGTCCACGCCCGACGTCAGTCCGCGTGCACGGAGATTGTTGGTCACTCCGCTCAGATCTCTGTACAGAGACGTGTCGATGACGATATTGAGGTTGTTGGCCGAATCACAAGGATAACGGACACCCGGAGTGGCGACAAAACCGGCAAATTGCGGATCGCTTTCTCCCAAGTCGGTGAAGGCAACGATGTTACGGTTATCCTGCGTGGCAGACCCGATAGTAGTACGCCACACCTCAATTTTGGTAATCACAATGGGGGAACTGACGAGTGGCAACGTGCTCAAATATTGGTTGTAATGATCACGGAAGAAGTGTCCGAGGAAGTAATGCCTATTTTCCTCGTACTCATCAGCTTTAAAATAAAATTCATTGGTTTGGGCACCTCCACTGACGGTAATCGTCTGTGATTCGGCGCGTTTTTGCGAAGCCACCGCCGTCACCAACAATTTGCCGAACTTCAGCTGCAGCTTGCCACCGAAGAGGCTCTGGCTGCCTGTAATGAGGGTGCTGTTTAACGGAAGTGTAACATCGCCAAACTCAATAAGTTGCAAAATATCATCCTCCTTACCTTCGAATTTCAGCTTCATCTTGTTTTCAAAATCGAACATCGCCTCCGTATTGTAGTTGAGGTTAAACTCGATTTTGTCACCGATTTTGGCGAGAGCGTTCAACTGGATGTTTTCGTCAAAGTTGAACTGCGTCACTCGTCTCTGCTTTACGGGAAGTGCCGGGTTATCGTTGCGGTTGTGAAGAACACCGAAAATCAGTTCCACATTACCGGAAGGACGAATATCGATGGTGTTACTGCCGAAGATGCTCTCGAAGATGTCACCGCCGACGTGAATCTGCGGGATGATGCCACCACCGCGCCGGTTGCCATGCGAAGTATAGGACGCGCCCTTGTCACGCCAATAGTTCTTCATTGACTGCTTCATGTCGTAGTCGATATACTCCTCTATGCTCATGTCTGACGACGGGCCATACGGTGTATTACCTATCATATTTTGGAACTGATAGGTGTTGGTAGCTGAATCGTAATGGATATCGGTATGGAGCGAAGGTGGCGTGCTCAAATGGAATGGGCTATAGAACTGATTGTCATCCAAAGGGTTGTTATCGTATTCCGGAAGGGGAACACGCAGACCCGTATCGGGCGGATCTATCGGAAGCTCATGACGAACGGCCAGCACAGAGTCTGCCTCAAACGTGTACGTCACCACCTCCGGCAAATCCTCTGTGGTGATATAAGACGGATCAGTATCTGAAATCTCTTCCTCCTCCTCGACAAAACGCACCGGCAGGGATGTCCGGGGAACCGGCACCGCCCAAATAAGGGAACACACTGCAAAGGCCGCCGCTATCGTGATGAGGTATTTCCTCGCGTTATTACCAAAAGTCACAGTCAGATGTATCTTATTAGTTTACAACAGCTTCAAAGCTTTTTTGATTAATTCTTCCACGGTTGCGGAAGTCTCCTCCTTCAAAATCTTGTCCAATACCTTCTCTGCTGGATTTTTTGCAAAACCCAGCGCAACCAAAGCAGATAACGCTTCCACTCTATTATTATTGTAAGCTGTTGAAAATTTCTCAGTCGCACTGAAGGAGGCCTTCGCCAGCTTGTCCTTTAATTCGATAATGACACGCTGGGCTGTTTTTGCACCTATTCCCTTGACAGACTGTATAGTACGCACATCTTCAGAGGAGATGGCGTTCACTACGTCCTGCACGCTGAGCGCCGAAAGAATCAGACAGGCCGTGTTGGGACCGATACCGTTGACCGAAATCAGCAGCCGGAACAGTGTGCGCTCCGACTCTTCATAGAAACCGTAAAGTGTATGTGCGTCCTCCTTCACCACATAGTGAGTGAACAGTTTCAGCTCCTTCTCATCCTTAAGCTGCGAAAAGGTGCTTAAGGATATATGGATGTAATAGCCAACGCCGCCCGCCGTTTCAATGACAACATAGGCGGGATTTTTCTCCACAAGGAGGCCTCTGATATGGGTGATCATAATTTTCTGTATTTTTGTAAAAAGTCGGCAAAAGTACGAGAAAAAAATGAAAATTTGATGTACTTTTGCAACTCCATTTTTGAAATCGTTTTATTTTGTGGAATTAGTATGAAGAAGTTGTATTTAAGCCAAACTGACAAAAAGATTGCCGGCGTTTGTGGTGGTCTCGCCCAATATTTTGATATCGACTCCACGGTTATCCGGATAATTTTCCTGTTCGCATTTTTCTTTGGTGGCTGCGGCCTGCTGGCCTATCTCATTATATGGATAGCCGCTCCCGCAGGTAGTCCGTTAAGTTAGGCATAATCGTCTAATAGAAATGGTGTTGGATAAAACAAAGGAGCTGGAGACGCGGAGTATCCGTCAGTTGTTGTGGATTTACGCGCTGCCGTCAGTTATCAGCCAGGTCATTGCCTCGCTCTATAACATCGCCGACCGCATTTTCATCGGACAAGGTGTGGGGGCCTTGGCTATTGCTGGCCTCGCCATCACCATGCCAGTGATGAACGTGATCCATGCTTTCGGCTCGCTCATCGGGGTCGGATCCTCCGCCCGCATGTCCATCGTGCTCGGCCAGAAGGATGTGCGATGGGCGGAGAAGATCCTCGGCAACAGCACCATCTTCACCCTGGTCCTCGGCTGCCTCTTCACGACGGCCGGGTATCTTTTCATGGATCAGATTCTGATGAAATTCGGAGCGACTGACCAGACCGTCGCCTATGCCCGTGAGTACATGCTGATCGTGCTGCCGGGCATGTTCCTCACCACCGTTACCTTCAACCTGACGGGTCTGATCCGTGCTTCAGGCTACCCCACCAAGTCGATGTTCATCCTCGCAGGCGGCGCCGTCCTGAACATCATCCTTGACCCTATCTTCATCTTCTGGTTCGACTGGGGCATCGCAGGGGCGGCGTGGGCCACTACCCTCTCAATGGCGGTTTCGTCACTCGTCTCGGTACTGCACTTTGTCAGCCCCAAATCGTTCATACGCTTCCGAGCCCATTCATGGGAACCCAAAGGGTACATTTTCCGAAACATCACCCTCATCGGCATGAGCCCGTTTCTGATGAACGTGGCGGCAGCAGGAGTGGTGGCCATCCTCAACTCGCAATTGCTGCGCTATGGCGGAGACCTCGCTGTCGGCGCTTACGGTATCGCCAATACTTTCGCCATGCTCCTCGTGATGTTGATTCTCGGTGTTTGCCAAGGGATGCAGCCCATCGCCGGCTACAACTACGGAGCCGGGCACCCACTCCGATTAAAGGAAGTCTATCTGCTGACTTTGAAAGTGTGCGTCCTTGTCGGGCTTGCCGGAAGCATCATAGCGTGCAGCATTCCACAGCTGCTGGTACGGGCCTTCACCCATGATGAAGAGCTCGTCCTAATCGCCGTCCCGGCCGTCCGCTTCCTGATGGTGATGTTTCCCCTCATCGGTTTCACCATCACCAATTCCAACTTCTTCCAGTCCATCGACAAGCCGTGGATTGCCATCCTAACAAGCCTGTCCCGCCAGATCATCTTCTTGGTTCCATTCTGCTATCTGTTTCCATTATTAATGGAAAACATTGGTTTTAATGGGCTTATGGGAGTGTGGTTTGCCGCCACAGCTTCCGATGTGGCAGGTGCTGCCTTGGCCGCCATCCTATTGTTCAGCCAACGCAAGGTATTCAGGACACAAAATCCAGTTTTATCTTAAAAAATCAAAGAGGAGCCACTTCTCTCCGCAGCCGCGGCCAGCAGGCAGAAAGGTATGCCACACGCGCCACCAGATGGGCGAAATAGGCCGCATAAAGCGCTTGTATTCCCCAGAAAGGACTGCACGAGAAATAAACGGCCAAAAAACTGACAGCGGAGACAATCATGCAATTTCGAACTTGCTTTCCCGCCGTCGCGCCAATGTAAATGCCGTCCCACATGAAGGCTGCACAGCTCACCAACGGCATCGTGATGAGCCACAGCAGGAACGGGTGCGACGCCTCCACCACACTACGGTCGGAAGTCATCAGACGGATGGACCAGTCGCCCGCAGCAGCATATCCGAACGTAAACAGCAACCCTACGCCCAACGCCCACACAAACAGTATTTTTACCGCACGCACCAACTGCTGCCCGTCACCCGCCCCAACGAAACGGCCCGTGAGCGCTTCACCCGCATAGGCAAAGCCGTCCACAAAGTAGGAGAACAGCATGAACAGCTTCATCATGATGGCGCTCACGGCCAAATCCCCGTCGCCATACTTGGCAGCAAAAGAGGTGAAGCCGACATAGACGACCATGAAGCATAGCGACCGGACGAACAGGTCGGCCGACAACCGGAAGACGCGCCGGATGTCTTCCCGAAGGACGACATTCCGCCAATGGTCACGGAACAGCTTTCTGTAACGCACCAAAAGCAACACAAGGGCCGTGGCAAGGCCAACGTACTGTGCAATGACCGTACCATAGGCCACACCAATGACACTCAAGGAAGTATGTACCGCCAGTATGTAACTTGCCACCATATTCACCACGTTGACGACAATGTCGCACACCATCGGCGATACCGTGTCCTGCATACCAATAAACCACCCCTTGAAGACCATCAGAGCTAACGTAGCGGGGGCAGCCATAATACGCACAAAAAAATAGCTACGGGCAAAGTCGGCGACTTCGGCAGAACAAGACACAAAATGTAAGACAGCCGTAACGAAAAGCCACTGTATGGCAAACACGAACAAGGCCGAACACAAGGCGATGGACATCGTCTGCTTGAAAATCGCCACCTCCTTCAGCGGGTTGTTCTCACCGTATGCTTGCGCGGTGAGGCCGCTGGTACCAATACGGAGGAAACCAAAATTCCAATAGAGGAGGTCGAACAGCATCGTACCGACGGCAATGCCACCGATCGCCGAAGCATTGGAGATGTGCCCGATGATGGCAACATCCACCATACCCACCAACGGAATCGTGATGTTAGCCAAAATGCTCGGTATAGCCAGCCGAAGAATTTCCCTATTGAGACGTCTCACCTTTCACCTTTCAGTTTTCAGTTTTCAGTTTTCAATTTTCAGTTTTCAACTTCTCCCTGATTTCCACTTCATCCTTATGCAGCTGTACAATAAGATCTTCCACTGAGAGGAATTTCTGTTCGTCGCGGATTTTGCCAAAGAGGGCGAAGTGAAGTTTTTGATCATATAAATCACCTTTAAAATCAAAAAGATAGATTTCTAACGTCGGTTCTTCGAGCCCGAGGGTGGGACGTGTGCCGGCGTAGAGCATCGCGCCGTACTCGCAGCCGTCCACACGGACTTTCGCGGCATACACACCCGTTCCGACCGCCAGCGGCGGAGTCACCGCGGTAACGTTGGCAGTGGGATAACCGAACGTGCGGCCGTTCCGGAGACCGTGCGACACCGTGCCGCTATACCAGATAAGGCTAGCCGTGCCGTTCTCCGAAAGCTTATTCAAAGATAGGTTCCTCCTCTTGTTTTTCGGCAGCATCGGCCGTGCCGACCACCACCACAATTTCGCCCTTTACAGGCTTGGACGCAAAATGCGCCACCGCCTCGGCCAACGTGCCACGGAAGTTCTCCTCGTGGATTTTCGTCAGCTCACGGGAAACACAGACAGGACGGTTTTCACCGAAAATCGGCACCATCATCTCCAGCGTCTTCTGGAGGCGGTACGGCGACTCGTAGAAGATGGCGGTTTCAGCGGCGGCGGCCATCGTTTTCAGACACGTCTCCTTCCCTTTCTTGTGGGGGATGAAGCCGTAGAACTTGAAGCTGCTGGCTGGCAGTCCCGAATTGACGAGGGCGGGGATGAGGGCAGTGGCACCGGGGAGGCACTCCACCTCAATACCGTGTCGGAGGCACTCGCGCACGAGCAGGAAGCCCGGATCGGAGATGGCCGGCGTGCCTGCGTCGGAAGTGAGGGCCACGCTTTCCGCCTGTTGTATGCGGGTGACGAGGCTTGCCAACTGCTGATGCTCATTACGGATATGGTACGGCACGCATGGCTTCGTTATCTCAAAGTGACGCAGCAGGTTACCGGTCGTGCGGGTATCCTCACAAAGGATAAAATCCGCCTCACGCAGTACCTTCAACGCCCGGAGGGTGATGTCCTCCAGATTTCCTATTGGGGTGGGTACGACAAATAATTTCATCGTTTACAAATAAGGTTTGAAACGGTCGTGGTTGCGTTCGGTGCGGAGGCGCTTGATGGCCTTCTCCTTGAGCTGACGGACACGTTCACGCGAAATCTGGCACTGCACACTGATTTCGTCGAGCGTGTGCTCTTGGGTATTGTTCAGTCCGAAGAAAAGTCGGATAACCTCCTGCTCCTTTTCCGGAAGGTCGGACAGCATCACATCCACATCTGTGGCGAGCGATTCCTTCATCAGCGTGTCGTCGGTGCCGGAAACATTGTCGGGGATGAAGGTATCCACCATCTTGGTGTCATCGTCGGCACTGACGGGAGCATCCAACGACTGCGTGAAACCGTTCATCCGCAGCAGGTCAGCAACTTTGTAGGCCGGAAGACCCACTGCTTCGGCGATTTCGTCAACGGTGGGGAAACGCTGGTATTGCTGTTCAAGGCGGGACAATTCCTTCTTGATCTTGCTGATGGTACCCACCTGATTGAGCGGAAGACGCACCACGCGGGCTTGGTCGGCGATGGCGGTGAGGATGGACTGACGAATCCACCACACAGCGTAGGAGATGAACTTGAATCCCCGTGTCTCATCGAAACGCTGGGCAGCCTTTATCAGTCCCATATTCCCTTCATTCACAAGGTCAGGAAGGCTGATTCCCTGATTTTGGTATTTTTTGGCGATGGAGACCACGAAACGCAAATTACATGTGGTCAGACGGTCCAGCGCCTGCATATCTCCCTCCCGTATCTTCCGTGCCAGATCCACCTCCTCATCGGGGGTCAGCAGCGGCTGTCGGGCGATTTCGGCCAGATAGCGCTCCATGGAGGCGGAATCACGGTTCGTGATGGAGTTCGAGATTTTTATTTGTCGCATCATAGGCTAAAGGTTTTGCTTATTTACTGGCGGGTTGTATATATATAAATGTACAATATTAGTCATTCCCATAAAGAACGTTTGTGTTGCCCACATTGTTCAATAAAGTGAGCGTTATTTTTTGCCGTTGGCCGTTACGGAGGAAGGAGACGGTCATGCTGTCGCCCGGAGAGTGCTGTGCCACAATCTCTTTCAGCTCAGAAGCCGAATTAACTTCGCGTCCGTCGAGGGCAAGGATGATGTCATCCACGCGGAGGCCAGCGCGCTCAGCGGCGCCATCGGCAGTGACTTGGCGCACCAGCAGGCCCTTCACTTCGGAGAGGTTGAGTTCGCCGGCAAGATTGTTGTCTATCTCCACGACCGCCACACCGATATAGGCACGTTGCACAGAACCGTATTGTTTCAAATCAGCCACCACCTTGCGGGCGATGTTTGACGGAATGGCGAAGGAGTATCCCGTAAAGTAACCGTTACCAGAAGCGATAGCAGAGTTGATGCCGATAAGTTTGCCGTTGACATTGACGAGGGCACCGCCACTATTTCCCTGATTCACAGCAGCATCTGTCTGAATAAAAGATTCAATAGCAGTATTTTTGCCCAAAATATCCAAATTACGGGCTTTGGCGCTCACAATGCCGGCGGTGACGGTGGAGGTGAGGTTGAAGGGGTTGCCGACAGCCAGCACCCACTCCCCTATCCGCACATCGTCGGAATTGCCAAACTCCAGCACGGGAAGGTTGTCGGTCTCAATCTTGATGAGGGCGAGGTCAGTCTGCGGGTCGGTGCCGACCACAGTGGCCTTAAACTCGCGGCGGTCATTCAGGGTGACGGTCACCTCCTTGGCGTCCTCCACCACATGGTTGTTGGTGACAATGTAGCCGTCGGGTGAAATGATGACGCCAGAACCGGCTCCGAGCACCTCGTGTTGCGTGGTTCCGGGGAAAGAATTTCCGAAAAAGTCACTCCAGAAGCTGTCACCAAAGAAGTCCTCCCATACCGAAGTCTGGTATAAAAACTGTGTTTTGATGTGCACAACGGCATGTACCGACTGCTCTGCGGCACCCGTCAGATCGACATACTGGCGGTTTCCACTTTGGGCAAAAGAGGCACATGAAAGAGATATAATCCCTATGAAAACCAATATTTTATACTTAATCGAATTTCTCATAACATCCTCCTTTTTCAATACAATTATAAAAGCAAGACAAATAAGAAACGGAATTGTTCGGAAAAAATTATTTTATTTTTGAATATTTGATTGAAAAAAATTGTACTTTTGCACCCCAAAATTCAAGTATAACCAAAATCAATTAAAAATGTACGCAATCGTAGAAATAGCAGGGCAACAATTTAAGGTTGAAAAGGATCAGAAGATCTTTGTTCACCGCCTCAAAGCTGAAGAAGGTTCCGAAGTAAAATTCGACCGCGTGATGTTAGTTGACGACAACGGTTCTGTAAAAGTGGGTACCCCCACCGTTGCCGGCGCACAAGTATCCGCTACCGTACTCTCCCACCTCAAAGGGGACAAAGTACTTGTTTTCAAGAAGAAGAGAAGAAAAGGCTATCAGACGTTGAACGGTCACCGTCAGTATCTGACCTCCCTCCAAATCAACGGCATCGCCTTCTAAATTTTATAAACCCAATTCAGTAACAAAAAAAACATTACATTATGGCTCATAAAAAAGGTGTCGGTAGTTCACAAAACGGTCGTGAATCCGCAAGTAAAAGATTAGGTGTCAAAATTTTCGGCGGCCAGTTTGCCAAAGCTGGTAACATCATCATCCGCCAGAGAGGAACTGTCCACAACCCCGGCAACAACGTCGGCATGGGCAAAGACCACACGCTCTACTCCTTGGTTGACGGCACCGTCAACTTCCGTACGCGCAAAGGTCGTTCCATCGTCTCCGTCCTCCCGCTCGAAACTGAAGAGGCCCAGGCATAATCCAGAACACCTGAAAAAAATCCAAACGCCCGACTTTCATCGGGCGTTTTTTTGTGGTTTCGTACTTGAATTTGCTAAAAAACACTTATTCTGTTTCCTTGTAAAGGGCTGGGTTCCAGTGTTGCAAGTTTTTCAAAACTTCATAAGTTGCACCATTGCTATACTGTAAACAGACTTTCTCCCCATCCAAAGTCAGATATACATTACGTGAGGTATAGCTTACTACATGGCTGTACATAATTACATATTGCCTATTTATGCGCAGATAGGAACTCGGAGGTAACGACTTCTCAATGTCCGAAAAAACTCTCTCGTGAATATAAGTGTCCGTGTCAGAATAGATCGTAACATTCCTTTTTCTGACCTCTATATAGGAAATTCCAGCCAATGGAACCTCATGGCTTTTACCCGGACCAAGTACAACAATTTTCCCCGTAAGATTTGAAATATATTTTTCTGCCCTCCGCACTATTTGTACATTCAACAGATACAATTGGTATATAGTGGAAAACATCATAAAACACCCGTTGCGCAATAAGATAGAGACAAATGTGTCGTACACATACCAGTGATAGTTTGAAAGACTTCCGTATGGAAGGACACAATCTCGGATGGTGTTGAGGCACAAAAGTTCCTCTATACTTGCTGACACAAGTACAAGTAACAAAAAAAGAAGGCAATAGATTACCTTTTTATTCTTTAGCCATAAGTTAGGGACAAGGATATACATATTAGCATAAACGATCCCTATGATGAGTGTGCAACAGGTGGCGAAGGATCTTTATTTGTCCACCCGTACTGCTCAACGCCGGATGACAGAGCTTCGTCAGTTAGGGTTGCTCAATTCTTCAAAAAGAGGCTAAAAAGGCTGCCTTATAGGTAGTTTTTTTTCAAGT
>JAGCXN010000025.1 GCA_017961265.1 Bacteroidales bacterium | reverse complement strand
TGAGCCAGGATCAAACTCTCCATCCTAGTTAATCTCTTTCTTTTTTGTTTGTCTGTCCCGGCCTCTTCCTTTCATTACTCGTACTTCCGTACTCTGTACTTCGAATCGCTTGAAGCTCTCAAGAAACAACTTGAGTTTTGTTTGCTACATCTCTTTCCATTCACTCAAAGAACTTGCCCGTTTCCCCTTCGCCTCTCCTGCGCTCGCTGTGGCGCATCCCCTCCCTCTCGCGCCGTCCTTCAGGCGCGCAAAACGGGACTGCAAAAATACACCTTTTATCTTACTCCGCAACCCCGGCAACCAACTTTTTTTAAAAATTTTTCTTCTGGCTGATTATCAGTGTTTTACAAACCAATACAGGGCGGTTTTTTCGCGAAAAATGTCCGTTCCAGAGCCTTCCAACGGCTAATCTGGACACATCCAAACACCACTTTTCGGAGTTTTTGGAAGATAAACAACGCAAAACTGTCAACAACGGGGTGTGGAGAATAGAAAGGTACAGGGTATAGGGGTCAGGTAATAGATAATAGGTTTCCAATTTTCAGTTTTTGTCGTATTTTTGCAGCCGTTTTTGAAAAACAGATATACAAAATTCGGAATCTTACAATATTATATATAATAACAAAACATAACCTTATGAAAAACATTCGTAATTTTCTGGTCGCAATTCTTTTAATTGCATCATTTTCAACTGTTTCTGCGCAGGAAAAACTCGGTCTTTCTGTTCATCTGGGCGGCGCTCTTCCTATGGGACAATGCACCAAGTCCCCCGCCTATATCGTGCCGTGCGCTTTAGGGGACAAAGGTTCTGCCATTTTTGGAGCCTCTTTGGGTCTCCGTTACAACTACACTTTTGCCGGAACTACCATTGAGGATGTTGGTTTCGGCATCTTCGTTTCTGCCGATGCCATGTGGAACTACATTAACAAGGATGTCCGCAATGCTTACGACCTCGCGAAATGCACCAAGCCGATGTACCTCAACGTACCCATCATCATCGGCGGAACATGGATGTCAGATTTCGTGAACTCCCCCGTCAACCTCTGGGTGGAAGCGGGTATCGGATGTGATCTGTTCCTGAAGACCACCGAAGGATGGAAAGGCAATACGGTCTCCTACGTAATGAATCCTGAATTTGCCTGCGAGGGCGGTATTGGCGTGATGTTCATCAATACCATCAGCGTCGGTGTACATTACTACTGGCTTGGCAAGCAGGACATCAAAGTGAAAGGTGTGGAGTATGGCGACGGTTTTCTTGCCGCTCCCCAGATGCCCATCCACATGATGTCGTTCAAGGTGGGGTTCCATTTCTAAACGGAAAAATGAAAATTGAAAGGTAGAGCCGCACGGCCGTGCGGCTCTGCTATTTTTCACCTTAAGGCAGAAATAAATGTTATACAATAAAAAGAAAGCAACTATCATTATTGCAGTCCTTCTGTTCCTCCCCTTTTTCGTTGGGGCACAGTCGTTCACAAAATACGTCAACCCGCTAGTAGGGACGGGAGCGCACGGGCACACTTTCCCCGGTGCCTTGGTGCCGTTCGGAGCAGTGCAGCTCAGTCCTGACACACGGCTCACGGGCTGGGACGGCTGCTCCGGCTACCACTACGATGACAACGTCGTCTATGGTTTTTCCCATACCCACCTCAGCGGCACCGGATGCTCCGACTACGGCGACATCCTCATTATGCCGTTCACTGGACAGGGGTCGCCCGTCAACAGCCGCTACTGCTCCACCTTCTCACACAACAGCGAGATCGCTTTGCCCGGTTACTACGCCGTCACCCTCGACAAAAGCGGAATCCGCGCCGAACTGACCGCCACTTCGCACGTCGGTGTCCACCGTTATACCTTCCCCGACAACAACGAACCCAAGGGCATCGTCATTGACCTCGTCCACCGAGACCTCGTCATCCGCAACCACATCGAAACTGTCAGCGACCACGAGTTTGCCGGCTACCGCATCTCACAGGCATGGAGTGACGAACAACACGCCTATTTCTATTTGACCACATCCCAACCTGTTAAAGAAATCCAGTACTATCTTGACACGATACGGATGCGCACCAATGTCCGTCTTGACGGCACCAGCGTCCGTGCCATCCTCTATTTCGACGAGAATGTCCGTGAGGTTGTCATCAACGTCGGCATTTCAGCCGTGGACATGAACGGTGCCCGCAACAACCTTGCCGAAACCTTTACACCGAAAGACCCCCGCTCCAAAGGAATCGACTCCGATGAGAGTCTCCCCTCCCCTACCTCCACTGACTTCGACCGGATCCGCCGCGATGCCGACGCCCTCTGGAACAAAGAACTCGGCAAAATCGAAGTGAGTGGCAACGATGCCAACAAACGGGTTTTCTATACCGCTCTGTATCATTGTTTTACATCACCTTACGAATTCTCGGATGTGGACGGCCGCTACCGGGGCCAGGACGGAAAAATCCACAAAGGCGACGGGCACAAGGTCTATACCGTCTTCTCGTTGTGGGACACCTACCGTGCCCTCCATCCGCTGTTGAACCTCATCGACCGCAAGCGCACCAACGACTTCCTCAACACCTTCCTGCTGGCTTACGAGCAGGGCGGCCAACTGCCCATGTGGGAACTATCGGCCTTTGAGACATGGTGCATGATCGGTTACCATGCCATCCCCGTCATCCTGGATGCAAGTCGCAAAGGGATAGGTGATTACGATAAAAAGAAAATGTTAGAAGCGATGGTTGGTTCTGCCGATCTTCCCAAACTCGGACGGCCCGAATTCGAAAAATACCAATACATCCCCGCCGACAAGGAGCATGAATCGGTGTCGAAAACATTGGAATATTGCTTCGATGACTGGTGCATTGCGCAGTTCGCCCACGACATTGGAGACCAAAGTACCTACGATCGTTTCATCCAACGCTCACAGTTCTACAAGAACATCTTGGATGCCGACGGATTCATGCACCCGCGCAGCAACGGCGGCTTCATCATGCCGTTCGCTCCGGGAGAGGTCAACAACCACTTCACCGAAGCCAACTCATGGCAGTACTCCACCTACGTACCGCACGATTTCACCACCTACACCCAACTGGCCGGTGGGGCACAGCACGTAGGCGTAATGCTCGATTCCCTTTTCTTTGGAAACACCCAGATGTCAGGGCGCGAACAGGTTGACCTTACGGGTATTATGGGACAGTATGCGCACGGCAACGAACCGGGACATCACGCACCTTATATGTATAATTATGTTGGACAGCCGTGGAAAACGCAGCAGGTGGTGCGCCGCATCCTTGCGGAACAGTACACCGATGCCTCCGATGGTCTGTGCGGCAACGAGGACTGCGGACAGATGTCGGCATGGTACGTCATGAGTGCCCTGGGGCTCTACGCCGTTGCTCCTGGCACCAACCGCTACGATATCGGTTCCCCTCTCTTCGACAAAGTGAAGATGCACTTGGAAAACGGAAATACTTTCACCATCGTCTGTAAGAACCAAGGTCCGAAAAACGTTTACATCCAGTCCGTAAAACGCAACGGGCAGCCGTTTCCTAGCACCCAAATCACCTACCAGATGATTTCCGATGGTGACACTTTCGAGTTTGAGATGGGTCCGAAACCGAACCGCAATGCCTTCTCTGAAACTTCAGTGAGTGAAGTGGAGCCAACACTGGTCGTCGCGCCCGTCATCGAGCCAAATGACGCAGTTTTCACTGACAAGATAACGGTGCAGCTCCGTCTGCTACGGTCCAAAATCGGCACCAACATCTTCTACACCACTTCTGCCGACGGGTTCAAGAAGGTGACCGCCTACAAGAAACCTCTCGTTCTCAAAGAGACCACAACGATTCGGGCTTGGTCTGAAAATGCCACAGGAAAAAGTGCCATCGTGGAAGCAGGCTTCCATAAGTTCGTACAAGACAAAACGATACAATACATCAGTCCCTACAACCCGCAATACACGGCGGGCGGCGACGACGGGCTAATTGACGGCATCCGCGGCAACATCAAGTGGCGGCTGGGCGGCTGGCAGGGCTTCCAAGGCCAGGACTTCGAGGCCATCGTTGACCTGCAGGCGGTGAAGGACATCCACTCGGTGAGTGTCGGTTTCTTGGAGGACATCCGTGCATGGATATTCTTCCCGAAGAACCTCATCGTAGAGGTTTCGACGGATGGCGAGAAGTTCGTCCGTTTCGGTGAGTTCTCCAATCCCCATCCCGACAATGACTACACAGTGAAGGCGGAGGATTTCACGGTAAAGGGGTCAGCCAAAGCCCGTTACGTGAAGGTTCGTGCGACTAACTATGGGGTGCTGCCAGCCTGGCACTTGGGTGCGGGCGGCGAGGCCCATATCTTCACCGATGAAGTGATTATCAAATAAGCTACAGATGAAAAATAAAAAAATTACAAAAAAATGTGGTTTGTAAAGAAATAAGTAGTACTTTTGCCGCCGATTTTTGTAAACTATCGTTGCGTATGCAACTTTCATTCGTATAATCAATTAAAATTTATAAACAATGAAGAAAATTATTTGCCTTTGTCTCTCCCTCGCATTTGTTGCAGCTATGATGATTTCCTGCAACAAGGAATGTGTCTGCACCCGTAGTGTCACCAGCTACACTTCCTCAATGGATACCACCTACAACGAGGATTCCACTATGACAGTTAATTACACCCAAACGCCTTCTGGCACCACCGAAGAGTACTATCATGGTGGAAACATTTACGACAAGCAGGAGTGTGAAGACCTCAATGGTTCCGACACTACCTCCACCCAAGTGACCTCCTTCACTTGCTCTTGGGAAAAGAAAGAGAAAAAGTCAAAGAAATAAGTATTTTACCAACTTACCATTACAAAAAGGCTGTCTTTCCAGATGGCCTTTTTTAGTAGATATACCTTTTGATAATGGAAAAATTCGATACCATCCAATCAAAACCCGTGATGGAGATGCTGGCAGTAGCGATGGAGTACTGCCGATTCATCAACGAAATACAGAACTATGAGCTGCCGGAGGCGTTCGACTTTCTCCAAAAAATCTTACCGGCACTCTACCTCAAGGGCAGTCTTTTCCCGACGGTGGAGGCCGATGATGATTCCGCCAACGAGCGCTTTGTGACGGAGGAGGAGTACGAAACCGTGCGGGTGCGCACCGCCGCCATCCTCGGCGACCGCGACTACTTCTCCACGGTTGACCTCGCCAACGACGATCTCACCGCCGTGCCCGTTGCCCTGTCGGAGCTGCTGGCTGACATCTACACCGACCTCAAGGACTTCATCCTGCTGTATGCCAAGGAAAGCACGGCGGCAAAGGAGAATGCGGTGGCCAACTGCCGCTACTACTTCCAGACGGGCTGGGGCGCGCGGCTCACCCTCGCCCTCCCTTACATCCACTTCGTGCTGTCCGCACCCGAAGCGGAAGAGGAATAACTATCTGAAAAAATGTCCATGTTCAAGACCAAATTATTTGTACCTTTGCAAACATTTTAAAAATCAAAAAACATATTATGAAAATCCCCGCCTCAGAACTTCCATTGCAGCCCGGAGGGCAGATCTACCACCTCGGACTTCATCCCGAAGAGATTGCCGACCATATCATCGTGGTGGGTGACCCGGGACGTGTGGAGAATATCTCCCGCCGCTTCGACACCGTCGAACTCCGCCGGCAGAACCGCGAACTCGTGACCCATACCGGCACTCTTCGCGGAAAACGCATCAGCGCCCTCTCCACCGGCATGGGCACCGACAATATCGACATCGTGATGAACGAGCTGGACGCCCTCGCCAACATCGACCTCAAGACGATGGAGGTGAAGCCAGAACACCGCACCCTCAACATCGTGCGTATCGGAACCTGCGGCGCCCTGCAGCCCGACATTCCCGTCCTATCACCCATCGCCTCCGAATACGGCTTCGGATTCGACGGACTGATGCACTTCTACCAGCACGGCGCAGGCTTCAATGAGGCCATCGTGGAGGCTTTTGTGAAACATACCGGCTGGGGCGAGCGACTTCCCTACCCCTACTGCGCCGCTGGCAGCAAGGAGCTGCTCGACCGCATCGGCTTCGACATGGTGCACGGCATCACCGCCAGCGCCCCCGGTTTCTTCGGACCCCAAGGCCGCAACGTCCGCGCCCGGCTCCAGTTCCCCGACCTCAACAGCCGCATCGACAGCTTCAACTACAACGGACACCGCATCACCAACCTCGAAATGGAGACTTCCGCACTTTACGGCTTCGGTCAGATCTTCGGCCATAACCTCTTCACCGTCTGCCTCGCCATCGCCAACCGCGTCACCCACGACTTCGCCAGCGACTACCATAAGGAGATGGACAACCTCATCCAAACCGTCCTCGACCGCATTTTCTAACAAGTAAAAAGTAGAAAGTAAAAAGTAAAAAGTTTCTCTCCCACACACCCCTCTTCAAACCTTCTACCTCAAACTTTTTACCTATTACCTATTACTTATTACCTCCTACTTCATACCTTCTACCTTTTACAAAAATAAAACGATCATGTTCCGAAAAATCATCTTCCCCGCCATCATCTTAACCCTCCTTTTCAGTGCCTGCCGCCCGAAGACGGAGGCTCCGGCAAAACTCCTCTCTTTCGACCCCGCCGACTCCGTCCTTGTGGACCAGCTGATGCGGTTCTACCTCGACAGCAACATCATCCCCCACGAGGCCATCGTCTGCGAACACGGCAACGACGGGCTCTACACCTTCGACTGCCTTTCCGAAGACTGCTTCATCAGTCAGGACTACCTGCAGGATTCGACATCGGGCGTGTTTTTCACGGAGGTGTCGTTCGAGACCGGCTCGTCCGGCAATAACAACATCTTCATCTGCAACCGCGATGCCGACGGCTTCCACATCCTCTTCACCACGGAAGGACAAACCGACAGCTATCTCGGCCCCGATACCCTTATCAACGGCTATAAGGTACTCTATCTCAGACGTGAAGACCAAACCCTGCGTCTTTTCCATAACGGCACAGAATTTATAACCGAAGAATTCACCCCCACTTCCAACCCAGACGAGGAGGACCTGCTCACTTCAAATTAGTCTGCCATGCATTTTAACCAACCGCTGCTTCTTATCGGCCTTGTGGCCATCTTGGTGCCCATCCTCATCCACCTTTTCAATTTCAGAAGGTACAAGACTTACTATTTCTCAAATGTGAAGATGTTGCAGGACATCGCCGAAAAGACAAAACGGGAGTCGCAGCTGAAGCACCTTATCGTATTGTGTCTCCGCATTTTAGCAATCACAACCCTCGTCTTCGCCTTTGCCCAGCCCTACATCCCTACCCACTCACAGAACAGCAAAAGCAGCAATTTGGTCACCATCTATGTCGATAACTCCTTCTCGATGGACGGCAACACACCGGAAGGCACCCTCTTTTACGACGGTGTCGGCAACGCCCGCAAAATCATCAACAATTTCCAATATACCGACGAATTCATCCTCTACAACAACGACTTCACCGCCCAGCAGTCGCGGCGGCTGAACAAGGAGGAAGCCCTCAAAGTTTTGGACAACTGGACCACCTCCCCTAACAGCAAGTCATGGTCCGACCTTCTCACCTTTGAGAAAAATGCCGGTGACGAATCGGACAAACGGAATCTTTTCCATTATTATATATCTGATTTCCAGAAGAATAATTTTGATTTCACCCAATATAAAAGGGAAGACAAAGGTTCCACGTTCCTCATCAATATGCCTGCAAAAGAGACGAGCAATGTGTCCATCGACAGTTGCTGGTTCCTGTCGCCCGTTTTCCGTGAGGGACAGCAGGTTACGCTCACCGTGCGGGTGCGCAACTGCGGTGACGGCGACGTGGTGAAGCTGCCAATGAAGCTCTATGTCAACGGCGAGCAGAAGGCCATGGCCGCCATTGACATCGCCGCCGACAGCTACGCTGACCACCAACTTAACTATACGCTGACGAGTTCGGGCATCCAGTGCGCCTACCTTGAGGTGGAAGATGTGCCCATTACGTTTGATAACCGCCTCTTTTTTACCTACAATGTTTCTGACGCCACCAACGTCACCATCATCTATCAGGACAAGCCAAACCACTACTTGACAGCACTTTACGCCAAAGATTCTGTCTTTTCTTGCAAAATGATGCCCGCCGGCAAAATCGACTATGACGGTTTCAAGAAAAGCTCCCTCATTGTGATGAGCGAAGTGGAAAGCATCTCTTCCGGCCTTGCCGACGAGCTGAACAAGTATGTGAACAATGGCGGAACACTTTTGATATTTCCTTCTGCCAAAATGGATTACGGTTCTTGGAATAGCTTTTTGGGCAATCTCAACTGCTCCCAATTTGGCAATTTGGTGACGCAGGAACTGAAAATCGGAAGTATCAACACCGAAAGTGCCTACTTCAAAGGGAGTTTGCAAGGCAGCGGCGAGCGGTTGGACTTCCCGACGGCCAAACAGTACTTTACGTTTGCCAATCCACACGTGGACGAGCCTGTGATGGCGTTCGAAAATTCGCAACCGGCTCTGTTCGTGAACAATGCAGGCAACGGCCGCGTCATCCTTTCGGCGGTGGCGGCCAACGACGATTTTGGCAACATCCACAAGCACGCCCTGTTCTTCATCCCGATGCACAACATCAGCATCCGTAGCGTGATGCAGCAACAGCTGTACAACATCATCGGAAAGAACCACTCGCAGGCGGTGTCCAAGAGCATGGAAGGCAAAGAGGATGTGCTCCGTCTGAAACTGCAAGGTGGTGAAAGTGAGTATATTCCGGAGCAACGCAACCTCGGAAACGAGACGATGCTCTATTTCAACGACCAGTTGGACGAAGCCGGCATCTATGACGTGCTGTTGGGCGAGGTGCCGCAAACCGCCGTGGCTTTCAACTACGACCGCCGCGAATCACAACTCAAGTACTCTACCGAAGAAGAGATTGAGG
>JAGCXN010000024.1 GCA_017961265.1 Bacteroidales bacterium | reverse complement strand
GGTGTGAAACGCCCGCGAAAAAAAATTAGAAATTTAATAGAAGAATAATGGACTATTTTAAGGAAGCTCCGATTTCAATTACCGTTTGTGACAAGGACGGTACTATTTTGGATATGAATGACAAATCCATCAGCACGTTCACCAAGGACGGGAAGTCACTGGCGGGGCAGTCGCTGTTGAACTGCCATCCTGAGCCGGCCCGCACCAAGCTGCTGGGCTTGCTTCAAAACCACAACATCAACGCCTACACCATCGAAAAAAACGGCATCAAGAAGCTGATTTACCAGATGCCGTGGTACGACAACGGCGAATTCGGCGGCTACATCGAACTGTCGATGGAAATCCCCTTCGAAATGCCACACTACGTAAGGAAACCGAAAACGGAAACATTATGAAGTAATAAGTAATAGGTAAAAAGTAAAAGGTTTCCAACGCCCCCCCCTCTTCATACCTATTACCTGTTACCTTTAAACTTTTAACTATATGAAGATCAACAGCAAAAGCGATTTAATACAAGCCCCTGATTCAAGGATTTTTGCAATGGTGACCGACTTGCGGAAGTTCGGTGAGTTTCTGCCGCCGCAAGTGCAGGACTGGAAAGCGGAGGACGACTTCTGCGAATTCAGTGTGGCGGGAATGGTCAAGGCACGGGTGGAGATTGCCGAAAAGGTGGAATTCAGCAAGGTCGTTTATGAAATTAAAAACGACAAGAACCTGCCGGTACGGTTCCAAATTGACATTTCTGGGGATGGGGCGGTAAACTCCGCAGTGAATGTGGGCATTGAGGCCGATGTTCCTTTCTTCCTGCAAGGGATGGTGAAAGATCCGCTTCAAAAGGTGGCTGATACAATCGCTTTAAAAATCAAAGAATTAGCAGAAAAACAATAACCGATGGAATCAAACGTAATCCGAACGGAAGAATTAGTCAAAATATACAAGTCACGCACGGTGGTCAACAAGGCCTCCATTGAGGTGCACCAAGGAGAGATTGTGGGGCTGTTAGGGCCGAACGGGGCGGGCAAGACCACCTCGTTCTATATGATCGTCGGCCTCATCCGACCGGCATCGGGGCACATCTACCTCAATGACGAGAATATCACGGAATTCCCTATGTACAAACGGGCGCAGATGGGCATCTCCTACTTGCCACAGGAGGCCTCCGTCTTCCGCGACCTGACGGTGGAGAAGAACATTATGGCCATCTTGGAGTTCAGCCACCTGAACCGTGCCGAGCAGAAGGACAAATTGGAAGAGCTGATTGACGAATTCAACCTCCACAAGGTGCGAAAGAACAAGGGAAAGAACCTTTCCGGCGGTGAACGGCGCCGTACCGAAATCGCCCGCTGCCTCGCCTCCGACCCGAAATTCATCCTTCTGGACGAACCTTTTGCCGGCGTGGACCCGATCGCCGTGGAGGACATCCAAGGCATCGTCGCCAAGCTGAAGAACCGTAACATCGGAATCCTCATCACCGACCACAACGTGCATGAGACGCTAGCCATCACCGACCGCGCCTACATTCTGCACGAAGGCACCGTCCTCCGCACCGGCACCGCCGAAGAACTCGCCGCCGACGACTACGTCAAGACCGTTTATCTCGGCAAGAATTTCGAACTGCGGAAAGGATAAGACAAAATATCCAACTTAAAGATTCCTCGAAGCAACGACAAACCGCGGTCTTCCAAACAGATCATCCCTACATTCAACATTTGTAAAACCAATGTTTTCAAGTAGTTGTTTTAACTCTTGATGGTAGGCTTCGTATGTTTCCATATATAGCCGTCCGCCCGGATTGAGGGCTGCGGTAGCTTTTTCTGCGATGGCTTCGTAAAAAAGCAACGGTCGCTCGTCAGGCACAAACAGGGCCAGCGCCGGCTCATGGTCACGTACGTTACGGTGCATTCCCTCCCTGTCCCGCTCCGGCACGTACGGCGGATTGCTGACAACGAGGTCATACCGCCCCGGCAGCGGTGCCATCGCCAAAATATCAAAATTCAGGAAGTTGACAGAGACGCCGTTGCGTTCGGCATTTCCAGCAGCCACGGCCAACGCGCCCTCCGAAACATCCAAAGCCGTCACTTGGGCATCCAGCAGCTCCTTGGCCAGCGTCACGGCGATGGCCCCGCTGCCCGTCCCGATGTCCAATACCGAAAGTCCCGAACGGTTCTTGTTTTCGGCGATGATACGGCAGACCAGCTCCTCCGTCTCAGGCCTCGGAATCAGCACTTCCGGCGTAACCTTGAACGTCAGGCCGCAAAAATCCGTCTGCCCCATCACATACTGGAAGGGTTCGCCCGAAGCCAAACGCTCCAAGTCGGTCTCCCAACCGTCCGACAGATCAGCGGGCACGTCCATATCCAACAGGAAAAGGTAGTACTCGACACCGAGCCGTTCTTCCACATAGCGGCGGAAAAGCGCCTGCGCCTCTCGCTGGTCGTACAACGTCACCAACGACTGCACGAACCTTTGACGGAACTCTGTACGGGTGATAAGCATCTGCTATTCTGACTTTTGCTCAAACGACGGATTGTCAATTTCCACCCGGATATAGGAAATCAGCGACTGCTGTTCCAGCCATTTCTTCTCATAAAAAGTCTGGATAGACGTGAGGAACGGACGTTCAGGATCGGGATTTGAATAGATGTCCTCAATGTTGGCCGTCACCTTCCAGCTCTGTTCTGCAGCGGTCTCCAAAAGATATTCATACAATAACCGACTATCTGTTTTGAGGTTAAGGATTCCTTTTGCGCCCCACACTTTTTTATAACGTTCCACAAAATTGGGAGAAACGAGGCGGTGGTGCGGTTTTTTGGGCTGTGGATCGGGAAAGGTGACCCAAATTTCGGACACCTCACCGGGGGCAAAGTAGGCGTCAATGAAGTCAATCTGCGTGCGGATGAACGCAGCATTGGTGATATTATGCTCGATACCGTCCTTACAGCCGCGCCAGAGACGTGCACCCTTCTTGTCGATGCCGATGAAGTTGGTATCAGGGTAGCTTTGGGCAAAAGCGACCGTATATTCGCCGCGGCCGCAGCCCAATTCCACCACAATCGGATGGTCGTTATGGAAATACTCGTGCCATTTTCCCCTCATCGGAAAACCTTCATTTCGGATATCGTAGTGGTGGTGCTGAAAAAGATTGGTAAAGGTTTCGTTTTCCGCGAATCTTTGGAGTTTATGCTTTTTTCCCATAATTTACTGATACTGATTAATTTCTACAAGTTTAGCATATCTACCACCCAATGCCATCAGTTCGTCGTGGCTACCCATTTCCACAATACGGCCTTCGTCAAGAACCACAATCTTGTCGGCATTGCGGATGGTGGAGAGTCGATGGGCGATGACGAGGGTGGTGCGGTTTTGCATCACGCGGTCGAGGGCGGCCTGCACCAGTTTTTCTGACTCGGTGTCCATAGCGGAGGTAGCTTCGTCGAGAATCAGGATGGGGGCGTTGCGCAGGACGGCGCGGGCGATGCTGAGGCGCTGCCGTTGTCCGCCCGAAAGGTTAAGTCCCCGATCCCCAATCTCCGTCTCGAAGCCGTCGGGAAGCGCCGCCACGAAGTCGTAGGCGTTGGCGACTTTCGCGGCCTCCTCTATTTGGTCGCGCCACACGTCCTCCAATCCGAAGGCGATGTTGTTGGCTACGGAGTCGTTGAAGAGGACCACCTCCTGCGACACGATGGCGAACATCGAGCGAAGGTGGTCTATGTCAATCTTTTTGATGTCCGTTCCGTCAATGCGGATGACCCCGTCGGTGAGGTCGTAGAAGCGGGGGAGCAGGTCTGCAAGCGTGGACTTTCCCGCGCCAGACGCTCCGACCAACGCCACCACTTCACCCTTCCTGATACGCAGATTGATGTCGTGCAGTACCGGCGTCGTGCCGTAGGCAAAGTTGACATTCTCGAAGGTTATGCTATCATTGAACGTATTGACATACAGTGGGTTTTCGTCATTAAGAATCACCTCGTCGGCATCCAGCACCTCATAGATACGGTCGAGGGCCGCGACCCCGCGACGGAAGTTGGAGATAGCCGTCCCGATGTTCTTGGCGGGGTTGACAATCATCGCGAAAAGGGCAATGTAGGTGATGAACAGCGGTGCCGACAGTGTCGATCCGGGCTGTAGGACGAGGTAGCCACCAAAGACAAGGATAATCATAACGACCGTCACCCCAAGCAGTTCGCTGAGCGGTGAGGCGAAATCGGTGCGGCGGTATATCCGCTTCTGGATACGGGCGAACCCTTCGTTATGCTTCTCGAAGACCGCCTCGGCGTGCGCCTGCGCGTTGAACCCCTTAATGACGCGAAGTCCCGCGATAGTCTCCTCCACATGCGACAGCAGCGTGCCGAGGCGGTCCTTCGCCTCCATTGACTTGCGTCGCAATGACCGTGATGCCAGCGAGATAAAGAATCCCGCCACGGGCAGCAGCACAATGACGAACAGGGTGAGACGGTAGTCCATCACAAAGAGGGCGACTACATATATAATTACGGTCAGCACCGCCGTAATCAGCATCTGGAAGGCGTTGAGGGTGGTGAACTCTATCTCCTGCGTGTCATTCACCGCACGCGAGATGACATCCCCTTTCTTCTGTCCGCCAAAATAGGCTAATGGGAGGATCAGCACCTTGTGGTACATACGGTTACGCAGATTGCGGATTACGTCGCTACGGACGGGGGCCAGCAGCCACTGCGTAAGGATGAGAAAACCGTTTTTTAGCAAGAACAGCGCCACCACAAAGATGACGATGGCAGCCAAAGACTCCCGCGTGGCCGACAGATCGACGAAGTGTCCGACAAACCGCATCAGCGCCGCGCCCGTGACACTCAAACCTTCAGTCGTCCCTTGAAAAAAAAGTTTCACCAACGGCTCAATCATCAGCATCGTCAGGATGGAGAAAAGCAGGGAAATCGTGTTGACGAAAACAATAAGAACCAGTTTCCATTTATACTCGGCGATAATGGAAAGGAATCTTTGGTTAAACATTTTGTTTGAAAAAGGGGTAAAAAAAAGTCGGGGTGACAAGACTCGAACTTGCGGCCTCTACGTCCCGAACGTAGCGCGCTACCAACTGCGCCACACCCCGTGCTTTTGAGGCTGCAAAAATACACTTTTTTTGTTTATACTTAATCTTTAAAGAAAAACTTTTTCTTACTACGTAATCCACCTATTCACAATGAATTACAGCAAAAACAATAAGACTACCAAACGGTCACCACATTTTTCATCCTACAAATAGGGAGAAAGCGTTGGGATTTTCTGCCGCCAATTGCAAAAAAACACGTACTTTTGCACGTTTTTTCTATGGGACGGATAATAGCCATCGATTACGGACAGAAACGGGTGGGCTTTGCGGCCACCGACGAACTGCGCATCTGCGCCAATGCACTGGAAACAGTGCACGTGACGCAGGCTTTCGACTTTCTCAAAAACTACATCGAAAAAGAAAATGTCGATACCATCGTCGTGGGCGAGCCGCGCAAAATGGACAACACGCCCTCCGAATCGACCCGCTTCATCGAACCCTTCGTCAACCGCGTGAAAAAGGCATTCCCCAACATTCCCCTTGTCCGCGTGGACGAACGCTTCACCTCCCGCATGGCTTTCCAGACGATGATTGATGTCGGGCTGAAAAAGAAGGACCGGCAGGACAAGGCCCTCGTTGATAAGATCAGTGCCGTCATTATCCTCCAGACCTATTTGCAACAACTTGATATAGAAAACGAAAGAAATAATCCAGACCTATGATATTACCTATTTGCGTTTACGGGAATCCCGTATTGAGAAGAAAATCCGCCGAGGTTTCGATGGAGCCGGCAGAGCTGAAACAGTTAGTCAGCGATATGTTTGAAACGATGTATAACGCCAACGGCGTCGGTTTGGCCGCCCCCCAAATCGGCAAGTCGTTGCGGCTGTTTGTCATCGACTCCGAGCCGTTCAAGGAGCTGTATCCCGAAGAGGAGACACGCAAGCTCGCTTTCGTCAACCCCGTGATTACCAAACGGTACGGCGAGGAGTTCGCCTTCAACGAGGGCTGCCTCAGCCTGCCCGACATCCACGAGGACGTGATGCGCCCCTCCACCATCGAAATTACCTACCTCGATGAGGACCTACAGCCCCATTCCGAGACCATCAGCGGCGGCGTGGCCCGCATCATCCAGCACGAATACGACCACATCGAAGGCATGGTCTTCACTGACCATCTTTCCAACCTCAAGAAGATGATCCTCAAACGGAAACTCACCGACATCGCCTCCGGGAAACTGCACCCCGCCTACAAAACGAAACTGAAATAACCCTCCTATGAAACTGCGTATTTTCTCGCTGCTGTTGCTGGCTCTGGCTTTCTGTTCCTGCGGTTCAAAGCAGGGGAAAAACGATGCTACAGAAGACGAAAACATCTGTGAATCTTCAGACTACAGCAATTCAAAAGATTTGATTGACCTGTACCATCAAGCCGATTCTTTGGTGCAGATTGGGCAGATTGACATCAAAAAGATGCAGCTTTTTGTGGACAACGCGACAGCTTACGCCAAAACCCACCCCGACGACACGCTCACCCCACACTTCCTGCTCTACGCCGGCATTTTCGAGATGGACATCGCCCTCTCCACCCCGTCGGAATCCAAACGGAATGCACGGTTTTTCCAAGCAGTGGACATCTTCAACAACCTCACAAAGAAGTATCCGGATTACAAGAACCTCCCCTACTGCTACTACTATAAAGGACAAATATACGAAAACATGAAACGAACCAGCGACGCTGAGGGAGAATACCGGGAGCTGGTACACCGTTACCCCGACACCGACCTCGGACGCAACATCGCCGACTATCTGAAGGTACAAGGGTACGAGAAATCTTCTGACGATATTATGCACGAAATCAGCCAGAAATGAATATCAGCGGCATCATCACCACACTGAATGAGGAGGCCAATATCGCCGAAGCCATCGCCTCCTTGCAGCAGGTCTGCGACGAAATCGTGGTCGTGGACTCCGAAAGCACCGACCGCACGGTGGAAATCGCCCGTGAGTTAGGCGCGAAGGTCTATCTCCAGCGGTACCTCGGCGACGGCATCCAGAAAAACGTGGCCCTGCAATACGTCACCAACCGGTGGGTGCTCAGCATCGATGCCGACGAGCGGCTCAGTGACGAACTGGTGGCGTGGATCCGCAGCACCGACTTCGAGACGACCCCGTACGACGGGTTCGCCGTCCGACGCCGCAACTACATCGGCAGCCGCTGGGTCAAGTGCTGCGGCTGGTACCCCGACCACCTCGTCCGCCTCTACCGACACGACAAGCTCCGTTTCCGCGACGTGAAACAGCACGCCTTCGTCCCTACCACCAACACTCTGGAAATCAAGGCGGACCTCATCCACTACCGGTACAAGAACTGCGGCGAGCTGTTCTCAAAACCCGCCCGTAACTACAGCACCCGTGGAGCTAAAATACTATACTTGCAAGGAAAAAAAGCCAATGCATTTACGCCGTTTTGGCACGGCACGGCGGCCTTCCTCAGCAACTACCTGCTGCGCGGCGGCATCCTCGGCGGTGTGGACGGCTTCACCCTCTCCCTCGCCATCGCCTGCAACAGCTATATGAAGTATGCAAAACTTCTTGAATACCAAAGGGATCCGAAAGTCAGAGAGGAAGAGAATTTCGATAATGTATGGTAATTACGTCTCAAAGGACGAACCATAGTAGCAGCAATTGTAAAATGCAAGAACGGTTGTGGAATGTAAATTATCTGAAGGTATGGGTGGCGAATTTCATGATTTTCTTTTCATTCATGCTGCTCACACCATTGTTGCCTCTGTACCTGAAAGACACATTTGATGCAAACAAAGACACTATCGGGCTGGTTTTAAGCGGCTATGCACTGACTGCCCTCATCATCCGCCCATTCAGCGGTTTCTTCGTAGATAGTTTTCCAAGAAAGAAAGTATTGTTAATCAGCTACTTTCTATTCTTCAGCTTCTTTGCCGGCTACCTCGTGGCGGGCAGTCTGCTACTGTTCGCCATCATCCGCACACTGCATGGGGCACCGATGGGCGCAACCACGGTGGCCAACAGCACTGTCGCCATCGACGTGCTACACCCGACACGACGCGCTGAAGGCATCGGCTACTACGGACTGAGCAACAACATTGCCACTGCCATCGCACCTGCCATCGCCATCTACCTGCTACAGAAGACACAAAGCTACGAACTTCTATTTTGGATTGCACTGCTCACAGCGGGTTGTGGCTTTGCCATCAACAGCACCCTGAAGCTCAATCCGAAAGAGCTGGTCAAGGACAAACCGAAGCTTTCGCTTGATCGTTTCTTCCTGCTGAAAGGTTGGAGCGAATGCGTGATAATGATCTGCCATTCATTTGCATACGGCATCGTTTCCACCTATGTTGCCATCTACGAAAAGGAGGAGTTGGGAGTGACGGGCGGCACGGGAGTATTCTTCGCCTTGCTTTCCATAGGGCTGATCGTGTCACGGCTGATCGGAGGACCTTCGCTCCGCAAGGGGCGGGTGGCGAAGAATGCAGGAGCCGGCCTCGTCGTCGCCCTTTCTGGTTATGTTATTTTTGCCGCCGTACATACGCTGTGGGCCTACTACGCCGCCGCCTTAATTATCGGATTGGGCAGCGGACACATGTACCCCGCCTTCCAAACAATGTTCATCAATCTTGCGCCACACACACAGCGGGGCACTGCTAACTCTACGCTGTTCATCTCGTGGGACACCGGCCTCGGACTCGGTGTGCTAGCAGGAGGCATCGCTGCCGAACACCTCGGCTACCACAGCGCCTTTTGGCTTGCCGCAGCTATCTACCTGCTCGGCACTATCGGCTTTTTTGCCTACGTGCAAGGACATTTTATAAAAAACAAATTACGATAAAACAGAAAATCAATATCCCTCCAACTGCCTCATCCGTTTTTTCCCCAACTTCCACAAATAAATGTCAAATACGACAAACCCAATAAGGCAAACGCCCTGCATGGTTTCCGATACCTCGGCAACCATCAGCAGCGCGTCAAAAATACCATGCAACAGCATCGGGACAAGGAAAGCGAGCACCATGTTGAGTCCCCTGTTTCGATAGAATTTGGCCAAAGCAAAGAAGTAACCCATCACCACAGCAAACAAAAAATGCGCCGGCACCGAGAGCAAAGCACGCATTATTCCCGTTCCTAAACCACCAGTATACACATACATGATATTCTCAACCAAGGCGAATCCCATCGAGACAAAGACCGCATAGACGATACCGTCAAAATACTCGTCAAAATGCCGGTTGCGCCATATCAACCAATAGAGAAACAACAACTTGAAACCTTCCTCCACGCATCCAGCCACCACAAACGCCGTGTACAAGGCGCCGTTCACCCCATCATACGGATTCAAGTCACTGAGAAACCGTTCCACAAAAACAACAGGGAGCACCGACAGCATTCCCATCCCCAACGCAGCCAGCAACAACGGAAATGGCTCCTTCTGGAATTTGTCCTTTCTATAAATGTAAATCAAAAGGATAATGACGGGCAAAATGGCTATTCCAATCAGTGACATAAAGTTTCAAGTTAAAAATTTCAAGTTAAAAGTTTCAAGTTAAAAGTTAGGTGATAGGTGATAGGTATGAAATAAAAAGGGGGAATGTGCGCCGGGAACATTCTACTTTATACTTTATACTTTAT
>JAGCXN010000005.1 GCA_017961265.1 Bacteroidales bacterium | reverse complement strand
GCAACTGATGCCGACGGAAATCATTAACAGCATCGCCGTGGTGAAGAAGGCCGCGGCCTGCGCCAACTGCGACTGCGGCGTGCTTCCGGAAGAGAAGCGCGACCTCATCATCCAGTGCTGTGACGAGATTATGGAGGGCTCGCTGCCCGTCGAGTTCCCGCTGCCTGTGTGGCAGACCGGCTCCGGCACACAGACCAACATGAATGTCAATGAGGTGGTCTCCAACCGCGCCGAAATCCTGAAGAACGGCGAAATCCGAGGACCCGGGCGCTTCGTCCACCCCAACGACGACGTCAACAAGTCGCAATCCACCAACGACGTATTCCCGACGGCGCTGCGCCTCGCCACGCTGCTGTGGGCGCAGCAGGGACTGCTGCCGGCGTTGCAGCAGCTGCACGACACGCTGGCGGCCAAATCTGAAGAATTCGCTACCATCGTTAAGATTGGACGCACCCACTTGATGGATGCCACCCCGCTGACGCTGGGACAGGAGTTTTCTGGCTATGCCTCTCAGATACAGCATTGTATGGAAAGCATCCGAAATGCCTGCGTCCACGTTTCGGAACTGCCGATAGGTGGCACGGCGGTGGGTACAGGATTGAACACGCCCGACGGTTATGTGGAGAAAATGATCGGTTATCTCCACCAGTTCACGGGGTTGGAACTCACCGCCGCGCCCAACCGGTTCGAGGCGATGGCGTCGCACGATTCCCTCGTGGAGATGTCGGGGGCGCTGAAGCGCACGGCGGTGTCGCTGATGAAGATCGCCAACGACTTCCGGCTTCTCGGCTCCGGCCCGCGCTGCGGGATAGGGGAGCTGTTGCTGCCGAGCAACGAGCCGGGGTCGTCCATCATGCCGGGCAAGGTGAACCCTACGCAGTGCGAGGCCTTAGCAATGGTGTGCTGTCAGGTCATCGGCAACGATGTGGCCGTCACCACCGGCGGCCTACAGGGACATCTGGAACTCAACGTCTTCATGCCGCTCATCGGCAGCTGCTTGTGCCAGTCGATGGAGCTGCTGCACGATGCCGTCCTCTCTTTCGAGGAGCATTGTGTGCGCGGGGTGAAGCCGAATACTGACCGCATCCGACACAACCTCGAAAACTCGCTGATGTTGGTGACGGCCCTGAACCTGCACATCGGGTACGCCAATGCCGCCAAGATTGCGCAGCACGCCCACACCCACGGACTCACGTTGAAGGAGGCGGCGTTGGAACTGAAACTGCTGACCGCTGAGGAGTTCGATGCGTGGGTGGTTCCCGAAAAGATGGTTTGATATGCAGAGATTCCGTAGCTTTGTTTTGCCCATAGCGATTGTTGTGGGACTTCTTTTCCACCACTATTTGGCGATGGCGAAGCCGGTGGTGCCGTTTCTGATTTTCTCCATCCTTTTTTTGAACTTCAGCTCGGTGGAGGTGCGTACGCTGCGTGTTCGTCCCCTTCATTGGTGGCTGTTGGCGTTTCAGGTGTTCATCAGTTTGGGTGGATACCTGTTGCTGCATCCTTTCAACGAGTTGTTGGCGCAGGGCGTGCTCATCGGAATCATCAGTCCTGTGGCCGCCTCGGTGGTGGTGATAGCCTGTATGCTTGGCGCGGATCGTTCCACCATCACCACCTACACGCTTGTGGGGAACTTTGGTGTCGCCTTGCTCGCACCGGTCTATTTTTCGTTTATAGGCATTAATGTCGCGATGCCGTTTTGGGATTCGTTCCTGCTGATATTGTCGAAAATCGCCCCGACGCTGATTCTGCCCTTGGTATTGAGTATTCTGTTGCAGCTGTTTGCACCGAAAGTCAACGGTTTCGTTGCCCGTTACAAGGGACTTTCATTTTATTTGTGGTCGCTGGCGCTGATGATCACCCTCGGGCAGACCATCGATTTCATCTTCCTGCATGGTGCCGGGCATATTCCGGAAATTATTGGACTTTCTGTCGCCTCGATGCTGGCGTGTGCGGTGCAATTTGCGGTGGGCAGAGCTATCGGGCGGCATTACGGCGACACGGTATCCGGCGGTCAGGGACTGGGTCAGCGCAACACTGCCCTCGCCATCTGGATGTCGTCTATGTACTTGCAGCCGTTGGCTGCCACCTTCCCTGCGATGTACTCCATCTGGCAGAACCTCTATAACAGTTACCAGCTTTGGCGGAAAGATAGGGAAAAGTGATGTGTCGTTTTGTCCCGTTTCTGTCCCGATTGGGACAAAAAAAACAGCGATTTGTGTTTGCAAATCGCTGTTTTTCAATCTTTTGGGCGGCAGGTCGGATTCGAACCGACGAGTCTTGGCGTGACGAATATTTGAAATGGATATGTAGTTTTGCCAATGCGCAGGGCGGCACGCTCTACATTGGCAAGAACGACAAGGGTGAGGTGGTCGGCGTGGCCGATGCCAAGCGCCTTTTGGAGGATATTCCCAACAAAGTGAAAAACACAATGGGAATCATTGTCGATGTGGATTTGCTGACGGAAGAAGGCAAGTCGTACATCAGAATTGAAACTGAACCGTGCGGTTTCCCCCTCAATTACAAAGGAGACTATTTCATTCGGTCGGGAGCAACATTGCAAATTTTGCAGGGCTCTGCACTCACCCATTTTCTGCTCAAACGCACCGGAGCGAAATGGGATGCCGTCACTGTTGATAATTTCACATACCAAGACCTTGATATAGAGAGTTTCAATATTTTCCGCAGAGAAGCCCTGCGAAGCAAACGTATGACAGAAGACGACCTTGCCTGTCGCAATTACGGATCGCCTGAACCAGGGTACATAACACATCCTTGTGATCTTATGGTGCGTTTTGATGCAGCCTTCAGTGTTATGCCATTCATTGAAGAAGAAAGAAGAAAGGCGGAGGCTGCACAGAGTGTTTCGGAACAGCAGTTAGAAGAAACTACACAGAAAACTACACAGAAAATGATTGAGTTGATGAGATCCAATCCAACTATTACAATAGAATCCCTATGCAAAGAATGCGGGTTAACGCGTGATGGTGTGAATTGGAATATTCGGAAGCTTAAATCTGCTGGCCTTATCCGCCGCATCGGTTCCGACAAAGGCGGACACTGGGAAGTGGTGGAGGAGTAGAAGAGTCTGATTTGATTAGTTTCCGAAAGCCGTTGCAACTATGTGACGGCTTTTTTTGTAATTTTGCGCCTTGAAAAGTTCAAAAAATGCGAAATTGCATAATATTTTTAGACAAAAATCGTTGTAATAATATGATTCACAAAACGTATCATTCTACAGGCTGCTATTATTCTTTGGTCTTTCCGTTTTTATTACCTGATATTTTGAGTACGTTAAAACACTGGGATCTGAGAATTGAAAAGTTAATATAAATCCTTACCACATGAAAAAAATTCTAATTCCATTGTATTTCATCACTGCCGCACTGGCCATTATGGTCACGGGTTGCAAGAAAGAGCATCTTTGTCAATGTGCAAACGATATCGGCAACGAAGTGGTGGACTCGGCCGCATGGCTTGCCTCAGGAGGGGGTTACTATTTAAAATCTGACATATCCATCCAACCCAAGACATACATTTATGACACGCTTCTCCAGTCTGACGACTGCGAATCGCTCAACTATTACGACTCTGTCGGGGTTGACCATCCTGAAGTGGGACTTCGCCTACACTTTAACACCACTTGTAGGGAGAAATAGTTTTTATGACCTGATATATCGGGTACGTTAAACTAATAATGGCTTAAAGTCTAATTCTTTTTATTTGGGCGACCAGGCACGCTTTCCGCTCAAATTTCGCACTCCGTGCTCATAACCGCTTCAATCGTTGTCGCGGACACTAAGTAACAAAACCGCTGCCAAAGACCATGGCAGCGGTTTTGTTTGTTCTATTTTGTCCCGATTTGCATGTGCGCAAATTGTAACGTAATGACTTGATTTTCAATAGTTACCGATAGAATTTTCGCGCTATGTTCGTGTCGTTTTGTCCCGTTTCTGTCCCGATTGGAACAAAAAAAACAGCGATTTGTGCTTGCAAATCGCTGTTTTTCAATCTTTTGGGCGGCAGGTCGGATTCGAACCGACGACCCACGGAACCACAATCCGGTACTCTAACCAACTGAGCTACAACCGCCGTGTTTTGAGGGTGCAAAAGTACAACTTTTTTCGTTCCGTACGGCATGTGGGAAGAAAATTTTGCAATTTCGCTATTTTATTGTATTTCAAATTGTTACTTTTCTATTTCTTGCTCTCTTTGATGACCAGCTTGCCGCTGCCCGCGCTGTGGGCGCTGAATTCGGGGGCGTACATGCACTGGATGCTCGCATATCCGCTGCTGTATGTGCCGCTCTGCGTGACAAACAGTGTGTATTCGAAAACGTACGTGCCTTTCCGCAGCCAGTCGAAGAAGAAGTTGACCGACGCGTCGCGGAAACTCTGGTAGTACCACAGCCCGTCCTGGCTGCGGTATCCCGACAGCGTCTCCGTCGGCTCGAACGCCGCCGCACGCAAGTCCTTCAGGTGGACAAACTCCAGGTTGCGGTCCGCCCGGAGCACCATCCTCACCCGCACGCGGTCTCCTACCTGCAATCCGCCGTCCGCCCGAAGCTCCGTCAGCACCTCGCCACGCTCGCCGTAGCTGACCTTGAACAGCTGCCGCTCCACCGATAGAGGCATCTCCGTGCCCGTGCCGGCAATCTCGTCGATGTCCTTGTAGTACCGCACGAAAACGCCGCCGTACGACAACCCGTCGTTGTCACGGGTGAGCGTCACCGTGCCGTCGCCGCTGTGCTGCAAGCAGCTTTCAACATCCCGCTTGACGGGCAGTTGCAGCGTGTCGGCGAAGTCGATGGTTTCACCGCACAACCGCACCGTGATGTGGCTGTCCGCATTGTCCCGCTCCGAACCTTTGTCGAGGAGCAGGGCGTAGCAGGCGTCTGCGGTGGAGCGGGTGCTGGCCCAGTGCTGCGTCCGTTTCTGCTGTAACAGCCAGATTTTCATCTCCTTGACCGACTCTTCGTCCTGCAAAATCGTTTGGAAAGCCTCAATCAGCAGCGCCTGCCGCTCGATGGGGGCCTCGTACCAGTACCAGCCATAACCCTCCTTCTTCCAGTACATTCCGAACTCTTCGGAGTGGATGGCCCACCTCTTCACTTCCAGCATCAGCTTCTGCGCCAGTTCGCGGTCGCCGGTGGCGTTGCTCTGCCACAGCGTCAGTGCCGCCATCGTCTTCAAGTAGATGTTGTCCAGTTCGTTAGCATAATCCACAAGCTTACCTTTATAGAACTTATAGGCCTCGGTGTTGGCGGACTTCATTTTCAGGAAGAAGCTGCGGGCGTAGAGATAATGCAGAGTGTTGGCGTCAATTCTTTCCTCCTTGAGTTGTTCTGGATACTTTTTCTTCATCTCTTGGTAGTCACGCTGGACATCATCGTCGATGAACGCCACGGCTTTTTTCAACGTGTTTTCTTTCAAGAAGTTGTCGCCCGCTTTGCAGATGCCTTTGTCCATCAGACGGCCGCTGCCGATGAGCAGGTGCTGGGTGATGTAACGGCTGCTCCGCTCGTTGGGTCTGCTGGCGAACCAGTTCCACCCGCCGTCGGCATTCTGGTTCCGTTCCAGCTTCTGCACCATCGCTTTCCGCTGTTCGGTAATGTTCTGTTTGTCGAACAGGCAAGCAATGTTCTGGATTTCGTTGTCTTCGTCCATCGCATCGGCTACCCACGGCGTTTCCGCCAGCAGAATCTGTTTCAAATCAGCGTTTTGCACTAATTGGGAGCGAAGTGCGTCGGGCTGGTCTTTCTGCGCCTGTTGGAACAGTTTCGAGAAGTTGGGATTCTGGCTGATGATGTGTACCGCCACTGTATTGGCGTACAACTTACTGAAAATCTGTTCGTTGCAATCGTATGGGTACTCCATTAGGTAGGGGAGGGCGAGCACGGCGTTCCAACGAGGGTCGGGCGTGAACTGCAACTTGCAGGAGATGACGCTGTTGCTTGACGCTGGAAGGTCCTTGAGGGAGAAGCTGCGGCTTCCCTGTTTCGTGATGAACAGGGGCAGCGTCTCGGTGACGATCTGCCGCCGCGTGAGGACGGGCAGCTCGCCGGTTTCGCCGTCGCTGTAGGTGTTCGCCCCGCCGCTCGCCCGCACCGTGAGGATGTACCGGATGCCGGCCAATCCTTCGGGAATGGCGACTGTGAACTTTACGGGGCTGCTGCCTCCGGCCGCGATGGCGACATCCTGCACCTGCGAGAAGAGGACGGCGCCGTCCTCGGCGTTGAGAAGGCGCAGCTCGGCCGTGCCGTTGAGGGCCACATCGCCCATGTTGACCGCCTTGGCGGCGAAGTCCCACGTGTCGCCCTCGTAGATGAAGCGGGGCAGATTGGGACTGGTCATCAGCGTTTTCTGCGTGACGACGAACTTCTCGAAGGTGCCGTACTGCCGTTGCGTGGTGTGCGCCGCGCCGAACATCTTCCACTTGGTGAGGCTTTCCGGCACGGTGTATTCAAACTCCGCCACACCGTCTTTCACCGTGAGGAACGGGTAGAAGAAGGCGGTTTCGTTGAAGTTGGAACGGAGCGGGATTTCTGCTTGCTCTTCACCTTTAGCAAGCGTGGGCTCACCATCCCATTTGCCTAATTCGACAGATTCTTCTTGGGCGAACTCAAAGTCCGCTTCCTCCACGACATTCAAAATGATCTCGTCCGCATCGGAACGAGCTCCTCGAACGGTAGTGAGCATACCGTTTGAGCTTGAAATCCCTTCGCTGGATGCAAGGGCTTTAGCCACATGATTTCTATAGCGATTGCTAATGAGGTGACGAAGTCCGACCATCCATCTTGGCAAGTCAATATCGTAGGAACTGAAATAGGGCTGAAAAGATAGGTATTGATTGTATTCTCTGCCATAGGGACCTGACCGATAAAGCCCTTTCGATTCCGGCTTCCGGTCACTGAAGAGCGTTTGGACAAAACTGTGTGGGACGAAAGCGTCGAGCGAGGCATCGTAAAGGGTGCAGAGCAGTTCGGCGGCGGAAATGGGCTTGCCGCTGCCGTCGGTCATCCGTATCCTGACGGTTTCTTGTCCGCCCGGCTGCAGTTTGTCACGGAAAGTGACGAAGTCAAAGCGGATTTTTCGTTGTACCTCAGGCACCTGTATGGTTGCTTCCTCGCTGTAAATCTCGTTTTCCCAGGCAGTGTAGGCATAACAGCAGAATTTCCCTTCCTCGCCGCTCTTGACGGTATGTCTGAAGAGATAGGTGCTGTTGTCGAGATGTGTCCATTTTTCTTCTAACAGCTTGTCGTTATTGAAGATGCGGATGTAAACGGGCTGCTTTTTTAAACGGCTGCCGATAACGAAGGTGATGGTTTCGCCGACGGCCGCGGTCATCTTGTCGCAGGTTACCGACAGCGCGGTGTAGAACGGAAGGTTATCCTCTTTTTGGCTGACATAGAAGATGTACTCCTCTTCAACGGTCTGTCTGAAAGCGTCTGTGGTGGTGAGTTTCAGTTTGTAAGCCCCTGTGGGATAGCTCGAAAGCTTTTGCAAAACCACTTCCGATGACGCGGAGGTGGTAAACTGTCCCGACTCCATCGTTTGGGTTTCCTTCCACTGGTAGGGCTCGGTCTGCCCTTTGAAATCGTATTGAGGGAAGCGGCTGCCGAATGCTTCCGCAGCCCCGGAAACGTGGAAGGGTGCCGCTATTTTGTAGGTTTCGGGCTGTGCTATCCGTACCACGCTGTAGCGGACTTCGGCGGCTTGCGGCTCGCCCGCAAGGTTGTTGGTGCGGACGGCGATGCGGTTCTCGTTCCGGTAGGCACGGAGGCATTCCGGCACCTCCACGTCAAACAGGATCGTCCGTTGGCTGACGGGCACGACCGCACTCACCTCGTGAGTCTCGCCCGACGGGTCGGTCACGGTGGCGGTGACGGTGTAGCGGTAAAGCGGGAGATTCCGTTCGATGTCGGGGTCTCCGTCGGCGGTGAAGCGGATAGTGAAGTGCCCGTCCTCGTTGGTGGTGCACTCGCCGTGGGCAATTTCCTTGGCGGGCACGGTCGGTGTCGGGCGGAACCACCAGCCGTAGTAGCGGAACGGGAAACTGGCGTTGCGGACAATACGGTAGGAGACTTTTGCGCCCTGTACGGCATAGCCGGCGTAGGCCGTCGCCGTGCCGTTCATCCGCACTTCCGACCCGAGCCGGTAGGTGCCGTCGGGTTTGTCCATCACCACCTCGAACGTGGGACGTTTGTACTCTTCCACATCCACCCACTTATTATTGGTATGTTTGCCGTTGTATAGCAAGAAAATACCATATTGTCCCAAGAAACCTGTTTCGGGAACTTTGAAACTTCCTGATACAGAGCCAAATTCATTGGTAGTCAGGGTGTCACGGTGGATAAGTGTGCCGTTGTTCTCTTTCAGTTGTACAATGACTTTTGTGTTGGGAATCAGCTGTTCATCATATTTACTCTGGTTAAAAAGAATTGCTTTCCATTCAATGGTCTGCCCGGGCCGGTAAATGGCGCGGTCGGTATAGATGGCACACGTCGCCCGCGGGCTGTCCTTATAGGTGTAGCGTTCCAGATTGTTGATATTCAAAGAGAGAATGTCATTACCCTTCTTTAAGGTAATGGAACATGAATAATATTTGTTTTTCAGTACTTTATTGATCTCAGATTTGGAAAATTTAACCCAACCGTTGTTATCGGTAAGTTGGTTGGCACGATAGGGGGTGGCATTATAATATTCTGCCGTCAGGCACACCTCCACATCCGGGAGCGGTTCGCCCGTCTTGCGGTCAAATACCTGCACATGGATGTGGGTGCTGTCGTCGGTATAGCTGACACGGAGGCGCGAAATGTAGAACGCACTCATTTCATATTCCCAGAGTTGTGCTCCGGTGATAGTGGATGCTATTTTGTGCGAGGCTGCCAGCAGCAGGTAGTGTCCAGTTTCGAGTACAGGCAGCACTGCCATAGTCGTGTCTGTCCGGTAAAGTTTGGTATTATGGATGTCAATAACGTCCTGCCTGACAATCGACAGCGTGATTTTTTCATTCGCTTTTTGATATTTGTCAAAGGTGTCGGTATAGCGGACAACCGCCCAATACAGCTTGTCGCACTCTTTGCTGTAGGCACACATCAGGTTTTCCGTCGGATACATCACGTCATCAGCAAGGCGCAGGACCCGCTTCGGTTCCTTTATTTTACGAATATTTTCTTTGCAAGTCTTTGCGCAGGCGTTTTCAGAAACAGCTGCAATGGCCTTTTCATACCAGCTGATGGCGGTGATGAAATCGTCAGGATATTCCTGCGAATTGTTTCCTCTACTGTGGTAGAAACTCCCCAGTGAGTAATAGATCAGTTGCTTAATGATGTCGGAGGCGGGTTCGCAGTCTTCTTCCAAAATGAGGAGGGCGGCAAGGTAAAGTTCATCCCTGTTCTCCAACTGACTGTTCTGCCGCACGTAATTGAGACGGATAAGCCGGTTGTACAGCCGGAAGTCCGCCTCTATGTCGTTTTGGTGCTTCCTTTCGATTTCCTGTATGGTCTTCAAAAAATGATAAGGAATGGAAAGAGAATCTTTTGTTTCAAAATCAGGCAGTTGCGTGTCGAAAAAGGTCGTCTGGTTCAGGTCGAACTCTTCAGCCGGACGGGGACTTGTGCTGGAAAAGTTGCTGAGGTGGTCGGCGAAACGGTAGGCCAGCAGGTCGTACAGGTTCGGATAGCACCCTTTTTCATCCGGCATTCCAAATAATTGGAAATAATCCTTTGAAGAAGTGGCCATTAAAACATCCTTATCTTGTAGCGATGCGTAAAATTCTTCCAGAATTTTGCGTTCAAAGGTGGTGATGTCCCACGTCTTCCAGTCGCTGCCATTAGCTGATTCCGTTTGGGTTCGGGAAGAGATCGTCCAACGCTGCTGCTCCAGTATCTTGCTGAGGAGACTGCCCTTGTAGCTGTGCCACACTGCCGCCTCGCACAGGTCAGCCGCCGTCGGACTGCTCTGATACCGCTTCTCCACATCCCCTATATAGCCGTTGACCTTCAGCAGGATGGAGTCGAAGGCCTCTTCGTTGTCATATTGTTTGTACAGATTCTCAAAATTCGTGGTGAGAATCTGCTTGATGTCGGACGGACTATGCTGGGCGTGTAGGTTGTTTGCGCACAGTAAGGTGATGAGGAGGAGGGTTATTGCTTTTTTCATGCGATTGTGGTTTTGTGGGTTCCGCTGGACTGGCGTCCAGCGGAATGGCGTTTTTTTTATTGGAATTCACCATTCCGCCAGCTTGCTGGCGGAATCTCTACGGAATCACCAATTCCTCCGGCCGGACCTTCGGCACGAAATGCACCCCCTCAGCGTTACGGTAGTAGGCACGGCTCTCGTCGGCGCCGATGGGGACCAACCGGATGGTTTCGGCCCCGCTCCCGATGGCAAGGATGGCCAGCGGCTCATACGGAAGCTCGAATTCCTCGGTGATGTTCCCTTTGTTGAAAGCCCCGATAATCAGTCCGTTGAGGCCCATGTCCACCGCCTTCAGCGACATGCTCTGTAGCGCGATGCCGAGGTCGATGTCCACCAGCTTGCTTTCGGGTACGGTGCTGCACACGATGATGAACGCCTCCGGCTCGGTGCCCTCGAAGGGAAGGTGCAGCTCCGGCAGCATCCCTCCCAATTTGATGTTGGCCAGCACCTTGTCGGCCCCGGTCTCTTTCGTCACCAACTTGAACCGGAACACCTGCTGGTTCTTCGCCGAAGGGATTTTGGCGTTCACCGCCACAATCTTTTTCAATGTCTCTTCCGTCACAACGTGTTCCTTCCGGAAGCCCCGGTGGCTGCGGTTGCGCTCCAACAGGGAGTCGATGGAGATCCTTTTCACCACTACTTTTTTTCCTTTTGCGCCGAAAACTTCGTCGTATCGGCTTTCCAAATATCCGTCTGCCATAATGATTTAGTTTTTGAGGGTGCAAAGGTACACCGATTTTCAGTTGTTTTCAACGCCCCGTTATTTTTATCAAATTTTAATAGTAGCCATTGAGAAAATCTCGTACCTTTGCCCGATTTTTCAGAAAATGGGATTTTGGTGTTTTGTGTTTTGTATTTTTCTGGAAATGAATTATTTGTGTTTTTATGGAATGAAAAATAATCAAGAGTTATGAACATAAAAAAGTTATTTCCGTTAGAAATTTTGTTCGTTTTTGCCATGCTGGTGATGCTTTTGGGCCTTCCAGTGGCGACTTTCGCTTCTGAATTGAGGACAACAGATGTTCCAGACAGTACGCAATGTGTGCCTGCAACGATCCCTTTCCATGAGGATTTTACTGACTATCCCGCTTCAACATTGGGCGTACGTGGTGTGATGCCGGATTGTTGGTCATCGCTCTATAATGGCACGGATAGCAGTTATCATCCACATGTCAGTATAGATCCTAATTATGGAATTACAGAGAAAGGTTTGGTGATCCTGTCCTCGAATACTGGTGCCGCTATCGGAAATAACAATTTTGCCGTTTTCCCTGATATAGCTAGCGATTTGAATGGCGTGGAAATATTCTTCCAGGCTTATAAACAGTATTATACCGTTAATACGTACGTTTTTTCCTTCGGATATTTTAATGGTGAGATTGCCGCGGAAAACTTTGTTCTGTTAGAGACGGTTCAGGTTCCTGCCAGCACTGCCGCCACTTTCCATTTTTCCTTAAATGGAAGGGGAATCCCGCAAGGTGCACGGCTCGCTTTCCGGCAGCAGGGCGGTCTGGGTGGTATAAATGATTTCTGTGCATATACGGTCATTACGGATGTGTCCATTGGCTTCCTGCCGTGTGCTCCCGTCAGCGGGGTGCAAGTGTCGGATGTGATGATGACAACGGCACATGTAGCGTGGACTCCTGGCGCATGGGAGACGGCTTGGAGAGTGGAGTATGGAGAGAGCGGCTTCACCCCCGGCACAGGCACAGTATTGAATGTGACCGACGCCTATGCAGACCTTACGGAACTGGAAGGTCAGACAAACTACGATGTCTATGTGCAAGCAGCTTGTGATCCTGCCAACCTGAGCGACTATTCCGATTCTGTCTCTTTCTATACTTACTGCTCGGTACAGGGGGACACTACTATCGCGGAGTCTTGTGACCGCTATGAGTGGCGCGATTCCGTCTATACGGAATCGGGTACCTATTACGATACAGTCCCTCGTGCCTCCGCTATTTTTTGTGACAGCATCTATACGCTGGAACTTATTATCCATGAGAGTGTTTACCGTTATGATACTCTGGTGCTTTGTCAGAACCAGCTCCCTTATATATGGAATGATACGACTTTTGAGGTGGGTTCCACAGACTCTATCTTCATTTTCAGTGACACCACTGCGTTTGGTTGTGACAGCATTGTGAAGCTGTGTCTGCAAGTCCATCCTTCCTATTATGAGGAACGTTATGACACTATCTGTGAAAACGACCTCCCGTACCAATGGAATGACATCCTCTTTCAGGAAGGTACGGAATCCGGCGACTATGTCTTTAACCGCCATTCCGAATGGGGGTGCGACAGCATCGTGACGTTGCATCTTTTGGTCAACAAGTCGTATGACCAGCTGGAACTGTTGCGTGTCTGTTCCCATGATCTTCCAGTCGTGTGGAGAGATACTACTTTTGGTGAAGGTACGGAGAGTGGGGTCTTCACGTTCCGCCGTTTCTCACAGCACGGCTGCGACAGTCTGGTGACATTGGCTCTTTATGTGACAACATCAGACACGGTCTTGAAGGAAGATACGATTTGTTCATCACAACTTCCTTATATATGGAAGGATACGACTTTTGAGGAAGGGACGGTAACAGGCTACTATCTTGTAAGAGGAGATCTTTCTACCGATTGCGAATGTACGCTTCTGCACCTTGTGGTTGGGGGCTTTGAGCAGGATATGAATCATCCGGATACGATTCGTCTTTGCCAGAAGGAGCTGCCTTACGTGTGGCACGGCAATCTGGGTGATTATACTTTCGGAACGAACACGACCCGCGGACGTCACCGCTTGACGGTCAGTGTCGGCGAATGCACTGACATCTACTATGTATTTGTTGATCTTGTCGCAAACGGTGATGCCGAAGTGACAGAAGTTATTTGTAGCTCGGAACTCCCTTATACGAAATATGATACGACCTTCCCCGTCGGCACGCAGAGCGGTACGTATTACGTGACCCGCCCCGCTGGCAACGGTTGTGATAAGACAACCACCATCAACCTTACGGTGAACCCGTCGTACGAGATTTACGACACCTTGACCATTTGCCGTAATGAGCTTCCCTATCGCTGGCGTAATGAATGGCTGCAGGTGGGTATGAACACAGGCGACTACACGTATAATCGAACCTCGTCCCTCGGCTGTGACAGTGTCGTATATCTGCATCTTACGGTTAATCCGATATATGAAGAGGTGGAATCTCTGGTCGTTTGTGAAAGTGAACTTCCCGTTGAATGGCGCGGCCACATCATTCCTCGCGGCACCACCTCACAAGACCTGGTGTACGAAGAAACAACCATTACTGGCTGTGACAGCACGGTTACACTGAAACTCACAGTGAATCCGACCTACAGGCAGGAAGTGGAAGAGACCATCTGTTCCGACGAGCTTCCCTACACATGGCGCGACACCATTTTTGCCGAAGGGACATTGGGCGGAACCTATCTTTTTGAAAAACAGAGCGCAAAAGGCTGCGACAGCACCGTCATCTTCCACCTTACGGTCAATCCGACCAAGGAAGAATCAGTTACGGAGGACATCTGCCGTGCCGAATTGCCGTATAGGTGGCGCGATACCGTTTTTGAAACGGGTACCAATTCCGGTACGTTCACGTTCCATCGCCAAACATCGAAGTTTTGTGACAGTATCGTGACTCTTACTTTGAACATCCATGAGCCCTACGGCGCCAACGAAGCCCTCGTGGTTTGTGAAAATGAACTTCCGGTCGTGTGGCACGGCAACATCATCCCCCGTGGAACTATTACGGGCAATCTCGTTTTCAGTGGACAGACCTCCTTCGGCTGCGATAGCATCGTTGTGCTCTCCGTGGTAGTCCATCCGTCTTATAGACAGACGGTGGAGGAAACGATTTGCGAAAACGACCTACCTTACACATGGCGCGATACCGTTTTTGAACGCGGTACACGCGGCGGCAACTTCTATTTTGAAAGACAATCGGTTAAGGGCTGCGATAGTACAGTGATGTTGAAACTTACAGTAAATCCTTCTTACTATTATGAGGAAGAACAGACCATCTGTGAACAGGATCTTCCGTATAGTTATAGAGATACAGTTTTTAGAGCTGGCACTGCATCGGGAACGTACATCTTGCGCCGCCAGACTACCAACGGTTGCGACAGTGTCTTTACACTTTCCCTGACGGTCAATCCCACCATTTCCCGTAGTGACGAACTGACTCTCTGTGCCAGCGAGCTTCCATACATCTATGGCGACACTGTCTTCGGACAAGGTTCGCAAAGCGGTACATACGTCTTCCGCCGTGTCGCCCGAACTGGCTGCGACAGTATTGTTACTCTGAATCTCACAATCAATGCACAGGGCTATCAGATGAAATCGTACGAGTTGTGTGACTCAGAACTTCCTTACGTAACGGAAGATACAACTTTCCCAGTCGGAACGGTCAGTGGATTATACAATATTCATTATACGATGCCTAATGGCTGTGACAGCCTTGTCGTCATCGAACTGACGGTGCATCCCGTTTACAATGAGACGGTTTCTATGGAGATTTGCGAAAATGACCTTCCGTACGAGTGGCGCGACACTGCCTTTGCGACTGGTACGACCAGTGGCGTATTCCGTTTCTTTAGAGAGTCAGCTTTCGGCTGTGATAGTATTGTTACTTTTGCTTTGATTGTCCATCCGAGTTATGAACAGGAGGAAACGGCAGAAGTGTGTGCCAATGCTTTCCCATTTGATTGGCGTGACACCACCTTCCTTGAAGGAACTGAAAGTGGCGATTTTGTCTTTAGCCGCTATTCACAGCATGGTTGCGACAGCTTGGTTACCCTACATCTTGTGGTCAATCCGATTTATGATCAAGAAGAAACGCTTACAGTTTGTCAGGATGAACTCCCATACCTATGGAGGGATATCCTTATTCCAATCGGGACGCCCAGCAGCACGCTGACGTTCCAACGCCAATCTTCGGATGGCTGCGACAGCACCGTAACATTGCATCTAACGGTTCTTTCTACTTCCAGCCAGTACTATAGTCTGCGAATCTGTTCCGCAGACCTTCCCTATGTGTGGGATGTGGCAGATACTACGTTTGAGGCCGGTACGGTATCGGGTACTTACCGTTTCCGTTATACCAATGTTTTGGGCTGTGACAGCAGTGTATATCTCAACCTTACAGTGAATCCTTCGTATGAGATTCTGGATACATTGGTCCTCTGCCAGAATGAGTTGCCGTATCCGTATGCATTTGCGCCGAACCATCAGATTACCGTCAATATGTCAACGGGAGACTATATCTATACCCGTCCGATAGCTACAGGTTGCGATACGACTATACGTCTGCATCTTACCATCAACCAGAGTTTTAACCAGTACGAGCAGTTGTCTGTCTGTGAAGGTGATTTCCCGATTGAGTGGCGCGACACCACCTTCTTGGAGGGCACAGTTTCAGGAACTTACGTGTTCAACCGTGTCTCACAGGCTGGTTGCGACAGTGTGGTATCGCTGATGCTGACGGTCAGTCCGCTGCCGACGGCCTCCATCATGACTGTCCCGAATGGTGCGGTAACCATGCTGATTTGTCAGAGCAATGCGAACACATTCTTGTGGAGCACGGGCGAGACAGTCAATATGATTGTTGTCCCCACCGATTCCGCAGCTACCTATACAGTGACTGTCACCAATAGTTCGACAGGCTGCAGCAATGTTGCCTCTATTGACATCGCGGTCGGTATCCATGAGCAAGAAGCTGTTGACCACAACGTCATCGTCTATCCGAATCCGACCGAAGGAAAGGTTACGGTGAATGCCGAAGGGGAGATGATCTCTGAAATTCGGGCCTACAGCCTTGATGGCAGGATGGTGAAACGGGTACGTGTCGCTGACACCGAAGCCGAACTTAACTTCGATACGCTTGCAAAGGGCACCTACCTGTTGCAAATTCAGCTTCAGCAGGGCGACATTGTCCGACGGAAGCTGGTGGTGAGGTAATAACAAAAAACGCTCGGATATTGTCCGAGCGTTTTCTTTGTTATTGGCTTGCTTGCCGATTACTGCAGAATCTTCAGCTTCTGCCCCTCCACAATCTTGTCAGGATTGCTGATGTTGTTCCATTCCATGATTTTCTGGACGGTGGTGTGGTATTTCTCGGCGATTTTTCCAAGGCTTTCACCCTTCTGGATGGTGTGGTAGATGGTGTTGCCTGTTGCAGGTGCTGTGGTGGGTTGTGTCGTCGTTGTCGGTTTTGCTGGTTCTGTTGCCGCCTTGCTGTTGCGAATTTTCAGCTTCTGTCCGGCGGTGATTTTGTCGGGCGAGGGGATGTTGTTCCACTGCTGGATTTTTTCAACCGTTGTCCCGTACTTGCGGGCGATGCCGTACAGACCTTCTCCTTTGGCGATGGTGTGGTAGATCCACTCGGGTTCTTCCGTCTCCACCACTGTAGGAGTGGAAGTTGCGGCGGCTTTCGGGGTCTCCGTCACAGCGGTTTTTGATTCTTCTGCTTTCGGTTTCGTCTCCGTCACTGCAGGTTTCTGCTCCGCAACTGTCGGTTGCGATTTCTCCTTCACGGGCTCTTCCGTCGCTGTCTTTTCAGCGGGTTCGGGTTTCACCGGCGTTTCCGCCACTTTCGGCTGGACGGGTTCGGAGACGGCCGTTGTTGTCGGCTGTTCCGTAGCAGCGGGTGTTTCGGCAGGTGCGGGCGTTTCTGCAACTGCGGCAGGTTTTGCGGCGGGGGTGGGCGATTTCCGGTAGATTTTCAGCGCCTGTCCCTCACGGATATTGTCCGATTTCAGGTTGTTCCAGTTCTTGATGCTGACCACGTTCGTGCCATATTTTCTGGCGATGGAGCTGAGTGTCTCGCCCCGTTTCACGCGGTGATAGTAGTAGGAGTCGGTGGCGGGCTGCACCGTGACGGCCGCTTTCTCCACTGCGGCCACCTCCTCGTCGGAATAGGCTAGCAGGTAGCTGCTGTCGTCCACGCACTCGAAGATGCGGCGGGCTCCGGCGAACGTGTTGGCATAGTGTTCGCTTTCCAGACGGTCGTATTTCACGCCGGTGCGGTAGGTGGAGGCGTGGATGAAGGTCACCCTGCCCATCGAATCCACGCTGGTCACCATCGCCGCGTGGCCGATCCCTTTGCTGCGGTTGAAGAACAGCAGGTCGCCGGGACGGATGTCCTGCCGTTTCACCTTACGGCCCAACAGGTACTGTGAGGAGGAACCGTGCGGCATTTCCACCCCGAAATGGCCATAGACGAACATCACGAAGCCGGAGCAGTCGAACACGTCTGGTCCGCTGCCCGCATACTTGTACTTGCAGCCTAACTTGGTCTTAGAAAATGCGATGATGGAGTCGATACGGTCGCATGGCACCTTGATGGTTTCGCCCGCAACGGCCTTCACTGGTGCTTCCTGCGCCAACAGCAGGAAGGGGAGCAGCATGATCAGTGAGAGAATGGATTTCTTCATAGTTTTGGTTTTTATTGCGGGATTTCATACCCGTTTAATGTCTGTCGCCCCTATCGGGGCTGTATTGTATTATCTTCGTTTTCTTAAACTCGTAACCTATTACTTATTACCTATTACCTTTTACCTTCTACGTGATATACGGCGCCGCTGCAGTTGTCGGTGGTTGCCCCCGTCACGCTCGCTAAACAGTTGGTTTCCCCGTGGAGACGCAGCAGCCCGAGGAAGGCGAAGACGATGGCTTCCTTGAAATCGACGATGGTCTCTTGCGGGATGACGACCATCGTGTCGGGGGCGAACAGGCGGATACGGTCCATCAGGAACAGGTTCTTCGTGCCCCCGCCGGTCACAAGCACCGACTTGATTTCGTGACGTTTAAGGACATTGGTGATTTGGATGGCGATGTGCTCGACGGCCGTCCGCAGCTGGTCGGTGACGCAAAGTTCCGACTGCTCGAAAAGGGGCCAGATTTCGGCATCGAACCACTCTTTGCCGAGCGACTTCGCACCCTCTTCTTGATAGAACGGGAGTTGGTTTAGCCGTTCCAGCAGGGGACGGAAGATGTAGCCGTCGCGTCCGTTCATACCGTCCTTGTCGTAGGGAAGTCCCATCTTCTGGGCCAGCCGGTTGAGGAGCATATTGCACGGACTGACGTCGAAGGCGCGGCGTATCCCGTTGCTGTCGAAGGAGATGTTGCTGAAGCCGCCGAGGTTCAGGCATGCCTCGTAGCTGCCGAACAGCAGCTTGTCGCCGATGGGTACCAGCGGGGCACCTTGTCCGCCCAAGGCCACGTCGGTGGTGCGGAAGTCGCACACGGTGGTGATGCCGGTGAGGGCCGCGATGACGGCGCCGTTGCCGATCTGCGCCGTAAGGCCGCGGTCTGGCTGGTGGAAAACCGTCTGCCCGTGCGACGCGATGAAGTCGGGATGGACGGAGGCCTTCTCTAAAAACCGGTTGATTTGGGTGGCGGTGAAGGTGGCGAAGTCGCGGTCAAGCAGCATCAGGTCGAGGCCGGAGAGCGTGTCTGCGGCGGCCAGGCGTTGGCGGAGCTCGTCGCCCAAATCCACGGTGTCGCACCGGAGGATGTCGTAACGCCACGTCCCATCCTGCCGCGTGAAACGGCACAGAGCCATATCCAGCCCGTCCAATGACGTCCCGGACATCACGCCCAAACCGATAACTGGCAATTGGTTGTTCATCAAAAGGTTGCTTTAGTCTTTTGAGTTTATGTTGAGGCTCCATCCATTGGACGGGTTTAAGGAACCGCCATTTTTCGCTTCATAATTCTTGCATCCGATGGAACAATGGATGGTAGCAAAACGATGCGGCAAAGATACGGCGATTTTTTTGAAAAAGGGGAGTGTATCTTTCTAAGAAATTGATAGTTTGTTGTTCACAAATGTGCTGGCGGCACGCGAGAAAAAATATAGAGACGCCATAGTATGACGTCTCTACGGTTTGGGAATCAGATGTGTGTCATGGCCGTAGAGACGATCTGCAGATCGTCTCTACTATACCCTATTCACTGAACCCTATACCCTAAATTGTCACCCGCACCATTCCGCCGGCCGCAAGGCTGGCGGAATCTCATTCCTTCTCTTCCAACTCCCGCCGCAACTGTGCCACTTCCTCCTCCAGTTGCTTGATACGTTCCACATTTTCCCGTCGCACCGAATGCCGGATTTTGAACATGGCGAGATTCATCTCGATGGTGGTCTCGCTGCTTTGTTTTGGCAGCACGTCCGACATCAGTTCCTCCACCAACTGGCTACTGCGGTGTGACAGTTTCTTTTGTGCCTCCTTGTTCTCTTGTTGTTTGGGAATTTCCACAATTACCCGCGACAGCTCCTTCAGTTTGGCGTATGCCTCCACGATGGCGATAGTGGTCTGTACCGCCCGTGGACTCTTCAGAATTGTCGCCAACATATAGAGACCTTTCTCTGTGAAGGCTTTGGGAAGTTGTGGAGAAAAACGAAGGTTTTTGAGGTGGTCGAAATTTTCGACCACCTTGGATTTCTCTTGATTATCAAGTTGCAAAATGTAACCTTCAGGAAACTTTTCTGGGTTGTTGCTGACGGCTTCATTGATTCGTTTGGTCTCTACGCCGTACAGTTCGGCGACATCACAGTCGAGGATGACCTGCTGGTTGCGCAGGGTGATGATTTTTTCTTCTACTTGGGGAAGCAAATGGTTGTCCATATTTTTGAAATTTTAATTCGACATAATATTTACGTCCGCAAAGATACTACAACCAAAGTACAAAATCAAGTGCTTTTGAAGATTATTTCGCTGAAAATCAATATGTTAAAGTGGCATATTTTAACAGAAAAGTGGTCGTTTTTTGGTGATAAAACCACAAACGGTCAAAAAAATGCCATTTTTTACTATGCCGCATTTTGGCATAGTTTGTGGGATTTTCGGATTTTTTTAGGAAAGTTTCCGCATACGGCGGTTTCGACATGCTGACCATCACCGTCCGGTGCCTGAGCCTGTCGAAGGCACCGATTAGCATTCGTTAGTAGAGGCGTAAATCCGTTCTGTTCTCTCTTCCGCGGCATCACTTACGGGATTCTTTCGTACCGGCAGCCCGTGCCGCGGGCTGACACACGAGGCCTTCCCGTACCCCAGATTGCGCTTCGCTTATCTGGGGTTATTAAAATATCACCTCTCCGAGGTGAGTAAGGAATTTATCCGTTTTCAATTTTCCGTTTTCACCTCCTCCGGCCTTATCGCCTCCTCCACACGAAAGTCGCCGACACGGGTGCGGCGCAGAGCGGTGAGATGGGCCCCGCTGTTGAGCATTAGCCCGAAGTCGCGGGCGATGGAGCGGATGTAAGTGCCTTTGGAGCAGACAATCCGGAAATCGACCTCCGGCAGCTCGCAACGGGTGATTTCAAATTCGCTGATGGTGATGGTGCGCGGCTTGATTTCCACATCCTCGCCTTGGCGGGCGTACGAGAAGGCCCGTTTGCCTGCGATGCGCACGGCCGAGAACTGCGGCGGTATCTGCTCCTGCTCCCCGATGAAGTCAGCGGCGGCTTGGCGCACCGCCTCCTCGGTGATATGGTCGGTGGGGTAGGTGGCATCCACCGGCTTCTCCATATCGTAGCTCGGGGTGGTCTCGCCCAACCTGAACGTGCCGGTGTACTCCTTTTCCGCCGCTTGGAAAGAGTCAATTTGTTTGGTGTATTTTCCTGTACAGATGATCATTACGCCAGTGGCCAGCGGGTCGAGCGTGCCCGCGTGCCCCACTTTCAGCTTCTTACCGAACTTCCGTTTCATCGCGTATTTCACCTTCGCCACCAGATCAAAAGAGGTGCATTGGTACGGTTTGTCGAAGACGAATACATTGTCCTCCTGCTGGTAGATTTTCTCGTTGATGGTGAAGCGGGCGGCGTGGATGACTTTCATTTTGTCTTGATTTGTTGGTATTTCTTTCTGATTCTCAAGGTGATGGATAACAGCGCAATGAGAACGGTGAGTGCGACGCAGAGGCGGGCGAGATAGTCGCCGTGGCGCACATAGAAGGTGAGGGTGTCGTTGGGCACGACGTTGTCGTGGAGGGCGAGGCGGGTGTCGTACTTCGTCTGCTGGTGCGCGTCACCGCGTTCGTCGATGATGGCGGAAATGCCGGTGTTGGCCGAACGGAGGATGGTGCGGCGTGTCTCCACCGCCCGCATCTTCGACATCATAAAGTGCTGCTGGTGCCCGGGCGTGTTGCCCCACCAGCCATCGTTGGTGATAACCGACATCATCTGTGCGCCGTTTTTCACGAATTGGCCGAAATGCTCGCCGTAGGCCGATTCGTAGCAGATGGCGGTGCCGATACGGAAGGGGACGGACTGCAACGGGAAGGTGCGCTGTTCGGTGTCTTTGCCGAGCGAGCCGCTGGTGCCGCCGAGGTCAATGGCGAGTTTTTCGAGGAAGCCGAAAACCTGCGGGTACGGCATCTTTTCCACCCCTGGCACCAATTTGCTTTTGTAGTAAAGTCCGGCGAGGCCGTTGCGGTTGAAGCAGGCCGCCGTGTTGTAGTCGTCCACGAAGGTGCCAGGATGTGTCTCCTGTGCCGTGAGCGTGGCCTTGTGGTCGAAAATCTCGTAGGTGGAAAGCCCGACGATGAAATTCAGGTTAGGGTAGAAGTGCATCAGCGTATCTACTATCGGCAGCCACGCATACGACGAGTTGAACGTGGGGCAGTCGTCGGCACCGATGGCTGCTGAAGCGATACTCCACGGGATGGCGGTTTCGGCGCAGAGCATCAGCCGTGTGTTTTGCGTCAGTTTCGGAACGCCCACCTCCATCAGCCGGTGGAAATGCTGGACGTTGTTCATGTGGTATTGTTCCTCCACAGGATCCGTATTCTGCTGGACAATAACCACTTCTGTGCTGTTTTCGGGAGTGGGTGAGGGGATCGTGTAGGTTTTGTAACGGATGAGCGAACCGGCGGCGGGCAGGACAATCCACAGGATGAGGGCGATGCCGTGAATGAAGGCGGTTTTTCGGTTTTTTCTGATATTTTTCAAGAGAAAATAGCAGAAAAAGTTGCCGGCCAAAACCCAGATAGTGCCGCCGAATGTGCCGGTGATTTCGTACCATTGCACAAATTCGGTGCTATTGCTGAATACGTTACCGAGGTTGAGCCACGGCCACGTGAGGTCCCAGTTGAGGTGCAGGTACTCCCACGTGCACCAGAAGGCGATGAGGGCGACAGGTGCGGCCACGGGCGGCAGTCTCAGACTGCGGAACCGCTGCCAGCATCCGAACACGATGGCCATGAAGAAGCTGTTGAGCGCGAAAGTGGCGATGGAGCCGACGGGTGTGATGTTCCAGATCCACCATGTCGTGCCGATGTTCCAAATCAGCAGTGTGATGTAGGCGTGCCAAAGGCCGCGCCAGAACGGCACTTTCGTTTCGTGCTCCAGCAGGTCGTCGCTGACGAAAAAGAGCGGCACGAACGCGAAGAACGCCAGCAGTGGGAAACCGTGCGGCGGCCACGACAAGAACAGCAGAATGCCAGACAGGATGCTGAGGAGGTATCGGTGCGTTTTTTTCATTTTTGTAAAAAAGATTGCTTAAACGATGTCAAAACCGATACGCTCGATTTTTTCAATGTTGTCGATTTTGTGCAACTGTTCAATTAACTCATTGAGCGCCATTACGTTCTCTATGTACAGCATCACTTCGCCGGTGAACACGCCGTTCTTGGTGGCGATGTTGAGCGAGCGGATGTTGAGGTTGTGCTGCGACGTGATGATGTCGATGATGTCTTTGATCATCCCTTTCTTGTCGAAGCCCTCCATACGGATGCCGGAGAGGAACGCGATTTCCTGCTCCTTCCGCCATTTTGCCTTGATGATGCGGTTGCCGAACTTCGACATCTGCTCGATGGCTTCGGGGCAGTTGGTGCGGTGCACGATAATCTCGTCGCTGGAAACTTGGAAGCCCACCACTTGGTCGCCCGGAATCGGCTTGCAGCACGGCGCGATGACGTGGCGGATTTTCTCCGACGACGCATCGTTCAACATGAAAATTTCGGGGTTCTTCTCCAATTGTTCATCCAACAGATCGTCCAAAGATTTGTCGCTCAATTCATTGGTGATGTTCTTTTGGAAAGCCTCCCAGTTCTTGTTTTTCTTGTTGGCCAAAATCTTGGAAACTTTGTCCGTGGTCAACTTGTTTTCTGCCACGTAGTTCCAGAACTCGATGGGCGATTTTATTTTGGTGGCGGCTTGAATCTTTCCGTAATTCTGCGGGGTGAATTCCACACCCAATTCATTGAAAATATCCTCCAAAATCTTCATGCCCTCTTGGGAGTATTTCTTCTGCTCCATTTTGATGGCCTCTTTGATGCACTCTCTGGCGTGTGAGGTCTTCACGAAGTCGAACCATTCTGAGGTGGGTTGCTGGTTCTTGGAGGTGATGACTTCCACCTGGTCGCCGTTTTTGAGGACGTAGTTGCGGGGCACTATGTTGGAGTTGACCTTGCCGCCGAGGCACTTGTTGCCGAGTTTGCTGTGCAGGGCATAGGCGAAATCGAGGACGGTGGCACCGGCGGGCAGGGTGCGCATCTCGCCTTTCGGCGTGAAGACATACACCTCCTTGAGCCCGAGGTTGAGCTTGATTTCGTTGAGGAAGTCGAGGGCGCTGCTGTCGTCGCTCTTCAGAATTTCACGGATTTTGACGAGCCACTCCTCCACACGGTTGTCGTACTCCTTCGGGGTGCGGCCGCCCTCTTTGTATTTGTAGTGGGCGGCGAAGCCCTTCTCTGCAATCTCGTCCATACGGCGCGAACGGATCTGCACCTCGATCCATTTGCCGCTCTTGCTCATCACGGTGGTGTGGAGGGCCTGATAGCCGTTCGGCTTCGGATTGGACAGAAAGTCACGGATGCGGTCGGGCTTGTTGTGCGGGTATATGTTGCTGACAATCCGGTAGATATCCCAGCAACGTTTGATCTCGTCCTGTGGCTCCGCCTCGAAGACGAAGCGCACGGCGAACACGTCATAGACATCTTCGAAATCGACCTTCTGGCGCTGCATCTTCTGGAAGATGGAACTCACCGACTTGGTGCGTCCCGACACTTCCGCCACAATACCTTCCTCCTTGATTTGCTGTACGATAGGTGCGACGAACTCCTTGATCATTGTCTCACGGGTCTGTTCCGTGTCTTTCAGTTTTCCCGCAATCAGACGGTAGTTGATGGGGTCGGTGTACTGCATCGCGTAGTCTTCCAGCTCGCTTTTGATCTTGTACAGACCGAGGCGGTGGGCGATGGGAACGTAGAAGAAAGCCGTTTCAGACGAAATCTTCCACTGCTTTTCGGGCGGCATCGACTCCAGCGTCCGCATATTGTGCAGACGATCAGCCAGTTTGATAAGGATGACGCGGATGTCTTCCGACATCGAAAGGAAAATCTTGCGGAAGTTCTCCGCTTGGATGGACTCGTCGCGGCTGAGGGCCAGATTTTCGATTTTGGTCAGCCCGTCGGTGATTTTGGCCACCTTATCGCCGAACATGTCGCGGATATCGTCGAGGGTGTATTCGGTGTCCTCCACCACGTCGTGCAGCAGGGCGCAAACGACGGAAGTGGTGCCGAGGTTGATCTCCTGCACCACGATTTTGGCGACCGCCAACGGGTGGTAGATGTACGGTTCGCCGCTTTTCCGGCGCATGTCCTTGTGGGCTTTGGCCGCCAACGCCATCGCCTTATGGATCTGTTCGCGCTGTTCCGGCGTGGTCTTGTCGTACAGCAGCTCCAGAATTTCGCGGTACTTGTGGAGGATGGTTTTGCGTTCTAATTCGGCGTTAGGAATATAGATGCTCATTTTGTGTGGGTTTGTTTCGGTTTTGGGTGCTTTCGCACGCGATATATTACTTGTAACGTTGGAACGTTTTTTTATTGTTTTTGTTCGCCATTATTTTTGAAAAAATCGCACACGCAGCAGATGCCGCACTGGTCGCACTTGGGGTTTCGCGCCGTGCAGACGTACCTGCCGTGCAGGATGAGCCAGTGGTGGGCGACGGGAATCGTGTCGGCGGGGAAGTGCTTTGTCAGCTGCTTCTCCACCTCGAACGGGGTGTTTGCATCCTTGACGATGCCCAGACGGTGCGACACGCGGAAGACGTGCGTATCGACAGCCATCGCAGGCTGGTCATAGACGATAGCGAGGATGACATTGGCGGTCTTGCGTCCAACGCCTGGCAACTTTGTCAGCTCCTCCATCGTCGAAGGCACCTCGCCGCCGAAGTCGGAAACTAACATCTTCGCAAGGCCACTCAGGTGCGCCGCCTTGTTGTTGGGGTACGACACCGACTTGATGAGTTCGTAGATCTCGGATACTTCGGCCTGAGCCATCGCCTCGGGGGTCGGGTATTTGGCGAAAAGCCCTTTCGTTACGATGTTGACGCGCTTGTCGGTGCACTGCGCCGAAAGCACCACCGCCACAATCAGCTCGAAAGGGTTGTTGAACTCCAGCTCCGAAGCGGCGTTCGGGTTGTGCTCTGAAAAGTACTGGATCAAAAACTGGTATTTCTCTTTGAGGGTCATGTTTTTTTCGTATGAGTTTCCGCTAGCAAAGCTGGCGGAATGGTGGATATCAATGGTCTTGCACCATTCCGCCGGCCGTCAGGACGGCGGAATCTGTTTTGTTCTGTTTTGATGAAATGAGCATCAGGCCGCCGAGGGTGATGAGCCCGTTGACAATCAGCAGCTCGAAGCCGAAGGTGTAGCCGCCGAGCAGCTGTTTGGAGTAGGTGTCGAGGAAGTAGCAGATCAGGGGGGAGGCGACGGCAATGACGGGCACCCAGCGGGCGTGGGTGATGGTCCGTTTCGTGTAGATGCTGAAGACGAACATGCCGAGGATGGGGCCGTAGGTGTATCCCGCAACCTTGAAGATGATGGTTATCAGGGAGTTGTTGTGATAGTTCGAGAAGATGATGATGGTGGCAAGGAAAGCGACGGCCACGGCGATGTGAATGAGGCGGCGGATCAGCACCTGCCGCTTTTCGTCGGATGTGATGTGTTCCAGACCGACCAAGTCGTAGCAGATGGAGGTGGTGATGGCGGTAAGGGTGCCGTCGGCGCTAGAGTAGCCGGCGGAAATCAGGCCGATGACGAACACGACGGAGGTGACGGCACCGAGCGAGTTGAAGACGACTTCGGGATAGATGCGGTCGGTCTTGTGCTCCGCGATGAAGCCGCTGAGGTCGATGCCCCTGTTCTGGGCATACACTAACAACATCCCGCCGAGCAGCAGGAACAACGCGTTGACAATCACGAGGATGCCAGAAAAGCTCAGCATATTGCGCTGGGCGTCCTTGAGGTTGCGGCAGGTGAGGTTCTTCTGCATCATGTCCTGATCCAAGCCGGTCATCACAATGGTGATGAACATGCCGCTCACAATCTGCTTCAGGAAATAGTTGGGTTTCTGCCAGTCGGTTTCGAAAACCTTGGTGTGGCCGGCATCCTTCATCTGCTGGAAGATGTCGGCGAAAGGCATATTCAACTCTTTGATAATGAAAACGATAGTAAGGATGAGGGCGGTGAGCATGAAGGTGGTCTGGAGGGTGTCGGTCCACACGATAGTCTTGATGCCGCCGCGGTAGGTGTAGAGCAGGATGATGATAATCATCAGGGTGGAGGTGACCCAGATAGGGATGCCTAGGCCGTCGAAGACGAAGGTTTGCAGGACGTAGATGACGAGGTACATTCGCAGGGCGGAGCCGAGCAGGCGCGACAGGATGAAGAAGAGGGCGCCGGTGCGGTGCGCTTCCGGGCCCATCCGCCGGTCAAGCACCTCATACACCGAGGTGACGTTCTCGCGGTAGTAGAGCGGCAGCAGCACCTTCGCGATGGTGAGGTAGCCGAGGATGTAGCCGATGACGATGCCGAAGTAGGTGAACTGGATGTTGGCCACGTCGCCCGGCACCGACATGAAGGTGACGCCCGAGAGCGAGGCCCCGATCATGCCGTAGGCTACGACGAACCACGGCGATTTGCGGTTGCCGGTGAAGTAGGTGGCGTTGGTGGCTTTTCGCGCCGTGAACCACATGATCACAAAAAGGAGCAGCGTGTAGGCGCTGAAACATATCAAGATAAGTTTTCCCATGCTGTCTGATTAAAACGTGCAAAGATACTTATATTTTATCCATTGCAGAAGGAAACATCGGGGATTTTATACACAAAAGAGTGTCATTTATTTTAGGAAAAAGGTCTCCTCCTGTGGTTGTCGTTTTCTCCCAATTTCCAAAAAATATTCCGATTTTTTATAGGGAAAAGAGGGGGATTGATCGCAAAATGGTTTCTAAGGAATCCTATTTGTAAAATTAAATGTTTTCAAATCAACTAATTAAAAATCTATGATTTTTTTTTTAGGAAAACCCTTGCTGTATATGAAAAAAGTGTATTTTTGCAGCCTCAAAAACGAGGAACGTTATTTGAAAGACAAACGCAATCCCAAGCCGATATAGCTCAGTTGGTAGAGCAGCTGATTTGTAATCAGCCGGTCGGCGGTTCGAGTCCGTCTATCGGCTCGTAAATTATGGGGGAGTCGCATAGCGGCAATTGCAACAGACTGTAAATCTGTCCTCTTCGGAGTTCGGTGGTTCGAGTCCACCCTCCCCCACAAAGATTGCGGAATGGTCTTAGGCCTTGCGGTAGTAGCTCATTTGGTAGAGCGGCAGCCTTCCAAGCTGCAGGTAGCGGGTTCGAGACCCGTCTACCGCTCCAAATTCAAACGCGTATCAGAAGATGCGCGTTTTTTGTTTTCCCATATCTGCAGTAAAGAGCACCATAAGTGGGTGGCAAATCCCCATCTTTGAACGAATAGAATTTTTGTGTACTTTTGCCGCCCGAATAACACTTTTGCAATGAAAAGAATCATCACCCTTTCTTTCCTCTGTCTGTTTCTGACAGCCTTCAATAGTACATTTTCGCAGAATGACCTTGACGTTAAATACGCTGCTGAATTGTTGAAGCCCGGTACGCCCGCTCCCGACTTCCAGCTGACCACCATCGACGGGAAAACGCTCAAATTCAGCGATTTCGCCAAAGAAAAATACGTCGTGCTTGACTTCTGGGCCTCCTGGTGTCCCGATTGCCGCAAGGATGCCCCCGAAATTGTCCGCATGTACGAGCGGTTCCATCCGAAAGGGGTGGAATTTCTCGGCGTCTCATTTGACACAGACAAAGAAAAATGGGCGGCCTGCGTTGAAAAAATGGGTATTCCCTATACCCAAGTGAGCGAGCTGAAGCGAATGGCACAGTCGGCGGTGGCTGGTGCGTATGGCGTACGGTGGATTCCCTCCGTCTATCTGATTGGTCCCGACGGAAAAGTGCTGGTGAGTACGGTTTTATCTTATAAGATTGAGAAAAAGCTCTGGGAACTTTTTGAGCAGCCGCAGGCTCATTGTGGCAATGTTGAAAAACTGACCATCAAGGGCAGCAGAGGCAATTTGTCAGCAGTGTTGCGCACGCCCGCCCTCAAGCCCGGTGCACAATGCGACCTCGTGGTTTTTTGCCACGGATTCAATAGCGACAAAGAGTTTTATCTCCTAAAGATGGCCGCCGAGCAGCTGCAGGCTGATGGTGTGGCCTCGCTGATTTTCGACTTCAACGGGCACGGCGAGAGTGACGGAAAGTTCAAGGATATGACGATTCCGAATGAAATCGAGGATTTGGATAGCGTGTTGGCATACGTCAGCAAACTTCCGTACGTTCAAGATATTGCCCTCGTTGGCCACTCGCAGGGCGGCGTGGTGGCGGCGATGTCGGCGGGAAACCATCCCGACCGGATCAAGTCGGTGGTGCTGCTCGCGCCGGCGGCCATACTTCGTTCGGATGCCCTCCGCGGCAATCTCTTCGGAACCACCTACGACCCGCTTGATATTCCCGAAAGCATCGTGCTATTCAACGGTCTGGAGGTTGGCGGACGCTACTTGAGCACCGCAGCCCGACTTCCAATTTACGAGACAGCCGCGAATTACCACGGCAGTGCCTGCCTCATCCACGGCACCGGCGACGTGCTCGTTCCCTACACCGATAGCGAACGCTTCCACCAGACGTGGTCCGGCAGCGAATACCATCTGCTTGACTATTACGACCATAACTTCACAGGATGCCCCTATCGCCCCGTCGAAATCACCGTGGAATTTCTGGAAAGGACACTGAAGTAGTAAAAATTCCCCTTCTATGTAGAAGGGGTGCCCGAAGGGCGGGGTAGTAGAAATTGAGAATTGAAAATTGAGAATTGAAAACTGAAAACTAAGGAGTTGAGAAATTGGAATATATAGGGATGTGTGGTAATAGATTAAAAGATTAAAGGATTAATAAATGAAAAGGTTTATTTATATAAGTGTAATGGTGGTTGTCACGATGATGACTGGTAGCCTCTTTGCTCAAAATGAGGAAGATATAAACAATTTGCTGCCGCAGATCAATGCTGACAGTCTGCTCCGTACGGTAAACGATTTGGAGAATTTCGGTAGCCGTTTTGCCCTCCGCACTGGAGGTAACCGCGAAGTGGCGGAGTATTTGGTGCAACGGCTTACTAACTATGGTGTTAATGCTGTCATTGATTCTTTTTATAATGAATCAACAAATTGGTTGGCAGGTGATTATGCACAATGGTTTTATAACGTAAAAGGTATTCTTTCGAGCGAAAATCCCAAGGATGACTCTATTGTGATTGTAGGTGCCCATTTGGATGCGATTTCGTACAATCAAAATTATACTTTGCTGAACCAGGCACCGGGTGCCGATGACAATGCTTCTGGTGTGGCTGTGATGATGGAGTTGGCTCGTATCTGTCACGAAAACGGGCTCCGTTTCAAACGGGACATCCATTTTATGGCTTATGACGGCGAGGAACTCGGGCTTTTAGGCAGCTATGATGATGCGTGGCGGAGAGATACTGCCGGTGACAAAGTTGCCATTATGCTCAACAATGATATGGTGAGTTATCAGCCCGATGAGGATTGGAAACTCACGTTGCATTGGTACGATAATGCCCTCGACATCGTGAGTCGTGCCGCCGAGATATGCTCTCAATATACGAATATAGAGCCAGTTGTACCGACGGAAGATGAAAACGGGGATTCGCATTATAGCGATAGTTATGCATACTATCAGTTTGGTTTTCGTGCCGTATTCGCCATTGAACACACCTTCTCCACCTCGTACCATACTTACCACGATGTGTCGGATTCGAACAACTATGACTTCCTTGCTGACGTGGCCCGTTACAATATGGCGATGTTGGTGGCCTATACCGAACTTGACAATACGGTTGGTGTTGAGGAACATGCTTTTACGGCGATGGCTCATGTGTATCCGAATCCCGTCACTGACAAAGCCTGTCTCCAGTATCAGTTGTATGACAATTCTTCCGTGGAAATTTCTGTGACTGATTTGCTGGGACGTGTTCTTTTGCATCAGAATTTGCCCCTCCAAACAGCTGGAATACACCTCATAGACTTGGATCTTTCGCAACTTCCGTCAGGGGTGTATCTTTGCCAGATTCGCACTGACAGAGGTTCTGAAACCCTGAAAATTGCACGGAAATAGAGACTATATCTATTTTTCAGTGAACGGCTTCCGCCACCCGCAGCCGCTGCGCCACTCGGAACAGCCATAAGCCGTACGCCCCTTGATGACGGTGCCTTTCCCGCATAACGGACAAACCGTACCGATGATGGTGTCGGGATTATCCGCCGGTTTCGGGTCTGACGAAGCTTTCTTCTGCTTGCTTTCCGCTTTCGACTTTCGGGTCTTCGTTCCCTTTGTCTTCTTCTCCGCCTCTGGTGTGATGGCTATGCGACGGTTTCTGTTGTCGCTCATCACTTGTCGCACGATTTCGCACACCATTTGTTTCAACTCCTCTAAGAACTGTCGGGCCTCATACTTGTGCTGCTCGATTTCACGGAGTTTCTTCTCCCAAATGCCCGTCAGTTCGGCGCTCTTCAACAGCTCCTCGTGAATGAGGCCGATCAGTTCAATGCCGGTGGGTGTGGGCTCCAGACTTTTCCGAACCTTTTGGATATAACGCCGTTTGAACAGCGTCTCAATGATGGCCGCCCGCGTGGAGGGCCGTCCGATGCCGTTCTCTTTCATCGCCTCCCGCAACGACTCGTCATCCACTAACTTGCCGGCCGTCTCCATCGCCCGTAGCAACGTGGCTTCGGTGTATGGTTTCGGCGGCTTCGTCCACTTTTCCGCCAGTTTCGGCTCGTGCGGCCCGTGCTCACCCTTGGAGAAGACGGGCAGGTTGTCGTTTTCCTCCTTGTCATCATCGTCCTTGTCATCGTTCTGTTTCGGCGGCATCACCACCACCCGCCAGCCCGGCTCCAGTATCTGCTTGCCCGTCGCTTTGAACTCCACATCTTCCACCTTGCCGTTGACGGTGGTGCTGGCAAACACGCAGTCGGGATAGAAGACCGCGATGAAGTGACGGCACACCTCGTCATAGACGCTGAATTCCTGCTGTGACAGATAGACCTGCGGCGGCTGTCCCGTCGGGATGATGGCGTGGTGGTCGGTCACCTTGCTGCTGTCGAACACCTTCTTGCTTTTGGGCAGCTTTTTCCCGAAAAGCGGCGAGGCGAGCGGCAAGTGGGCGGTGAGCCCTTGCAGAATTTTCGGGCACTTGGGGTAGATGTCATCGCTGAGGTACGTTGTGTCCACGCGCGGGTAGGTGGTCAGCTTTTTTTCGTAAAGGCTCTGGATGAGCTGCAAGGTCTGGTCTGCGGAAAAACCATATTTCTTGTTGCACTCCACTTGTAGGGAAGTGAGGTCAAAAAGACGCGGCGGAGCCTCCTTCCCTTTTTTTGTGGCGATGTCTGTGACGGTAAAATCTTTTCCGATAATACGTTCCAAATCAGCTTGCCCCTTTTCTGCCGAATTGTATTTTCCTTTGGTGGCGGTGAATGTGGTGCCGCGATAGACGGTGGAAAGAACCCAATATTGTTTCGGCTGGAAGTCTGTGATTTCGAAATGCCGTTTCACGATGAGGGCGAGGGTAGGGGTTTGCACGCGCCCCACCGACAGCACCTGCCGGTTTTGGCCGTACTTGAGGGTGTAGAGACGGGTGGCGTTCATCCCGAGCAGCCAGTCACCGATGGCGCGGGAGAGGCCGGCCTCGTACAGCGATTGGTAGTCCGACTGGTCCTTCAGGTGGGCGAAACCCTCGCGGATGGACTCTTCCGTAAGTGACGAGATCCATAGGCGCTGTACAGGACAGCGGGCTTTCGCTTTCTGCATCACCCAGCGTTGGATAAGCTCACCCTCCTGGCCGGCATCACCGCAGTTGATGATGCGGTCGGCCTTCTGCATCAGTTCCTCAATAATCTTAAACTGTTTGGCGATGGACGGGCTTTCTATCAGCTTGATGCCGAAAGGCGAAGGCAGCATCGGAAGCGAGCCGAGCGACCACTGCTTCCAGACGGGGGTGTAGTCGTGCGGTTCCTTGAGGGTGCAGAGGTGTCCGAAAGTCCACGTTACCTGATAGCCGTTACCTTCCATATAGCCCTGATGGGCGGTGTTAGCACCGAGCACGTGGGCGATGTCCTTCGCTACGCTGGGTTTTTCGGCAATGCAGACGATCATAATCTTATTGTTTCACCACCTTTCTGACCGCCGTCACGTTGTCGTTGGTTACCAATTTGATGAGGTAAACGCCGGTGGCGTAATGCGACAGGTCGATATGGGTTCTTTCGCCACGGACGGGCATGATTTGTAACCGCTGGCCGTAGATGTCGAGCACCTGGATTTCAGGGTTCAGGGCACAGGGTTCAGGGGTCAGTTTGAGGGTGACGATGTCGTTGGTCGGGTTGGGGTAGAGGGAAAGAAAGCCGTCAGCGTGGTCAGCAATTCCTGATATAGTCACATCAATACAATCTGTAGTATCCGTGCATTCGCCCAACGTGATGATACAAGCATATTGACCTGAAACAGCTATATTAAATCTCTGGTGCACCTCACCTTCAATTGTCTCATTAGTCTCACAGTCAATCCACTGATATTCAGCATCATCTTGTGCCGCATACAAATAAACAATTTCCTCTGCTGTTTCCTTCAACAACCAAGCACTTTCTACAGAAGTGTTAATCGTAGTCACCGTCAGGTGCAGTGTAACCACCGAGTCGCAACCGTATTGAGTTGAAAAATGAAAATTGAAAACTGAAAGGTTGGGTGTGCCGACCTCGAAGATGGTGTCGATGTCGTCGTTCACGTAATGGTACGGCAGGTCGTGCTCGCAGATGGTGAGTTGGACAGTATCATTCAGTGCGGAATAGTTGCAGAGGGTGGTGAAACAGATTTCATCGCTATAGGCCGTGCCAACCTCGTTGGTGGCGTAGGTGCGGGCGTAGTAGGTGGTGTTGGGGGTGAGGTCGGTGAGGGTGCTAGTGAACGTGCCGATGCCGAGGGAGTCGGTGGTGTGCAGGTTGGCGATAGTCGGGTGTGGGGTGCTGCTCCAGCAAACGCCGCGCGCAGTTACCGCCGCACTTCCTTCCGCTGTAACCTCTCCGACGAAGGTGGCGGAAGTGCTTGCAATGCTGGTGGAAGTGGTGGCAACGGTGGGTACATTTCCCAAGCAGGAGGCGAAGAAGTTGTAGATTTCGTCGGAGAAATCCACATCGCGGTAAGGGCCGTGGCACCATTCGTGCTCGCCGCCGTTCACTTTGATCAGGACGGTCTTCGTTCCGAAGGCGCCGTCGCCGTAGTAGAATTTTTCGAAAAGCCGGCCGTCGTCGCAGATGTCGGGGAAGATAGTGTGGACGGCGGTATCGGAGCACTGGTTGTAGCGGCGCCAGAACGCGATGGTGGAATCCACGCCGAGCCCGACATTCACATTGACGATATACTGGAAACTTCCGCTATCGTAGGTCACGATACTGTCGGCGGTGCCGTGGAGGTGCATCACGCTCACGTGGCCGACGGGTGTGTAGGAGGTGATTTCGTTGCCGATGGTGCCGCACACGGGCGCTATGGCCTTGATGCGATCACCGTGTTCGATCGCCATCCGATGTGACATAAAACCGCCCATCGAAACTCCCGTACAGAAAACATTGCTCTGGTCGATGTTATAATGGTCGATGAGGCTGTCCAAGATAGCCATCATCAGACCAGTGTCGTCCCGTCCTTCGCTGGCCACAATTGTATCTCCGTCCACCACGGCGCTGACACCGGAGTGCCAAGCGTTCATTGTGAGGGTCGTGTCCATCGCGGTGAAGGTGTCGGGCAGTGCCTGCGGGGTGATGGTGATCCATCCCTGTTCGGCGGCAATTCTGTTGAAGTCGGCGTTGTACAAAACTTCATACATGTTGCCGCCCAATCCGTGAAAGATAAAGACCACTGGTGTCGGCGTACTGGCGTCGTAAGTATCTGGAACATACTCCAAATATTGGCGGGTGGTGTCCTCCCATTCGATCGTTTTGAGGGTTTGTGCAAAACAAGATAGATACAGGCAAATGGCCAGCGAAAATAAGATTGTTTTTTTCATTTTGTAATAATGTAGAGACGCCATATTATGACGTCTCTACAATGTAGTTTTTCACATGTACTGAATTTATTCCTTCACCACCTTCCGTACCGCTATCACATTCCCGTTGTTCACCAATTGGATGAGGTAAACGCCAGTGGCGTAATGCGACAGGTCGATTTGAACGGTTTGTTCGCCGGCCGGTACGGTATGCAACAACCGTCCGTACACATCATACACCCGTAATTCCATATTCTCTAATTGTACATTGTTCATTGTACATTGTACATTGACGATGTCGTTGGTCGGGTTGGGGTAGAGGGAAAGGAGATCGTTGTCGTAGGTGGGAATTCCATCGTAGATGGAGACATCCACGGAGGCTTCGGCTTCGCACATACCGTTGGTGACGGTGACTGAGTAGGTCGTCGGCATTTCGGGCGTGACAGTGATGGAGGAGGTAGTCTCACCAGTGTTCCACAGGTAGGTCCATTGTGGGTTGCTCGTTACCGAAAGGGTGGTGCTTTCACCTAATTCAACGTTTGTGTTGCCGCTGATGCTGATGGATGGCATCGTAAAGATGGTGAGGTGCAAGGTGGCCGTGCAGTCGTAACCTAATTCTGATGTATAAACATGTTGGTAATCACCGCTTTGTGTGTAAGTTGTGCCGAACCATTCATACTGCTCACATTCGCTTACGGTGGTGTCTGTATAAACCATCTCGCCGTTATAGACGATGTTGGATCGGGCGCCGGTGTATGTCTCGGAACGGCGCAGGCAGGTGCCGTTCATCACCACTTCAATCTGGTAGAAGAGAGCGCCGTCCACATTGTCATAGTCGGTGTAGGAGGTGAGGGTGGAAGGTAGGGTGGCAATTTGCTCCAAGTTGTTGTTGGCAGTGCCACGATAGAGTTTGTAGCTGGTAAATTCCATTCCTTCGTAATGCGTCCAGATGAGGTTCCAGCTGTTGCCGATGCCTTGGTTGATGGTGAGGTGGACGGTCTTGTGCAGTTCGCTCATCGGGGTTTCGCCTTGACAGACGTCCATGGCCGTCACCTTGTAGCGCCAAGCACGGACGGACGGGTCGGCGGTGATATCTTCGTAGGAGTTGCCTTGCGAGGCGGGTACAGTGGCCAGCAGCTCATAGACATCGGCCTGGTCGTTCTCACGATAAATGCGGTAGTTCTGTACGTTGGTGTTCTCCAACTCTTCCCAGACAATCAGGTTGTGACCATTCTCCACACCCACCATGCAGATGGCGGGTGTTTCAGGAATGAGTGTGCTGACACCCAGCTGGGTCACTTCTGTCATGCTGGCACAGCCGTTAGCATCGATGAGTGACACCCAGTAGAATCCGGGCATGGTGACTTCAATGGTGGGTGTGGTGGCACCGTTGGACCAGTTGAAGGTGGTGTAGTTGCCATTCACAGAGAGGGTGGCACTGCTGCTCTGGCAGGCGGTGATGATGCCGTCAACCACCAATTGTGGCGTGGTGACAGGCGTCACATGGAAGGTGAGAGTTACAGTGCTGTCGCAACTATGTTGGGTTGAAAAATGGAAATTGAAAACTGAAAGTTCAGGAGTTCCCTCACCAAAGATGGTGTCAATCAGGCCGTTCGTATAATGGTAGGGAAGATCGCCTTGGCAGATGGTTTCTTCGATCTGAGTTTGATAAGAGGGATAGATGGTGAGGTGGATAGTGACAATGCTGTCGCAGCCAGCTGCATTGGTGAAAGTCTGCTGGTAGTCACCGCTTTCGTTATACAAAATATCGTTCCAGACATAAAAGTCGCAGCCCTCGTCAGTAAATTCGTAGGTGGTGGATTGATGGATGGTAAGGTGGAGGGTGACGGTGCTGTCGCATCCGGCGGCGTTGGTCAGCACCTGCTGGTAGTCACCGCTTTCTTCGTAAGTAGTGTTGTTCCAGACGTAGCTGTCGCAAGCTTCATCCGCAAACTCATAGCTGTTGGAGTGGTGGATAGTGAGGTGGAGGGTGACAGTGCTGTCGCAGCCCGCTGCATTTGTCAAAATTTGTTGATATTCACCACTTTCATTATAGGTCTGATTATTCCAGACGTAGCTGTCGCAGGCTTCGTCCGCAAACTCGTAGCTGTTGGAATGGTGAATAGTGAGGTGGAGGGTGACGGTGGAGTCGCAGCCGCCTGCGTTGGTCAGAACTTGCTGGTAGTCGCCGCTTTCTTCGTAAGTTTGGTTGTTCCAAACGTATCTATCGCAGGCCTCATCGGAAAATTCGTATTCGTTAGTATGATTGACGGTGAGGTGGAGGGTGACGGTGGAGTCGCAGCCGTTGGCGGCGGTGAACACCTGTTGGTAGATGCCACTTTCGGCATAGGTCTCGTCGTTCCACGTGTAGCTGTCGCAGGCGGTGGCGTTGACAACTCTC
>JAGCXN010000023.1 GCA_017961265.1 Bacteroidales bacterium | reverse complement strand
TCGCCTACATCGCAGGCAAACTGGGAATCTCCTCCAAAGAGATGGTGCAGCAGTTCGTTGAGGCAGCGGACATCATCAACGTCTCAATGGGAGACGTTCTCGGCGACGATGCCACGCTGCCCATCGGCAAGATGGTGGACGTTTACAAGAAGTCCACCGACATGCTCAAGGACAAGTCCCTGAAGGAACAGCTCCTTTCGCTGGGTTCCGCCGTCAACGAACTGGGGAAGACCAGCACTTTCCATTTTCAATTTATTTGTATTTTTGCCGCTCAACTCACAGACATGAAAGGCAAGGAAAAATGTGGAAGGCGTGCACCTCAGAGTGGATGAAGAAGTGATCTGTACCTTTGCGGCGTTAAAGACATGCAGAACCGCTCCAATTTCCTCCGAAAAATTCCGTTTCTACTCTCCAAATCGTTAATTTTTAAAATTATACATTTTAACAGATTTGTGGTTTTACCGTCAAAAACGAACCACTTTCCTATTAAAATATGACACTTTTATTATATTGAAAATCAACAAAATATTTTTCAACGACTATTGACAATGGCTTTTTATTGGCGTATATTTGCAGTCCAATTTCATTTATTTATCTTTTAAAATTTAGAAATTATGGAAAACGTTTTAATTCCCGATGTGGAAGGGAAAATTATCAACTTGCGTGGTCAGCAGGTAATTTTGGACTGCGATGTCGCCGAATTGTACGGGGTACAAACAAAAGAGATCAACCAGGCCGTGAAGAATAACCCCAGAAAATTTCCTGAAGGTTATATCTTTGAGCTTGACGATCAGGAGAAAATCGAGGTGGTCAAAATTTTTGACCACCTCCAAAACCTTCGCTTTTCACCACAACATCCCAAGGCATTTACCGAACGAGGTCTTTACATGCTGGCGACAATTCTGAAAGGAGAGAGGGCTGAGCAAACCACCCTCGCCATCGTGGAAACATACGCCAAACTGAAGGAATTGTCGCGGGTGATAGCGGAACTTCCCCAACAAGAGGAGGAGTCCATTGTGCAAAAGCAACTCCTTCATCGTGGTGGGCAGCTGATAGAAGACATTATCAACGGTGTGCTCCCAAAACAAAGCACAGAGACTTCCTTTGAACTGAACCTCGCCATGTTCAAATTCCGCCATTCGATACGGCGGGAAAGCGAGGAGCAAATCAAGCAATTGAAGGATGAGGTGGCACACTTGCGCGCGCTCTTGGAGGGCAATGGCGAGAAATGATACCGCAGCATCCCTTCGGCGCGCTTTTTCGTTGTTGTATCTTTGCAGTCCCATTTCATTTAAAAAATCATGACCCAACTAACCCCCAAAGAGTGCCAGAACATTGAGTACAAGAAAGTATGGCAGGACGAATTTCTGAAATGGATTTGCGGGTTCGCGAAGGCAATACGAGCGCTGGACGCTGGGTACTATTGGCAGATATTAAATAAGAGTCATTGTTCAATCTCTGCTGTTCCCTTCGTACTGTACCTCACCAGCGCAATGAACGCCCCGGCGAGGATGGCCGATGCCACTACTGCGGGAAACTGTTCCGCAAAGGTGACGCTCTGCTCGTCGGCGATGACGCCCCGCACGACCAGCAGCTGCGCCGTGACATACAGCGCATTGTGCAAGAAGTGCGCGACCACGGGAATCCATATCGACCCGCTCCACCAGAACAGATAACCCAAGTACGCTCCCAACAGCCACCGGGCAAAGAACCCGCTGAACTGCAAATGGATGGCGCTGAAAATAAAGCCGGTCAGCCAGATGGACAAGTGCTGCCGCCCCGTCCATTTGCTGAACAACGTCTGCAACGTCCCCCTGAAGAAGAACTCCTCACAGATGGCCGGCACCGCCGCACAAATCAGCAGGTTGAGGAGGAACGTCGGGATGTCGGTGGCCGACAGGATGACCTCAATCACGTGGTTGGTGCTCTCCTCCTGCGCCTGCATCCATTTTTCGATGGGGGCGAGTGCCTCCGGCAGACGAATCTGCTCGTTGAGGTACGCCACATAGCCAACCAACGGAATCAGGAAGAAGGCCAACAGCAGCACGTATAGGAACATCCGCCCGTTGGATGGCACCTTGTCGGCGGAGGAATAGCCGAACCAGCGACGCGTGGCACTGAACGAGAACAGCAGCGCCGGCACCAAGAACGTGCCCACCGCACTGAAAACCTGTATCAGGCGGTAGTAGGCGGCCGTCGGATTACTGGTAATGTCGCTGCCCCAGAGCAAAGTGGCGCAGACGAGCCCGATTGCGCTGAAAATCAGCATCCCGCCGATGACGAACAGCAGCAGGAAAATCAGTTGTACGAAAGGCTTTTTGGAGGCCAACAAGGGCTCCTTGGGCAAAAGGGAGGGGGTGTCGTTATTGTTCATAAATCAGGAAAACGGTTCTACGGTTCTTGGCGCGCCCCTCTTCCGTGGCGTTCGTGGCAATCGGCTTGCTTTCGCCGTACCCTTTGTAACGAAGGCGGTTGGCGGGAATTCCTTTGGAAATCAAATGATTGTAAACCGACTTCGCACGGTTGTCGGAAAGGATGCGGTTGTCCTCGTCGTTGCCGATGTTGTCGGTATGGCCCTGCAACTCCACCTTCACGGTCGGATTGTTGCGCAAAAAGTCGGCGAACACGTCGATGATGCGCTTTGATTCCGCCGTCAGCGAGTAGGAATTGGTCTCGAAGTAGATGTCGTGGAGGTCGCAGATCTTGCCGACCTCTATCTTCTTGACCTCGGCATCCGATTGGATGACATTCTCTTTCTGCTCCGTTTCGGGCGCGATGGTCACCAACTTGGTGTCGTAGGTATAACCTTCCTGCTTGATATTCAGCACCAACTGCTGCGTTTTTTCCTTGTCCATCTCTGTGGCAAGGGCAAAATTTCCAGTGTTTTCGTTAATTTTTGTGACGGCAATCACGTTGGCATCTTCGTCCAGAAGTTCCACCACCGACTCCACCTGCTCCTTGTCATCGGTCGTCACCGTGCCCTTCACGATGGCCATGCTTTTGGGGCGGGCGGCCTCGTAAAGCTCGAAACTGTATATGTTCCAGTCCTTGCTCTCGAGGTTGTTGGAGGAGAAGTAGGCGGTGACGCCGTCGAGACTGACGAAGAAATCAACCTCGTCGTTCTCAGAGTTGATGGGGTAGCCGATGTTGACGGGCTTGCCCCACTTTCCGTCGAGCCCCATCTTGGAGTAGAAGATATCCATGCCGCCCAATCCGGCGTGACCGGCGGAGGCGAAATAGAGTGTCTTGCTGTCGGTGTGTAGGAACGGCGAACGTTCGTTGCCCTTGGTGTTGATGGTGGGGCCGAGGTTGACGGGCGTCTCCCAGTTGCCGTTGGCGTCCTGCCGCGACATCCAGATGTCGGAGCCGCCGTACCCGCCGTTGCGGTCGGAGGCGAAGAAGAGCACCTTGCCGTCGGAACTGAGCGACGGCTGCGACTCCCACGAGTCGGGACGGTTCACCTTGTCACCCAGCGACTGCGGCTCCGACCATTCGTAGCCGTCCCAACGCGAATAGTAGAGGTCGTAGTTCGGATAAATCTGTTCCGCGCCGCGATCCTGCTTCACACGAACTTCATGTACCATCGCAAAAATCAGCAGGTCGTTGGCGAGGTTGATGGTCGGACTGCCTTCACCGTTCGACTGGTTGAAGGGGTAGGGGAGCGGCTTACCCTGTTCGTAGCGGTCAGCGCTTATTTTTTTGCTATAGGAAAAATATTCTTTATCAATAATTTCCGAACCGAAATAGTCGCTTTTGTGTTCGGGCTGGCGGCGGGTAAAGTAGAAATATTCGGCATCGGGCGAAAGGGTGGCAAGATATTCGTCCTTGTCGGTGGAGATGCCACTCACGGGGTGCGGGTCGAACGGGACGGGGTTGTTGAGGATGTCGGCAAAAACCTTCGAGTATTTCAGGATGTTCTCGGCAAAATCGAGGTCATCTTCATTCTTGACGAGGTCGGGATTGTCGATGAGGACTTGGGCGTGCTTGGTGGCTTCGGCGAAATCCTCCAATAGGTAGGCGATGTGTGCGGCGTAGAGGTGGACGATAATCTTGTAGTGCGGGCATACGGCGTACATACGGTCAGCGGCCTCGATCACCTTGCGGGCGTCCTGTTTCCGCTCGATGACGAAATCATTGAGCTTGATGGGCAGGTAGTAACTGAGGGCAAGGTAGTAATTGGCCTCCAAATGTTCGGGATATTCGTCCAGAATTTCGTTATAGAGCGCGTTGGCTTCGGCCTTCTTGCCCGATTTCTGGAAATCGCGGGCCTTGGCGAAAGTCTTGTCTATCTGCTTGCCAAACGACTGCACGCATGGGTCGCCGTCGTCTTGGGCGAAGGCGGCAAAACTCACCGACAGAAGCAGAATTGCGAAAAATTTTCTTAATAGGTTCATTGACAATTATTTGGTAAGTACGTGGAACAGTTCTTCGATGGAACCGTTGGGAACATTGCGGCGGACGGCTTCGGCGCGGAGCTGGTCCATCGTGGCGTCGGCCACAATTTCACCGCGGTTGATGATGATGACGCGGCTGCACATCGCCTCTACCTCCTGCATGATGTGTGTGGATAGTAGCACGGTCTTGGTCTTTCCGCACTCCTTGATGAGGTCGCGGATTTCCACCAGCTGGTTCGGGTCGAGGCCGGTGGTGGGTTCGTCCAAAATCAGCACTTCGGGGTCGGAGATTAGCGCTTGGGCCAAACCCACACGCTGCTTGTAACCCTTCGAAAGCATCCCGATTTTCTTGCCTAATTCCGGCTCCAAGCCCGTCATCTTCACCACTTCCGCCACACGTTTTTTCTTATCCTTCACGTTGTGGATTCCGGCGATAAATTCCAGAAATTCAGTGATGTACATTTCATAATAGAGCGGGTTGGCTTCGGACAGATACCCGATTTTTTTGCGCAGTTCGAGCGAGTCGTTCCAGATGTCGAGACCGCACACCGAAACATCGCCCTTGGTGGGCGGCTGGTAGCAGGTGATAATCTTCATCATCGTCGATTTCCCGGCACCGTTGGGCCCCAAAAAACCGACCACCTCACCCTTGCGGACTTCAAAACTGACATCTTTCAATGCCCACTGCTTACCAAACTGCTTCGAAACGTTTTTTACAATAATTGACATATTTGTTTATTTCTAATTTCTAATTCCTTACACGGGCGTTTCGCACCCGCCTATTATCTTTCGCCCTTACAGGGCTCTATACTGTAGGTATTTCTAATTTCTAATTTCTAATTTCTAACTACTAACTCCTAACTCCTAACTATTTCGGGGTGAACCGCAACAGGATGACGCACACGGCGAGATAGACCAGATTGGGCAGCCAGGTGGCCAATGCCGGCGACAGCTGCTCGGAAATGGCGAACACGTTGGAGACCTGCTGGAAGAAGATGAAGGTGAAGACGAAGAAAAGTCCGATGAAGATGTGGACACCGACCCCGCGCCGGGTCTTCCGCGCTGCCACACTCAATCCTAACATCGTCATTATCAGGATGGAAAGCGGATTGGCAATACGCTTGTTCTTCTCAATCAGGTAGTGCTTCACCAAACTGGACCCTTTTTTCCTTTCCTTTTCTATGAATTTGGTGAGTTCGCCGTATGACATTGTTTCCGTGATGGTTACGTCATTGTTGAAATCTTCCGGCAGAAACTCAAAGGTGGTGTCCATTTCGATGCCGGCGCGGATATGTTGCCCCGTCTCATCGAACGTGTGGATATTATAGTCGTAAAGGTGCCATTGTTTCGTGCTGTCGTTGTACTGCACCTGTGCCGCACTGATTTTGGTTTCGATTTTGTCCTTGTTGGCATCCATCACCTCCACCGTAAACCGCTCACCTTCAAGGGTCTGCTTGCGCCACCGTTCCGCATAGACGTAGGTGTTCTCCGAACTTTTGAAATGGATGTTCGTGTTCGTGATTACCCTTTTCTTGTATAAATACTCCTCATTGAAGGCGTGCATCCGCGCATTGGTATGGGGAATGAGGAAGTTGGACATCAATAACGATATGATACTCAAAATGATGGCTCCGACGATATAGGGAACCATAAAACGGTAGAAGCTCACCCCGCCGTTGAAGAAGGAGATCACCTCGTTGTTGCCCGACAGTTTGGAAGTGAACCAGATAACGGAAATGAAGGTGAACAGCGGGAAGAACAGGTTGACGAAATAGGGGATGAAATTGAAATAGTAGCGGAAAATGATGGCGTTGACGGGAACCTCGTTGTCCAAGAACTTGTGGATTTTCTCCGAAATGTCGAACACGATGATGATGGTCATCAGCAGGGCGATGGAATAGAACACCGAACCGAGGAACTTCACCAAGATGTAACTGTCCATGATGCTCCACCGCCAATGCTCTTTCCTGAAATCGATTTTCGCTTTAAAATCCATAAAAAATTATTACCATAGCTTTCGAAATCTTTCCTCACCATTCCGCCAGCCGTTAGGATGGCGGAATCCCCCTCTACTTTTTCCGTTTAAAAATCGCCTTGAAATATTCCACATGCCAGAAGATGTGGAAGATGGCGATGAGGGTCATGGCAATGCCGAGATAGACGTGCCAGTGCAGCAGGGTGACGTAGCAGGTCGGGCGATATCCGTAGTTGATGAGAAACGCCAGCAGTAGTCCGATAAGGCAAGAGCCGAGGCAGGTGATGCCCAAGGTCACGTTCCAGATTTTCCGGTGGGTCGGTTTGGATATCTTTCCTGTTTTCACCAAGATGGAGGTGAAAAGATACAGTCCAAGGGTGATGCCCAAAATGGTGAACAGCGGGTAACGGAACGGCTTGGTTGGTTCTGAAGGCATCTCATCGGTTTCGATAGTGATATCTGTAACATCTTCAGCAACAGCTGCTTCTTGCGTCGGTTCTGGAGTGGAAGTGGTCTCCGCTTCCGTCGGTTGGTTGGTGGTTGGTTCGTCATTCACTGCATTGACGGGCTTTTTCGGCTGCGGTGTTTGGGCCGTGGGTGCAGTTTGCTCGGCGGGTGCCGTGGCCTTCTCTTTGGCCGACAGTTTCCCGTGGTCGCAGAAACCGTCACCGTCGGCATCGACGAAACGGCCGCAGATGCCGGGACAATCAACCTGCGGACAGTCTTGCTGCGCCATCGCCGTCATTACGGCAAAAACAGTGAACAATATGTACAATGTGATTTTCTTCATAATTTGATTTTTTATCTTCAATTAAAGTGCAGTAGGCACGTCATTCTATTGTCCCCTCACAAACGTAGTGCAGTGTGGGAGAGGGGCAGTGGCTATTTTGCGGATGTCCCGGCACCGTCTTTCAGGTTCTCGTCGAGGAAGCGGAAGAACTCGCGCTGCCACAGCATGGCGTTCTGCGGCTTGCTCACGAAGTGCGTCTCCTCGGGGAAGAAGAGGAAGCGGCTGGGAATGCCTTTCATCTGGGCGATGTCGAAAGCCTGCATTCCTTCAGTGTAGGGGATGCGGAAGTCGTTGCCGCCGTGGATGACGAGGATGGGGGTGTCCCAGTTGCCGACGAAACGGTGAGGGGAGAATTCATAGCTGCTATGCTTGGGGAAACTGTGTCCGTTGGGCTCATAGGTGGGTGCGGTCCAATAATTTCCACCAAACTCGTGGTTGGCGAAGAAGAGTTCGTCGGTGGTGCCGTACCAGCTCTCGAAGTTGAACATGCCGCAGTGGGCGATGAAGGCTTTGAACCGTTTCTGGTGGTTGCCGGCCAGCCAATAGACCGAGTAGCCGCCGAAGCTCGCCCCGACCGCGCCGAGATGCTCACGATCCACGTAGGGCTCCTTCGCCACATCGTCGATGGCCGACAGATAGTCGCGCATGCACTGTCCGCCGTAGTCGCGGCTGATGGCGTCGTTCCACTCCTTGCCGAAGCCCGGAAGTCCGCGGCGGTTGGGCGCGACTACGATGTAGTCGTGGGCCGTCATCATGGCGAAGTTCCAGCGGTAGGAGAAGAACTGGCTCACGGTTGACTGCGGGCCGCCCTGACAGTAGAGCAGGGTGGGGTAGGTCTTGGTGGAGTCGAAGTGCGGGGGCAGCACCACCCACACCAGCATCTCCTGCCCGTCGGTGGTCTTCACCCAGCGTTCCACGGTTTTCCCCATGTCGATCTTGTCCAGAATCTCCTTGTTGGTGAAGGTGAGCTGCGTCTCGTCGCCTGTGGCGGGGTCGATGGCGACGATCTCGGCCGGCATCTGGTGCGTGGTCTTGGTGGCGATGAGCTTGCCGTCGGCCCACGCAAGACTGTTGTAGTCGGCTGTGCCTCCGGTTAGGCAGCGGGTTTCGTGAACAACCTGATCCGAATTCTCATCCTTGGTCTGCCATACGCACACACGTACGGTTCCCTCGTAACTGCTGCGGAAAAAGATTTTTTTGCCGTCGGGACTCCATACGAAATTTTCGGGGTTGAGCGGGATGTACTTGCCGCCGATAATCATGCTGGTGGCGTTGCCCTTGAAATCGTGTACCATCATCCGTTTCTGGTCGGATTCGAAGCCGGGCGTTTCCATGCTCCACCATACAATCTGGCTGCCGTCGGGACTCCAGACGGGATCCATATCGTAGCCGAGGTTGCCTTCGGTGAGGTTTGTTGTCGTGCCGGAGGCGAGGTCGTAGATGAAAATGTCGGTGTTGGTGCTTTCGGCGAAAGCCTTGCCGCTCTCACGTTTGCAGCAGTAAGCGATCTTGGTGCCGTCGGGACTCCACACGGCCTGCTCCATGCCTCCGAACGGCGGCACCGGCGAATGGAAACGTTCGCCTTTCAGCAGTTCGGTCGCCTCCTCGGGCTTGTCCACGGGGGCGATGAAGAGGTGGGCGTAGGTGCCGTCGGACCAAGCGTCCCAATGGCGGTACATCAGGTCGTCGTAGATCATGGCGTTGGCTTTTGGCAGATCGGGGTAACGATCCTCGATGGTGGGATCGAGGCGCACGTTGCGGGTGTAGAGCAAGTTCTTGCCGTCGGGCGAGTAGGAGAATCCGTTGATGTCCGTCTCCGCGTGGGTGAGCTGGGAGCGGTTGCCGCCGTCGGGGTCGCACTCGAAAATCTGCATCACGCCGTCGGCAGGGAAGAGGAAGGCGATTTTTTTGCCGTCGGGCCGCCATACTGCCTGCGCCTCACTGGCCGACGTGGTGGTGATCTGTGTCGGCTCGCCGCCGGCCACCGGAATGGTGTAGAGTTCGGCGTTGCCTTTGTCCTTGGTGTAGTCGAAATATTTCACTGAATAGAGCAGTGTCTTGCCGTCGGGCGACACCTCTGGCGCGGAAACGCGGCCGAAGTACCACAGGATTTCCTCCGTCAGGACGCCCTTCGAAAAGTCAGGCACGGGGCGGTTGTCGCGGGTGATGAGGTCGCTGTCGGCATCAGCGGCGCCCTTCTGGTTCTTGCAGGATACAGTCATAGCCAAAAGAATTGCAACAAAAATGAAAGATTTCTTCATATTTATCTGATTGATAATTGATTATAATTCTTCTAAAATAATCATTAAAGGGTGCAAATTTACACAAAATAAATGATTTGGGCATGTGAAATATTGAAGTACGGGCGAAAGATTTTTCGCCCCTTCAAACTTGACAAACTTTACAAACTTTTTACTACTTTTGCCGCTTCTTATGTCTTAGTGATAAAAAATTATAAATACTTAATTAACAATAAAATGATTATCAAAGACGATTTCACCACCCGCCACAACGGACCTTCCTGCGAGGAGGCCCAGAAAATGTTACAGACTATCGGCGTCAAGTCGATGGACGAACTGATTGAGAAGACCGTGCCGGCCACTATCCGCCTGCCGAAGCCGCTCGACCTGCCCGAAGGGATGCAGGAGGGCGAATACCTCAACCTCGTCAACGCCAAGATGGCCAAGAACAAAATGTACCGCTCCTTCATCGGAATGGGCCATTACAACACCTATACTCCCGCTGTGATTCTGCGCAACGTGTTCGAGAATCCCGGCTGGTACACCGCCTACACACCCTATCAGGCTGAGATTTCACAGGGCCGTATCGAAGCCCTCCTCAACTACCAGACCATGATCAGCTCCCTCACCGCTATGCCGCTAGCCAACGCCTCCATGCTCGACGACGCCACCGCCGCCGGCGAGATGATGCTGATGTTCTATCGCTGCCGCACCCGCGAACAGCAGAAGAACAACGTCCGCAAGTACTTCGTTTCCGAAGGCGTGTTCCCGCACTGCGTGGGCGTGATGAAAACCAACGCTGAGGCTCAGGGCATCGAACTCGTCATCGGCAAGGCCGACCAGGTGCAGCTCGACGAGACCTTCTTTGGCGCGATGATCCAGTACCCCAACTACTGGGGCGGCATCCACGATTTCGCCGCTTTCACCGCCAAGTGTCACGAGCTCAAGATCTTCGTGGGCGTTGCCACCGACCTGTACGCTCTCACGCTCCTCACACCTCCCGGTGAATGGGGCGCCGACTGCGTGACCGGTTCCACCCAGCGTTTCGGCATCCCGATGGGCTTCGGCTCACCGGCCGCCGGCTTCTACGCCTGCACCGAGGAGTTCAAGCGCCAGATGCCCGGCCGTATCATCGGTATCACCGTTGACGCCGAAGGCGGTCGTGCCGTGCGTATGGCCCTCCAGATGCGCGAACAGCACATCAAGCGCGAGAAAGCTACCTCCAACATCTGCACTGCCAGCGCCCTCACCGCCATCATGGCCGGCTTCTACGCCATGTGGCACGGCGCCGAAGGCCTGCGCAACAAAGCCACCAAGATCAATGTGCTGGCTGGCGTGCTGGCTTCCGAAGCGGCCAAATACGGTTTCAAACAATACAATGAATACTATTTCGACACCCTCTGCCTCGAAACGCCCGAAGGCCTCACCTGCGAAGACGTGAAGAAGGTGGCCCTGTCGAAAGAGATCAACCTCTGCTACCACTGCGAGCGCTGCTTCACCGTCTCCCTCGACGAGACCGTGACCCTGAAGGATGTCAACGCCATCCTCGAGGTATTGGCCCTCACCGCCGACAAGACCTTCACCCCGTATGTGTGCCAGGGCAACTGCGTTCCCGACCTCCACATTCCGGAAAACCTGAAACGCAAATCCGAAATCCTCACGCAGGAAATCTTCCACAAATATCATTCCGAAACGGAGATGATGCGTTATATGAAGATGTTGGAAATCAAGGATTTGTCGCTTAACCGCGCGATGATTCCGCTGGGAAGCTGCACCATGAAGCTCAACGCTGCCGCCGAGATGCTGCCGCTGAGCTGGGCCGCTGCCTGCAACATCCATCCGTACGCTCCCGCCGACCAGACGCAGGGCTACCTCGAGATGATTGAGGAGATGAGCCAGTGGCTCTGCACCATCACCGGTTTCAAGGCCATGTCGTTCCAACCCAATTCCGGTGCTGCTGGCGAGTATGCCGGTCTGACCGTCATCCGCAACTACCTGCACCACATCGGTCAGGGACACCGCAACATCTGCCTGATTCCCGCCTCCGCGCACGGCACCAACCCTGCCTCTTCCGCCAAGGCTGGCTTCCAGGTCTGCGTGGTGAAATCGACTGAGGACGGTGAAATCGACGTGAACGACCTCCGCGAGAAGGCCGAGGCCAACCGCGACAACCTCGCCTGCCTCATGATCACCTATCCCTCCACGCACGGCGTGTTCGAGGAGGCGGTGCTCGACATCATCAAGATTGTGCACGAAAACGGCGGTCAGGTGTATATGGACGGCGCCAACATGAACGCGCAGGTGGGCTTGACCTCCCCCGGCACGATGGGCGCCGACGTGTGCCACCTCAACCTGCACAAGACCTTTGCCATGCCTCACGGCGGTGGCGGTCCCGGCGTGGGCACCATCTGCGTGGCTGAGCACCTTGTTGACTTCCTGCCGAAGCACGCTTTGGCAACCGTCGGTGGCAAGAACGGCAGTCAGGTGGCTTCCGCACCTTACGGCAGCGCCTACCTGTTGCCCATCACCTACGGCTACCTCAAGATGCTGGGCGGCGAGGGTCTGAAGCACGTTACGGAATGGGCTATTCTGAACGCCAACTACATCCGTGCCCGTCTGCAGAACGACTATAAGATTCTCTATACTGGCAAGAACGGCATGTGCGCCCACGAGATGATTCTCGACTGCAACGAGTTCGAGAAGAGCTGCGGCGTGCAGGTGGGCGACATCGCCAAGCGTTTGATGGACTATGGTTTCCACGCGCCGACGGTGGCCTTCCCGGTACACGGCACTTTGATGGTGGAGCCCACCGAAAGCGAGCCGCTGAGCGAGCTCGACCGTTTCTGCGACGCCATGCTCTCCATCCGTCAGGAGATCCGCGACATCGAAGAGGGCAAGGCCGACCGCGTGAACAACGTCATCAAGCGCGCCCCGCACACGATGGGTGTGGTCTGCGCCGACACGTGGGATCGTCCGTACACCCGCCAGCAGGCTGCCTTCCCGATGCCCGTCGCCGACAAGTACTGGCCGACCGTCAGCAAGATCGACGACGCCTTCGGTGACAGAAACCTGGTGTGCGTGCTCGAGAAATGAGAATTGAAAACTGAAAATTGAAAGTTTTTTTCCAAGTAGGGAGTGACGGGGTGTTGCTTCCTACTTTTTTTAACAGAATAGGCTGAATTTTGCAGGAAATTTTTTTTCTGCGAGTTTCTGCGCAGTCTGCGGGAAAAATTCGCGTAATCTGCGCAATTCGTAGTTGATTTTCAGAAAAGTTGTATCTTTGCCGCCTCAAAAATAGCAAACCATGAAAAATACATCTACTTATCAAGCGTCCGCCGCGATGAGCAACCTGTGGGCATATCTGCAGGGACTTTCGCTGTCGTCGGAAGACAAACATTGGCTTGCGGACAAGTTGTTGGAAAAGAAAGAGAAAAAAACAAAAAAAGAACTGGTCTTTCCGCATATTGAAGAGAATTTTAAGATGTCCCCTGAATTGCAGAAAATGGTTCTCGGCCCTGTGCCAGAGGGCTTTGACATCGACAAAGAACTTGAACAAATGTGGGAGGAACGGGCAAAATGAAGGCATTTTTAGATACGAATGTGGTTCTTGATTTTGTATGCAAGCGAGAACCGTTTTTTGAAGATGCTTCAAAAATATTTGTTTTGCACGAACATGGCGAAATTGAATGTGTTATTTCTGCCTTAACCATTATCAATAGCGCATATATCATGCGGAAAATATTCCAAAAATCGGAGATTGTCACAGTTATTGAATGGCTTTGTGATAAGTTTAGTGTATCTCCGATTAGCAGAGGCACAATTCTGGAGGCAGTGCAAAAAGACTCGTTCGATTTTGAGGACACCGTGCAATATCATTCCGCTCTGCCTTACCAGCCCGATGTAATCATCACCCGCGACAAGAAAGGATTTCCAGATTTGGACATTCCTGTGATGACTCCTGCGGAGTTTATAGAGAGAAGCAGAGGCCGTTATATGTGTTCTCCAGTAATACCTGAATAAACTAATTCATCTAAGTACCGTACTTTGCAGGAAAATTTTCCGCGAGTTTCTGCGCTGTCTGCGGGTAAATAATCCGCGTGGGGATTTTCAGAAAAGTTGTACTTTTGCACCCTCTTTTCCGTGATTCCCAATCCCTTTAAAATACCTGTTATGAAAAAGTTACTTTTGTATTGTTGCATTGCCCTTATGGTGATGGCTTCTTGCAATAAAGATGAGCAAAAAGACGATGATAAAACCGTTTCGATAAAGTACCCTGCTTCGGCAGTGGTCATCCCAGATGCAGTGACGGACATCGATGGCAATAAGTACGATGCCGTTCAGATTGGGGAGCAGGTGTGGATGTCGATGAACATGCGCACCACCCGTTTCGCCGACGGAACAGCCATTGCAGAAGGAAGCGAGATAAGTTACGAAGATGCCTTCCGCTATGCACCTAATCATCCGGAGGGCCTCAACGGTTATGTCTATAACTGGAAGGCTGCCATGCACGGGACTGGTAGCTCTGCGGAGAATCCGAGCAGGGTGCAGGGCATCTGTCCCAACGGTTGGCACTTGCCCAGCGAAGCCGAATGGCAGCAGCTCACCTACTATCTCTCCAACCACAGTGAATACGTTTGTAGCGGGACGGGTGAAAATGTCGCGAAGGCACTTGCCTATAGCCGTGATTGGAATCAATGTAGCGTGGGATGTGCCGTTGGAAACATTCTGGAAGACAACAATGCCACCGGCTTCTCGGCCGTGCCCGTCGGTTACTATCCTGGCTTGTTCACTAATTATGGATGTAGCGCCTCTTTCTGGACTTCGACAGAAATCGATTCGGTGTCGGCGATGGGCGTGAATATATACATGTCCGACTCCCTAGTGCATAGAACCATCTGCAACAAGGTCGGCGGTTTCTCCGTCAGATGCATACGGAACGCATAGTTTGAACAATTTTTTCTACTTTTGCACTTTTTAAAAACCCAATATGAAAAAAGTGCATTCTGAAAAATCTACCCGCATTGGCATTCCCAAAATGTGCCTGCGGGTTTGTTCTATTTTGTTGGTTTTCTTGCTTTTCGCGATGTCGGTTCAAGCACAGCCCCGTGCGAAACACGTGGTGCTCATCGGATTGGACGGATGGGCGGCGCACGACTTGGACAAGGCGCACGACATCCCGAATATCCGTATGCTGATGCAAGGGGGAAGCGTCACCATGCACAAGCGCTCGGTGCTGCCATCCTCTTCGGGCGTCAACTGGGCCTCGATGTTCATGGGCGTGGGCCCCGAATCGCACGGCTATACCACGTGGGACTCCGAGCAACACGACCTCCCCTTCGCGTATGAAAATGCGCACGGCATCTTCCCCTCTATCTTCTCCATCATCCGCGAAGCCTATCCCAATGCCGAAACCGGCTGCACCATTGAATGGGAACCCATCAAGTATGTGGTGGATACGCTGGCCATCAGCTATATGGAGTACTTCCCGGGCGGAGCCGACAAGGTGGAAAGCAACTGTGACCGTATCGTGCAGTATATCCGTGAAAAGAAGCCGCTCTTTTTCGCCCCCTGCTTCGATGGCCTCGACGGCACCGGCCACAGCGCAGGCTGGTACAGCCGCGACTATTACGACTACCTCGCCCGCCTCGACAAATGCATCGGCCGCATCATCCATGCACTGAAGGACGCAGGCATCTATGATGAAACCATCATCATTGTCACCGGCGACCATGGCGGCCACGACAAGGGCCACGGTACCTTGGCGATGGAGGATATGGAGAGTCCGTTGGTGATTTTCGGCAAGAATGTACGTCAGGGATATCAGATTAAAAGTCCTGTGGTACAATACGATGTAGCCGCCACTATCGCCTACGTACTGGGCATTGAGCTGCCGCAAGTGTGGCGCGGCAAACCCGTGAAGGAGGCGTTCCGGTAATTTTTTTCTTTTACCATGAATTAAAAAAGCTGAAATATGAAAAAAACGCTGCTGTTCCTTGCTCTCTTTGTTTGGACCTTTGTCGTGTCCGCACAAGACCTTTACTGGGTTTTCTTCACCGATAAGAACGGCACGGATTTCGACCCTTACGCCTATTTTGATGCGAAGGCCATCCAGCGCCGCACGCAGCAGCAGCTCCCGCTCTTCGACAGCACCGACTTCCCGCTCAACCGTTCGTATGTAACTGCGGTTGAGCGTCTTTCAGACGAGCTGGTAGGGGAGAGCCGCTGGTTCAACGCCGCCGCCGTCAGCACGAGCCGCATCGACGAAATCCGCCGGTTGCCGTTCGTAGCTGCGGTGACGCCCATCGCCACCCGCGCCGTCCCCGCGTCCGTCAGCCGTGATGCTGACTTTCCCGCAGTTCCTGCCAATACCGCCCTGCTGTATTCTCAGCTGCGGCGGATGCAGGGCGAGCAGTTCGTGGACAACGGCATTGACGGCACCGGCATCCGCATCGCCGTCCTCGACGGGGGCTTCAAGATGGTGGACGAGCATCCCGCGTTCCAGCACCTGCGGGATGGGCACCGCATCCTCAAGACCTACAACTTCCCGCTGAAACGGGAGAATGTCTATGGTTGGAGTTCTCATGGCACGATGGTGCTGAGCTGCATCGCCGGCATCAAAAATGGGGATAAGATAGGGCTCGCCACGGGTGCCGAGTTCCTGCTCGCTCGCACCGAAGTCGATTTGGAGCCGCGCAAGGAGGAGGTCTGGTGGCTGATGGGTATGGAGTGGGCCGACCGCAACGGAGCCAACATCATCAACAGCTCGCTCGGCTACGGCAAGGAACGGTACAATCCGGAGGACATGGACGGTACTTCGATGGTGGCACGTGCTGCCAATATGGCCGCAACCAAAGGGATATTGGTCTGTAACTCAATGGGTAATGAAGGGGATGACCGCACGTGGCGTACCCTCATCACCCCCGCCGATGCCGACAGCGTGCTTTCCGTCGGCGGCATCGACGAGCAAGGCAATCCTTCCGATTTCACCTCGTGGGGTCCCACCGCCGACGGCCGTCTGAAACCGAATGTGTGTGCTTACGGACACGCTTTCGTCGCCAACCCGTCGAAATCAAACCCATATACTTACGCGTACGGGACTTCGTTCTCCAGTCCGTTAGTGGCAGGCTTTGCCGCCTGCGCGTGGCAGGCACGTCCTCAACTGAATAATATGGAACTGAAAACGGAGATTGAGAAGTCCGCTGATCGCTATCCGACACATGATTTCCGCTACGGTTACGGGGTGCCGCAGGCTTCCTATTTTGTGGGGGAGCAGAAGAAAGCCGCTGTTGGGGAGTTGGGTGCGATTTCAGGAAAAGTTACTAACCAAAGGGGCGAAGCGTTAGCGTTTATCTATGTCTATCTCCAAAGAAACGATAGCGTCATCAACTATGTGATGACGGATTTGGATGGTGAATACGCATTACACGATGTCCAGGCAGGAACATATTATCTCACCTTCGATGCCCTGTACGCCTGTGGAGTGAAAGAGACAGAAACAAACATCGTCTTGGGCGAAGGGGAGGATTTTGTCGTGAATCATGAAATAAAGTGTTCCCCATTCACTGACAGAGTGGTGGGACAACCGACTTCTATCAACAATCCCGTTCCTCGCAAGCGCGGGGTGAACGCCCGCTACAACTTTGCGCCGTACCTGTCGTGGGGCTTTGTGGCACCCGCGGGCCCGACAAAGCCTATAAATTACGGAAAATCAGAAAGCTTTCTGGTTGGTCTCCGTTTCAAGGGCAACATCTGCAAGTGGTACAGTATGGGCGTGGCTGCGGAAATCGGTGCCACGTGGTACAATCTGAAGGAGATTCGTTCGGACTTCCCGAAGTGGCAGAACAGTGATTCTCTGCGATACGTCAATTTGCGTAAGGAGAACGTGCGGGTGAGTTTCTTGCAGGCCGAGTTTTACCAGCGGTTCCGGCTTGTTCCGGGCGGCCTGTTCGGTTACGGGCTCTTCTTTGACACAGGTATTTATGGCGGATGGAATTTCTATTGCCGCCACAAAACCGTCACGGACAGTCCATACTCGGATTCAGGATACGCTTACATTGACGACAATGATCCATACCGTATAAGGACCTCCACGCGTGCCACGTACATGGCTGCATTCCAATGGGGTGTGCGTGCGCGGTTGGGATTTGACATTGTCGCCGTTTACGTGCAGTACCGTATCAGCCGCCTTGACCGCATGCCGAGCGATATGGAATACCCCTATTTCCAAGGGTGGGCGCACGACGATTTCCCCGCCTTGGAAGTCGGCTTGCAATTGACCGTCCCGCTGGGGAAGTGATGTTTTTTTTGTTTATTTTTGCGCTGTCAAATTTGAGGCTTAACAATTTTAATTATGAAAAAAATCTTCATTTTAGCAATCGCTCTATGCTCCACCTTGCTGGTTTCTAACGCCCAAATTTATCTTTTGCAGGAAGGCTTTGAAAACGGGATCCCCTCCTCTTGGGGCAATTTTGACGTGGATGATGACGGACATTCGTGGGTCGTACTGGATTGGGAAGAGGACGGATACAATCCCCATTCGGGCAATGCTTGTGTGACTTCAGCATCATACGATTTTGATGATGAGGAACTTACTCCGAATAATTATCTTATAACGCCTGCGATTTCCATCCCGTCGGAGCTTGCCATTGAAAATTGTGTCGCCTTGCGTTGGTGGTCTGCTGCACAGGATGGTAATTTCCCTGCCGATCATTATGAAATCTACATTTCTACTACAGGTAATACAGTCGCTGATTTCAATGAGCCTGCGGTCTTTTGGGAAACTCTTTCCACCGACGAGTGGAGGCAGCACACTTTGAATCTTTCGTCCTATATCGGGCAGACCATTTACATCGCATTCGTTCACAATGAGTGTGAAGATGAGTTCGTGATGAAGCTGGATGATATTGAAGTTTCGTATTTTACTGAACCGGCCATTATCAGCGGGGTTGAGGAAATTGACTTTGGGTATGTTCTTTTGGGTGAACAAAGTCATAATCGGTCGTTTACCTTGTATTCGGCTATGTTGGATGGAGACCTTACGCTTAGGGTCACTCCTCCTTTTGAAATATCTCCCTGCGGCTCGGCTTTTTCACAGCAGATTACGGTCTATGCAAATACATTTACCACCATTTATGTGCGCTATTCCCCTACTGAAGCAGGTGCCGATGAGGGTAGGGTAGGCATCGAGTGTGGTGATTTGTTAGTGAATGTCAGCTTGCGGGGGACCTGCCTTGTGTGTACTGCGTTGCCGTTGCCATTCCATGAGGATTTTGAAGAGGATGTCAACTTTTGCTGGACTAATTCCGACTTCGACGAGGACGGAATGACTTGGATGTGGATGAATGACGGCTATGGGCACGAAAGCGACGGGTATTATGTGTCCATGTCGTACGATACGGAAGAGTGGGTCGATATTATGCCCAATGACTGGCTGATTACACCGCAACTGTCAATTCCAGCAAACGGCGCACACCTCAATTGGTGGGTGGCGGCATACGCAGGGGATTGGCCGGACAATACCTACGACGTGCTGATTTCCACGGAGGGAACAGGCCCCGGTGACTTCTACTCCATCTATTCGGAAACCACGACCACAGAAGAATACCAGCAGCGTACACTTGATCTGGGCGCCTATGCGAACCAGAATATTTACATCGCTTTCGCCCACCATACCAACACTGAACAAACTGCGGACAGTTACGGACTGGTGATTGACGACATTTCTGTGGAGGCAGGTGTGGATATTACTGAAAATGTGGGTGAAGAAAACATTCTGCTCTATCCTAATCCAGCTACCGATGTGCTAAATATTAGTTCTGTAAATGGTAACGATATTTTTATTCTCAATACATTAGGACAGATAGTTCGTCGTATTAAAGCAACTGACGAGATAGTTACAATTGACACGCGTTCCTTCGCTCCTGGCACCTATTTTGTTCAAATCAAGGGTGAAAAGAACTGTGTCAAGAAATTTGTCGTAAAGTGAACTTTTCCAGTTGAACTCGTAGAGTTGCGTAGAAAATGTCTGCGTAGTCTGTAGGATATTTTATACCTCCTCGTTCAATGCCGCCCACAGCATATCCTTCAGTTCCGTAAGGTTCTTGTGCGCGTGCGATGAGATAAAGATGGTGGGCGCCGGCAGTTTCAGCTTCTTTTTTAGCTTTGCAATCTCCTCATCGGTGGTGAGGTCGCACTTGGTGATGGCAATGATCTGCTTCTTGTCCATCAGTTCCGGATTGTACGCCCGCAGCTCGTTGACCAAAATCTTGTATTCCTTAGCGATGTCTTCGGTGATGACGGGGATGAGGAACAGCAGAATGGAGTTGCGTTCGATGTGGCGGAGGAAGCGCAGACCGATGCCCTTCCCTTCGGACGCACCCTCAATGATGCCCGGAATATCAGCGATGACGAACGACTTGAAGTCGCGGTAGGAGACCATCGCAAGGTTCGGGACGAGCGTGGTGAAGGGGTAGTCGGCAATCTTCGGCTTCGCGTTCGACAGTACCGAAATGAGGGTTGATTTGCCGGCATTGGGGAAGCCGACCAGACCGACATCGGCCAACACCTTGAGTTCCAGTGTTACCCAGCCTTCCACACCCTCTTCGCCGGGCTGTGCGAACCGCGGTGTCTGACGGGTGGCGCTCTTGAAATGGACGTTCCCTTGGCCGCCGCGGCCGCCGCGCATAACAATCACCTCCTGCCCGTCTTCGAGCACCTCGCCAATCTGTTCGCCGCTTTCCATATCGCGCACGACCGTGCCGAGCGGCACCTCGATGACGGCATTCTTACCGTTCTTGCCGAAACAAAGGTTGGCACTTCCGTTGCCGCCGTCCTCTGCGAAGATGTGCTTGGTGTACCGCAGGTGCAGGAGCGTCCAGAGGTTGCGGTTGCCTTTGAGCAGCACGTTGCCGCCCTTGCCGCCGTCGCCACCGTCAGGTCCGGCCTTCGGATCCTGCGCCGTACGCGCCAGATGTGCCGACCCCGCGCCGCCCTTACCCGAACGGCAGAATATGTTTACACAGTCGATAAAATTCTCGTTTGCCATAATTCCAGTTTGAAAGTTAATAGTTAAAAGTTGAGAGTTAAAAGGTAAAAGGTAATAAGTAATAAGTAATAAGTAATAAGTAATAAGTGATAGGTATTAGGTCTAAAGAGGGATTGTGCGTTGGGCACCTCCTACTTTATACCTATTACTTTTTACGCTATCTTTCATCTTTTCATCGCATAATCGCATAATCGCATCCCCTATAATTTTCAATTTTTATTTTCTCCGTTTTCCGTTTCTGTCGAGATAGTACATCGTGTCCACGGTGGAGGCGAAGGCGGTCCAGTTGCCAATGACGTTCTCGCCGCTGATGTTGCACGGCACGGGCGCGGGGCTCATGAACGGGTTTTGACCCACCGCCAGTTCGTACGTCATCGCCGACCAATACTGGAAACCGTCGTAATCCATCAAGGAAGTTTTGAGATAGACCGTGTCGCCTTTGCGGTAAGTGATGCGGTAGTATTCCTCCTTCTCCTCGTCCGACATCTCGGCCATAAATAGGGCAGAAGGATTGGCCCTCAGGATTTCGTAGTTGACGGTCTGCCCGTTGAAGGTGGCGTCATCGAAGGCGACGGGCATGCTGGTCACCCATAGGCGATCGTGCAGCTTCTTGCCGTGCACCTTGATGCGGAACATATAGTAATCGTGAGTGCTGGCGCGGTCGGTGAGCTGGATGCGGGAAGTCGGCATCGTGTCGTTCTCGTCACGGAATGCCAGCCACGCCGAGTCGAGACGAACTGGTTCAACCATCATGCTGGTGGATTTGTACTCTTTTCCGTCATAACGCACGGTGAGTGTGTAGCTTTTGCCGGGCTCGCCTAATAAGGAATGTCCCGTGTAGGCCATATAAATCGGCGATTCCGGGTTCAGCGTGAAAGTCAGCTGCTCCGTCTGCCCCGTGGAGGAGGTGACGGTCACTTCCGCATTGGTAATGAAAACATCGTTCATCAGTTTGTCGATATCCAGAGTGGAGAAATAGGGTACGCTGCGACTCACAATCACCATCGCGGGCTGCCCGTTTTCAATGCTGCCCTCAATGACAATCTTCCGATCATAATCGGGCAAGTCCACCTCAATCTCCTTCTGACATTGGGAGAACAACATTCCGATGAAGACGAACATCAGTGAGAAGCGTATATAATGTTTCATTTTAACTGCTTTCATAATTAGAATTTGAAATTCCATGTGACGGAGGGCAGGATGGGGAAGAGGCTCATCTGGTAGGCCTTGGTGGTCATATCAAATGACTGGCCTTCCACATAATTTGTTTGTGTTTCAAAGAAGATGAAGAAAGGATTCTTTCTATTATAAACATTGTAAACCGAGAAGTTGAGGCCGGTCTCGAACCGTTTTCTCTTCACGATGGTCCAGTTGAGGGAGAGGTCGAGACGGTGGTACGGCTTGAGACGGTAGGCGTTGCGGTCGCTGTACTCGGTGGCGAGTGAGCCGCAGATGAAGTAGTAGCCGATGGGGATGGTCATGGTGTTGCCGGTGGCGAAGACCCACACCGCCGACACATTCAGCTTGTTGCGGATGATTTCGTAACTGAGGTTGATGGAGACGTCGTGCCGACGGTCGTACTTGGCATAGAAGGGTTTTCCGCCGTTCAGTTCGTCGAACTGGCGCTGTGTAAACGACAGCGTGTAGCCGATGAAGCCGGTGAAACGTCCGGTTGCTTTCTTCACGAAGAACTCCGCGCCGTACGACCAGCCCTTTCCGAAAACGTACATCTGGTCGGCATTCTGGTTGATGTCGTCGATGTTGATGCCGTCCTTGTATTCCACCAGATTGTTCATGTGCTTGTAATAGAGGTCGATATAAGTCTCGAACATGTTCTTATGGAAGTTCTGATAGACCCCGAGGGAGACCTGATGTCCGATTTGCGGCTTCACGATTTCGGTGGAGGGCATCCATACGTCGGTGGGCAGGGAGATAGTGGCCAAGGCGACTTGGTGAAGATACTGGTAATTAAGGGTATAGGATGCTTTGATGGAGGTGAATTCCGCCACTTTGAAGCGCATGGAAAGTCGCGGTTCCAAACCGTTGTACTGCTTGATGATTTGTCCGGGCTTGTACATAATGGAGTCGGTGAGGATGCCGTAATCGTCGAAGACGAACCGCTTGAAAGGACCGATGAACTCGAAGTGGGAGTAGCGCAGTCCGGCGTTGATTTTCCACCACGGGAAGAGGTCGAACTCGTCGTTGGCATAGATGCCGAGCTCATGTCCGTAATACGGGTCCACGTTGGGGAGGGAGAGGTCGCTGATGCCGGCATCCACGGCCATTTTGTTCGGGAAAAAGGTGTGGAAGATGTAGTGGACACCGAACTTGAACTCGTGGGGGAAGGCCGGCGTGTATGTGAGTTCCGACTTCAGGGAGAGGTCACGAACGCCCGAACTCATCTCCATCGTGTAGATGTCAAGGCCCATGGTAGTGCCGAAGTCGTAGTTGGTGAAGGCGAAGGTGGTGTTGAGGAACAGCTGCGGCGTGATGATGTAGTTCCAGCGGAGCGAGGCGGCGGCGTTGCCCCAGCGGAACTGCGCCCGCGTCTGCCCGGTGGTCGATTTGAAGCCGTAAACATCGTTGCCGTAGTAGCCGCCGATGAATAGCCGGTGCTTGTCGTTGATGATGACGTTCAGCTTGGCGTTCAGGTCGTAAAAGTAGAACTTGGTGCCTTTGAGCGGCGAGGTCTTCTTGAGGAACGGCTGGACAAGCACGTCAATGTAGGTTCTTCGGGCGGAGACGATGAACGAGCAGACATCTTTCTTGATGGGGCCTTGCACGGTGAGGCGGGAGAAGATGAGCCCGAGGCCGCCATCTACTTGGAACTTCTTCATGTTTCCCTCCTTCTGGGCCACGTCGAGCACGGAGGCGAGGCGGCCGCCGTAGTAGGCCGGCATCCCCGACTTGGTGATCTCCACGTTCTTGACGGCGTCGGCATTGAAGACAGAGAAGAAGCCGAACAGGTGGCCCGCGTTGTAAATCGTGCACTCGTCCAGAAGCACGAGGTTCTGGTCGGAGCCGCCGCCGCGCACGTAGAAGCCGGTGTTGCCCTCACCTCCCGACTGGATGCCGGGCAGCAGCTGGATGGACTTCAGTACATCGACCTCCCCGAACAGGGCCGGCAGCGCCTTGATGGTCTCGATCTTCATCTCCATCTTGCCCACCTGCGCACTGGTGACGTTGTGGTCGGCGGCCTTTTCGCTCACCACCACCTCATCGGTCATCACAGCCTCGGGCACGAGTTCGTAATTGTGTGTCGTATTTTGTTGTAAATCAATGGTGTCGTTGATGGTCTTATAGCCCATATAAAGGATTTGCAGGATGTACTGCCCTTTTGGAGCTGTCACCGAATAGAATCCAGACTGGTTCGAAAAGTTGGTGATGGACTGGCTCTGGTTTTCTATGGGAATCAGCGCCACTAGGATGTTCTTCATCGTCTCGCCGTTGGAGCCGTCCTTCAAAATGCCGGACACGGTATATCGCTGCCCCATCGCCCCTGCGACGAAACCGAATAACAACATTACCAATATGAACCGTCTGTATTTCAAACGTTATGATTTGATGGATTTATTTTTATTGTTCCCCGCGCTCACGCACGGGGCTATATTCTCTTGCCCCTTCAGGGCGGCTCAAGGTATTATTTTCAGTTTTCAATTATCAATTTTCAAATGCTCTTTATAGGAATGTATGCCCCTTTGGTGACGGTTTTGCCGACACGGATGTGGGGACGAATTTTGATGGCGAAGTCGGTGTCGTTGTCGCCGAGTTTTTTCACTTCGCCAAGGAAGTGGAGGGTGTTCTCAATGGCTTTCAGCGACTTGAAGTTGATGACGTCGGTGATGTCGATGGAGAAGTTCATCGGGATGATGGTGCTGCCGTGGGCGGGCACGACGATGTCCTCTTTGTTGATGCTGACGCCGGAGGCGATTTCTTTGTTCTGGTAGAGGACCACGTAATCAAAGCCGGCGATGGAGGCCACGCGTCTGTCGGGATTCTTGGCCTCGAGGGTAATACCGATGGTGGTGGTAAAGTCCTTGTTGGCGATGGCCTTGGCGCATTTCGCTAACGTGCCGGCGCCCAGTTTCGACTGGTCGGTGCTGGTGGTGCCAAAGTTGATGCCCGCCCATGAAAGACCAGTGATGCCGTGGAAGGAGTAGTCGCAGTTGACCATCTGCATGGCACGGGAGAGAGAACAGGCGGAGAATACTGTCAATAAACTGGTTATCAATATGATAACAAAGTACTTTTGTTTCATTTTATAGGATTGAAAAACGGCCGCAAAGATACAACATAGTTTGTAAAGTTCATCAGGTTCATCAGGTTCGTAAAGTCATGAAATCGTTTACTTGATAAACTTGTAACCTGATAAACTTGCAACTTGATAAACTTGTAACTTTTTTTGTACCTTTGCCGCCCCGATTGGGAAATTCTAATCACTTAATTTAAAATATTCATACAATGAATTTAATTGACCAAATCAAAGAAAACGCCCGCAAGTACAACCGGCGTATCGTCCTGGCTGAAGGCGAGGAAGACAGAACCCTCAAGGCAGCCGACCGCATCATCGGAGAAAAAATCGCACAGATTGTCCTGTTGGGCAACCCCGAAGTCATCAACGGCAAAGCCGCCGAGTTCGGACTGAAGAACATCGGCAGCGCCACTATCATCGACCCGAAGAACAACCCGAAGCAGCAGTTCTATGCCGAGATGCTTTGCGAAATCCGCAAGAGCAAGGGCATGCAGATGGACGAGGCCATGAAGCTGGTGCAGGATCCGCTGTATCTCGCTACCCTTCTTATCAAGAATAAGGAAGTGGACGGCGAGGTAGCCGGTGCCCAGAACTCCACGGGCAACGTCCTTCGTCCCGCCTTCCAGATTGTGAAGACCCTTCCCGGTGTTTCCGTCGTCTCTGGTGCCTTCATCATGATCTTCCAGGACAAGAAGTGGGGACAGGACGGCGTGATGGTATTCGCCGACTGCGCCGCCGACCCGAATACCGATGAGAACAAGCTGGCCCAGATTGCTGTCATCACGGCACAGACCGCCAAGAACATCGCCTGCATCGAAGAGCCGCGTGTGGCTATGCTGAGCTTCTCCACCAAGGGTTCTGCCAAGCACGAGCTGGTGGACCGCGTGGTGAACGCCACCCGCATCGCCAAGGAGATGGATCCGAACCTCCTCATCGACGGTGAGTTGCAGGCCGATGCCGCCATCATCCCGTCGGTTGGTGCCAGCAAGGCTCCCGGCAGCCCCGTCGCGGGCCGCGCCAACGTGCTGGTGTTCCCGTCGCTCGAGACTGGCAACATCGCGTACAAGCTGGTGCAGCGTTTCGCCGGCGCCGAAGCGGTAGGTCCTGTCATGCAGGGTATGGCCGCCCCGATCAACGACCTCTCCCGCGGCTGCTCCGTGGAGGACATCGTCAGCACCGTGGCTGTCACCGCCTGCCAGGCCGAAGCTGCAGCTAGAAAATAATCTGTAACGAATTGATTATATGGGGGATGGAGTATTTCTCTGTTCCCCATTTTTTATAAAAAAAGGTTACCAGAACGCTTGTTTTGAATTATTTAGAAAAATATTTTCAAGATACCTTCCAAATATTAAAAAAAGTTGTACTTTTGCAGCCTTGAATTTAAACGATACGAAATAATGAAAAAAGACATTCATCCAAAGGATTACAGAGCGGTTGTTTTTAAAGATATGTCGAATGAAACCGCATTTTTGACCAAATCTACTGTTCAGACGAAAGATACTATCGTGTGGGAAGACGGAAAAGAGTACCCGTTGGTCAAGTTGGAAATTTCCAATACCTCACATCCCTTCTTCACCGGTAAGATGAAGCTGGTTGACACCGCCGGTCGTGTGGATAAATTCCGCAACAAATACGCCAAACATCCGGCCAAGAAAGCTGAATAACCGAAATTTGTTATATCTTTGCAGCGGCTTTTTTCTAACAAAAAGCCGCATTTTTTTTGTCATAAAACCAACCCGTATGAACCTGATACTGTTCGACAACTGGTGTCGCCCGCACCTGCTTCCGCTCACCTACACACGCCCCGCCGCCGACCTGCGTGTGGGTATCACCACCATTCGCGAGAAATGGGAGCGCGTGTTGGGTGCGTCCACTTCCACCCTCACGGAAAGTTACCTTCAGGAGAAGTTTTCACTCCGCACTACCGGCGACAACCTGCTCGTCGCGGGCGCCCTGCTGCCCAACCCGCAGCTGCTGGATGCCATCCACGCCCTCCAACCCGGCGACGCACTCTACGATGAGAACACGCTCCTCGCTTTCCGCACTGGCGACGCCCTCGACCTGCGCAACTTCTTCGAGAGCTACCTCCAGAACACCAACGGCGCGCTCCCGTTGCGAATGATCGAATACACAGGACCTTACGATTTCGTCAGCCGCCCGTACCACCTTTTCCTGCTGAACGGGCAGGAGATCGGGCGTGACTTCACCGATCTCACCGCCGGCCGCGCCTCGCAGCCCCTCAGTCCTACCAACACCGTCATCGGCGACCCGTCCCGCATCTTTGTCGAGGAGGGCGCGGTGGTCGAAGCCTCCGTGCTCAACACCACCGGCGGCCCCATCTACATCGGGCATGGTGCCGAAGTGATGGAGGGGTGCCGCCTCCGCGGACCCGTCGCTCTCTGTGAACACGCCGTCACCAAAATGGATGCCAAAATCTATGGCGGCACTACCATCGGTCCCTACAGCAAGGTGGGCGGCGAACTGGGCGAGACCGTTGTCCTCGGCTACTCCAACAAGGCTCACGACGGCTTCATCGGCAACGCCGTGATCGGAGAGTGGTGCAACCTCGGTGCCGACACCAACTGCTCCAACCTCAAGAACAACTACTCCAACGTGCGCCTCTGGGACTACGCCACCCGCCGTATGGAAGAGACGGGCGAGCAGTTCTGCGGCCTCATTATGGGCGACCATTCCAAGTGTGGCATCAACTCGATGTTCAACACCGGCACGGTTGTGGGCGTCGGCGCGGGATTGTTCGGCACTGGCTTCCACCCCAAGTTCGTGCCGTCGTTTTCGTTCGGCAGCCCGGGCAATCTGTACGAGACGCATGATTTCAACAAGTTTCTTGCTACGGCACAGATGGTTATGGTGCGGCGACATAAAATTTTGGATGCGATTGAACAAAATCTCTTGAAAAAGGTTTATGATATTGCACTACATTGTGAAAATTAATCTATGGAACACAGCAACGAACTTATATTAAGCGATTTGCTTAACAACGACAATAATTTCATCCCGCTTTTTTCTGCCGAAGACGAGGATCGCATCCGGCGCGATAAGATTCCGGCCGAGATGGCGCTGTTGCCGCTGCGCAACACTGTGCTCTATCCTGGCACTGTACTCCCGATTACGGTGGGCCGTGCCAAATCCATCAAACTGGCGCAGGATTTTTCCCACGGTGATTATCCGATAGGTATTGTAACCCAGCGCGATACGGAAGTGGAAGAGCCGACCCTCTCCGACCTTTACAACGTGGGTACGATGGCCCGTATCCTGAAGTACATCACCATGCCTGACGGTAGCGTTACTCTCATCGTGCAGGGAATCAAGCAGTTTGAAATTGTCTCCATCATCAGCTACGAGCCGTATATCCGTGCTGAGGTAACGACTTATACGACCAACGATTTCGACCGTAACTTGCGCAACCGCAAGATGTTCAAGGCGTTGGTGGCCTCCGTGCGTGACACCGCCGCCCAGATGGTGAAACTGTCGTCGCAACTCCCGAAGGAAATCCTTTTTGCTATCAAGAACATAGACAGCCCATTGTTCCTGATCAACTTTTTAGCCACCTTCCTCAGTCTGAAAGTGGCTGAAAAGCAGCGTCTTCTCGAAATTACCGACATTACCGAGCGTGCCGACGCTGTCCTTAAATATATGAATAAGGAGATCCAGATTCTGGAAATCAAGGCCGACATTCAGGACAAGTCGAAGCAGGAGATTGACCGCCAGCAGAAGGAATATATTCTGAATGAGCAGATTAAGGCCATCCAGAAGGAATTGGGCGATTCTCCTGTTGACCGTGCCTGTGCCGAACTGAAGGAGAAGGCGGCAAAAAAGAAGTGGTCGAAGGAGGTGGAAGAGATCTTCAATCGTGAAATCGAAAAATTGGAACGCTCCAGCCACATGTCACCCGAATTTTCCATGCAGATCAACTATCTGGAACTGCTGGTTGATTTGCCGTGGGACGAATATTCGGATGATGATTTTGACCTGACGCACGCCCGCAAAGTGCTCGACCGCGACCACTATGGCCTTGAAAAGGTGAAGGAACGCATCATCGAGTACATCGCCGTCCTGAAACTGAAACAGGATATGAAGGCCCCGATTCTCTGTCTGGTCGGACCTCCCGGCGTCGGCAAGACCTCACTGGGGCACTCCATCGCCGATGCTTTACAGCGCAAGTACATTCGCGTGTCTCTCGGCGGCCTCCGCGACGAGTCCGAAATCCGCGGGCACCGCAAAACCTACATCGGTGCTATGCCCGGCCGTATTATCCAAAGTCTGAAAAAGGCGGGTACTTCCAATCCCGTTTTTGTCTTGGATGAAATAGATAAAGTGCTGGGAATGAACGTGCAGGGAGATCCTTCTGCCGCCCTTTTGGAAGTGCTTGACCCCGAACAGAACTTTGCTTTTTACGACAACTATCTTGAAATCGGATATGATTTGTCGAAAGTGCTGTTCATCGCTACGGCCAACAGCCTGAGCACCATTCCACCCGCGCTTATCGACCGTATGGAAGTCATCGACATTTCCGGATATTATCTGGAAGAGAAGGTGAATATCGCAAAGAAGCATCTGGTTCCCAAACAGTTGAAAGAAAATGGTTTGGAGAAGGGCGCGTTGCAGTTCACCGATAAAATCATCGAAAGCATCATTAGCGACTATACCCGTGAAGCGGGCGTCCGTACGTTGGAGCGTACCATCGCCAAAGTGATCCGTCACCGCGCGGCTGAATTTGTGAAGACGGGTACATTGCAGAAGAGAATCACGAAGGAGGACCTCATCACCATCTTGCACGCGCCGTTTTTCCAGAAGGAGAATTCGTTGGACGAAGGCACCTGCGGCGTGGCGACGGGACTCGCCTGGACATCTGTCGGAGGGGAAATCCTTTTCATCGAGGCGGTTACGTCGCCAGGCAAAGGCACTCTGACGATGACGGGCAACTTGGGCGATGTGATGAAGGAGTCGGCGACGATTGCCTACGAGTACATCAAGTCGCATGCCGATGATTTCGGCATCAAGCCGGAAATGCTGCAGGAGCGGAATATCCACATCCACGTACCGGAAGGTGCCACGCCGAAAGACGGCCCGTCCGCCGGTATCACGATGTTGTCGGCGATGGTCTCCACCTTCACGGGACGGAAAGTCCGCGCCAAGATCGCCATGTCGGGCGAAATCACTCTGCGGGGCAAGCTGCTCCCGGTGGGCGGTCTGAACGAGAAGGTGCTGGCTGCCAAGCGTTCCGGCATCTTTGACATCGTCCTTTCGTCCGCCAACCAAAAGGACATCGAGGAGATTGAGAAAACCTACATCCCCGATATGCGGTTTCACTACTTCTCCTCTATGATTGAGGCGGTGAATTTCATCTTGGAAAAATAACGACGAAAATGTTTGTCAAAAATAAGATGTATTTAGCTTCCAAGTCGCCGCGTCGCAACGAGCTGCTGCGGGGGATGGGCTTCGACTTCGAGGTGATGCCTACGAACGTCAAGGAAGCGTATCCGGCGGATTTGTCTCCAGCGGAAGTGGCGGAGTACCTGTCGGCGCTGAAGCTTTCCACCATTGATTTCCAGCAGTTTCCGAAAGGGAGCCTCTTCATTGCCTGCGATACGATTGTGGTGGTGGGTGATGAAATTTTGGGAAAACCAAAAGATGCGGACGACGCCTACCGGATGTTACGGTTGCTTTCGGGGCGTGAACACGAGGTTATCAGCGGGCTGACCGTGATGACGGAGGCGAAGAAGCTGACGAGACACCGCACGACCAAAGTGAAATTTCGTGAACTTTCCGATGAGGAAATCCATTATTACATAGAGAATTACAAACCTTTTGACAAGGCCGGTGCCTACGGTGTACAGGAGTGGATCGGTTACGTCGGAATCGAATACATTGACGGATCCTATTACAATGTGATGGGGCTGCCCACGCAGTTGCTGTGGCAGATGCTGTCGGAAGTCTAAGACAACGATTTCTATTTTGCCGTTAAGGCAAGGATGAGTCCGAGTGCTACACCCAAGAGTGCGGCAAACAGCACTTGAAGAGTGGGCGGCAGGATGAAGGTGATGGTGTGTGCGGGATACCAGAACAGAGGTATGGTCTTTTTGAAGACCACGCCCCATTGCACCTCCCAGTTGATGCTGCTTATGATTTTCTTCATGGGCATGGGCCGTAGCAGTCCCGCCACGGTGCCACCCGTCTGGGTGATGTGGATGTCGGTGCATTTGTGGAAAGTCATCATCACGGGTGCGAAGATGGTATTCATTGCTACACTCACGCAGAAAGCGATCCCCACCTTGCCCCATGTAAGTTGGGGCGAAGTGAAAATGCCCATCAGGGTGCCATAGTCGCAATTGCCGACTTTAGCCATAAATGCGGGTGTGCCAGTTTTGAAAATCATCATTGCCATGGTGATGCACATGCCGAGGAAGCCCCACACCATCATGCGCGGCACGATGCCGAACCCTTTTTCGTTATAAACCCCTTTGCGGATACGCAGCGCCAGCATCTCTCCGAGGGTGGCGAGGATGGCAAACTTGAAGAAGGCCATAATGAAAGGATGGTTAGTGGTGGCGCTGTTGAACCAGTCAAAGAAGCCGGTCGCAGGGATGAAGAACGGTGTAAGAACCGCTATAATACTGATAATGAGGATAAAATCTTGTTTTTTCATTGTTTTGAATTGAGGTGCAAAAGTACGGAAAAAAGTCGGAAGGAGGGAAGGCCCGAAGGTGAGAAAGTGAGAAGGAGGGAAAGAGGGGAAAAAGTTTCGTAGGGTGTATTTTTGTTTGGGAAAATTGTTGTACTTTTGCCGCCGCTTTCCCGATAGGGGAATGGCCCCATAGCTCAGTTGGTTAGAGCAGCTGACTCATAATCAGCGGGTCCTTGGTTCGAGCCCGAGTGGGGCCACAACACAACGGCATCTGTGTCATACGCAGATGCCGTTGTCTTTTTACAAACAAAATAAAAGTTCTGTACTTATTCCATTAGTTTCTTTACGATGGCTTCGCCTGATTTTCCGTCGCCGTAGAGCGGTACGGAGTAGTCGGGACGGGCGGCGAGCATCGCCTCCGCCGCTGCGGTGATTTCGTCGGGACGGCTGCCGGCCAGACGGTTGTAGCCGCCCGCCACCAGTTCCACCCACTCGGTTTCGTTGCGCAGGGTCACGCAGGGGCGGCGGAAGAAGAAAGCCTCCTTTTGCACGCCTCCGCTGTCGGTCATCACCAACGAGCAGTGCTGTAGCAGCCACACCATCTCAAAGTAGCCGACCGGCTCGATAAAGCGAATGGGCGAGGCGGCACGGTCGTAGCCCATGGCATCCAGTTTGGCACGGGTACGCGGGTGCAAGGGCAGTACCACCGGCAGTTGCTTTTCCGAAACCGCCTCCAAACCCTGTATCAGGGCGGTGAGGATTTCGGGTGTGTCGGTGTTTTCGGCACGATGGAGCGTGCAGAGAACGAACCGCTCCGGCACTTCCGTCTGCGGCGGGCGGGCCGACTGGCTGTAGAACAGGGCTGCGTCGTACATCACGTCGCCCGTGCGCACGATTTCCGTGCCGATATGGTCGTAGCCCTCCCGCCGCAAATTGTCGATGGCGGTCTGCGTGGGGCAGAACAGAAGGTCGCTGACACGGTCGGTGAGGATGCGGTTGATTTCCTCCGGCATCTGCATATTAAAAGAGCGCAAACCGGCCTCCACATGTGCCAGGCGGATGTGCAATTTGCTGGCCGCCAATGCTCCTGCCAATGTGGAGTCGGTATCACCATATACTAGCACCCAGTCGGGGCGCTCCGTAAGCATTACCGCCTCAATCTGCTCCATCATCCGGCCCGTCATCGCGCCGTGCATCAACCCGCTGATGCCTAAGTTATATTTCGGTTTCGGAATGCACATCTCCTGAAAGAACACTTCCGACATATTGTCGTCAAAGTGTTGCCCCGTGTGCACAATCACTTCCTCTATATTGCCAGTTTTGGCGAAAGCGCGGCTCACCACAGCAGCCTTTACAAACTGTGGACGAGCTCCGATTATTGTCAAACACTTCATCTTAAAATAGTTATAAATTTTCAATACAGTCGATAAAACGTCTGCCCAAGACGGAATAGGTGTGGTTCGCCATCACGAACCTTTTGCCGTTCATCCCCATTTTCCGAAGTTCTTCAGCGGGCAACTGGCTCAATTTTACCATTGCTGTGGCAATCTCCTCCACATTGTCAGGCTCTACATCCAATCCGCAGTCGGCTTCGCGTACCAGGTTGTTGCCTGCGGCAATCGCTTGTATGACAGGTTTTTCCGCCATCATGTAGTCAAAAAGTTTGTTCGGACTGATGCCGAAGCGGAAAAGGGATTGCTTTTGCAAACCGATATAGAGTGCGTCCATCTCACGCAAAAAGCTTGGAATGGCGAATTTGCTGACTGGAGGAAGGAAATGGACATTAGGAATTTTGTCCTCCTTTGTGAAACGGATCAGATTTTCTTTTTCTTGTCCTGTCCCCACGAGGATGAGATCTATCTTTTTGTCTTTCAGTATGGAAACGGCGGTGATGGCGGCTTGTAACGAATTGGCGATGCCGTGGGCGCCGGCGAATCCGATGAGGAACCGTCCCTCGCCCCGCAACTTTTCGATGAGTTGGCGATGTTCGTCAGGAAGCGGCTCGGGGTTCTCCCAGTCCTCTTCCACGATGCCGTTCGGCACATAGAAGAACTTGTCGGCGGGAAGGCCGTGCTCGGTGCAGTGGTCGGCAGCTTTCGGAAGCATCGAAACCACGGCATCGCAGTGCCGGTAGGCAAAGTCCTCTGCTCGTTGCATCACACGGATGAACGGATGGCTGGCATTGTATCCGCCGAGTTCCATCGGTGACAGTGGCCAGAGGTCGTGAATCTCATAGACCATCTTTGCCCCGTAGTGGCGGGCGATTCGGTAGGCGACGTAATTGTCCAAGGGATAGGTGGATGATGCAATCACCACATCAGGTACGAAATCACGGAGCAGCCGCTTATAGCCGAGCAGCAGTTTGCCGATAAAGGCGAACATCGAACGGATGCGTCCGAGTCCGTTGCCATGATAGCTGTTGGTTTTGATCCAAGAGTAGCTGATACCATCGATAGTTTCTTGTTTTACAGACGGTTGGGTTTTGCGTAGATGGGAGAAGGAGGCGCCGACGATGCGGGTGGCGTGGCCCATCTTCAGCCATTCGCGGGCCATGTAGTAAGGTCGGAATTCCATCCCGAGGGACGGCGAACCGGCGTAGTGATTAATCAGCAGTATATTCATTGTCAGTTATTTGCAATTTAAAACAGAATGGTAATAGTCAACCATGGTCTGCACGTTGCTATCCCATTTGTAGAGCTGTAGCACCCGTTCCCGTCCCGCAGCTCCCATCGTGTGACAAAGCTGTGGGTTGTCGATGAACCGTTGGATGGCACCGGCCGCAGCCTCGGGATTCCCTTTGGGGACGATGAATCCCGTAATACCGTCTTCCACTACCTCGCGGAAGCCGTCGGCGTCGGACGTGACAACGGGACAACCACACGCCATCGCTTCGACCGCCACCACGCCAAAACTCTCTTTGTACGAGAGCGATACGGATACATCAAACGAGTTGTAGATTTCCGGTAACCTGTGGTTATCGACAAAGCCGACAAATTTGGTACGGTCGTCCACACCGAGGCTACGGCTCAACTCCTGAAGTTTCGTCTTGTCGGGGCCGTCGCCCACAATCCTGAGTTTCAGTGGCTTTTCTGGATTGTTGGCACACACGATAGCAAACGCCCGAATCAGCAGGTCAATGCCGTAGTTGGCGCTCAGCGTCTTGACATTCCCGATGACGAATGTGCCGTCACCTTCCTTTTGGGAAGGCTTGAACAGTTCTGTATCAACACCGAACGGGGTGATTCCGATTTCCTTATCGGTATATTTGCTTGTCTCTTGCGCCATACAATGGCTGGTGGAAAGGATGAGATCCGCCTTTTTGAAGGTATATTCCAGCAGACGGCGGTAGATGCTTCCCGACTGTGGATAGCTGTAAACGTCGCTGCCCCAGACCGATACGATATAGGGATGGAATTTCGTGAGCGCACCGAGCAGTCCGTAGCTGGAGGCGTAGTGCGCGTGGACGATGTCGGGCCGGAACTCCTTGATTTTTTCTTTTATCTTTTTTAAAGATTTGAAATAAAGCATCTTGCCGAACACCCAGCGATAAATCCGCGAATTTTTATGGAAGGTGAAACCGTAATTGAAAACCGTAACGTTTTTCAAATCGGCGTAAAAGGAAGCATCGCAGTCCAGAAGTCCGAAAAGAAAAATCTCACACCCTTTTTCGGAGAGCGACTTTACCCACCGTTTGGTGTGGGTGCTGTGGATATCGGACAGGATGAAAACTTTCATACGTTTGCGGTTTTGGTCAGTTCATCGGCCACCTTGCGGGTGCGGCTTTCCCACGTGTGTTGCGGCGCGAGGCGGTGGAGATTATTTCTAAAATCTTGTAAAACAGCTGGATTGTCGTGAATCTGATTTAATGTTTTGATGAGTTCGTCTGTGCGATGCGGAATCGCAAAGCCAATTCGGTTCTCGTGCACGAACTTTCCGCACCATGTCCCTTCCGCAGCCAGAAGCGGCACCTGATAGCTGACGGCCTCGAACAGTTTGAAAGGAACGGCAAATTCCCAATAGTCGGCATGGAAGAAAAGTGAGAAAAGGTCGGCAGTGGCGTAAAGTTCGGGAAGTTCCTCTGGCTGTTTGTGCAGAATACGGATGTTTTCCGAAAGGTGCGGGGCGAGTTGTACGGCAACTTTTTCCCAGTCGGACGGACGGCAACAGAGGGTGAGTTTTGCAAACGGGCACCTCGAAACGGCCTCCAATAACGGTTCGACATCGTAATTGCCGCCCACCCCACCGACATATAAAATGTTAATGTAATCATCTGATTTTGAATGTGTTGTTTCTTTTTTATCCCCACCGGGAGGCAAAGCAGCCACCTTTCCGTCAAAGTGGAACGGGACGTGTGGCAGCATCTCCATAGAGGGAATGAAGAAAACGTCCACCAATTCCTTATATTTTTTCAAATCATAACGATAAAAATGGCGTGCTACACGCTGCTTCCAATCCTTGTTCTTGTTTACAAAGCACCAGTGTATATCTCTGTAAAACAAACCGATAGGAATATTGTTCTTTTTGCAGAATTGGAAAAATCCAAAATCAAGGCAAGGGTGGGTGGGAAGATGGTGGCTTTCGGTAAGCAGTGTTGGCATCGTGGAGGACTCGCTATATACGAAGTCGTATTTTACGCCATCGCGAATATTCTTCTTGATCACACTAATTTGTTCCTGCCGTTTTTTTGCTGTTCCCTCGACAATATCAACCTCATAGCCGATATTTTGGAATGCCGCAATCATCTTCAACGGACGAATCTGGCTGGCCGAAGCACGGTTCCGGTCCAACTGAACGGGAATGTGGAAGATGATACGTTTATTCATTTTCTTCTTGAATTTTTTTACGGAAAACCATTGACCAGATTTCATTTATAAAATCCCGCCTGAAAACAAAGAACAGCACCACATAACCGATAGCGAAAAGGCAGATATTGCCTATCTGGACATAATAATTGCGGGTGAGAAACAGAAGGATTAGGCAGGGCAACGCAGCTGCAACGCAAGCGAGAAAGGGGAATGAGAAACTTCCAACATATTCTCGTAGTGGAGTTTGCACCATTTTGTAGATCATCATTCTCCAATAAGCGAAGAAGAACGCTATTTCTAAGGCAACCTGTGCGAAGGTGAGGACTTCAATCGTGGTATAGCATAATGCTAATGTGGTGGAAACCACGCAGATAACACGCAGAATGGTCCAGCGGAAGCTCAAGTCGGTACGGCCTAACGACACCATCAGGATGCCGGCCGGATTACCCACCGAATGGAAAAGTCCCCACACGGCGAACAGCCGGATGAAGAAGGCCACTTCCATCATTTTTTCGCCATAGAGGAAGAAAGTCAGCGGTTCTGCAAAAATAAAGAACACTGCAAAGATCGGGAAGTTGATGGACGACAGGAAGTTCAGTATTTTGGCGTAGGTGGAGCGCATCAGCGGGATATTGTCCTGAATCTTGGCAAAGGCGGGTGTCGCCACAGAGGTGATGATGGGGTTGATCATCATCACTTTCATCAGCAGGTCCTTGCCGAGGTTGTAAACGCCCAGTGCCTCCATTCCGAAGAAACGGCCAATCAAGAAAATGTCCGCTTTCGACGAGCAGTAGTCCAGCACCTGAGCCCCCATCTGGTATCCGCCAATTTTTATCAAACCGCTGATCTCACGTAGATTACAGTGGAAAAGAATGCCGTTGTTCCGTATCCCGGCAATGGCATATGTGGCGAAGATAACGGTGGTTTGCAGCAACATCCCGAACACCATGCTGTAAACGCCCCATCCAATCATTGCTGTGATGATGGTGAAGATGGCGCCTGCATAGACACCGGCCATATTCACAATGGATATGAACTTGAAATTCAGTTCTTTGGTGCGCAAGGTCTGGAAAATCTTGCCGAAAGCCGTAATCACTAACTGCAGTCCTAACAGTGGTATGATTTTGTTTAGTTCGGACTGGCCGTAATAAATTGATAACAAAGGTGTTATGGCGCATATTATGCCGAAGAGGATCAGACTCACCGCCAGATTTACCCAAAAGACAGAGGAATATTCTTCTTTTGAGATTTCCTTTTTGTGGATGATGCCCACTGAGAAACCCATATTGGCGAAAATGTCGGTGAAACCGATGACCATTGTGGCGATGGCGACCAGACCGAAATCCGCCTTACTGAGAAAACGGGCAAGAATGAAAAGCTTCAGCATCTGCACCAAAGCATTGTTTGCCGTGGCCGCAGTATTCCACTTCGCCCCGTTTATAGTCTTGTCCCTCAGCCGCATATTACCTCCGTTTTTTGTACCTCTTCATTTGCTGGAAGACAGATATAACCTGCTGTCGAAGCAAAGAATAGATAGTGAATCCACAAGAAGTTGGAGGAACTGGGCGCAAACAACAGAAACACATACAGCGGTATCATCGCCCAAAATTCGTTTCTCCCGTTTCGTACAGCAATCCGGCGCATCAGGTAGAAAAGCAAAAATAGATAGCCGACAAAGAAAAACAATCCAGAAGTAAGCAAAAAGTCAAGCAGGTAGGAATGGGAATTGGTGATGTCGCCGAAGAGTCCGTAATTGTCGAAGCTGGCATAAAAGAACTTGTCACCGTCCAGCCCGAAGCCGAGCCCATAGGAATCGTAAAGGGAGGCGAAGGAGAAAAGGTAGAGCTTCTGCCGGATGCTCATGGAGTGGTCGGCGAAAAACAGGAACCATACGGCACATGCAGCAATGCACAATGCGCTGGCGACACCGAAGAAGGTTTTGTGCTTGAAGATGAATCCCCGTTGGAGGAACAGGCAGAAAAGGAAGATTCCAATCATTGAAGTGCGGCAGCGGGTCATGCACAGGCACGCCACACACAGCCCCAAAAAGAGGAAATCCGCCCAACGCTTCCGTTCTTTGATGAAGTGCAAACGGTACGCCATCCAATAGCAGAAACTCAACACTACTACGATAGCAAAATCGTTCTTGTTGTTGAAAAAACCTGTGGGGTAGTTCTGGTTGTGTTCTGCTACAATCATCACCTTTTCGGGAAGGTTCATGTTCGATGTGGGCAGATGCCAGCCCGTTAGCATTTCCGCTCCTGCCAGCCCCGTCGAAACCACCAGATTAATCCCACAAACGATGTAGAAAAACCGCATGCTTTGGCGTGGTGCCGCACAAAATATCCATAACGAGGCAATGACCAACAGAAGGATGAAAAAGAAATTGACGGTTACAGAAAAGGTTACCGCTCTCCCGTATAGTAAGGTAAGAAGCAATGTATAAGCGATATATGCGGTAAAAAACGCGGTGACTGCGTAAAATCCGGAATCCAACCGTATTTTTTCGGAGAAAAGAAGTCCGCAAAGCACCAGAACTACGCCCAGGCGCAGGAAAGTGAGCTGGGGCAATATCAGGAAGGTGTTTGTGAATGCGCCCAAACACAAAACAGCAAATGCGATTTTATGGTATAGGCTCAGTTCTTTCATTATTGGACAGGACTAGTTTTGCGAGAACGGTTGCGGATTTCTTCAAAAATGCATACGCCAGTGAAGGAGAGAAATGCAGAAATGATAAACACCAATATCGTGGTTTTCAGCAAGTCAGGAGGATAGACGGGTGTCGTCGGCATTGTGGGCATTGTAAGCACATCAAAACAGAAATGAGTGCTGTCGATATGGTAGCGGGGGCTATCGAAGTCGCGCTCACGTATAGGATCGTGCGGCACAAAGTCCACCTGATGGTGGTAGTAGTCCCACGGGATCTGTTCACTGAAACCGATTGTTTCCATTTGGACGGAAGTAAGCGTTTGGGTGGCGAAATCCAGCTGGCACAGGAACCTGTTGGCCAGTGCGTTTGCCGCATCGGCTCTTTCGGAACGGACGGTGATGACGAGCGTGTGGCGCGGGGTCTCGTGACATTCAACGCGGCGGTCATAGTTCTTTTCGCATAGCACCCCGCTCAACTTGGAGTCAATCAGCATCTGCCGGAACTGGCGGCTATGCACAATACGCTGCACCTGATAGCATGGATTGAGCGGCAGCATATCCGCATCCTTCTTCATCACCAGCGGGTAAATTTCCGTCTCCGATTCATACAAGGGCGTCTCAAACTTGCAGAAAAGCACCGCAGCCACAACAGGAATACCCACCGTGGCTAACAGCACCCATTTGTATTTCAGGAGGATTTTCAAAAAGTATTGGTAATATTTCATTTAGGGTTCAGGGGACAGGTAATAGGTGATAGGTTATAGGTATAAAGAGGGGAATGTGTGTTGGCAACCTTCTACTTTATACCTATTACTTTTTACGCTATTCTTTCATCGTATAATCTTATTCTCGATAATAATTTTCAATTCTCAATTCTCATTTTTCAATTTCAAAGAGAGTTTCCCGACGGTGCGGCCTTGGTTGATGTTGGAGACCACGCGCACGCGTCCGATCAGCGTGTCATTCTCCTGATGGGTGTGGCCGCCGATGATGAGGTCGATGTCCTGCACCTGGCGGGCAAGCACTGTGTCGCACATCGGACGGTCGGGCGCCACGTCGTCGGGCCCGAAGCCGAGGTGCGAGAGGCAGACGATCATATCGCACTTTTCAGCTTGCAGTTTTTTCACAGTCTCACGGGCTGCCTCCACCGCGTCGATGTAGTGAATGGTGTCCATAATGTGTTCGCCGGCCAAAAGCCCGTCCAGCTGGATAACCACACCGAATACGCCCACTTTCAGTCCGTTGCGTTCGATGATGGTGTAAGGCTTCACCAGATTGGCCAAGTCGGGATTGTCGATAGTATAGTTGCAGCATACAATCGGAAACTTTGCCGTCTTCAAGCGCTCGGCGAGGTGCTGCGTACCTTCGTCGAATTCATGGTTGCCGAGCGTGGCCGCGTCGTAGCCCATCCGGTTCATAAAGTCGATCTCGGGATAGCCCTCAAACAGGTTGTAGTAGGGCGTTCCTTGCGAAAAGTCGCCGGCATCGAACAAGAAGACGGTCTCGTTTTCCGCCCGTTCCTTCTGGATGAACTCCATCCTGCGCAGCACGCCCCCGCGCACCGAACCGTCCTTCTCCTTGTACGGTTCCAGCTGGCTGTGCGTGTCGTTGGTGTGCAGAATCACCACCTCCTGCGGCTTGTGACAAGCAGTGAGGAAAAGTGCAATTATGGCGATTTTTAGCAAAGTTCCAAGGTTCTTCATTAAGGGGACAGGTTACAGGGTTCAGGGGACAGGTAATAGGTGATAGGTTATAGGTATAAAGAGGGGAATGTGTGT
>JAGCXN010000022.1 GCA_017961265.1 Bacteroidales bacterium | reverse complement strand
CCTTTCATTACTCGTACTTCCGTACTCTGTACTTCGAATCGCTTGAAGCTCTCAAGAAACAACTTGAGTTTTGTTTGCTACATCTCTTTCCATTCACTCAAAGAACTTGCCCGTTTCCCTCTCGCCTCTCCTGCGCTCGCTGTGGCGCATCCCCTCCCTCTCGCGCCGTCCTTCAGGCGCGCAAAACGGGACTGCAAAAATACACCTTTTATCTTACTCCGCAACACCTGCCGAAAAAAATATTCATTTTTTTTCTTACAACTGCATATCAATGAGTTACATGTTGAAACCTCCGGAAAATCGGTCGAAAAACACCCCAAAACCGCGCCTTTCCGGGGCTTTTTGCGCCCCCAAAAAGGACTCTTTTCGGAGTTTTTCGGAAAAATAACCGCAAAAAGAGTCACTGCAAGAATTTAAAAAGAAGCATTACACCTCATCAATATATATTAATAGTGTACGCTGTGTTTTTTTACTATTTTTGCACCCTGAAAATTTAATGTTTATGAAGAGACTTCTGATTTCAATCATTTTTTGTCTGGCCAGCACACTCCTCTCCTTCGCTCAGCCAGTCGGATACACGCACAAAGCTTTTGCTCCGGACGGTTGCATCGTGAACTACCGAGTAATCCTTCAAGACGAAAATTGTTTTATTGAGGTACATTTTGAGTCCGACCTGTCAAAAATCACGGATAACCCCACAATGATGATCCGCACATTCGCGGGTGACGTCTTCAAACTGACAGGCAATCAGCCAGCCTGCGAGGTACTGTCACAGGAGGTGGAACGCGACGGGGTGAAAAAGACCATTACAGCCTTCTCATGCACCGTTACATTTCCGACAACTGCTGCCCAAATGGAATCTTTACAGAGTGGCATAGCCAAGGTACGACTCTCCACCGAACCCTATGAGCACGAAAAGGAGTTCAAGAAAGACAAGATTGGCAAACCTCTTTACGAGTTGTATAAAAAGGAGAAGAACAAAGACTCTGATTTTTAGAGGATTTATCCTCTGATATTGTGCTCCCGTACAGAAAAGGACTGCAGCTGCGAATCGGAATTCAGCAGCCTTCGCTGTCACCATTATCTTATCTTTTCTTCACCACCAACGGCGTGGTTTCCTCCGTGTTGCTCACGTGCAGTGCACGGTCCACGATGTAGCAGCTGAACTTTATCGTGTCGTACTGCGTGCTCAGGTCGAAGCTGTTGATGGGCAGATCCACGTACAGGTCGCCCTCGATCGACTCCGGCACGTCGTTGCTCAGCCGCGGGAACCGCTGGTTGAAGGTGACGGCTTCAAATTCTATTTTTTGGAACACCCCGTTCACTTTTTTGTAGTAATCGATGAACAGGTTGTAATAATAGACGGAGGCGGTGTCGAACGGCGAATAGATGTCGTCGTTGTTCAGCCCGAGGTCACCGTCTCCGTCCTGAAAATGTAATGTCAGCGTCGCCTTGTTGTCAATACCGGTGCCTTCGTCAATCTTCTCGAGACTCACGAACGTGATGGCCGGCTCCACCGGAAACTTCTCCTGTCTCCCACAGCCCGCCAGCAACAACAGCGATAACAACAAAAGCAATACCAATCGGTTCATTTTGTTAGTCTAGAAACGTAATGGGTAAAAAGTAATAGGTAATAGGTAATAGGTAGAAGGTCTGAAGTTTGAAGAGAGGATTGTGGGAGGATACCTCATACCTCATACCTCCTACTTCATACCTTCTACATAATGTATCGAAATTAGATCTCTTCCATCACCACGTCCACGTTGCGGATGAATTCGCGGCTGGCAGCCATCAGCTTGTACATGATGGTGTCGTTCTCCACGAAGGGGACGTGCTTGCGGTACTGGGCGACGAAATCCTCGATGAACTCCGACGATTTGAGCGGACGGCGGAATTCGAGGGCTTGGGCGGCGTTCAGCAGCTCGATGGCGAGGATCTTCTCCACGTTCTCGACCACCTTGTAGGCCTTGGTGGCAGCGTTGGCGCCCATGCTCACGTGGTCCTCCTGGCCCTGCGACGACTCGATGGAGTCGGAGGACGAAGGCATCGTGAAGGTCTTGTTCTGGTTGACGATGGAGGCCGCCGTGTATTGCGGAATCATGAAGCCAGAATTGAGGCCCGGGTTCTTGACCAAGAACGACGGAAGTTCGCGTTTGCCGCTGATAAGTTGGTAAATTCTTCTCTCAGAGATGTTTCCAAGTTCCGACATCGCCAATGACAGGAAGTCAAGCACGAGGGCAAGCGGCTGTCCGTGGAAGTTGCCGGCGGAGATGATAAGGTCTTCATCGGGGAATACCGTCGGGTTGTCGGTGGCGGAGTTGATTTCGGTCTCCACCACGCTGGTGATGTGCGACAGCGAGTCCTTGGTAGCGCCGTGCACCTGCGGCATACAACGGAAGGAGTACGGGTCTTGGACGTGCTTCTTCGGACGGGCGATGATTTCGGAGCCGGTGAGCAGGCTGTTGATATGCGTGGCGGTCAGAATCTGGCCGACGTGCGGGCGGGCGAAATGGACCGACAGGTTGAAGGGCTCGATGCGGCCGTCGAAAGCCTCGAGGGAGACGGCACCGATGATGTCGGCCAGCCACGACAGCTTGCGGGCCTTGAGCAGCAGCCACACGCCGTAGGCACTCATGAACTGCGTGCCGTTGAGCAGGGCCAAGCCCTCTTTCGACTGCAACGTGATGGGCTTCCAACCGAACTTCTCGTTGATTTCGGCGGCGGGGTACTTCTTGTTGTGATAATAGACTTCGCCTTCGTTCAGCAGCGGGAGGCACATGTGGGCCAGCGGTGCAAGGTCGCCGGAAGCGCCCAGTGAACCCTGCTGATACACAACGGGATATACTCCCTTGTTGTAAAAGTCGATAAGGCGCTCGATCGTGTCTAACTGGACACCAGAGTAGCCGTAGGAGAGGGACTGCACCTTCAGCAGGAGCATCAGACGGACAATCTCCTGCGGAACCTCATCGCCGATGCCGCAAGCGTGCGACTTCACAAGGTTGCTCTGAAGGGTGGAGAGGTCGGTCTTGTTGACGGAGGTGTTGCACAGCGAGCCGAAGCCGGTGGTCACGCCGTAAACGGGCACGTCGCTCTTCTCCATCTTCTCGTCCAAATAACGGCGGCACTTCAAAACGGCCTCCTTTGCTTCGTCCGACAGGGCAAGTTTCGCCTTCGATTTGATGATTTTTTCTACTTTGTCTAAATCCAGAAACTGGGATGAAATGGTGTGGGTTTTCATATCGTTGATTTGTTGATTTGTTTATTTGTTGATTTCTTTTTGCAAAAGGGAACAGGGGATAGGTAATAGGTAATAGGTAATAGGTAATAGGTGACAGGTAATAGGTGACAGGTAATAGGTAGGAGGTGAGAAAGTTAGAAGATTGAAGAGGGCTTGTGTGTTGGTTACTTTTTTACTATTCACTTTTCACTTTTTACTTTTTACTTTTTACTTTTAACTTTATACTACTATTGTTTGGGCTCTTTGTCTGTAATATATTTGGCGGTAATGAAGATGAGGATGGGAAGGGCGCCCATACCCACCAGCAGCATAATGTTAGCACCAGGATAGTGCAAAATTTTGAAAAGGAGGCCAAGGTCAACCAGTGAAAAAATGCCGGCTCCTAATTTCCAGATAAACGTTTTCATAATATTATTCTTCGTCAATTTTATTAGCAATAAAAAAACGTAATGCCTCAGCTTCTGCCGCACGGACATCGCTGATCAGCGTATTCAAAATGATGAAGGTGGATGCAATGGATTTGTTGCCGAATGTCACCTCTTCCCACGGCTCGCCGTTCACATCGTTACATTCAAGCCCAAGCGACCTCGGATCCATTCCTTCACAGATGGAGAGAATATCTTTTTTATACTTTTCAATGGCCTCTTTCAAAAGCGTTGCACGGGATGTGCTTTCAGAATACATTTTGTCTGTCATAAAATAGGGACAGAAGCCACGGATACTGTCAACGCCACCCAACCTGACAGGATAGTAAATCTGGTTGGCCACGTTTTCTCGTTTGCCGGCAACCGCCTTGCAATTGGGACCGTCCACGAATTCCGCCAAGTCAACTTGTAACAGAATGATATGGGCAACCATCTCGTTTGAAAGGTTTTGAATCAACTTCACTTCAGTCTGAATCGAGGGAGCCGATGCATACGCTCCATCTGGAGAGAGAAGCATGTCATACTGCCGACTGATGGCCCGTTCGTTCCAGCTACGGGTATGGGTGATGGCATCGTCGGCCATAACCACCGTCTCCTTCCAGTCGTCACAAACTTTGGATCCAATGGAATTGGTTTGGTCCAAAGCAACGATGGCGAATCCTGCCGAAAGGGTGAACAGGATGACAAACAGGCTGAAAGCGATGGTGTAAATCCGTGATTTGTCCATAATTAGATATAGTATTCGGCGATGCGCTTCATTTCGGAGCTGACGTTGTTATTTTCGTATAGGATGCCGTAGATAGTTTCGGCGATGGGGATGTCGGCTTGGAAAATCTTGTTCATTTCGTGGATGCACTTCACGGCGTAGTATCCTTCGGCCACCATGCTCATTTCGAGCTGTGCCACCCGCACCGAGAGCCCGTGTCCGATCATGTTTCCGAACATCCGGTTGCGGCTGTAGCGCGAGTAGGCGGTCACCAACAGGTCACCGAGATAGACGGAGTCGTCGAGGCAGTGGTCGCTGGGGAAAACCTTGTTCACGAAGTTCTTCATCTCCTTCACACCGTTGGCGATGTAGGCGGCGATGAAGTTGTCGCCATAGCCGAGGCCGCTATAGACACCGGCACCGAGGGCGTAGATGTTCTTCATGATGACGGCCAGTTCAGCACCCTTGATGTCTTTGGAGACGGAGGCGCGGACGTAGCGGTTGGTGAACATCTTGGCCACGTCAGCAGCCAGTTCCGGGTTTTCGGAGGCGGCGGTGAGGAAAGTGAACTTCTCCTGCGCAATTTCCTCCGCGTGCGACGGGCCGCTGATCATGGCAATGCTGCTCATTGGAATCGCAAATTCAGTATGGAGGAAGTCGGTGATGAACTGCAGCGTTTCGGGGATGATACCCTTGACGGCAGTAATGATTTTCTTCTTGTTGAGACGGCTCTTGTGGAGCGGTTCCAGCGTTTTCTGGAGGAAGGCCGACGGGGTGACAATGACCACGTAGTCGGCTTTGGAGACGACCTGCCGGAGGTCGTTGCTGATTTTCACATCCTTAGGGTTGATAAATGTGGAACTCAGGTATTTAGGGTTATGTCCGTACTTGCTGACGCCCTCCACAATCTCCTCTTCACGTACCCACCAGTGTATATGTTCAAGGTTTGCTGAAAGTATCTTCACGATGGCGGTGGCCCAGCTGCCGCCTCCGATGACTGCCACCCTGTACCTCAACCGCGTCTTCTTTTTGAAAGGGGGTAAAATATCTTCCATAAAACAGGTTTGATTAACATTTTTTAAGGTGGCAAAAATACAACTTTTTTGTGAAATGAGGAAAACAAAAAAGCGGCAACATTGTTACCGCTTTTTTTGAATAAGACTGTGACAACCGATTAGGCGCCGAGTTGGAGGCGGAAGTAGCCGGTGCAAGTGAGATCCTTGTTGGCTTTCTTCATCAGTTCATCAACGGTCATCTTGCTGTCGCCGTAGTATTCCTGGGCGAGCAGGGTGTTTTCCTTGTAGTACTTCTGCAAACGGCCTTGGGAGATCATTTCGATCTTCTTGGCCTGCTTGTCGAGGTTGGCGGTAGCTTCGGCGGTGGCAGCGGCCTTGATTTCGCGGGCCTGCTGTGCCTGTTCGGGAGTGATCCAGCCCTTGGTCATGTTGCTCTCGATGTGATCTTCGGAGTCAACGTGGGCGGGATTGATACCAGCCTTACGGATGGCGTTCTCCACGAATTTGGCGATTTCGTCAGCCTTTGTCTTCTCGATGATGACGGCGAGCTCGTGAGCTTTCGTCTCTTCAGGAATGCTGTCAGCGCTGAGGGCCATCGGGTTCATCGAAGCGATCTGAAGAGCCACTTCGTGAGCGGTTTCCTCGCAGTTGGGGAGGTTGAAACCGGCGATGCAGCCGAGGCGGTTGCCGAGGTGGTTGTAAGCAGTGACGTGTGCGGCCTCAATGACATTGTAAGCGGGAAGTTCCACTTTTTCACCGGTCTTGCCGGTCATATCGAGGATGAGGTCAGCAACGGTTCTGCCGTCGATGGTGAGGGCGAGGAGTTCGTCGCGAGTGGCGACGTTCTGTGCCATTGCAGTGTCGATCAGCTTTTCGCTGAGGGCAACAAATTCAGCGTTTTTGCCGACGAAGTCGGTTTCGCAGCTGAGCACGAGGATGTAGCCCTTGGTGTGGTCGGCGTTCACCTTTGCGATGACGCGGCCTTGGTCGGCGGTGCGGTCGGCGCGTTTGGCGGCCACTTTCTGACCCTTCTTGCGGAGGATGTCAATGGCTTTGTCGAAATCGCCACCGGCTTCCACCAGAGCGTTCTTGCAATCCATCATACCGATGCCGGTAGCTTTTCTCAGTTCATTAACCTGAGCTGCAGTTATTTTAACTTCCATTTTCTTAGATTTTCAAGGGGTTAGACATTAATTTTTCTTGGTGTCAGCGGATTTGGCGGGGCCTCTCTTGATGGTGGGGCGTTTGCGGCGACCCTCTTCACCCTCTTCTCCGGTGACATCCTTCACTTTGCGGACACCTTCCTTCGTGCGGCCGTTGCCGGCTTCCTCTTCTTCGTCGTCGCTGACATTGCTGTATTCAGCGCTCTCCTCAGCTTCGTCTTCGGTGGCGTTGTCCTTGTCCATCTTTCTCTCTTCGAGACCTTCGGCGACAGCGTCGCAGATAGCCTTGACGATAACAGAGATGGATTTGGAAGCGTCGTCGTTGGCGGGGATGGGGAAATCAACGAGATTCGGGTTGGAGTTGGTATCAACAATGGCGAAAGTGGGGATATTGAGGCGGTGTGCCTCGGCCACTGCGATGTGCTCCTTCAGAATATCAACGATGAAGACGGCGGCGGGCAGACGGGAAAGGTCGGCGATGGAACCGAGGGTCTTTTCGAGTTTGGCGCGTTCACGTTCGATCTGGAGTTTCTCTCTCTTGGAGATGCTCTTCAGGAAGTCTTCGCTTGCCATCATGCGGTCGATGTCGCTCATTTTCTTGACAGCCTTGCGGATGGTGGTGAAGTTGGTAAGCATACCGCCGGGCCAACGTTCGGTCACGTACGGCATACCAACGGCCTTCACGAGTTCGGCCACGGTGTCCTTCGCCTGTTTCTTGGTGGCAACGAACAGGATCTTGCGGCCCGATTTCGCAATTTGTTTGGCTGCTGCGCAGGCTTCGTCAATTTTTTCAACCGTCTTGTGGAGGTCGATGATGTGGATACCGTTCTTCTCCATGAAGATGTACTGTGCCATCTGGGGGTTCCATTTTCTTCTCAGGTGCCCGAAGTGGCAACCGGCGTCCAATAATTGTTCAAAAGTTACTCTTGACATTTTTTTAATTTGTTTACGTTCTTAAATTCAATCACCGGGTAGCTCGCCGAAGCGGGGTCTCGGCAATTTCGATACTAAACTTTATTCTAAATAATAATATGGTGCAATACTAACGCTTACTGAACTGGAATCTCTTACGGGCCTTCGGCTGACCGGGTTTCTTACGCTCAACCATACGGGGGTCACGTCTGAGGAGGCCTTTTGACTTCAGTGCAGGACGGAGGTCGGGATAGAGTTCCACGATGGCTCTGGAGATGGCGAGACGGAGGGCTTCAGCCTGGCCGGTCATACCACCGCCGTCCAAGTTGACCTTGATGTCGTACTGGCCTTCCAATTCGGCGATCTGGAGGGGCTGGGTGACCACATACTGGAGGGTTCCCAACGGGAAGTAATCCTTATAGTCACGTTTGTTGATGGTAATCTGACCGCTGCCCTTCTTCATATAGATACGTGCAACTGCGGTTTTTCTTCTTCCGATTGTATTTGTAACTTCCATAACTCCTATTTAATTTCGTTGATGTTGATTAATTTGGGTTGCTGACCTTCGTGCGGATGGTTGGGACCTTCGTACACATAGAGATGACGGTAGAGTTCCGCACCGAGTTTGTTCTTCGGGAGCATTCCTTTCACTGCGTGTTCAATGACACGGATAGGGTGCTTCTTCAGCATCTCTCTCGGGGTGCAGAAGCGCTGGCCTCCCGGATAGCCGGTGTGGTGGACGTAAACCTTGTCAGTCATCTTCTTGCCGGTGAAACGGATCTTCTCGGCATTGATCACAATGACATTGTCACCACAGTCGAAATGAGGAGAATAGTAAGTTTTCGTCTTGCCACGCAGGATACGGGCGATGACGGTGGAAAGACGGCCCACGACGGCATTCTCTGCGTCAATGACCACCCATTCCTTCTTCACGATTTTTTCGTTGGCCGAAATCGTTTTGTAGCTTAATGTGTTCATTTTTAATTTTTTCTTTTTTTGAAGCGCATCTTCACCCATACGCCTCGATTTTTAAACTCTTTTTTTACCTCTCTAACAGCAAGATAATAATCGGATTTTTGGGCGGCAAAAATACAAATTTTTTATTCACAAAATCAAGTTGATGAAAAATATTTTTTCAACATCCCCTGCCCTATTTTACAAGGCCGCTCCGCTTGAGCAAGGCATCAATCTTGGGCTTCCGTCCGCGGAACTTCATGTACAGGTCCATCGCCTTCTCCGTGCCGCCTTTCGACAGGATGTTCTTCACATACGATTCGGCAACCTCCTTGTTGTAAATTCCTTTTTCTTGGAACAATGAATAAGCATCTGCGTCAAGCACTTCCGCCCATTTGTAACCATAGTAGCCGGCAGCATAACCGCCCGCGAAGATGTGCGAGAATGAGGTACTCATACACGCCCCCTCCACCACGGGCATCAGTTCCGTCTTGGCGATAGCCTTCCGCTCACAGGTCACAATATCTTTGATCTTGTCGGGCGCGGTGGTGTGCCACATCATATCCAAGAGGCCGAACGACACCTGACGGACGCAGGCGTAGGCCGCGTGGAAGTTGTCGAAGTCCTTGATCTTCTGGATGAGCTCCGCAGGAATCGGCTCGCCCGTCTGGTAATGGAAGGCGAACTTATTGAGGTACTCGCTCTCCACCGACCAGTTCTCTAAAAGCTGTGACGGCAGCTCCACGAAGTCGCGGGGCACACTCGTTCCCGACAGGCTGTTGTAGGTCACCTCCGAGAGCATCCCGTGTAGGGAGTGCCCGAACTCGTGCATAAAGGTACGCACCTCGTCGAAGGTGAGCAACGACGGAGCATCGGCGGTGCTAGGCGTGAAGTTCATCACTAACGACACTAACGGGCGCGTGTCGTTGCCATCCTTGTCACGCGACTGCTCACGGAAAGCGGTCATCCACGCCCCGCCGCGCTTGCTGTCGCGCGGGTGGAAGTCGAGGTAGAGCACCGCCATAAACTGCTTGCCACGGTAAACCTCATACACCTTCACATCGGGATGATAAACTTGGATCTTGTCGTTCGGCACGAACGTTAGGCCGAAAAGGTCGGTGGCGAGGCCGAACACGCCGTCAATGACATTTTCCAGCTTGAAGTAGGGTTTCAGCATCTCGTCGTTCACGTTGAACAGTGAGGTTTTGTACTTTTCGGAATAGTAGGAGAAGTCCCAGCGTTGGATGGGCTCGTTGAATCCTTGGGTGGCGGCGAAGGCCTGCAGGTCCTTCATCTCTTTCTTGGCCACCGGCAGTGCATGTTTCAGCAGCTGATTTTCAAGGTCATAGACGTTCTTTGCATTTTCGGCCATCCGCTCCTCCAGAACATAGTCGGCGTAAGTGTTGTAGCCGAGAAGCTTTGCGATGGCATCGCGCAGAGTCAGTATCTCCTTGATGACGGCCTGGTTGTCGAATTCGCCGCCGAAGGCGCGGGTGTTGTAATGCATGTACATCTCCTTGCGGAGCTCGCGGTTGTCGGCGTAGGTGAGTACGGCGAGGTACGACGGCATCGACAGGTCGAACAGCCAGCCGTCCTGACCTTTGGCCTTGGCCTTCTCGCGAGCGACGGCCAATGCCGATTCGGGAATGCCTGACAGCATTTTCTCATCCGTTATCAGTTTGGTGTAGGCGTTCACAGAATTGAGCACATTCTCCCCGAATTTCAGGGAAAGTGTGGAAAGGCGCATCGAGTACTCGCGGTACTTCTCCTTGTCTTCATCGGAGAGGTTGGCGCCGGCACGCACGAACGACTTGTAGGTCTTTTCAAGGAGCATCTTCTGTTCGGGCGTAAGGTTGCCGGGGTTCTTATAGACGGCCTCCACACGGTTGAACAGGGCGGGGTCGAGGTGCATGCGGTTGCTGAAGTCGGTGAGGGCAGGGGAAATCTCCTGCGCAATCTTCTGCATTTCAGGGGAAGTATTGGCTTCCAGAAGGTTGAAGAAGATGCCGGAGATGTCGCCGAGCAGCTTGCCGGAACGGTCGAGAGCCTCGATAGTATTCTCGAAGGTAGGTTTCATCTTCACGGCCTTGATGCGGTAGAGTTCGTCTTCTGCGACGGAGAGGGCGTACTTGAAAGCAGGCATATAGTGCTCAGTCTTGATTTTTTCAAACGGGGGCGTCTGGAACGGGGTGTTCCACTTCTCCACGAGGGGATTGTTGGCTGGTTTTTCCATTTTCTGTGCATTCATAGTGACGACGATTAAAAGGAGGAACAGGGTCAAAATGGTGTGTTTCTTCATATTACAAAAATTGTATGACATATCAGATTGAGTGGCAAAGGTACGATAAAGTTCGGAAACAAAAAACGCGGACGCAACACTGCATCCGCGTACTTTCTGGCAGGGGAAGAGAGATTCGAACTCCCATCAATGGTTTTGGAGACCACTATTCTGCCCTTAAACTATTCCCCTAAAAGAACGGACAAGTGGTTAGCTTGTCCGTTCGAATTTATTGGTAAGATTAGATCTTAGTCCAAAATTTCGGTAACCTGACCAGCGCCAACGGTACGACCACCTTCGCGGATAGCGAAGCGGAGGTTCATGTTGATAGCGATTTCAGAGAGCAGGTTCACGGTGATGGTGACGTTATCGCCAGGCATTACCATTTCAACGCCGTCCGGGAGGTGGATTTCACCGGTAACGTCAGTAGTACGGAAGTAGAACTGGGGACGGTAGTTGTTTTTGAAAGGCGTATGACGGCCACCTTCTTCTTTCTTCAGGATGTAAACCTCAGCCTTGAACTGTTTGTGCGGATGGATGGAACCGGGTTTTGCGATAACCATACCACGGCGGATTTAGTCCTTGTCGATACCACGGAGGAGAAGACCAACGTTATCACCAGCTTCACCCGTATCAAGGATCTTACGGAACATTTCAACACCCGTAACAGTGGATTTCAGTTTTTCAGCACCCATACCGATGATGTCAACCGGATCACCAGTGTTGATGATACCCGTTTCGATACGACCGGTAGCAACGGTACCACGACCGGTGATGGAGAAGACGTCTTCAATAGGCATCAGGAAGTCTTTATCTTTCTCGCGCTGCGGCAGCGGAATCCATTCGTCAACAGCGTTCATAAGTTCCATGATGGAGGGAACCCACTTCGGGTCGCCATTCAGTCCACCAAGAGCGGAACCGCGGATAACGGGAGTGTCATCGCCGTCGAAACCGTAGAAGTTGAGAAGGTCACGGATATCCATTTCAACGAGGTCAAGCAGTTCGGGATCGTCCACCATGTCAACCTTGTTCATGAAAACAACCATTTTCGGAACACCAACCTGCTTGGCAAGAAGGATGTGCTCACGGGTCTGAGGCATAGCACCGTCGGTGGCAGCCACAACCAGGATAGCACCGTCCATCTGAGCAACACCGGTAACCATGTTCTTCACATAGTCAGCGTGACCGGGGCAGTCAACGTGAGCATAGTGACGTTTCTCAGTCTGATACTCAACGTGAGCGGTGTTGATGGTGATACCACGTTCCTTTTCCTCGGGAGCGTTATCGATAGAATCAAAAGATCTCACTTCGGAAAGACCAGCTTCAGCCAGAACTTTGGTGATAGCAGCGGTCAAGGTAGTTTTACCGTGGTCGATGTGACCGATTGTACCCACATTTACGTGGGGTTTTGTACGTTCGTAATGTTCTTTTGCCATTTTTTATAATTTTAATGCGTTAATAATTTTCCTTTTTGGCTATACACAAAAAAAGAGAGCTATTGGCGAGAGTTGAACTCGCGACCCCTTCCTTACCAAGGAAGTGCTCTACCACTGAGCTACAACAGCTTTTTGTCTCTCCGGCGAACGACGCATTTCCGCCCGCTTTTTGAGACCGCAAAAATACACTAATTTTTTTAATTAGAACTTTCTTTGAGAATTTTTTTTCAAAAATATATATCCAATTATAAATCAATATATTACAAACACAAAACAAGCATTACAGATTCATTTTCTCTCACGTCTCCCCTTCTACAGCCTTATGATTTTGATGGTTTGCCTCTCCCCTTTTACGCCTTCCGCCTGCAAAAAGTAGATTCCGCTGGCCCATTCTGACGTATTGATGACCCTTTCTTCACCCCCATCGACTGTCGCCTTTATCCTCAACTGTCCAGAGAGGTCATATATATATATGGTATGGTTTTTGTCGCTGCTGTTAAAAATTGTGAGCTGCTCGCTGGCAGGGTTCGGGTAGGCCGACAAGGCTTGCTGCACACTGAGTATTTCATGGATACCCGTCGTGTCGGATGTGTAGTTTTCAAGGAAAATGCGGTAGAAGTCGGGAATACCGTAGCCCATCGTCGTGTCGGGCGTGGCGTACTGGTGGCCTGCCTCACGGATGAGCTGCATGATTTCCAAGGAGGTGAGTTGCGGAAGCGCCTGCCAGAGGCAGGTGGCGAGTCCGGCAAGATTGGGGGTGGCGTAGGAAGTGCCATTGCCCGAGTCTATGTAATCGATGGTACTTGCCGGTTCTTCCCAGTCGTACACCCATATATTTACAACGTAGGTGTCCCACCCGCAAGAAGCCACATCGGGCTTCACACGTCCGTCATAGCTCGGTCCGCAACTGGTGAAGGAAGCGGGAATGCTGTCCACATTGACCGCTCCCACGCACAGGATGTCCTCCGCATCGGCGGGGCGGCTCAACTTGTGCCATTCGTTGGCGCCGTCGTTGCCTGCTGCAACGCATACGATCATGGCCTTATGGGCTGCCATGGTGGCGGCAATGGAGGCAATGCTCGTATGGCCGTCACAGCTGCTATAGTCAAATACAAAGGTGCTGTCATCGAAGCGGGTGTAGCCGAGCGACGAAGTGATGACATCGGCACCAATGCTGTCGGCAATTTCAGCTCCAGCCACCCAAAAGTCCTCCTCGATCGGCTGTTCAAGTTCGGGATCTTCGGTGCGAATGAACACCATGTTGGCTTTGGGTGCTGTTCCCACCAGCGTGTCCGCCGAACTGCCCCACGAACCGCTCATGTTGTAGATGTTGCTCAGGATGATGGAGGCGCAGGAGGTTCCGTGCGAATGTCCCAGATATACGTTGTCCATGCCTGGTACAAAGTTGTAAGTTCCCCAAATCTGCCCGTTTTCATACAGGTTGGTGAAATATTGGCTCTGGTCGAAGGCGGTCCAGCCGGCATCCAGCATGGCAATCAACATACCTTCGCCACGAAAACCCTCCTCGTGGAGCAGATGTCCGTTGTGCAGGGCAATTTGTCCGAAGCCGACACCATAGCCGGTGGTGTCGGTCTCCCCTTGCGTGTGTGTGGCACATGGCGGAATCGGAGTCGTGCGCTCATCCATTGAGGAATAGTACCCCACCGCCTTCACGCTGTCCACGAACGGGAGGTTGCGGACATAACCCATACGCACGGTGTCAGGACACCAAACCGTACAGGTGTTGGTCCACTTAGAAACTGACAGCACCCGCAGCTGAGGACTGGCCTGTCCGATCTCGTGCAGATAAGCGGGATTCACCGGCAGGTCCTCTTCCGTGACGGGGATGTTGTAGCGGGCACGCTTGTCTAAGCAACGCTGTGACAAGAACTGCTCCGGTTGGTCAATGCTATACGGTGTGTTCGTCTTGTCGTGCAGATAGACGCGGTAACAGTTCACATTCTGGGCGTTTGCAATGCCGGCAGTCAGCAATGCAGCAAGAAGGAGGAAAAGTTTTTTCATGAAATTGTCAATTATAATTGGGCGGCAAAGGTACAATATATTATTTTTACTCTTGTACAATGTACCCGTTTTTTTTTCGTTTAATAAATTTGTGCTAAAATTCTCTCTATGTGTAAAAAGAGTGTTTGGATATTTCTTTGTATAATTTATTGTTTTTCATTAGTATATTCCCAAAATAAGGCAAAAAGCGCTAAAGCGCCTGTGGTTTCACCGGAGGAACGTGCTGCTTCGGTGACTTTCGCCAACGGGCTGAAAGCCTTTTATTCGCAGAATTATGTAGGTGCGGAAAAAGAATTTCTGGCAGTGGCCGCTTCCCGCCCGTCCCATGCACCCGCCTACTTTATGCTGGGCAAGCTGAAGGCGGAGCAGCGCGACTATGCTGCGGCGGAATACTACCTCACCAAGGCTGCCTCCACCGACAAAAAGAACGTCTGGTATCTTGTGGAACTCGCCCAAGTGCTGGATGAACAGGGCAATTATGAGAAATCTGTCAAGGTTTGGGACAAGGTGTGCGCTGCCGAACCCCGAAACGAATATTACCTATTCTATTATTCCGATGCCTGCCTTCACCTTGGAAAATACAAGGAGGTGATCGGCCTTTATAACCGTATGGAGCAGCTGATGGGATACAACGAGGAACTTACGGCGGCGAAGGTGGAGCTGTGGCTGCATCTGGACGATGTGAAAAGTGCTGTGGGTGAGTATGACAAACTGATAAAGGCGGAACCGTGGAACGAGAACCACTATATCCAGGCCGCCGGCCTCTATGTCACCAACCGTATGCCGGAAAAGGCCATCCCTTATTTTGAGAAGGTGCTCCAGCTGAATCCCGACAACGCCGAGGTGCAGCTCGTGATGGCCGACTATTACGACCAGAAGGGGGACAAGCAGGCTGCGTATAATGCGTGGCTCGCGGCGTTCCGGAGCAAGGATATCGGTGTCGAGCGTAAGCTCCCCGTCCTGCGCCGTTTCTTGACAACGCTCCCGTCGTCCAACCCGACACAGGAACAGTACGCTTTGGCACAAGCCCTTACGGAAGCCAATCCCGATGCGGTGGAAGGCTGGGCCGCCCTCGGTTCGTTGAAGATGAAAGAAAAGAAGTATGCCGAAGCTGCCGTCCATTTTGAGCACGCCCTCACCATTGACCTCTCCCAGTACGCCCTGTGGCAGGATTACCTTTACTGCCTCGCACAAGCGCACGATTACGGGAAAGTGCTGGAAAAGGAGGCCGATGTGCTGGAATTGTTCCCCACCTCATCCATGATGTACTATACGGTAGGGGTGGCGCACCTCAACACCGGGAATGCACAAAAAGCACTCACCTGTTTCGAAAAAGCCCTTGAATACACTTACGACAATGCGGAAAAAGCCCGTATTTACAACATGATGGCCAACGCCTGTCACGAATTGGGCGACACGGCCAAAGAGGAACAATACCGGAACAAAGGGAGTAGGCAATAAGGTATAGGGTATAGTAGGGACGCGGTGTACCGCGTCTCACAATGTGTACCGCGCCTCATACGGTGCACACGTTACAATTTCATTTTCTTGTCGATTTCGTCGATGTCGCTGCGCATCTTCTTGTCGGTCTCATAGAGGTCGTTGATGACGCGGCAGGCATGCAGGACGGTGGCATGATCCTTGTTGCCGCAGCTCTGTCCGATGGTGTTGAGCGGCAACTTGGTATATTTCTTTGCAAAATACATGCAAATCTGTCGGGGCTGCGCCACTTCACGACGGCGGGTGGTGCTGTTGATGGTCTCCACCGGAATATGGAAGTAGTCGGAAACCACTTTCTGGATATACTCGATGGAGATCTCCTTCGCCGTACTTTTCACATACTTGTCAATCATGTCCTTCGCCAGTTCGATGGTGATTTCCTTATGGTTGATAGACGACTGTGCAAGGATGGCAATCATGGCGCCTTCCAGCTCACGGACGTTGGAAGTGACACGCAGGGCGATGTACTCGGTAACTTCCGGCGGGAACTGTATTCCGTTGTTTTCCAACTTCTTGTTCAGGATGGCGATACGGGTTTCAAGGTCGGGGGTGGTCAGTTCGGTGACGAGGCTCCACTTGAAGCGGGCCAGCACACGCGGTTCAAAGCCGGCGATTTCGGCGGGCGACTTGTCGGCAGTGATGATGATCTGTTTTTTTCGCTGGTGCAAATGGTTGAAAATATGGAAGAACACCTCCTGCGTCTTGTCCTTGTTTGCGAGGAATTGTATGTCATCAATAATCAGGACATCGACATGCTGGTAGAAGTTGAGAAAGTCGTTCCTATTGTTGGTGTGGACGGCTTCGGTATATTGCTGCACAAAAAGGTCAGAATTGATGTAGATGACGGTGGCGTCAGGATGGTTCGCCTTGATTTCCAAACCAATGGCATGGGCAAGATGGGTTTTTCCCAATCCTGTATTGGAAAAGATGAAGAAGGGGTTGTAAGGTGTGGAGCCGATAGGCGACTGTGCGATCATCTTTCCGGCGAGGCGGGCGAACTGGTTGCACTCGCCTTCGATGAAGTTGTCGAAGTTCAGGGATTCCACAAGGTTGCTCGGCACGTTGCGCATCTTAAGTCCCGGAATAATATCGGGATTCGGAAGGCTCACCGCCTCACCATACGGGTTGTTTATCAGCTTCTGCGGCGGATTCTGGGTCTGGATGGGCGGGTTGGCTGGGAGCGTGAGGGTGATGTCCTCCTTCTTGTCAGGCTGCTTTCCCATGGTGATGGTGTACATCAGTTTGCCGTTGTTTCCGAGCTCCTTCTTCACCACTGTTTTCAGGAGACGCTGGGCGTTCTTCTCCAACCACTCATAAAAGGAATAGGCGGGCAGTCCGATGGTCAGAACATCATCTTTCAATGAAATAGAATGGATGGGGACGAACCATTGTTGGAACAATGCTTCCGGAATATTATCCTTGATAAACATCAGACACTTCTGCCAAATCTCCTCGTGGGCTTGAACTGTTTTTCCTGCCATTTCCGCTTTATGTAAAAATTGAAAATAAATAATTCACTTTAAACGAGAGGTTTAAAAAAGCCTTGTTTTCCCGTTTTTGACGGTGCAAAAATGAACTAAAAAAAGTTAGAAAAAAAACGATTTCGCCCTTGATTATTAAAAAATATCGTACATAGTAAATTGGGCGTTTCCGAGTTTTTCACACAAAGTGCCAGAGTCGCTGCAACAGAGTTGTCGGATTGTCAAGAAGTTGCAAAATCAAGACTGTGCAGACATCAAATAGGCCTTAATAAAGCCATCCAAATCTCCGTCCATCACAGCACTGACATTGGACGTTTCGTACTGAGTACGAAGGTCTTTCACCATTTTGTAGGGATGCATCACGTAGCTCCGTATCTGCGATCCCCACTCAATCCGCTTCTTGCTGCTTTCAATCTCGTTGAGTTTGGCACGCTTCTTTTCCAACTCAATCTGGTAGAGCTGTGACTTCAGCATCTGGAGGGCCTTTTCTCGGTTCTGCTGCTGGAAGCGTGTCTCTTGGCACTCGATGACAATGCCGGTGGGAGCATGGTGCAGGCGCACTGCCGTCTCCACCTTGTTGACATTCTGTCCGCCGGGGCCGCTGCTGCGGTAGGTGTCCCACGTCAGGTCCGCCGGATTGATTTCAATGTTGATTTCATCATTGATGATGGGATAGGCAAAGACGGAAGCGAAAGAGGTATGACGCCGGTTCGCCGAATCAAACGGAGAGAGACGCACCAAACGGTGGACACCGCTCTCACTCTTAAGATAGCCGTAACCGTACCGTCCATCCAGCTCCAATGTAGCCGACTTGATGCCCGCCACATCGCCCTCCTGCCGATCTATCAGTTTGATATTGTAATTGTTACGCTCACCCCAACGGATATACATACGCAGGAGCATCTCCGCCCAGTCGCAACTCTCCGTCCCCCCCGCGCCAGAATTGATGGTCAAAATCACGCTCAACACGTCCTCCTCATTGCGCATCATATTGCGGAATTCCAATTTTTCGATTTCCTTCAAAGCCGCCTCATAGCAGGCCTCCACCTCCGCCTCCGTAGCCTCACCCTCGTTGAAGAAATCATTGGTCACAATGAACTCGTCATACTTTTCTTCCGCTTTTGCAAAATCCGTAATCCACGATTTCGTAAAACTGATCTCCTTGAATATTTTTTCAGCAGCTTTCGGGTCATCCCAAAAGTCGTCACGATGGGTCACCTCTTCCTTGTCAGCAACTTCTTTCTTTTTCCCATCGATGTCAAAGACACCTCCTTAGCTCGCTGAGCCTCGCTGTCAGATCCTTAATTCCTTCGCTAATAATCATATCTGTTAAAAAATCATTTATTGATCAATACTAAAAATCTCATCCGCCGTATATCCCTTGCTCATCAGATGACGGACCATCTTGGCACGTTCCCCGTCTGGATTCTCCTGCTTCCACCTCCCAACCAGATAACGAAGGTTCTCTTCGTACCTCGTCTCATCCATTTCCGACATCTTTTTTGTAATGATAGTGGAACTGATACCATGCTGTTGCAACTCCACACGGATCTTGACACGCCCCCACCTTTTCTGATTCACTTTTCCCCGTATGAAACTCTCGGCAAAACGCTCGTCGTCCACAAACCGCTCCGCCTTCAGCTGTTCCATCAGGGAGTCGCGCTCCTCTGCGGGCACAAGAAGCTGCGCCATCTTACGACGCACTTCCGACTCACAGCGATCCTGATACTCACAGTACCTTCTGATTTTTTCGACAGCATCCATCATTACATTATATTATATGATGAATCCTATTCGACGATGATTTTACGAACCGTCCACTTCTTTCCGTCAAAAATCTTGACAAGGTAGATGCCATCAGTGAGTTCGGAGACGTTGATGTCAGTGCTGTTACCCACGATATTCTGGCTGATAACCTCCTGTCCGAGCAAGTTCACGACGGAGACGCGGGTGATGGTAAAGTCAGCATTGATCGTGAAGCGGTCGTGAGCGGGATTGGGGAAGATGCTGACATGGGAAAGTTCTTCACTCTCCTCAATGCCAGTGATGCACGACTGGTTGGAGTGTCCGCTCTCTCCAACAATACATTGGGCTGTAACGGTGTAGCAGCAGTTGGCAGAGCCCGCCCCTGCATCAAGGTACGAAAGGCCTGTGACATAATCGTCGAGTTCCACTCCATCCCGATAAACCGTATAGCAGAGCGCTTCCGGTGCCGCATTCCAAGTCAGCTGGTTGCCGTTGGCAGTGGCAGTGGCGGAAAGGTTCGACGGTGCCGTGCCACACGAGACGCCACACGCAGGCACTCCTGAATAAAAGCAGCCCGCCTGAGGTGTTCCGTTCGAAGTATAGAGCGTGGTGCCCTGGCTATTGATGATGGTAAAAGAGATGTCTGGATCATAACTTCCTGACACAAAATAGTAGTCGATATTCTGTGCTTCGCAAGTATAAACACGAGCAGTGTCATACATTCCACTGTACGTCATCGTTGCCTCAGCAAAAACAGTAGTGCCATGCTTCAGCTGAATTTTGGCACCTTCCCAACCGTTTGACCACTGGTCACGCATACAGATGTCCACATAGCAATTGCATGGAAGCGTGGTAAACTCACCACTGCTCCAGCTGCCAAGCGCATTGTTGCCGCAATCAGACTGCAGGTAATAATAATAGGTCGTGCCACCCTGCAGATAATCAATGGTGAAAGAAGTCTCCGTTACGGTCTGGTCAAACACATTGGCTGTCTGCGACATATTGCTCATCGGGGTTTCAGAAATTTTCAAATGCCATTGTGCGGAAGGTTCATTGGGGTCTCCCCACGTTAAAGTGGCACGATTGCCGTCCACATCGCTGACAGCGATACGATCGGCGCCCCAGCAATCCGGGCGAAGGATGATCGACACCTTATCAACAAGATAGTAGCTGTCATCAGCGGCACCGAGATGGCGGAATACGATATATTTGTCGGGGCCATTTGCGACAGCATTTTCGAAAGAGACGGGGCAATAGAACCACTCCCCTTCGTGGTCGATCTCAACGGTGGCGACCGATTCGAAGGTGGCAGGATCGGCGGCAGCGGTCATCAGGCCCACCTCAAACGTTCCTGATGTGGTGGCAGAAGATTTCTTGAGGTAAAAAGTAACCGCAAGGTTGCGGATGTTTTCATGAATAGCCGGCGAGACGACGTAGGAGCGGCCACCCGACGGAGTGCAGATCATCAGACTCCTCTCCCCATCAGCGGCATCCATATCGGTAGCCGACGGGGTGACACAGTTCTGCCCATCATGGAAGAAGGTCCCGAAATCGGGCAGGCCGTACCGATTCCAACACGGCGGAAAAGCGCCACTGCATGTTCCATATCGTTCAAACGATTCCTCGAAAGGAAGAAGCAACACATCGCCGCAACCTGTCGTGAACGCAGGGGCCATCACCCACTCGCTGTAGCTGTTGGCAGAGCATTTCGACTGCACATACGCATAGTAGGTGGTATTAGGATTAAGATTCTCCACCAGTATGGGGTTAGTGGTGGCCGCAATCGGGGATACTACAGCAAAATTCGTCACTGGTGTTTCCGAGACGACGACATTCCAGTTTGTTGCCCCGCCCATCTCACTCCAGGAGAGGGTGACGCTATTGCCACCGATATCAGAAGCAACCACGTTGGCGGGCGGCAGACATCCGCTTATGGCCTCGAACGTCACCTCGTCAAGATAGCAGTTGCCACCGCGGCCACTGCTGAACAGGAAACCGACGAAGACCATGCTTTGTCCAGCGGCCTCCGGAATAGCCACATTGTATTCCGTCCATCCCGAGTGAGTGCCGTCGCAACGGCGGATCATTCCCTGTGTCGTGTTTTCCCATGTGCTTCCATCAAAAGAGTACTGCACCTGCACCCCGTCATTCTGCACACTCGGATTCTGAAGGTCATGGTACCACATAAAACGGACATTCAGGGCACTAACTCCATTGGTGCTCAATGGTTTCGAAATAAGACGTGCCTGACTACCGCTATTATTGACGGCACTTTCCCACTTCACCATGTAATTTCCACCAGCAGGCGTGCAAACCGGATCGTTGCCATTTGTGACAAAACGAACTTCCGCATACCCGTTCACTCGCTCATTGGCCCAACAATCAGGCAGCTGTGCAGAGAACGATTCGGTTGTAGGAAGAGTAGAAGAAGCACAAAACGTTGTAAAATATGTACTTGACCAGTCACTATAGTCACTGCCGCAAATGGAGCGCACATAATAATAATAAGATGTGTTTGGCGCAAGTGACGAAAGGACACAACTGCTGTCCGTATGAACCTGCGGAGTATAGGCGTTGAAATTGGTGATGGGCGTCGTCGAAAGAATCCCCTGCCAACGAATCGCCGTCCCGACCTCATTCCAGCGGATCACGGCGCTATTGGAAGTGATGTCCTGAGCTTCCACATTGGCAGGGCTGGCGCAGTCAGAAACGATACTAACCGTCAAATCATCTATATAGCAGGTGGCATCGCCCATATTGCTCAAAACAATATATTTCGCCTGACCCGCATAGGTGTCCAAACGAATCTGCTTGGAGTAAAATGTGTTGGAAGAGGCTATTGACACATTTTCAAATGTCTCATACGTCTGCATGTCGCCAACATCCGTTATGACGCCCAGTTCAAAAGCAGAGGTATTGTCTGACGACCGGATATAGAAACTGACCATCAGAGAACTTAACGGAAGATTAAAGGAAGGAAGGGCAATTTGCGCATAAGCCGGCAACAAAAGGACACTGGGATGGGCGGCATCAACACTGGCCATAGAGGGGTATCCTGATACGACATTCCAGCAACTCGGCAAATCAGAACCGCTGAAATCGCAAGTATAGGGAACGGATTTGTCAGCGCACCGTGTATGGAACATACTACCACTCATCCAGTCACTATTCGAAGTGGCACTGCACACGGAACGTACATAAAAATAATAGTCCGTTTCAGGGGAAAGACCTTCCACAGGATACTCTATAAAACTCCCTTCTCCCGTAACATGCTGAATATTTGATGCGGAGGACGGATTTCCTAATTGACTGGTGGAAACGACCACATCCCACTGGGTATTCCCATTAAAATCCATCCAATATAAAACCGCCGTTGTTCCTGTAATCTGTCCCGCTTCGGCAAAAGCAGGAGCCACACAATTCTGCCCTTGTGCAGAAACAAACGGAAGAAGCAATGCTAAAATTGTGATTCTAAAGATGTTAAATAGACGTTCTTTCATAATCAACCCTATTATATGATTGTTAAAAAAATTAAGTCGCAAAAATACACTATTTTTTTATACGAAGTACCAATTTCAGAAAAAACCATAGTACATTTGCGGCTTGGTATAGCACCGATAAATTTTATTTAACTTATTAATTCACAGAAAACTATGTGGAAATTTCTTGGTATGTCAAAAGGAGATTTCATTGGAACATCCTCCCTTCTCATCATCATTTTACTGCTACTGGCATTCAACCTCTTTTACGTCCGTGCACCGAAACCCCAGCCCGACCTTTCCGCCTTTGCCAGCCAGATTGCCGCCTTCGAGGAACAGCAGGCGGCCTTTGCTGATTCCGTTGCAGCGGCACGGGCAGAGCGTGATTCCGCTTTCGCCGCCCGCTATCGCCCTTACAAGGAGCGTTATCCACGCTATGAAAAACGGGCATTTTACCGTGATTCCTCTTATTATCAAAAAGATACATCAAAGTTAAAACCATTTCCTAAAAAGCAATCCTATCTCGTAGAAAAAGTGGAACTGAACCGGTGCGACTCTTCCGACATCATGCGTATCCCGCAATTCGGCAGCAAACGGGCACAGAAAATCATCGAGTACCGAGATCGACTCGGCGGCTTCCACTCCCTCGAACAACTTCACGAAATTTATATTTTACAGAATCTGGATCTTCGGTATTGTGAAAAATACTTCACCATCAATCCTTCATTTGTAAAAAAGATAAAAGTTAATACAATGAGTTATAAAGAGTTAAAATCACACCCCTACTTCGATGCCTATCTTGCCAAAACCGTAGTCTCCTATCGGGAAAAGAACGGAAAGATCAAAAATCTTGCCGAATTCCAACAGATCACCCATGCCTATCAGGAGCTGATGGATAAACTTGCCCCATACCTTTCATTTGAATGACGGCGGAATTTGCCTCTTTTTTTGTATTTTCGCAGGTGTAAACTCTTTTATTGAAAACATCATACATCAGTGATTTACAATAAGTTAACAACCTTACGAAACACTCTACTGCTCCTATTATTGTTGCCGTTATGCGTGCAAAGCTGCCATCGTAACGCCAATCGTGATGCAAATGAAGCCGAAAAAGACAACCGTTCCACATCAGAGCTCTCTTCCGATTTGACAGAATATGGGTCTAACGACCTCTCTTTCGAGTCCATTCTACAGCCACTTGACCCCAATGCTTACTATATGGGAGAGTGCAAGTCCCTGAACGGCACTTCCCCTACGGAATTTTTGGTCTCACTCAATGAGGTGAAGGAGAAGTCATTTGCCGCCACCTTCTACAAAATCCCCGACCATCAGAAAATGACGGTCACACCCGAATCATTGTCAGGCGTAGTCAGGTCACGAAAAGTCACCGTCACCTTCGGCGGCAAGGAAATGGTGATAAAGAAAATCAAGTTGGCACGAACGTCAACTGGAATAAAAGGGAGTTTCCATGTGGACAAGCAGCCCTATGAATTTTCCCTCAATCGTTATGAGCAACCTGATTACAAGATTTTTGAAAACCGCTATCGGAAAGCGTCGCACCCATGCCGGATTCTCAAAAATGTGAAATATGGTGAAGCTATGGGCTACTGGACCTCTAATGTCACCAGCAATTTGAGCTACTTTGAAATTTTTGCCAAAGGCGTCTCCTCTTCAGTGAAGAAAAAGAAATTAGACCTTCTGATGGACATCTATCTACCTGAGAACGATACGCTTTCTTCGCGTCCGCTTATTGTTTTCCTCCACGGCGGAGCCTTCTACATCGGCGACAAGGCAGACAATCCCATTGTACTCTGGTGCAAGCATTTCGCTGCCTGTGGCTATGTGGTAGCCTCCATCAATTACCGAATGGGATTCCAGCTGACAAAGGCGGCCATTGAGCGGTGCGGTTACGGGGCTGTCCAAGACGCCCATGCCGCCGTCCGGTTCCTACTCTCCAACAAAGAGGAGTACCGTATCAATCCCGACTATATTTTTGTGGCTGGCAGCAGTGCCGGTGCCATCACCTCGCTCAACCTCGCCTTTATGCGCAACGCCACACGTCCCGCCTCCTCCCGCAAACACGGCGCATTTTCCGACCTGGGTGATATTGAGTCCTCAGGCAACACATTGAAAGAGGAGTTCCATATCCGAGCCGTGGCCAACATGTGGGGTGCCGTCAATGACCTCGGACTCCTCTCCTCCTCCAAAACCAACATCGTCTCCTTCCACGGCAATGCAGACCAGCTGGTACCCTATGACACCGGCATCCCTTTCTCCGACACGAAGGTGAAAATCGGCGGCCTATTCTTCGGCCAGATGTACGGTTCCGCCGCCATCCACCGCCAGGCCCAAAAGTTGGGTTACCGGAGCGAGTTCTACACTTTTGAGGGGGCCGGACACGCCCCACACGTGGACAAGGACAACATGCCAAAACAAGAGTTCTATTTCATCCAATCACACATTCGAGACTTCTTCTTCCGTGAGTTTGTCCCACAGGCAGCGGGCATACGGCGCGTTCCCGGCGAACCGCAATGGTTTCGGGTGGACGGAGAGAATATCTCAAAAGTTTTTTGGAAAGCGGAGGGCGGCTTCATTCTTCAGACCCAGGGCAATAGCGCACGGGTAGTGTTTATGGCTGACTCCCCTCATAAACTCCACGCGTCCGTCCTATGGGAAAACGGAGCTTCAGAGATGTTTTCTATTGATTTATAGATTGTTATATCAATAAGCGGAGAAAATGACGCTAATTCGGAAAATTCGTGTAACTTTGCACCCGTTTTTCCAAAATATGAAATCATTCATTTACAAATATAAAACATTAATATAATGACAAATAGAAGAAAAGAATTATTCCCGAATGTCACCGACGAACAGTGGAACGACTGGACTTGGCAGGTGAAAAATAGAATTGAGACCCTCGATCAGCTGAAGCAATACATCAGTCTGACGGAAGAAGAGGAGGAAGGTGTGAAGAAGACCCTCCAGACCTTGCGTATGGCCATCACCCCGTACTACCTGAGCCTGATTGATCCCAACGATCCGTATTGTCCCATCCGTCGTCAAGCCATCCCGACAGCTGCCGAGGTACACCAGTCGCCCGCCGACCTCCTTGACCCGCTCCATGAGGATGAAGACTCCCCAGTTCCCGGCCTCACGCACCGCTATCCCGACCGCGTGCTGCTGCTCATCACCGACCAGTGCTCCATGTACTGCCGCCATTGCACACGCCGCCGTTTTGCCGGCCAGCACGACTGCCAGATGCCGCAAGACCGTATCCAGAAAGCCATCGACTATATCGCCCGCACGCCCCAAGTGCGCGACGTGCTCCTTTCCGGCGGCGACGCCCTCATGGTGAACGACAAGGTGCTTGAGTCCATTATCCAGCGCCTGCGTGCCATCCCGCACGTCGAAATCATCCGTCTCGGCACCCGCACGCCCGTCGTCTGCCCGCAGCGCATCACCGACGACCTCTGCAACATGCTGAAGAAATACCATCCGATCTGGGTCAACACCCACTTCAACCACCCGAACGAAATTACGCCCGAAGCTACGGAAGCGTGCGCCAAACTCGCTAACGCCGGCATCCCGCTCGGCAACCAGTCCGTGCTTCTCCGCGGTGTCAACGACTGCGTACACGTGATGAAGACCCTCGTACAAGGCCTCGTCAAAATCCGCGTGCGTCCTTACTACATCTACCAGTGCGACCTCTCGATGGGTCTGGAGCATTTCCGCACGCCCGTCTCCAAGGGTATCGAAATCATCGAGAACCTCCGCGGCCATACTTCCGGCTATGCAGTCCCCACTTTCGTGGTGGATGCTCCTGGCGGTGGCGGCAAGACTCCAGTGATGCCCAACTACGTCATTTCCCAAAGCCCCAACAAGGTGATTCTCAGAAACTTCGAGGGCGTTATCACCACTTATACCGAACCTACCGACTATGTGGAAGAGTGCCACTGCGAGAAATGCCAGCAGCATCCGCACGCCGAAGGCGTCGCCTCTCTGCTCCGCGGCGAACACCTCTCCCTCGAACCGCAGGACCTCGAACGCAAGAAACGTCACCAGAAGTAAATTTGAAAAGTAAATTTGAAAATGAAAAAAATCATCACCACCTCCCTATTGCTGTTGTGCGTGCTGTTCTCTTTTGCGCAAGCAACGCTGAATGTAACTGCTGAGCAAAGCGAACATTTCTGGGTCTATGTCAACGGCGCCCTGCAGAATGAGTTCGCCTCGCAGTCTGTCACATCCAACTTGGCCCCCGGCGAGTGCAGCATCACCGTCACGATGGACAATTCCGAACGATCCACCATCACGTCAAATGTCACTCTCCAGCAAGGAAGGAATAACTACATAGTGAGCTACCAGCCGCAGACCAGCAGCATCTTTTTCCGCTCCGCCGCGGAGGATGCGAAGGCGGCTGGCGCTATGATAGGTGCTTTTGGACAGATGGTACACCAGATGAACGAGATGTACGAAGCTGATGTGAACCGTCCTGTCGGCGGCAACCCGCCGCACGGGAATCCACACCCCGGACATCCTCAGCCAGGCAACCCAGGTACACCTCCGCCACCTCCGGGTGCTCACGGCCCCGTTCCCTGCCCTCCATCAGAGTTTATGGAAATCAAGCAGTTGGTGCGCAGTGCCGACTTCGAAAATGACAAGATGAACATTGCGAAACAAGCCACTTCCGCCCACTACTTTTACGTGGACCAAATCGCCGACATCGCCCGTCTTTTTGATTTCGAACACAACAAACTTGAATATGTCAAGTTCGCCTATGACTACTGCATCGATCGCAACCTTTACTATAAGCTCAACGGAATCTTTGAGTTCTCCAGTTCGAAGGACGAACTCAATGATTTCATCAACAGCCGCCGGTGATTCTTTTTTTCAAAGGGCATTAAAAATGCCAAAATTATTCAGTACTTTTGCGGGCTGAATTTTGAATGGAATGGCATCGTTTCTGCACATCTACAACGATATCGAGCAAAAGTTGGCGAAAGCAACTTTGCAACTTATTGAATTACAAGAAGTAATAAAGAGATTACAGACAGAAAATGAAGCTTTGAAACTTCAAGCAGCAAAGAAAGAAGCAAACAAGCAAGAAGAACTTGAAAATATTAATACACAAATAGATACACAAAATAAAACAAATAACGACACAATATATAAAATAAAAGAAGAGATAAACGAAATTGTGCGGGAGATTGACAATTGCATCGGCATTTTAAACGCGGAATAAATGGAACAGAGTGAAAGAATCCACATCGAGATAGAGATTTTGCAAAGGAAGATTGACCTGTGGATCAGGAGGGAGCATGAAATCTACTACCGTGAAGCCGAGAAACGAATCAACGACAAGGCAATTCATTTTGCCCAACGATGGACATACACCGATCACCAAGACCTCCTTTCCAAACTTCTTATTGACGTGATGGTCAATTATATAGCAAAAGAAGAAAGGTTGAATACCTACGAGGAAGATCTGATTCCCAAGATGGAACGGCTTGCTGAAACGGCTGAAAACTTGAATTCGGCAGTGACGAAACTCAAACAAGATGCCACAACGAACGAACATTAATACGTTGATCAACAGGTTCTTTGAATAAAAATCTACCCGCATACGTTCAGATACGTTTGGTAAACTCAACAGAATAAAATAGAAGGATAGGCTTGTCGCTTTTTAGAACCGGCCTTATCGCTATCGCGAGGTGCTTGCACCCATTGGACTTTCGAGAAGGCGAGGCTCCTTCATCGTACATTATAGGAGTTTATTCAGAACCCTATGGGACGTTATGCGGGCTTTTCTTTTTTATAGTAATAGGTAACAGGTGATAGGTGATACGGAGGATAGCGCGAGAATACTTTTTACTTTTTAATTTATACTTTTTACTTTT
>JAGCXN010000021.1 GCA_017961265.1 Bacteroidales bacterium | reverse complement strand
TGTTGGCGGTGACGGAGGCAACGATCTCGTCGATGCGGGCCACGGCGGGATAGGCGAAGAAGACGGGTTCCACGTTGGCGTTGGTGATGCGGACGTGTTTCATACGGTCCTCTTCCTTGTCCTTACGGGTGAGCTCGTGTTTCTTGATGATTTTGTTGACATAGTCTTCGCTGTAGGCGCAGGCCACGATGCCGTATTGCCATTTGGCGTTGGCATCCTTCGGGTTCATGCTCTGGGCATAGACGTAGAGTTTTTCCTCTTCGTCCTTCACCAGCCAGCCGAGGTCTTTGAACAGGTTGTAGTTTTTGACGACCTGAAGATACACTTCGGGGGAGTGTTCGTCGGTGCCTTCGGGGAGGTCGATCTCGGCCTTGGTGACGTGCAGGAGGCTGTAGGGGTTGCCGGCAGCTTCTACGCGTGCTTCGGCGGAGTTGAGGACGTCGTACGGACGGGAGGCCAGTTTTTCGACGATGTCGACGGGCGGGCGGAAGCCCTTGAAAGGTTTGATAATGCTCATGATGTGTGTTTATTAATGATTATATGATGATTGCAGAAATATTCCGTGTTGTTTTTTCGAGCGGCAAAGATACACACTTTTTATGATTCGGAAGGCAATCTTTCATACTTCTTTTTAGTTTTCAATTTTTCATTCTTCGTTTTCAATTTAATTTGTATTTCTGTCGCCGATTTTAAAAGAAGTATTAACGAAATAGGAATCTCCTGCTACTTCGCCATAGATTGTCATAAACAAATTCACGCCATCCGCGTAATTCGCGGCTGTTTCTTTTTCCGCGGCAGCACCCTTCCCGCTCTTCCGTACCTGCCGTCTGCGGTCATTGCACAAAAGAGAACTATCTATAATTGTAATGCTGGATTGTTCTGCAATTCGATGATAATGTCCTTGTAAAGTTTCACATCCTCTACTTTGGTAATGGAGGTGATGCGTTTTCCTGCATCTTTCGATGAACCGCCACAATGGAATATCTTTTCCTCGTACTGGGTGCCATGGTCGATAATTATGTATCGGTCGTGGTAAATTCCTCCAGAAACTCTCAATGTAATGTCTACATTCGGGTACTCTCGTTTAAAATCTTCAAACTCGGTTTGATGCAGGTTCCGATTCGTGTTGTCGCTGAAAATTGTTATTCTTATACCGCTTGCAACGGATTTAAGAAGAACCAATGTTTTCAAACTGATATAATTGTCAATTATGCAGATTGATTCTTTTGCCGAAGCATATATTTCTGCGTATGCGATATTCGCTTCAACGGTCTGGCCATTATAAAACAGGAAGTCTTTTTTGATATTAGGGTCGGTGAAATCTTTTATAATGATAGAGATGTCATCACGGGTCACCATTTGTTGTTTGATTTGTTTGATATCTTCTGTATTGCTTTGAGTTTGAATGGAAAGTTTGAACAATTCGGGACTCGAAATTATGTTCTGACTTTGTACGATAAAGTCTTTCATCTCTTTGAAAAGCATTATCAATGCCTTGCTTTGGCGAACAGCAAGATCTCCTTTCAGTACTGTCATTAGCATATAGATGCCTTGCTCGGTAAAAGCGTACGGAAGATACCTTGTCCCACCCCAACTTGAGGTCGAAAATTTCGACCTCAAGTTTTTAAATTCAGAATCGGTGAGTTGAAAACGAAAATTTTCGTCAAAACGGTCAATGTTATTTTTGATTTGTTCATTGAATCTTTTTGTTGAATAGCCATATATTGTAGCCAAATCAAAATCCAACATTACTTGTAATCCTCTGATTACATAAATTTTGTCAATTAAGCCATCGTCCTTCATACTATCCTTGTCTTATGTTTACTATTTAAATTTTTAAATATGCAAATATATAATTATTATTTTAATATTGACTGAAAATTTTTAATTATATCAAACATAACCGTAGCGTACAAGCAATTCAGCAAGTACTGACAAAATCATTGTGTCCTAAATCCAATAATTTGCTATCCTTCCATCCGATATTTTGTGTATTTTTGCAGCGATTTAATCGCAACAATTAATTCGATAAAATGAAAAAAGGATTTTTGATTTACTGCACCGTCGTCGCGGTGGTGCTATGTTGGGCCGCTTTTTTCAAGTTCATGCATTGGCCAGGAGCGGCTTTGATGAGATTGTTGGAAACCCTTCTCTGTTTGGTCGCCGTTATCTGGGGCGCATGCGTACAGAATTTTCTTAGCAAAGGTGTGACAATCTATAATGCCATTGTGTTGGCTCTTGCGATTGTGGGCCTTTGGTTTAATGCCGCCCACTGGCCCGGTGCAACCATTATTCTTGCCGTATGCTTTTCCATTCTCTTGCCTGTGGGCATTATCTGGAGTGTCGCAAATTATATTAAACGGAATAGTAAATAATTTAATCGTCTAATATTTGTAATAATTTAATAATGAGAAAATTACTTGCCATTGTTTTGTCCCTTCTCACTTGCAGTCTTTTTGCGCAGGTGGATTATGAATCGGAAATTAGTAATATGGAGTGCACCTCCGTGACGGTGGGGAAGAATGCCTCGAAGGACGGCAGTGTGATGACTTCTCACACCGATGACAGCGGCCGCAGCCGCACCAGCATTAAGGTGGAACCTGCCGCTGACCACGCTCCGGGCGAGATGATGCCACTCTACAAGCGTGTTACCTGCAACCCCGACACCAACCCGATGCCGAGCTACTGCTATCAATACACCGGATCCATCCCGCAGGTGGCCCACACCTACCAGTTCCTTAATACCGCCTACCCCTGTATGAACGAGCATCAGCTCGCCATCGGCGAATCCACTTTTGGCGGCCGCTCGGAACTGCGCTCCTCCGAGGGCTGGATTGATTGCCAGACGCTCTGCATGCTGATGCTCCAGCGCTGCACCACTGCCCGCGATGCCATCCGCACTGCCGGCGAACTGCTGAAAGAGTATGGCTGGTGCGACGGCGGCGAATGTCTCACCATCGCCGACAAGAACGAAGTGTGGCACTTCGAGATCGTCGGCCCCGGCAAGGGGAAGAAAGGAGCCGTCTGGGCTGCACAGCGCGTCCCCGACGACCACGTGGCTGTCAACGCCAACGCCTCTACCATCCGCGAAATCAATCTCAAGGATAAGGACTACTTTATGGCTTCTGATAATGTCTATAGTGTGGCTGAGGAAAACGGTTGGTATGACAAGAAAAAGGAGACCTTCCGTTTCGCCTACGCATATGCGCCCGACTCCCGCACAATGCTGGCCTGCCGTCGCCGTGAATGGCGCGTCTTCGACCTACTCGCGCCTTCGCTTAAACTGGATGCCAATATGGAGAACTACCCCTTCTCCGTGAAGCCCGACAGCCTCGTCTCGCTCGACGATATGGTCCGCGTGTTCAAGGATTATTACGAAGGTACTGAATACGATATGCGTAAAACACTGACGGTTACAGACAAAGAGGGAAAAACCGTTATATCGCCGCTAGCACCTCCCTTTATGAAAACAGATGAGCAGAAGTTGTTCAAAATCAACGGGGGATGGCACTCCCACGGCGAGCGTAACATCGCCGTCTGGTTCACCGTCTATGCCACCATCCTCCAGTGCCGCGATTGGCTTCCGGACGAAGTCGGTGCTCTCTGCTGGTTTGCCCTCGACAATGTGGCTTCCTCCATCTATGTGCCTATCTATGCGAATGTTACCGATTTGCCGGCTCCGTACAAGACTTGCGGTCGTGAAACCGGCTTTAGCCGCGATGCCGCATGGTGGGGCTTTAACCGTCTGGGTACTATTGCCAATAAGCGCTGGGGGGACATGCGCCGCTATGTCGATAATGCTTGGAAACCGATGCAGAGCGAATTCTTTGACAACCAGTCTTCTGTGGAAGCGGAAGCCCTCAAACGCCTGAATGTGGATCGAACCGCCGCCCTTCGTTATCTTACTGACTACACCAGCCGTCAGTGTAATCGTGCTCTCAGCAAGGCATGGGAGACCGGTGACCTCATTTGGACCAAGTTCGATGGTGCATGGTAAATGATAGTTTTTCACTTTCCTATGTTGAAATTCTAACGCAAAATAGCCAAAAGTGTTGGGAATGTGAAATAATTGTGTAACTTTGCGCCTCTCTTGAACGTAAAATACCAGACAATGATTGTGAATTTTAAACAACTGACAATGAGAAAGTTATTTGCGTATTTCTGTTTGCTTGTCTTTTTTGTTCCTCTGTGCTTGTGTGAAACTTCCTGCCAAGCATCCTATCGGAATGTCCGCAAAGTCACTCATAAGAAAAAATCCAGAAATCATGCCTCCCGTCACGCATACCGCGGCCAGAGGAATGTGAAAGCCAAAGCCTCACGCCCCATCAATACGCCTTATATGATGAAGACGAAACGGCGCAATACTTATCACTATTAATATGTATCGCCGTCTGCTGGTTGCAGCATTAGCTTTTTTTTCTACCGTCGCATTAGCGCAATCCTATCACGATTTCGGATTTTCCCGTTCCCAAAATATCGCTGTCCGTTCTTTGAATGAACAGCTTTTTTCTTTTCCGTGGGTAGGTGGCATCAATTCGGTGAAGGCCGCTCCTTTCGACCTTGATTTTGACGGTGTTGATGACCTCATCCTTTTTGAAAAGCATGGTAATCGGCTGCTTACATTCCGTAATCTTGGTCTTTCAGATAGTGCGGCATACGTTTTTGCTCCGCAATATAGCCTTTGTTTTCCCGAAGTCCATAACTGGGTGGTTTTCAAGGATTACAATGGTGACGGCAAGCCTGATATTTTCACTTACGGTCTCGCCGGAATTACCGTCTATCAAAATATTTCTGATAGTGAAACTATTCGTTTTCAGCTGATTACAGAGCAATTGCAGTCGTTTTATTACAACGGTTACACCAATCTTTATACTTCCCCCGATGATTATCTCGCCATTGAGGATATTGACGGTGACGGTGATCTTGACATATTGAATTTCTGGATTTTAGGGAAATTTGTCCATTATCACCGCAACTATTCGATGGAGAATTTTGGAGATGCCGACCATTTCGACTTCCGTCTGGAGGACGAGTGTTGGGGACATTTTGAAGAGGCAGGGGAGAGTAATGTCGTGGTGCTTAATAGTAGCTGTGCGCAGAAAGACGAGCCTTTGCGGCACGTCGGCTCCACGCTGCTGATACATGATTTTGACGGCAACGGATTGAAAGACTTGCTTTTGGGCGATATCGACTATCCGAATCTGGTGCTGCTTCGCAACGGTGGCACCCCGCAGGAGGCACTGATGACCTCCGTGGATACCCTGTTCCCGTCGCCCTCGCAGCCGGTGTGGTTATACTCGATGCCGGTCGTCAGCTTTGTGGATGTCGATAATGACGGGCGTGACGAAATGTTAGTGTCGCCATCCGACCCGTCCCTCACCAAGTCGCAGGATCATCATTCCCTGTGGCTTTATAGTCGTGATGAGGTGGCAGAACAGTACCATAAAATCCGGGAGGACTTTCTTCAGAACCAGATGATAGATGTGGGTAGCGGATCGGTGCCGGTGCTTTACGACTGGAATGGCGACGGCCTTACCGACCTTTTTGTGGCCAATTATGGCTCGTACGATTCGTCGAAGTTGATTAACGGATTCCTTACATCGTACTATGCTTCCTCCATTAGTTATTACCAAAATACTGGAAATCAGCAAAATCCTTCATTTAGGCTCGTGACGGAAGATTTTGGGAATCTGAAACGTTATGGCTATCAGGCGCTGTGTCCCACTTTCGGGGATGTGGACGGTGACGGCCGCACGGATCTACTGTGCGGCAGCAGTGACGGCACGCTCCTGTTTTCCCGAAATCAAGGTGATACGCTCCCCGATTTCGCGCCGCCCGCCCCGAACTATGCTGGAATTGACGTAGGCGACTTTTCCACGCCGCAATTGTTCGACCTCGACCGCGACGACCGTCCCGACCTTGTCGTGGGTAACCGACGCGGCCGGATTGCCTATTACCGTAATACGGCTTCATCTGGACCTTTTGATTTTCAGTATATTACCGATACATTGGGCGGTGTGGACGTGCGCGATGCTGAAGTCTCCTTCTTTGGCTACTGTGTGCCCCGCTTCTTCCGGAATAGTCAGAACGAAACGGTGCTGTTTTGTGGAAATGAGCAAGGGAATATTACCTATTATGACTTGATTGACAATAATTTGTCCAGTGCTTTCCGTAAAAAGGAGGCCGCCTTGAACGAGATAGTAGGGGAGGTGTTGTATCCGATTTCCGACGGTATCCGCAGTGCCCCAGCGGCGGCGGATCTGGATGGGGACGGCTATCTTGATTTGTTGGTCGGAAACTACGCGGGAGGCTTGTCTCTATTTATGGGCACAGTGCCGCCGCCGTTGGACATTACGGAAATAAGCCTTTTGTCACAGTCCATGAAGATATATCCGAACCCAACATTTGATAATGTGCGATTGGCAATGCTTGATGGAGAATTTGAGGGGCGGGTGGAAGTCTTTGACATAACTGGCAAATTATTTTTTGCAAAAAATATAAAAGGAGCAAATGCCGGAATTGATTTGTCTGCTCTTTCTTCTGGCGTCTATTTTGTGAATGTCTCTGACGGGAAGAAAATGTCACAGAGTTTTAAAGTGGTGAAACTTACGCGATAGGGGGAGACTTCATTGCTATGCATAATTCGCGTTAATTTGCGTGATTCGTGGTCGCCCTATATCTGTTTTTTCGTTGCAAATTTGTGTGCAGACATAATATTTCGCCTAATTTTTCGTACCTTTGCAAACTTTTTTTGAATACTGTTTATGGCTGAAAATCTTCACTTTGTCTCCGATTTGGCGCTGATTCTGATCTCAGCGGGAATCGTCACCATTATATTTAAGCTCCTCAAGCAGCCGCTGGTGCTGGGATATATTGTGGCTGGCTTTCTCGTAGGCCCCAATTTCTATCTGTTTCCTACTGTTATGGAGCAGAATGTGGTGTCGGAATGGTCCGAAATCGGTATCATCTTTCTCCTGTTTGCCCTCGGTTTGGAGTTTAGTTTCAAGAAGTTGCTGAAGATGGGCACTACTGCCCTCATCGCCTCCTTTGCTGAAATTGTGCTGATGTTCAGCCTCGGTTTCGTGTCGGGCTACCTGCTCCACTGGACTGTGATGGAAAGTATCTTCCTCGGCGGTATGCTGGCTATGTCATCCACCACCATCATTATCAAGGCGTTCGATGATATGGGACTCAAGAAATTCCACTTTGCCGACCTCACGATGGTCATCCTCATCATTCAGGATATTGTGGCCATCCTTATGATGGTGCTGCTTTCCACTGCCGCCGGAAGCCAGAAGTTCGCCGGTTGGGACATGATTTACTGCGTCCTCAAGCTCGTCTTCTTTATGATTCTCTGGTTTGTCATCGGCATCACCGTCATCCCCACATTTTTCCGGAAAGCAAAGAAATACATCAATGACGAGACTTTGCTGATTATCGCCATCGGCCTCTGTTTCGGTATGGTGATTTTCGCCAATGCCGTCGGCTTCTCCTCCGCTCTCGGTGCCTTTGTGATGGGTTCCATTCTTTGCGAAACGGTTGAAGGAGAACATATTGAAAAACTTATTAAGGGTATCAAAGACTTGTTTGGTGCTATCTTTTTTGTATCGGTCGGTATGATGGTGGATCCAAAGATTTTGGTGGATTACTGGGGAACGATTCTTCTGCTTACTTTTATTGTATTGGTTATCAAGTCGATTGTGTCTTCCATCAGTGTGCTGCTGGCGGGTGAGAATTTGGAAACCTCCCTCAAAACTGGTTTCAGTTTGGCACAGATCGGTGAGTTCGCCTTCATTATCGCCTCTTTGGGTGTGTCACTCAACGTGATGCGTCCCTTCATCTACCCGATTATCGTGGCAGTGGCTGTCATTAGCACCTTTACCACACCCTACTGCATCCGTGCCGCCGAACCGGCCAACCGTTGGCTCAACCGTCACCTGTCACCCGAACGCAAGGCCCGCCTCGATAGCTATTGTATCACCGGCAACACGCAGCGTGCCACTAGTGGCTGGAAGACCGTTATCGGCACGTCGCTCACCCGCACCATTATCTTCGGCGTTTGTACCTTCGCCGCCATTATCGTCTCTGTTAAGTTTATCTATCCTTTTACTCTGGATAAATTTGAGTCTTTTATGTCGCCAAAGGTCATCGGTATGCTGAACTGTATTGCCCTTATTCTGGGAATATCCCCCTTCTTATATGGCCTTACCCATCACAGTGTCCGCACGCAAGACATCTATTCGTCCCTGTGGCGCCGTAACCAGGCCAATCGGATTGCCATCATTGGTTGGACGCTTTTCCGCATTTTCCTTGCCTGCTTCTTCGTCATCCTCAGTCTTTCCAAATACTTCATCTTTACTCGTTGGGTGATTCTTCTGATTACCGTCGCCATTATTATTTTCGTCTCTTTCTCCCAACGGATCCTGCGCCGTTACGTCCGCATTGAGGACTCTTTTATGCACAATTTGAATGCCAAGGAGGAGGAAAACAAGGGGAAAGTCGCCACTGTTGATAATTCTAATGCTCAAAATGAACAACACAATATTGAATAATAGTCTTTGTAAAAAGGTGGCCATATTGTTGGCTTTTTTATTCTGCTGTGCAGGAATGTTTGCGCAGGAAGTGTCTGTTACGGCCCAACTGGATTCCACGCGCATTATCATCGGCGATCACCTCAAGATGCACCTCTCTGTCACTGCACCGAGCCAGAAGAATATCACGGTACAGCCGTACGAACGGTGGCAACTTGCCAATTGCGAAATTGTGGAGGCCAAACCGTTGGTGTCCAATATAAAAGGGGAGAAGACAGTCTATGAGCAGGAGGTTACCGTTATCTCTTTTGATACGGGTGTTGCCGCCATTGCGCCCATCTTTGTCTTCGAGTCTGACACCATCCCCGTCGGTAAGACGGAACTGCTTCAATTTTATGTGGATTCCCTTCCCGTATTTGTTGATACAACGCTGGCCTTCAAGGATATAAAAGCCCCGTTGAATGGTGAGGACATCGAACTCCTCCCCGATGAAAAGACCAAGTCGAACTGGAAAAAAGTGCTGCTGATAACCCTTCTGGTACTTGCTGTGTTGGGTGCTGCTTTCTACTTCTTCTGGAAATATGGACGTAAGTATCTGCACGACAGAAAGGTTGCCGAAGTGAAACACAAGTTGAAGGAAAATGCTGGATTGGTGGCTTTGAATAGTCTCAAATCTTTGAAAGCGAAGAAGTTATGGCAGAAAGGTCAGGTGAAAGATTACTATTCGGAATTGAGCGAGATTATCCGTACCTATATCGACAGCCAATGGGACGTGAATGCAATGGAGATGGTGACGGTGGAGATTATGGAAGCTATTGATAATCTGGATATTGATGACGAACAGATGCGTGAGCTGAACATTCTGTTGGAGCGTGCCGACCTGGTGAAGTACGCCAAGGAGCAGCCGATGGTGGAGGAGAACGAGGTGAGTTACAAGAAAGCCTGTGAGTTTGTGAAGGTTACCGACCGTGCCGAGCGTGTGCGGCAGGCGGAGCTGGAGGAACAGAAAAAACGTAAATAGTTGGATATGAAAATATTTGATGGATTTTTTACATTGTTGAAAGAGGTGGAGTTCGCCAATCCTCATATTTTCTGGCTGTTGCTGCTGCTGATTCCATATGTGGCGTGGCAGATCTGGCGCCGCCGCAAGCTGCAGACTCCGATGTTGGTTACGACGACCGCACCGTTTGAGCAAGCCCCGAAGACTGTCCGCCAGCGGCTCCGTTGGCTCCCGATGGCCTTGCGGATTCTCACTTTCATTTTTCTGATAGTTGCCCTCGCCCGCCCACAGTCCACCTTCCGTAACAAAAATATTGAAACAGAGGGTATTGACATCGTGATGGCGATGGATATTTCGGGCTCTATGCAGACATTGGACTTCTCGCCGAATCGCTTGGAGGCATGCAAGACCATCGCCGCTGAATTTGTGAAGGGTCGTCCGCACGACCGTATCGGCCTTGTGTTGTACGCGGGTGAAGCCTATACCCAGTGTCCTCTCACATCAGATCACGAAACGTTCCTGCGTCTGCTCAAGGATGTGCGCTTCGGCCTCATCGACGATGGTACTGCCATTGGCGACGGGTTGGGCACTGCCATCAACCGCCTCCGTGAAAGCACTGCCAAAAGCCGCGTCATCATCCTTCTCACCGACGGCGTGAACAATGCCGGCTATATCGACCCGCAGTCCGCTGCCGATATGGCTAAAGAGCTGGGAATTAAGGTTTATACCATCAGTTGCGGCACCAACGGTAAGATGTCCAAAATCAGGACACCTGCCGGCACGTTCCCCATCAAGACCGAGATTGACGAGAAACTGCTGAAGTCGATCGCGTCCAAAACTGACGGCACCTATTTCGTCGCCACCGACAACAAGAAGCTGCGTGCCATCTACAACGAAATCGACAAAATGGAGAAATCCATTGTCAATGAGGATATTCTGATTCATAAGAATGACGAATTCCTGCCGTTCCTCGTGCTCGCCCTCATCTGTTTCATTTTGGAAATCATAGCCCGCTATGGGATTCTCCGTACGCGCCCATAGTTGACATTTAAATGAGACGGCAGCGACGGTTTTTCCTAATTATCTGTTTGATAGTTTTTTGTACTGCAAATCTTGCGGCGCAAAACAGGTCGGACTATCGTTTCCGTTCCTGCGTCGTTGACTCGTTGGAGTTGCACTTCGATACGCTTTCAATTATGCCGGGCACCTTCACCGTGCAGGGACTCGATGCCTCTGACTATCAGCTGGATTACACGAATGCCGTCCTCCGTTTGGCAGATAGCTCCTTCCTCGGTCGGCCGATCTTGCTGAAGTACAAGGTTTTCCCGATGGATCTGTCGAAGCCGGTGGCGCACAAGTCAACGGATAGGATACTTCCGAGGTTTGTCCAAGACCCGACCGTCCGCGACCTCGTGCCGCTGTCGATCCCGTCCGATGACCGCCTTTTCGATTCCGACCTTCAGGGAACCGGTTCCGTGTCACGGAGCGTGTCTGTCGGCAACAACCAGAATTTTGTGCTGGATGCCGGAATGAACCTCCAACTGGCAGGCCGTATCGCCCCCGACGTGGAGATTGTGGCCAACATCACTGATGAGAATCTGCCCGTGCAGCCGGAGGGTAACACTCGCTACATCAAGGATTTCAATAAGATTTATCTGCAACTGAAATACAAGGAGCTGCTGAAAGTCACCGCAGGTGACTTGGAGGTGCTGCCGACGGGCGATACCTATTTCTACAAGTTCGTCCGACAGTTTACAGGCTTGACGGTGCAGGTGAATTCCGTTTTCGACAGCGTGAACCGGATGACCAACATCGTGGGTGGCGGCATCACCAAGGGCAAGTTCGTCCGTAACCAGATTACCCCGATTCACGGTGTGCAAGGACCGTACAAGCTCTATGGTTCTCAAGGAGAAACCAATATCGTGGTCCTCTCTGGTACGGAAAAGGTCTTCCTTGACGGCGTCTTGATGACGCGAGGACAGGATAACGACTATGTGATTGATTATAACGTGGGTGAGGTGACGTTTACCGCCAAGCATCTCATCGCTTCCACCAACCGTATTGTCATCACTTTCGAGTATAGCGACCGCTATTATTCTCGCTATAATTTGTTTACGGATAATGAATTCCAGCATGAAAAGCTCAATAAGCTGACGTTGGGCGTGCATTTCTTCCATGAGCAGGATTTGAAAAACCGCTCCATTCAGCCGGAACTGACGGAAAATCAGATGCAGTTTCTGGCTTCCGCAGGCGATGTTGGTACGGTAGCTATGGCCTCCGCGCTTTTGGCAGAAGACTATACGCTTTCGGAAATACTTTATCATCAGAAAGATACGATGGTGGACGGCGTGGCCTATTCCCCAATTTATGTCTATGCGGGAACAGACCGTCACAATGTTTACCGGGTGCCGTTCAGCTATGTGGGAGCCAACAAGGGTAATTACATTCTGTTGCAGAGTGTCGCCAACGGGAAAGTCTATCAGTGGGTTGCACCTGTGAATGGAATCCCGCAAGGTGATTATGAGCCTGTAGTTCAGTTGAATACGCCGAAGATGAACGAACTGATGGCGCTTCATGCTACCTACGCGTTTTCCGACAAGCTGACGGCGATGACGGAGTTGGCTTTCTCATACGCCGACAACAACCTCTTTTCCAAAAGCGGTGACAAGGATAATGCCGGTATCGCCTACAAACTGAAGCTGGAATACCGTACGAAGCTGGGGCAGCGGGTGCGCGACACGCTCTGGCGCTACCGTGCGGGCATTGACTATGAATTTGTGCACAAGAACTATACGCCGCTGAAAAGCTTCCGTCCCGTGGAGTACTACCGTGAGTACAATCTGGAGAGCGACTACACCTCCACGGCTTCGGAGCAGCTGGCGGGAATTGTCACAGGCTTTGAACATCCGCTGAAGGGAAGTACGTACTACTCGTTCAACTGGCTCGCCCGTTTCGGCGACCTGTCGGCGTTCCGGCACGAACTCAATTCCCGCCACACGTTCAATAGTTGGCAATGGAGTTCGATATCTTCGTATCTCGCTTCGAACCAGCAGATTCAGAAAAGCCAGTTTGTGAAAACCGTTAATGATTTTTCCAAGTCCTTCTCCAAAATCAAGATTGGTTTGAAGAAGTACCTGGAATAAAACGCTTTCCGCAGTACCGCTACCGACTCGCTCAGGCTTAACAGCTATGCTTTCAATGAGGCGGCGGTCTATCTCGCCAACAGCGATTCTGTGACGGGCTACAACTACCTCTTCCAGTTCAAGAACCGTGTCGATGACGACGTATATAATAATGTATTGTCGGTACGTTCGTTATCCAACGAGGCGCAGGTGGCGTTCGAGGTTACGAAGTGGCGGCACAACCGTCTGAAAGGGACGGTGACCTACCGGAACGACCGTGTCCGTGACACACTCCGCAACTTTGTCTCCGAGCACAACTTCGTCGCCAATGTCGATTATGCCGGCAGTTTCTGGAAAGGGGCGGTGGCGCTCGGCCTCTACTATGAAGCCGGTAGCGGCTTGGAACAGAAGCGCGAATACACCTTCCTGAAGGTGGCGGCAGGACAGGGGAGTTACGTCTGGAACGACTACAACGGCAACGGCATTGAAGAGCTGGACGAGTTTGAACTGGCTGTCTTCCAGAATGAAGCGGACTATGTGAAGGTGTGGCTCTCCACAAATGAGTACATAAACACTTACAACTGCGGTACGACCCAGACCTTGCAGTTGCGCCCCGCCAACGTCTGGCGAAACAAGAAGGGATTTCTGAAAGCGTTGTCCATGTTCAGCGATGTCGCGATGCTGCGGACAAGCCAGAAATGCACGATGGGCAAGGATTTCCGTATTTTGAACCCTTACGGGTTTGGTATCGCCGATTCGGTGTTGGTGAACCGCAGTTTCAATTTCAAAAACAATTTCGGATTTTCGCTCCCAAATTCTTACTTCTCATTGAATTACGTGGCGATGGTCAACCAGTCGAAGAATCTGCTTTACTATGGATTTGAAAGCATGAATTTGAAGCATCATGAGCTGACAGCCCGTTCAGAACTTGCCAAAATATTGATACTGAAAGCGATGTATAGGAATTCAGTCAAGCAAAGTCAGGTGGAAGGATTTGCCGGCCGCGACTACCAGATTCTCTCCCATCAGTTGGAACAGTCGGTCACCCTGAATTTCGACTTTAACCTGAGTCTTTCAGTGACGGGTGAGGCGGGCTATAAGAGAAATCTGGATTATGGTGAAACGGCCAACCGTTACAAGGCTGAACTCGAGGCCACCTATAGGATGAAACAATTGGGTACGGTTGACCTGCGGGTGCAATATATTAATATATTGTATAAGGGGGGGACCGACAGCAGTGTCGCCTATGAAATGCTGGACGGACTGTCGTCAGGTCACAACCTCCTTTGGAACTTGACCTATCAGACGAAACTATTTGAGTATTTACAGCTTAATCTGCAATATGAGGGACGGGTAACAAATGAGCGCAAGCTGATTCATACGGGTTTCTTGCAGTTGAAAGCTTTCTTTTAGGAATACTCTGTTTGGCTCGTTTTTGCTGTTTCCATTTTTTTTATAAAAAAAGGAGAAAGGGTGTGAATCCAAAATTTTTTTTTTGTACTTTTGGCGCTCGAAATTTTGGTATAAAGTATCGTGTATTGTAACATTTTCTAAGGTGGGTCGTAAAAGGGATTCAGTAGGTTGGAAAAAGTAGAAGTGTTGGATTGCAAAATACTGATTACTAAGTTTTTATTTTATTATGAATAAGAAATAGGAATAATCAGAACATGAGAAAAAGCTACATCTTATCGGTTGTTTTGTTCGTTTTTACGGCGGGTGTCTTTGCACAGCAGGATGCGCAGTTCACACTTTTTCAGTGGGCCACTCCTTATTATAATGCGGGCGCCATCGGTGAACAAAGCAATACTCTCTGTTTCACGGGCATTTTCCGACAGCAATATACCGGTTGGAATGATTATATTGTGGATGCGAATGGTAATCAGAAGAAATATAATACCTCTCCCCAGCAGATTTACTTCAGCATGGAGTCCTATCTCCGCAAGTTGCATGGTAGCTTGGGTGTGTCTGTGATTAAGGATAAGATTGGCTATTTCAACAATGTGGGGGTGAAGCTCGGCTACTCGTTCAAGTTGCGTATCCCGACAGGAAGTCTCGGTATTGGTCTGCAGGCCCAGTTGCTCAGCCAGAAACTTGACCCTTCACACTTCAGTCCGACCCAGGAGGGTGACGAGTTGATTAACAACATGGCTGCCAGTGGCGAGTCATGGCTTGACCTTGATTTCAATTTTGGACTTTTCTATAAAGCTGACCGCTGGAATGCAGGTATCGGTGTTACACAGATAGCCGAGAAGATTCGCCTTTCCGGGGATAAGCAGACCCTTAAAATGGCTCGCAACTTGTATATTCACGGTGGTTATACTTGGGTTCTTCCTTGGGATCCCAGTTGGGAAATCCTCCCGCAGGCCCTTATCAAGACAGACTTTTCCGCAGCACAGTTCGACCTGATGCTCCTTGCCCGCTATAATGGCATTCTTTGGTTCGGAGCTTCCTACCGTATTCAGGATGCTGTATCTGTTCTTTTCGGCGCCCGCCCGTTCTTCAATTCTTCCAATAATTATCTGAAAGGATTGGAAATGGGCCTTGGTTATAGCTTCACAACCAGTAAGTTGGGCTTCAAAACAGACCGAAGCTATGGTGACATCGAAATTATGCTCCGCTACTGTTTCGACATATACAAAGAGGAGGTCTTCTCAGGTTATGGCTCAACACGTTCTATTTATAAAAACCAGTATTAAACAATAATATACAGCAGTTTACGTTAAGAATACATTCAAAGTCAAAGAATATGAAAAAAGCAGCATTATTCCTCGCAGTAGTCTCCATCCTTTTTATGGGATGTAAGAATGATGGTGACGGACAATTGGTCGGCGTGAAGGATCGCCCTGACTACCTGGATCTTATGCCGTATGGTATGGTCTATGTGCCCGCAGGTCACTATCTGATGGGCGCCGGTGACGAGGACGTACCTTTCGCCTTCACACACCAGTCAAGGAATGTCTCCATCTCCGCTTTCTATATGGACGAGACAGAGATTACGAACAATGAGTACCGCCAGTTTGTTTATTGGGTGCGTGACTCTATTGCACACGTCCTTTTGGGCAATGCCGAAATCGAAGATGCTGAAAAGCATGGTGGCCACTATGTGAAGTATAAATCTGGTGAGAACGAGGGTGAACTTGTGGAACCCCGCATGATTAATTGGAAAGAGGATATCGACTGGAATTCCGACAATGAGGAGGTCCGCGCCGCCCTTAGCCCGCTTTTCCTTGTGGCTAATTCACGTTTTTACCACTACACTCCAGTCATGCTTAATGTCAGTATGCTGAACTATGAGTACTGGTGGTGCGACTACCGCAACTACGTGGATCCGGAAGATCATGAGAAATATGGTGCTTCTTATAAGGAAATGGACAAGGAAGGCAATGATTACGGCGGACTTTTCGCCAGCCGTCCGAGCAGCTTTAACAAGAACCGCGAACGTTTCATGCGCAATGAAGTTGTCAATATCTATCCCGACACTTTGTGCTGGGTGCACGACTTCACTTACTCTTATAATGAACCGATGACTTTGAATTATTTCTACCATCCGCAGTTTGATCACTATCCGGTTGTCGGTATTTCATGGCGTCAGGCCAAGGCATTCTGCTACTGGAGAACCCATCTCCGTAACTGCTGGCTTTCCGCCCATGATTATGCCCGTGAACAAGAATTCCGTCTTCCCAATGAGGCTGAATGGGAATGGGCGGCACGTGGTGATTTCGACATGCAGACCTATCCGTGGGGCGGTCCTTACACCCAGAACCGTAATGGCTGCTACCTTAGCAACTTCAAACCCCAGCGCGGTAACTATATCGCTGATGGTAACATCTACCCGGGTATTGTGGCCCACTACCACCCGAACGATTTCGGTTTGTTCGATATGAGCGGCAACGTGGCTGAATGGTGCGAGGATGCTTTTGATAAATCTGCTACCAATTTCACTCATGACCTTAACCCGCAATATACCTATTATGCAAAGAAGACCGACTCTGTCGAGAAAAAGCGCAAGGTGATCCGTGGCGGTTCGTGGAAAGACGTGAGTTACTATACTACCGTTTTTGCCAAGACTTTCGAGTATCAGGACAGCTGTACTTCCTATGTGGGTTTCCGTTGCGTCCAGAGCTATATGGGCCGTCAGCGTGGTGATAATGTCTCTTCCGCTTCACACGTTTATTAATCAGAAAATCAATTTATTAAATAACCAAAATCATTAACCAATTTAAATTTTATTACTATGGGTTTAGACAAATTAGTAAGAAGCAAGGGCTATAAGAATTTTATGGCCAAATTGTACGGATGGGGTGCATCCGTCGTTATTCTCGGCGCTTTGTTCAAAATTATGCACTATCCGGGTGCTGGTGTCATGCTTTTGTTAGGTATGGGCACCGAAGCCATCATTTTCTTCATGTCCGCTTTTGAACCCCTCCATGTGGAGTATAACTGGGCTCTTGTTTATCCCGAATTGGCTGCCGGTGACGATATGCCGGAAACCCCAACCAGCAAGAAAGATAAGAAAAAACTCCCAGAAGGCACTGTTACACAGCAACTTGATAATATGTTAGAACAAGCCAAGATTGGCCCCGAACTGATTGAAAGTCTCGCCACAGGTATGCGCAACCTCAGTGAGAACGCCAAGAAGCTCTCTGGCGTTTCTGATGCCGCTACCGTTACCGATAATTATGTTGGCAATCTGACCAAGGCCGCCGAGTCAGTCCGTAATCTCTCTTTGCAGTATGATAAAACTGCCTCTTCTTTGGAGAAGGATTCCAACATCTCCGGCCAATACTTAACCAATGTCCAGAAGGCCGCCACCGCCGTCGCCAACTTGACCAGCATCTATGAAAATACCAGCAAATCCATGCAGGGTGATACGGGTGCTTACAATGAACAACTCAAGAAACTCAATCAGAACCTCGCTTCCATCAACTCCATGTATGAGTTGCAGATGAAGAACTCTAAGGACATGTTGGAGAACTACAAGCTCGTTGAGGCCAATATCACCACCTATGCTAACAACCTCAGCTCCACGCTTGAGAATACCAAGAAATATAAAGAAGAAATCGATAAGTTGACCAAGAATGTCGCTATGTTGAGCAGCGTTTACGGCAATATGCTGGCCGCTATGAACATCAACAAATAATTCTTATCGCTTAACCATTAAATCTTTAAATAACTAACTATGGGTGCAAAAAACTGTCCGGAAACCCCCCGGCAACAAATGATTGGTATGATGTATTTGGTGCTGACCGCTATGTTGGCACTGAATGTGTCCAAAGATATTTTGGAAGCCTTCAATGTTGTTGACGACACCTTGGCACAGTCCAACGTCAGCGTGAAAGAAGGTATTGACTTCAAATATGCAGCATTGGCGAAAGATACCACGGCAAAAGCTAAGACCGCCAATGAGAAAGCAACGCAACTCCGCCAGTTGACCGATGATATGGTCAAATATATTGAGGATTCCCGTCTCGAACTTATCAAGTATGTGGATGGCGAAAAGAAGGCCATGGAACAGCTGAATGATCCCGCTAACAATGGCCGTATTCCTGTCGCAAAAATCGACGGTAAGGACAACTTCGACAAACCGACCTGGTTCTATTTGAGACAAGATGAGAACGGAAACGACATCAGTGAAAATAATCCCAATTGTCGTGCCTCCGTTATGCGTGCAAAAATCAATGAGTACAAGTCTGCCATTCTGGCTCTCCTTCCTGATTCCTCCAATATGGAGAAAGAGCGCAAGAAATTCGTTATGGATAACCTCGGACTTGAGGTGGATAAGGAGTACGTCAGAGGAAATGGTGACAAGGGTACTGAAAGTTGGGAAATGCACAACTTCAATCACTTGATCTGCGCCGGTACCGTCATCCTTCTCAGTAAAGTGATCGGTGAAGTGCGTAATGCTGAAACTCTCGTTCTGGATGAATTGACCAAAGGTATTGATGCTAACGACTTCAAATTCGATGCTGTTACTGGTCGTGCCATTCCGAAGTCACAGATTGTGTTCTCCGGTTCCAGCTATGAATCCGACATTATCGTCGCCGCTTTCAACTCCTCCGCCGATCTGGAAGTTTACTATAAGATTGGTGCAGATACCCTCACGGAAGATCAGCTTGGTTCTGCTGAACACCTTGTTGGTGCTGGCGGTATTGCCAAACTGCAGATTCCTGCCGGCGGCGTTGGCGACCACAAATTCGCTGGTTTGATCAAGGTGAAATCTCCCGATGGTTACAAATACTATGGTTTCAAAGATACCTATAGCGTCATTGCTCCGTCAGCTACTGTTGCTGCCGATAAGATGAACGTGCTCTATGCAGGTATTCCGAATCCTGTCTCTATCGGTGGCTCTGTTGATGTAAAGAGACTTTCCGTCAACTTCCCCGGATGCACGATGAAAGCTACGGGTGACGGTCACTACGATGTCACTGTTCCGGCTAGCCTTATCGGTAAGAAAGTGACTGCCACGGTCACCGCCCGCGACGGTAATTCCTCCAAGGCAATGGGTTCCGCTGAATTCCGTGTCAAGAAGGTTCCGGATCCTACTTCCTACCTTGGTGCCAACATCTGGGGCGGCAAGCGTAGCAAGAGCGAGCTTCTTGCCAACCCGTTCATTTCCGCACGTATGGGTGATGACTTTGCTTATGACCTCAAATGGACCATCAACTCCTACCGTTTGACCGTTATCTCTAAAGGTATCGAAGGTGCTCCGAAGGCTTGCTCCGGCGGTCAGTTCGACGGCAGCGTGACTGCAGCTATCAATAGTGCAAGTGCAGGAACGGTGCTGGTGTTCTCCGACATCAAAGCCACCTCCATCGCCGGCCAGCGTACGTTGCGTGATATCACCATCCGTATCAAATAATTTGAAAACTTTATTGTTATGAAAAAAATTGTTTTGTCCGTTTTTGCTTTCTGTCTCGGCTTTCTGGCCTTTGCCCAGGAAGACACGACAGGTAGCACGATGAACCAGCCGGTTCGCAAGCCCCTCGAATTCGCGTGGGAGCAGACCGAAGTGGGCGAATTCTCCGACCCTGTTCCGTATGTTTATCAGCGGAACGCCGATGTGATGTACTATCACACCATCTGGAGAACCATCGACCTTCGTGAAAAAATGAACCATCCACTCTATTTTCCGCAGGATGTGCGCGGAACGTGGCGTTGTATGGCCCAAGTGATTTTCGATGCACTGGATGTCAAAAATCCGGAACATACGGAAGGTGTGCTTCCCATCTATTCGGATGAGTTCTGCACTATGCCGATGAGCCGTGAAGATGTCAAGGCCAGCTTGGTTGAATTGAAACGGACTGAACAGATTGACCCCGAAACTTTCGAGGTAATCGGTGAAATTGAGTACGAAGAGGAATTCACTGCCCGTCAGGTGCTCCTTTATCGTGTGAAAGAAATCTGGTTCTTTGACAAGAAACGTTCCCTCCTTGAGGTGCGCATCCTTGAAATCGAGCCGATGATTGAATACGAAAAGGAAACCAATAGCGGTGAACCTCAGCCCGGTCAGGAAGAGGAAGAGAGCGTCGGTGCCATCAAGTCGAAAAAACGTGTTGGCTACATCATGTACGACGAACTTCGTCCATACCTTGCCCAGCAGGAGGTTTATAACCAGAAGAACAACGCCCAGCGTATCTCTCTGGATGACCTGATGACTTGGAAACGCGAATTTTCCAGCTACATCTATCAGGAACAGAATGTCTATAACGATCGTGAAATCCAGCAGTACATCACCAATGCGCGTGACCAGCGTTTGGAGTCTGATCGTATCACTGAAAAAATCCGGAAGTTCGAACACGACCTCTGGGAATTCTAATCCGAAACCAATTTTTTTCATAACAACAGGGGGGATTTCGATGAGAAATCCCCTCTTTTTTTGCGAAAATTTCCGTAATTTTGCCGCCAAATGAAACATATCCGAAATTTCTGCATTATTGCCCATATTGACCACGGTAAGAGTACGTTAGCTGACCGTATGCTTCAGTTTACCGGCACAGTTGACGAGCGTGAATTCCAAGATCAGGTGCTGGACGATATGGCACTCGAACGTGAGCGCGGCATCACGATCAAGAGCCACGCCATCCAGATGAATTATAAGTACAAGGGGGAAGATTATGTCCTTAACCTGATTGACACTCCCGGCCATGTGGACTTCTCTTACGAGGTGTCGCGTTCCATCACCGCTTGTGAAGGTGCGCTCCTTCTTGTAGATGCCACACAAGGCGTTCAGGCACAGACGATATCCAACCTCTATCTGGCCATAGACAATAATCTGGAAATCATTCCCGTGCTGAACAAAATGGATATGCCTGCCGCTATGCCGGCGGAGGTAAAAGACCAAATTGTGGATTTGCTCGGTTGTGACGAGAGCGAGATTATTGAAGCCAGCGGAAAGACCGGCTTGGGTGTGGAGGAGCTTCTTGCTGCCATCATTGAGCGTATTCCGGCTCCGAAAGGTGACCCCGATGCACCGCTCCAAGCTTTGATTTTTGACTCCGTCTTCAATTCATACCGTGGGATCATCTCTTATTTCCGTATCTTCAATGGAACATTGAAAACCAATGATTTTGTGAAGTTTATGGCTACTGGCAAAGAGTACAATGCCGATGAGATCGGGGTGCTCCGGATGCATCAGGAGCCGCGGCAAGTAATGAAAGCGGGGGATGTTGGCTACATCATTTCCGGCATCAAGACCTCAAAGGAGGTGCGTGTGGGAGATACGGTCACGCACGTGGAACGTCCTTGTTCCGAGGCGGTTGCGGGTTTTCAGGAGGTGAAGCCAATGCTGTTTGCCGGTGTCTATCCCACTGAAGCAGACCAATACGAGGAACTTCGTGCCTCCCTTGAAAAGTTGCAACTTAATGATGCCTCCCTTACTTTTGTGCCGGAGTCTTCGGCGGCTTTGGGCTTTGGCTTCCGTTGCGGCTTCCTTGGACTTCTGCACATGGAAATCGTGCAGGAACGTCTTGACCGTGAATTCAATATGGACGTGATCGCCACGGTGCCGAACGTGTCGTACAACCTCTATACCACCAAAGGTGAATTGATGGAGGTGCATAACCCGTCGGGAATGCCGTCTCCCACGATGATTGACCATATTGAGGAGCCGTACATCCGGGCGCAGATTATCAGCAAGGCCGACTATATCGGACCGATTATCAAGCTGTGTCTGGACAAGCGCGGTACGCTGCTGAATCAGGTCTATATTGCTTCCAACCGTGTGGAACTCACTTTTGATTTGCCGTTGGGTGAGATCGTGTTCGACTTTTACGACAAGCTGAAGAGCATATCCAAAGGTTATGCCTCCTTCGACTATCATATTTCCAGTTACAAGCCGGCACAGTTGGTGAAACTGGACATTCTGTTGAACGGTGACTCAGTCGATGCGTTGTCATCCCTGACCCATTTCGACAATGCCTATCCCTTCGGACGGAAGATTTGTGAAAAGCTGAAGGAGCTGATCCCGCGGCAGCAGTTCGACATCGCTGTGCAGGCAGCCATCGGCACGAAAATCATCGCCCGTGAGACCATCAAGGCCGTCCGAAAGGACGTGACCGCCAAGTGCTACGGCGGCGATATCACCCGTAAACGCAAGCTTTTGGAAAAACAGAAGGAGGGTAAGAAGCGGATGCGCCAGATTGGTACGGTGCAGGTGCCGCAGTCAGCGTTCCTTGCAGTCCTCAAGCTGGATTAACAGGTATTCCAATTCTATTGTTTGCTAATCTTGTAAGTGCTGACACCCTTTTCGGTGGTCACTTTCAGGAGATACATGCCTTTGGTGAGACCGCTGACGTTGAAGGTGCGGACATTGCCGTTCTCAGCAATTACACGCTGGCCTTGGAGATTGTAGATTTCAAACATCTGAATGTCTGATTCGGAGTTAATGTTGATGTCATCGGTCGTGGGGTTCGGGAAGATGAAGGTGTTTTCATCCATAATCATGTCGCTGATGTTCACAGTTTCGAAAGAAATCATACCGTATAGTATGGAGGAGAAGCTGTTTCCAGTGGCGTTGAGGATGATTTCGTCGGAGTTGTTATAGAGGCGGACATAGCCGCTGGTGATGCCGTTGCCGCCCGCATCGCTGACCTCCAGACGGTAGCATCCCGACTCGGTCAGGTGGATAGGAAATTCACAAATGGTGTTATTGGTGAACTGGTTGGGTGAGGATTGTTGTACCACCTCATTGTTAGAATTGTATAGTTTATAGGAAAGTTCTTGCGCATGTCCGTCGGTTTTGATACGGAGAGTCATCGTGCTGGTTCCTTCCGCTACCATTTTCTTCAGAAAGGTGTTAAACTCCTCTCCGTCCATTTCTTGTCCGTTTACATTTGTGATTTTTGCTGTTACGTTCTGATTGGTGTTGGGGGTAGTAACGAATTGTGGCAGTAGGATTTTGGCTGTATCGAGTGAGGGAATCTGGCCGTTCCAAGTGTAGTTATAGGTTTCAGCGTCATTGCTGTACTCAAATGTGAGTGCGGTAACCGGTTCGTTCCCGATGTTACGGACAATGGCGGTGATGGCAGCATGGGCGGAGCAGTCAAGAACGGGTTCGGGAGCAATCTCTTTGAGACGGGCACCGACTTCGGGCAGGTTGATATTCTCCATTTCCACTTCGCAACCAGTGAGAATCTCTTGTTGCCCGCGGGCGACGAAGGCGACGAAGGTGAGGTCTTCCAACTTGGCTGAGATGGGGTTGGGCGATCCGAGCATTTCGGAAACAGTGAGGTTGTAGGTTCTTTCAACAAAACTTCCTGTCGTAGTGGTGCGGATACTGTCACCCCATTGTCCGGTAATCAGGTGGCGCAGGATATGCATGTGCCTATATTGGCTTCCGACGACCTGTGCCGGATTGTAATAGTAGCCTTCCTGTTCCCCGATGACGTTGTTTTGCAGGATAGCCACGTTCAGCAGATTTAGGGTGTCGGTTTCGTCGGCGGTGTAGTAGAGTTGTACGGTGATGTTCAGTTCGCGGGTGGTCCAATCCAACGTGCCCCGGGCAGCGATATTTACGGGAGAAGGCTGGCTGAAAATGGTGTCGGCAGCTGCAGTCCAATACCCGCGCGTGAGTGCGAAATTATCCGGGAAACCGCTGAAAGTGTGTCGGTTGATGGTCGCTTTGGGGTATGCGTTTATGCCGAAAGTTGTTTGTAAAACGGTACCTTCATCGGTAGTGTAGGTGTTTGCCGCATAACTTCCTGCATGGATGTTGATGATGAAGGTGCGTTCGGGATTCGCTTCAGCTATCTCGTTGGCGATAAGGTGTCCGTCGGGACAGTTGATGCACTCAACGCCTGTATATTCTTCCAAAACCACGCTTTTGTTAAGGGGAATGGTGGGAACAAAGATATCATTTTGAGCGTGAAGGCCAATAGCGGCGACGACGCAGAAGATGTTGTAGAAAATAAATTTTTTCATCAAAAGAATGTTGAAAATGAGGTCGCAAATTTATGATTTTTTCTTTCTTTTTGTGTACTTTTGCGCCATTAATTACGTTTGAAATTTTGTATTTTATTATTTAATAAGATTTTACTATGAAAAAAATTGTTTTGATTCTGATACTTCTTGTGCCGATTCTGTTGTCAGCACAAACGAAAGTGGCTGTCTATGTGACGGCTACGGAAAGTGTTCCGAAAGAGACTAAGAAAATTATTGGAAGTGAGGTGGTTGCAGCTTTTGTGGCTACGAAGGAGTACAATGCCATTGAGCGAACAGTGGAGTTCCTCTCGGAGATTTCCAAGGAGCAGGATTACCAACGTGGCGGTAATGTGGATGACAGCCAAATTTGCGAGTTGGGTCGCCAGTTCGGTGTTGATTTGGTATGCGTGACCGACATCACTAAGTTTCAGGAGAAGTTCTATGTACAAGCCCGTCTGATTGATGTGGAGAAAGCCATCGTCCTCGCCACGGCCCGCGAAATTGCCCAGTTAGAGGATCTTGATGCTATAATGAAATTAGCTTCCAGCTTGGCGCAGAGCCTTATCAATGCGGATGTTACGTATGTCCTGAAGGTGGAAAATACACAAACAGTTCCGTTGGAAATTTTTGTGAACAATGAAGTGGTCGGGCAGGTGCCTCCGAAATCGACCCGCACGTTTGATATGCCTATTTCAAAAATTGGCAAAATTGAAGCCAAACCGACGAAGGGCCTTTTCAAAAAGACGATGGAGAACACTATCAATAAGATGAAAGCGCAAGACACGGTCTCGTTCGCTTTCTAACATCATTATTTTTCGATATACGTGCGCCTCAAGTCCAACATATTGATTGGATTTGGGGCGCAGTTTTTTACGCCCTTGCGCAGGAATCGCACCGCTTGGTCGTAATAGAGCACGACCACCGGAGCGTCCTCCATCAGCATGGAATCCAGCTGGGTGTAAAGTTCGTTGCGGGCGGAATCGTCCAGTATGGTCTGTGATTTTTCGAACAGCTTGTCGAACTTTGGATTTACGTAGTGGGTGTAGTTGGAACCGGTCGGTTGCAGGTTCTGGGAGTAGAAGAGGGCGAGGTAGTTCTCTGCATCGGGGTAGTCGCAAATCCATGAGCCGCGGAAACAGGGGAGTTTGTAGCCGCGCATCATCTGCCGCTGCTGCGCGGCCTGCTGCACGTCTAACGTCACGGGAATCCCGATCTCGCCCAGCTCGTGCTGGATGTACTGGCACAGGTCGAGGTAGGAGGCGGAGGTTGAAATCGGAATCGGCGGAAGCCCCTGACCGTTCGGGAAACCGGCCTTCGCCAATAGTTCGAGTGCTTTGGCTGGATTGTACTCGTAGCCACGGACACGGTTTTCGTCGAAAGAGCGCATCCCCCTCGGCACGAAGCCGGAATTGGCGGCATATCCCACGTTGTTCCGCAGGTAGCGCATCATCTTGGCCCGGTCGAAACCATAGTTAATGGCCTGTCGCACCTCCTTGATGTTCAGTGGGTTGTTCGGATCGTCGCCTTTCAACATGAACCCGAGATACTCCGTGTTCAGGTATGGGCAGGTCTCCATCACGATGTCATCGGCATAGCTGGTCTGCAACTTGCCGTCCTTGGTCAGCAGGGCGTCCTTGTAGCAGGCCTCGATGCCGGACATGAAGTCCAATGAACCTTTCATAAACTCCATAAAGACAGACTGTTTGTCCACGATGAAGGATATGGCGACGGCATCGAGATAGGGGAGACGGTTGCCTCGCTCGTCGGTTTCGAAATAGTCGGGATTTTTCCGCAGGACCAGTTTGACGCCCTCTTCCCAGAGCTGCATTTGGAACGGGCCGGTGCCGACGGGGTAGCGACGGTACTCCTTGCCGAAGTGTTCAATGGCTTCCTGCGGCACCACGGAGCAGTACTTCATGGCAAGGATGCCTAAGAACGGCGGAAAGAACTGGGTCAGTTCGATTTGGAAGGTGCTGTCATCCAGTGCGGTGAATTTGGGGCTGCCGGCTTCGTCACGGGCCACTTTCTGGAAGATCCAAGCTCCCGGCGAGGCGACGGCGGGGTCAGTGATGCGGCCGAGGCTATAGACGAAGTCGTGTGCAGTTACTTTCCGCGGGGTGTCGAAAGGAAAATAGCTGGTATTCTGGAAGAAAACGTCGTCACGCAGGTGGAAGGTGTAGGTTTTCCCGTCCGTGCTGATTTCCCAGCTCTTCGCGATGGCGGGCACAATGCGGAGCGAGTCGTCTAAATCGACGAGACCGTTGTACAGGAGGTTGCAGGGCCAGATGGAGGATTGGCCCGAGGCGAAGGCGGGGTCGAGGCTGGTGATACCGGAGGACTCGTTGTAGCGGAAGATCATCTTGCCGTCACCGGAATCGTTCCGTTTGCAGGAGGTGAAGGTAAGTAAGATAAAGATGGTAGTGAAGGAAAGGAGAAGACGGTAAGTTTTCGTTGGTTGATGATGGCTCATTCTGAAATTATTTTGTTGCAAAAATACTTATAATTTCGTTACCGACGGGACTGTAGGGCACAAAAAAAAGAGATGAAAGAACTTTCATCTCTTTTTTTCTGTGTTAGTGCAAATTCCTTATTCAGCGGGAACTTCAGCAACTTCAGCGTTCTCTTCGGTGCATTCAGCTTCAGTAGCTTCGGTGCACTCTTCAGTAGTTTCTTCAGCAGCAACGATTTCTTCAGTTGCGGGCTCAGTTACTTCTTCAGTAGCTTCGGTGTTGTTGTTGCCACCGCAGGAGGCGAACAAGAATGCGCTAACGGCAATGATTGCAAAAAATTTCTTCATTTTTCTTTGATTTTTAAGGTTATTTTTCTGTTCAAAATTGTGCGGCAAAAATACAGAAAACCCGCTGATTGTAGCGGGTTTTTCTGAAATTTATCGTTAAATATTGTTAATCAACGTCAATGATGTCGCACCAGCCGAATTTGTCTTCCACTTCGCCGTACTGGATGCCGGTCAGACGGTTGTAGAGCTTGACGCACCACGGGCCGGGTTCGCCATTCTTGGCAATCTGATAGACGTTGCCGTTTTCGCGATCCTGGATGTAGTCGATGGGGGAGATGACGGCGGCGGTACCGCAGGCGCCGGCTTCCTCGAAAGTGGCGATTTCCTCGATCGGGATGTGGCGTCTCTCGACGGTCAGGCCCATATCAGCGGCCAGTTCGCGGAGGCTCTTGTTAGTGATGGAGGGCAGGATGGAGCCGGAGTCGGGCGTGATGTACTTGCCGTCCTTGATGCCGAAGAAGTTGGCCGGGCCGGCTTCGTCGATGTACTGTTTCGTTTTGGCATCGGCGAAGATGGAGGCGGCGAAACCTTCGTGGTGGGCGCGTTCGCCGGCGCGGAGGCTGGCAGCGTAGTTACCACCCACTTTCACATGGCCGGTGCCCATCGGAGCGGCACGGTCAAAGTCGCGCACAATCTGCATCGGAACGGGTTTGAAACCAGCCTTGAAGTAAGGTCCGACGGGGGTCACGAAGATCATGAACAAATATTCGTCGGCGGGGCTGACACCCACCTTTGCGCCGGTGCCGATGAGCAGCGGACGGAGGTACAGGCTTGCGCCAGTGCCGTACGGCGGGATGAAGTCGGCGTTCAACTGGACCACTTTCCAGCAAGCCTCTTTGAAGAGTTCATCGGGAACCTTGGCCATCATGATGGCTTCGGCGGAGCTTTGGAGGCGGTGGCTGTTTTCAATCCAACGGAAGATACGTACCTTGCCGTCCTTGCCGCGGTAGCATTTCAAACCTTCGAAAGCTTCCTGGCCGTAGTGGAGGCAAGAAGCTGCCATATGCATCGTGATGTCTTCAGAGGAGGAGACTTCCAACTGTCCCCATTTGCCGTTTCTGTAGTAGCAGCGAACGTTGTAGTTCGTTTTCATGTAACCAAAGGATAATTTACCCCAGTCAATGTTTTCCATAATTCTTTATTTTAGTTATGTGATATAAAATGTTGTATTCTAAACAAGGTGCAGAGAGCGGATGTCGTCTGCAGTGATTCTGTCGCGTCCTTTCAAAAAGCTGATTTCCATAAGGAAGTGCGTCGCGATGAATGATGGATTGAAATGTTTCACAAGGTCGATGGCGGCTTCGGCGGTGCCTCCGGTGGCGAGGATGTCATCGAAGATGAGCACGCGCTGGTTTTCTTTCATCGCATCAGTGTGGATCTCAATGGAGGCTTCTCCGTACTCCAGCTGATAGGTTGCCTTGTAGGTGGAGTAGGGGAGTTTGCCCGCTTTGCGGATGGGAACGAACGGCACATGGAGTGCGAGTGCAAGTGCGGGAGCGAAAAAGTAGCCACGAGCCTCCAACCCGACCACCACGTCGGGTTTCACCTCTTTCGCCATCTCCAAAAGCATATTGAACACCTCCTGAAAATAGTCGGCGTTGTTCATGATCGTAGTGATGTCCAGAAACTGAATGCCCTTTTTAGGGAAGTCGGGAATCACACGGATTTTACTTGTATCAAGCATGATTTTTAGGTTTTCAAATCAAGGTGCAAAGTTACACTTTATTTTGATATGCCTTTACTCTTTTTTTATAAAAATGAACGATTTTACTCCTTCTTTTCCCCTGATGACCAAAATGTATTTTCCAGTATTGAATCTCTTGTTATTCAATGAAATAGTGTCATCTTTCAAAATGCCTTTGGCTATTTTTTGTCCGCTCAGGTTCATTATTTCGTAGTTTGCCCCCTTGAAATTCTGCGGATAGTCGATATGCAGCTGGTCGGAAGCGGGATTGGGGTAGATGCGGAACCCGTCGGTACCGAACTGCGGGATGCCGGTGGTGTCGGGTGGCGTGACGATGGTGTCTGTCGGCACCGTGTCGGTCGGGACGGTGTCTTCCGGCTCGGTCTCGAACGTGGCGAGGTAGGGGAGTAGGTAGTCGCGGAGGTCCAGCCGCTGCAGCTTCGCCGGGCGGTCAATGGTGATGCCCAGCTGCGTGGTGGTGAAGTGCTCGTTGGTGATGTAGAAGTCCATGGCGTTGCTGGTGGCGACGGCCTCCACCTGATCCTTGACCAATGTACCGAAATCGAGCCTTCTTTTATTTCCAGAGAAGAAGTCATCGCCTTGAAAATCATAGAGTAACAGAATGAACGGATGGAGGGAGGAGAGGTAGCTTCCGCCGTTGTAGTCGTAGCCGCAGAGGGCGGCCAGACGGTATTCGGGGACGTAGGTGGCGCCAGTGACGAGTCCGCCCACGTTGTACGTTTCGAGTCGGTGGGCGACGTACGTGCCAGGGGTTTTCGGCAGTCCGTAGATGGTAGTCTGTTCCGAAGCCCACTGCTTGGTGAAGAGGTAGATGCTGTCGGCAGTGACGATGAACGACTCGCAGTCGAAGTCGGTGGCCTGCGGGTGCGAGGTGAAGTCGGTCTGGTCTTCGTATGAGAACCAGATTGTATCGACGACAAATGTCTGGTTTAGAAGGGATTCCTTGCTGATGCGCAGGATGTGCAGGTTCTGTCGCACACCGCTGTTGTTGCCGAAATCGCCGAAGTAGAGGTAGAGGCTGTCCTGCGACACCTCCTCCGTGTCGTAGTTTCCGATACCGCTGATGCACAAGGTCTCGATGGTGGCTGCGGTGGTGCTGTCGATGCGGTAGAGGCAGCAGTCGTTGTGGTCGTTGTAGGTCCAGTAGCCGCCGTTCCAGAAGAGGAGGGTGGAGCTGCCGTCCAGTGTCTCGCCAAGTTGTCCGATTTCCGTCGCGCTGATGGTGGCGGAGGCATACACGCAGCTGCCGTCGTTTACGGTGGCATTGGCGTTGTAGTTGGTCGCGAGCGGGTCGGTGCAGCCGCACGTCTGCGCGAACGAATAGGACATTAAAATGAAAATGGTGGCGAAAAGGGCGATAAGGTTTCTCATTATCAGAATTGTTTCGAAAACGGGTGCAAAGATACAATATTATTATATAGTTTGTCAAGTAAAAGGTGAATAGGTATCAGGTAAAAGGTGATAGGTAAAAAGTAGTTTGCCGCTACACGATTTCTTAACGGCAAAAATCGCAAGGCGGCGTGCGACTTCGGAATCGTGCCGTATGTCTGTGAGTATTGACATACTCTCACTCACCTCGGAGAGGTGATATTTTAATAGGCGGTGGTTTCGACAGGCTCAACCACCGCGGGGGCCTGAGCTTGTCGAAGGTGCCCGCGGCACGGGCGACAGGTAAAGAAGAACACCGTAGGTGATGCCGCGGAAGAGAGAATGGAACGGCTTCGTACCTTTCTTGACTTTGAGGTCTTGTAACTAATAGAGAAACAGATATATTCAGAAATTACCATGATAACTCTGGTGGCTCGCTCCGAAAAATGTAAAATTATCCTAATCAGGATTATCCTATCTAGGATAAAAGTTGTATTTTGCCGGCAAATTATTGATACAAAAAGATTTCATAACACAGGAAAAGTCCGCATATATGGTGTATGACCCCTTCTTCGGCTTATGGCTGCAAGGTGTTTAAAAAAGGATTCTAATCGTATCCTCTCATCCTCGTATCCCCACATCCCCGCATAATCGTATCCCCGCATTTCTTTTTTCCCTTCACGAGGGTTCATATTTCGGCCGTGAAGAGGGTGAATTTTCAGGAAATTTTTGTGCTTTTGCAACCTTATGCTCTAAAGCATCAATACAGCAGTCCGAAAAGCCACAGTGGAATTTTGTTGCCGTGACCGATTTCCATATCATCAGCGACCACGTAGCTCGCTTCAATATTTTTGATCTGCGAAAAACCCTTGCTTTTCCCTCCTACTTCAAAAAGCCACTTCCCATCTGCCACTATATCTCCCTTTTCCGGCATGGAAAGTTTGTGCGCTGTGCCAATCTGAGAGGCGAGATAAGTTTCACGCAAAGTGCCCGCATCGACGTTCGAAGTGAGACAAAACATCAGATTGGTATTGTAAAAGAGGATTTTTTCAGGTTTTGTCAACATATTCATTCCATCCGACGATGCATAAAGCCGACGAATCAAGGCCGCCCTGCTCATCAGGTCAAGCAGTTTCACCACATTGTTTCTGGAAGATTGCAAGGTGTTGCATAAAGATGAAATGTTCAGTGTATAAGGTGATTGCTCGGCCAATACTGCCAGCAATTGCTTGGCTTTATATACAGAATCGTATTCAATATTGCTAACCGATGGTATTTCATTGGTGATAATAGTTTCAATCACTTGTTGCAACCTGTCAAAAAAGCCATCCTCCTCTTCCCGATAAAACGGATAGTAGCCCGACTTCAGATACTTTTCAAAATGGTGTAGCACTTTCACATCTGATGTGATTTGTGAAGCCATCACAAAATGGTTGTTTAGAATTTCCTCCAACGAAAAGATCGGCAATTCCACCACATGCTCAAGACTCAGGTATTCCCGAAACGAAAGTCCCTCCATCGTATAAAGACGATGTCGGCGTGAAAGGTCTGCGGATAACGATTCGTCGATTTTTAGCATGGATGAACCCGTTACAACAACATGTAGCTGGGGATAGGAATCATAAATATTCTTGATTTCTTGTTGCCATCCTTTGTATTTGTGTACCTCATCCAGAAAAAGATGCGTTCCCCCATGCGTATAATGATATTCTGCCAAATCAAGGATGGAGTGTGTGGCAAACCACAAATGGTCAAGCGAGGCATACAGAGCCTTTTCCGCTTTGGGAAAATCTTTCTTGATGTGTTGCAACATCAAGGTCGTTTTACCCACTCCTTTTGCACCCTTGATCACAATCAACCGATTGTCCCAGTTGATATTATCATATAAATATCGGGTGAATTTCAAATCGGTTTCCGCCAACAGACGGCCATACGCCTTAAATAATCGGTCCATATCTATCATTTTTAATGTGCTGCAAAAATACAATTTTTTACTTTTCAAAGTAAAAAACCACATCTTTTTTTTACTTTAGATTGAAAAGTTTGTAAAAGCGGAGGTTGAGATATGACTTCCGTATCCTCGCATCCCACTTTATCCCTTTGTGAGGGTTCACATTTCTGTTTTGAAGGGATAAATATTCAAAAAAATGTGTGTACTTTTGCCGTCCTTTTAAACTGAAAATTGAAAACTGATAATTGAAAGGTCTCACTATGAAAAAGTTCACCTTCTTTATTTTCCTGCTGTGTGCGGGGATGAATGTTTTGTTTGCGCAGATTGCAGCACCGACGCTGAACTCACCTGCCGATGGTTATGTATATCCCAGCACGGTAAAGCCGAATTTGAAGCTGAATGCTGTTTCAGGAGCAAGTTATTATCTGTTCCATTGGTCGGAGGACCCCACTTTTGCTACTTACAGTTCTTACACCATGTCGTCTTCGTACACGGGATTGAACGTGAACGGATTGAAATTCGGCACAACCTATTACTGGCGGGTTTATGCCATCACGGCCAACTATGCCGACACATCGGCTGCATCGGCGGTGCGGAGCTTCACTACCACAGATGCGCCCACCATTACCGCCCCGGCTGACGGGACTATTCTCACCAATAGCATATCTCCCAGCATCCAATGGACAGAAATTGTGGGTGCTACCAAATACCTCTATCAGTGTGATACCAGCATGTCGTTCAATTCACCCTTGTTAAAAAGCTATACTACAGAATATAGTTCTGGAGGAAAATACCCACTCAATCTGCATTTCGGTAAGACCTACTACCTTCGCATGAGGGCGACCAATACGGATGAGAGCGACACCTCGGCATGGTCGGCGGTGAGGAGTTTCACCACCAGCGACAGTATCACGTTGGTATCTTTCAATGATACAAGTTCCTCTGCCAACTATTTTACTCGGCAGACTTTGACTTGGAAGCCCTACCGGGGCGTAACGCAGTACTTTCTACAATTAGATACCACACCCCATTTTAATTCACCCGTTTTACAACAGATTAACCACACATCTTCCTCCACTTCCACGACCGACAACCAAAGCGTCATTATCAACAATATGCGATATGGTTCAATGTATTATTGGCGGGTGCGGGCTGCCAACTATAACGGCTCCGACACCTCCAGTTGGTCATCCACTTGGCAGTTCCGCACTACGGATTTTGTAAATAATACAGACAATACCCTCAACAACTCTGATTCAACCCGAAACTACTATACCCGCCAAACTCTTTACTGGAAAAACAACAAGGGCTCAACAAAATATATTCTTCAATTAGATACAACACCCCATTTTAACTCGCCCATTCTTCGGGAGATTTATACGACAAATGCCATTGACAACACCACCAATGAGCTGAGCACCAAGGTTTATAATATGCTATATGGCACAATGTACTACTATCGGGTATGTGCCATCAACAATGCACCCGATACATCGGGTTGGTCGGCCACATGGCAGTTCCACACCATAGACACGGTTTTCTCTACATCCAACACCCTCAACAATTCCGATTCAACCAAAAACTACTATACCCGACAGATCTTGAAATGGCAGAACAACCGTGGTTCAACCAAGTATATCCTTCAATTAGACACTACGCCTGATTTCAATTCGTCTATATTACGTCAAGTCATTACCACCAATAATATTGACAATGAGACAAATGAGTTGAGTACGACAGTCTATAACCTGCTATATGGTACGATGTACTACTATCGGGTCTGTGCCATAAACAATGCACCCGACACATCGGGTTGGTCGGCCACATGGCAGTTTCACACCATCGACAAGGTTTTCTCTACGTCCAATACCATCCACGACACTGTCCCGACAAAAACCTACTATACCCGACAGACCTTGAAATGGCAAAACAACAGAGGTTCAACAAAATATATTCTTCAATTGGATACTACACCTGATTTCAATTCATCTGTCTTACGTCAAGTCGTTATTTCCAACGGCATAGACGATGAGACCAATGAGTTGAGTACAACGGTCTATAACCTGCTTCATGGGGCGATGTACTACTATAGGTTGTGTGCCATCAACAATGCACCCGACACCTCTGGATGGTCGGACACATGGCAGTTTCACACCCGAGACAAAGTTTATTTGTACAGTCCGGCAGATCAGACCACCAATGCATCTCCTTCCGCCACCCTTCAGTGGAAGAATAGCAGTGGTTCGTCAAAATACATCTTACAGGTGGACACCTCGTCCGGTTTCAATTCTTCCTCCCTGCGTGAAATCATCGTTACATCATCCATTACCAATAATGACGACTACAAATCATACGCGCTCAGCAATTTGCGATTTGGCGACACCTACTATTGGCGGGTACGGTCGGTGAATGAGGCACCCGATACGTCCGGATGGTCTGACGCATGGAGTTTTACAGTCACCAGCGGTGTGCCCACGTTAACCTCGCCCAGCGATGGTGTGGTTTATACCGCTTGTGTCGGTCCTACTGTCAATTGGGCAAGCATTACGGGAGCAAGCCACTACATACTGGCCTGGGATACCGTTTCCACCTTTGACTCTCCCCTTTACGATAGCTTCACCACCACAGGGACCAGTGTGAATATTTGGCCCATAAAATTCGCCACTACCTACTATTGGAGAGTTTGCGCTACCAATAGTAACGATAGTGACACTTCGGCTTGGTCGGCCGCATGGACTTTCACTACCAGCGATGCGCCCATATTAACTTCACCCAGTGATGGATACGTCTATCCTAATTCGGCGACCCCCACCTTGAAATGCACCGCCATCACGCGTGTCGGAAAGTACATTTACCAGTGGGACACCACCGCCACTTTCAATTCCCCGCTGTGTGCCAGCACAACGAAAACCTCCAATAGTACCTCCATCGGTCCTCTGAAGTTGGGCACCACCTACTACTGGCGTATGCGTGCCACCAACTACAACGATGACAGCGACACCTCCAGCTGGTCCACCGTGTGGAGTTTCACCACGGGCGGCAGCATCCCCACACTGTCCTCGCCCTCCAACGGTTCTACTGCGGTGCGGCTCCGTCCGACCCTTGATTGGAACGCCGTCTCCAGCTGCGACTATTATGACTACGAGTGCGACACCACCCCGCAGTTCAACTCACCCGAGCTGCAGAGCGGCGCCATTGCGGCAGGCACTTCCGAGGTGCGGCTCAACCAACTCCGCTACGGCACCACCTACTACTGGCGCGTGCGCATCCGTCTGAACAGCGACACCTCCAGCTGGTCCACCGTGTGGCGCTTCACCACCGCAGGCACCATTGCGCTCACCTCCCCCTCCAACGGCAGCACCCTCTCGCGTACCATCAAGCCCACCTTGGACTGGGATTATATCTCCGATGGCGACTACTACGAATACCAGTACGACCTCAGTCCCGACTTTGATTCACCGGCATTGGTGAACGGGGAAATTGCCGTGGGCACCAGCCAAATAGACATCACCGAGCCTCTGCGTTTTGGCGAGACATACTACTGGCGGGTGCGCGAGTACACCGCCATCGACACCACCCCGTGGAGCGAGACGTGGAGTTTCAACACGCCCGGTGAAATTGCATTGGTATCGCCCTCCAACGGTTCCACTCTTTCCCGCACCATTAATACAACGTTGGATTGGGACTATATCAGCGGCGGATTGAACTACCAATACCAGTACGATCTCAGTCCCGACTTTGATTCACCGGCATTGGTGAACGGGGAAATTGCCGTGGGCACCAGCCAAATAGACATCACCGCGCCTCTGCAATTTGGTGAAACCTACTACTGGCGGGTGCGCGAGTACACCGCCATCGACACCACCCCGTGGAGCGAGACGTGGAGTTTCAACACACCTGGTGAAATCGTGTTGGTATCGCCGGCCAACGGTTCCACCAATGTCGGAGCATCCACCACTTTGGACTGGGACTACATCAGAGGCGGCAGTCTATACGAATACCAGTACGATACCTGCGCCACTTTCGACTCACCCAGTCTTGCGACTGGCACGATTGCGGTGGGCACCAGTCAGGTCTCGGTCACTAGTTTGCATTTTGGAACCACCTACTATTGGCGGGTGCGCGAGACCAGCCCGGTGGACACCACCGATTGGTCGGCGGTGTGGAATTTTACCACTACGAATGGCGTGCCCGTACTGACCTCCCCCAGCGACGGCTACGTTTATACCAACTCAGTAAAAGCCACCGTCTATTGGAATTCCGTCACAGGTGCGGGACATTACATAGTGGCATGGGACACCGTGCCCACCTTTGACTCTCCGTTGTACGAGACTTTCACCGCCACAGCATCAAGTATTTATATCACAGAGCTGAATTTCGGCACCACCTATTACTGGAAAGTGTGCTCTATCAACAGCAACGACAGCGACACCTCCAGCTGGTCAACGGTTTGGAGGTTCACCACCAGCGATGCACCCGTACTGACCTCACCGGCCGATGGAACAGCCTTCTCCTCCTATAGCAATTCCCGTCTTACCGTTTATTGGAATAGCGTAACGGGAGCCGACCATTATATTCTGGAGTGGGACACTGCTGCAACCTTCAACTCTCCGTTATTTGCGACCTTCACCGCATCAGGTGCAAGTGTCTATATCACAGAGGCAGAACTGCAATATGGCACCACCTACTATTGGCGGGTGTGCGCTATCAACAGCAATGCCCCCGACACCTCCAGCTGGTCAACGGTTTGGAGGTTCACCACACCTTACCAGCTCACCACCGGACCGACGCTTGTCTCGCCTGCCAACGACTCTTCCGACATTGACTTCCAATCTGTTCTGGCTCTGCAATGGGACACGCTGGCCAACGTCAACGGTTACCGCTACCAAGTGAGCACCAGCAGCGATTTTTCCACCCTGTTTGCGCAGGGCACTACCGCACAGACCACCGCCTCCATCCACAATCTCCGTCCCGCTACCACCTACTATTGGCGGGTACAGGGGTACAACGGCGTGGGCAACTCGGTGTGGTCGGCAGTGTGGCACTTCAGCACCGGCGGCTGTACGCCCATCGTCACCTCCTTCACCCATGAGATCTGCGAGGGTGAACTTCCGTACCACTACATCAACGGCGACATCGACACCACCTTCGAGGTCGGTACACCCCAGCTCTCAACTTTTAACTTTCAACTTTTAACTCCCCTTGGGTGCGATAGTACCGTCACCCTGCATCTCACTGTTCACCCCGCGGTGACTTCGACAAGCTCAGTCACCGTGTGCGAAAGTGAACTTCCTTACCACTACGTGGACGGCGACATTGACATTACCTTTGAAGTCGGCACACCAAACCTTTCAATTTTCAGTTTTCAATTTTCAACTCAATACGGGTGTGACAGCACGGTGATACTGACGGTTAACATCAATCAACCGGTGGAGAATGAGACCTATATGACGGCATGTGACGAATATGAGTGGAACGGCGAAACACTTACGGCTTCGGGAGATTACACGGCTACTTTTACTGCGGCGAATGGATGCGACAGTGTGGTGACGCTGCACCTTACCATCAACGAGCCGACCGAGAGTGACACCACCGCTACGGCATGCGGCAGCTTCGACTGGCACGGCTACACCAATCTCACCGAAAGCGGTGATTACACCGACGTTTTGGAAAATGCCGAGGGCTGCGACAGTATTGTCACACTTCATCTCACCATCAACACACCTACTGAGAGCGACACCTCCGCCACGGTTTGCGGCAGTTTCAACTGGCACAGCTATACCAACCTCACCGAGAGTGGCGACTACACCGACGTTTTGACGAATGCCGCTGGATGTGACAGCACTGTGACGTTGCACCTGACCATCAACACACCTACTGAGGGCGACACCACCGCCACGGCTTGCGGCAGTTTCAACTGGCACGGCTACACCAACCTTACCGAAAGCGGCGACTACACCGACGTTATAGAGAATGCGGCGGGCTGTGACAGCACCGTCACGCTGCACCTCACCATCAATACACCGACCGAGGGCGACACCACCGCCACGGCGTGCGGCAGCTTCGACTGGCACGGCTACACCAATCTCACCGAAAGCGGCGACTACACCGACGTTTTGACGAATGCGGCGGGGTGTGACAGTACGGTTACGCTGCACCTCACCATTAACCAGCCAGTAGTGAATGAGACCCACATGACCGCATGCGACGAATATGAGTGGAATGGCGAGACGCTGACGTCTTCCGGGGACTATACCGCTACTTTCACGGCAGCGAATGGCTGTGACAGCACTGTTACGCTGCACCTCACCATTCATCCGGCGGTGACTGAGCTTGTCGAAGTCACCCTCTGCGAGAACGACCTTCCATACCACTACGTGAACGGCGACATCGACACCACCTTCGATGTTGGCACCCCCAACCTTTCAGTTTTCAATTTTCAATTTTCAACTCAATACGGTTGCGACAGTGTGGTGACGTTGCACCTGACCATCAATGTCGCCGACACCACAGAATTCACAGAAACAGCTTGCGGCAGTTACGTCTGGAACGATGAGGTTTACGAAGAATCCGGTGACTATGTGCAGACGTTCGCCAATGCCAACGGCTGCGACAGTGTGGTTACGTTGCACCTGACGGTGATTACGATTAATACTGAAGTATTGGTGACAACAACAGAAGAACTAGATGCTTGGTCGCTTGAAGTGATGCAAGAAGGTGCTGAATATCAGTGGATTGATTGTGAAACCAATGAAACAATTGAAGGTGAGGTGCACCAGAGATTTAATCCAGCAATTTCAGGTCAATATGCATGTGTCATCACGATGGGCGAATGTACGGATACAACAGAATGTATTGATGTGACGATATCAGGAATTGATGACTACGCTGACGGCATCCTCTCCCTCTATCCCAACCCCACCACGGGGATGGTCAATGTACAATTTACAATGAACAATGTACAATTAGGGGCTGGTGAGATTCAGGTGTTGGATGTATACGGTAGGGTGTTGGATGCTGTGGATATTTCGGACGCACGCAGTGCGTCCGTACAGACCGTGCAAATCGACCTGTCGCATTATGCCACCGGCGTTTATTTCGTAAGAATGGTGAATGGCGGCAAGGTGATGGCGGTGCGGAAGGTGGTGAAGGAATAGGGTATAGGGTATAGTGAATAGGAGATGGTAGAGACGATGTGCACATCGTCTCTACGGCCGCAATATAGATCTGATTTCCAAACCGTAGAGACGTCATGCTATGGCGTCTCTACGGTTTTTCGCGTCCATCTGTGCTGTGATACGCCTCACTATTCCGTTGCAAGCGCAGTGCAGCAACGGAACCTCCTGTATTTACATTCTACTGAAGCTTTCGGATTTGGTCTTCTGTCAGTCCTGTAGCTTTGGCTACATCACCGAGGGGGATGCCTAAGGCAAGGAGGTATCCATATCCGTAAATTTTGTAATCTGACATTCCTCATAAAACCGCTGGAACACCGGCGTCATCGCCTCCACATCGTCCTGGCTCAAATGCACGGCCTGCGTCAGCATATAGAGCCAATGGTTACGCTCGTCGGCCATATCCAATGTTCCCAACTGGGCGGCAAATTTACTCAATTCCACGAAATAGAGGACGTTTTTTTTAGAAAAAATTTTGTTTTGGTCATCCTTCAGATAGACTTTCCAAAAGAATTTCTTCTTTCCTTTGAATTCTGGCATATTGTAAGCCACTATGTTCAAGGAATATACGCCTTTGACATTCTCATACAGATTGTCACCTCTCTTCACACTTTGCCCGGCAGCCCGGCCCGCATAGACAATTGCACGCTCGCCGAAATGCTTCTGCCATCCGTTCTGCATCTCCACGATGAAACGGTCGCCGTTCTGGTTCTTCACTACCCGCACCTCTTGCTTTTGCTTCTTCCTTTTCATTTTGTCTTTTTTAGGTAGTACTTGAGCCGCAAAGATACAGCAACCGAAATGCTTTTTCAAGAGGTGTTTTCTGCTATTTTTCTGAAAAACAGAAAGATAAAAAGTGTCAGGATTCCGACAAAAAGTGACAATGCTTGGGCAGAAAACCTACAAAATTGTTACAAAACAGGTTTTGGAGGTGGAGACGAACTGAAGAGAAGAAATCGGAATTTTACTCCCCCCCCATCCGTGCAATCCGCGGTGCCTTCGACAGGATCAGGCACCGGACGTTGGGCAATAGTCGCGTACCGCCAGCACGCTTTTTATCGCGGGTGTCCGCTTGTCTGGGGTTAATGGAAGTTCGTTCCTCTAAAACAAAAGATGACCGAGGCTACTATCCTGAGGATTGACCGTATCCGTGCTTTGTTGGACTGCTGACACAACAAGGATAACTATTTCATCCCCCTCGCCTTCCTGATGTTGTCGTAGGCTTGGCTGAGGCGGGAGAACTTCTCTTCGGCGGCTTTCCGCATATCGTCGCCGAGGTGTGCCACACGGTCGGGATGATACTTTTTGGCGAGGTTGCGGTACGCCTTCTTTACCTCGTCGTCGCTGGCGTCGGGCGAGATTTCGAGGATCTGGTAGTCGCTGTCGAGCGTGTGCGACCGATAGCCGCCGGTGCTGCCGCTCCCGCTCCCGCCGCCGCTGTATCCGCCGCCGCCATAACCACCGTTGCTGCTGTTGGAGTAGCTGTAGGTGAACATCGCCTTGATGGACTCGTAGTCGCTGCGGCTGACTCCGCTCCATTGGGCAATCAGTTCGATGACAGCCACTTCTGACTGGTGTAGTTCACCATCGGCGGTAGCTACTCCGAACAGGAACTGGATGATGAGGAGCCGTTCGTGGATGGTGGAGTTTTCGCGCAGCTCCGAACATACGGACTCGATATTGTAGCTTTCGCCCAGAATCTCTGTGAGCCGGTTCATCGCGTTCTGTGCCTGCTGTGGGCCAAGCGAGCGTACGAGGTAGTCGCGCACATAGGCGAACTCCGAGCGTTCCACATGGCCGTCGGCCTTGAGGACCGCCGCAGTCAGTATCAGCAACGATTCGATGAAGTCCGACCGCTGGTAGTGCTGGGTGTAAATCTTTACTTTGGGTGCGAAAAGGCGGTCAATCAGTGAACCGAGGAACCATCCGAGCAGGCCTCCTATGAAGCCGTAGCTAATGCCACCAATGATAAGTCCGATCCATTTGAACATAGTGCAGGCGGTTTAGATGATTTTCCCGTACAGGTCGAAATGGTCGGCTTTTTCGATGAGGACGTTGTAGAAGTTGCCGATTTCTAACTTCTTGTCCTTGGTAATGATAACGGCGTCATCGACTTCGGGGGAGTCAAACTCGGTACGTCCGACGTAACAGTCTTTCTCCTCGCTGTCGATGATGACCTTCATCGCCTGTCCCACCTTCTGCTGGTTGAGATCGTAGGCGATCTCTTCCTGTGTGGCGATGAGTTCCTCGATGCGGCGGTTCTTCTCACGTTCCTTGATGGGGTCTCCGAGCGGGTAGGCGGGGGTGCCTTCCTCCTGTGAGTAGCTGAAGAAGCCGAGGCGGTCGAAGCGCATATCTTTCACAAACTGAAGCAGTTCCTTGTGGTGCTCGCGGGTTTCGACGGGGTAGCCGGAGAGGAGGGTGGTGCGGATGGCGATACCCGGCACCTTGCTGCGGATGCGCTCGATGAGACGGTACATCTGCTCGCGGTTGCCGCCGCGTCCCATGCTTTTCAGTACCTCTTCGCTGACGTGCTGCAACGGAATGTCCAAATATCTGCAAATATTTGAATATTCGTTTATTACGTCCAAAATTTCGTAAGGGAAATTGATGGGGTAGGCATAATGGAGACGGATCCATTCGATGCCTTTCACGTTAGCAATCTTGCGGAGAAGACGTTCCAAGTCACGGCGTTTGTACAAATCCATGCCATAGTAAGTGAGGTCCTGCGCGATGAGCATCAGCTCCTTGACACCGTTCTCCGCCAATTTGGTCGCCTCTTCCACCAGCGTCTCCACGGGTTTGGAAACCTGCTTGCCCCGGATAAGCGGGATGGCGCAATAGGAGCACTGGCGGTCGCAGCCTTCGGAGATCTTCAGGTAGGCGTAGTAGGGCGGAGTGGACAGGATGCGGTCGGAAGAGCCGAGCAGGTCAAAGTCCTCGTCGCCAATCAGTTCGTTGAGACGGACGAACGGATAAACCCCGTCGATTTCGGGTACGGAGGCGCGCAAATCGTCCTCGTACCGCTGGGCAAGGCAGCCGACAACGTACAGCTTCGTGATAAGCCCGTGCTTCTTGCGTTCCGCTTGCAGCAGAATCTCGTCAATGGCCTGTTGCTTCGCATCCTGGATGAAGGCGCAGGTGTTGATGATGACAGTGTCGATGCCATGCTCCTTCATGGAGTTGTGCCAAACGGTATGACCTTTACGCTGAAGGCTGGCGGCCAGCACCTCCGAATCCACATTGTTCTTGGAACAACCTAACGTGATAATGTTGATTTTCAATCTTATAGAATTTAAAGAGAGCCGTAAGACCTTGCTTTTTATGCCGCAAGACCCTACGGCTCTTGGATGTAATTATCGTTTTGTTTGGTAGAGACGCCATAGTATGACGTCTCTACAGAATATTAACCTTTATAGAAGGGCATCTTGACCACGACGGCCTTGAGCAGTTTCTCGCGGACCTTGATGTAGATTTCGGTGTCAACCTTGGCGAATTCGGCCTTCACCCATGCGGTGCCGACGTTCTTTTCGATGCTGGGACCATGGGTGCCGGAGCGGACGATACCGATGTTGTTGCCTTCGACGTCGCAAACTTCGTATTCCAGACGCGGAATGCCGCGGTCGATCATTTCAAAGCCGACGAGCTTGCGTTTCAGACCTTCTGCTTTGAGTTTCAGCATGTAATCCTTGTCGATGCAGTCCTTGGCGTTGAGTTTGGTGATCCAGCCGAGACCAGCCTCGATGGGGCAGATGGTGTCGTCGATTTCGTGGCCGTAGAGGCAGAAACCCATTTCGAGACGGAGGGTGTCACGGGCACCGAGGCCGATGGGTTTGATGTCGAATTCCTTGCCTGCTTCAAAGACAGCGTCCCAAATTTTGAGGGCGTCCTCGTTCTTGAAGTAGATTTCGCAGCCGCCGGAACCGGTGTAACCGGTGGTGGAGAAGATGACGTTCGGCACGCCGGCGAAAGTGACGGTCTTGGTGGTGTAGTATTCCATGTCAATCACGGGAGTGTCAGTCAGCTTCTGCATGGCCTTGAGAGCGAGGGGACCTTGGATGGCGAGCTGGGAGATACCGTCGGAAATGTTGGCGATTTCAGCGCCGAAGGCTTCGTTCTGCTTGCTCACCCAAGCCCAGTCCTTGTCGATGTTGGCGGCGTTCACGACCAGCAGGTAGTCGTTTTCGGCGAGGTTGTAAACGAGGAGGTCGTCCACGATGCCGCCCTTGCCGTTCGGGAAGCAGGAGTACTGCACCTTGCCGGGATAGAGCGCGGCCACGTCGTTGGAAGTGATGTATTGGAGAAGGGCGAGGGCTTTGGGACCTTTCACCGTAAATTCACCCATGTGGGAAACGTCGAAAACACCGACTTTGCTTCTCACGTGGAGGTGTTCGGCGGTGACGCCTTCATACTGGACAGGCATGTCAAAACCTGCAAATTCTACCATTTTCGCACCTAATTTTCTGTGCGTCTCGTTAAAAACAGTTGTTTTCATTATTACAATATATTTATTAAGATTATTTGATTTTCGATTTTGGAAATCGGGTGCAAAGATACAATTTAGTTCGGCAAGTTTATCAAGTTTGTAAAGTAAAAAGTTCACAAACTTTAAGAACAGGATGGCCTTTCTATTAAAAAAATAGTGTATTTTTGCAGCTCGTTTTGAAATCAAATAAATTTTATAGAATTATGAAAAGAATAACCTTGATTTTAATGGCAGTCCTGACTATGGGACTCACCAGTGTTTTTGCACAAAAAGCCCCCGCCTCCTTCACCGGCACCATCACTTCCAAAACAAGTTGCACCGGAACTACAGACCCCAACATCATTGCCCAGATAAACGGTGAGATGACTCAAATGGTTTGCGGTAACCGTATGAAAATGGTTCAGGTTCAGGAAGGTGGCTTGGGTATTATCCAGATAGTGAATGGCGATTCGAAGATGGCATACGTCGTTTTGGATATTCCTGGAATGGGCAAGTATTACATTGAAACCTCTGGAGACAGCATTGCTGAGGGTTTTAAAAACATTAAAACGGACTATAACTATACGGGTGAAAAGAAGACTATCGCCGGTTATGAGTGTGAAAAGGTGATTGCAACGATGGTCAATCTGGAAACGGATGAAGAGACTTCCACTACGCTCTATGTTTCAAAGGATATTAATTCTGGCAGCGACATCAATTTTGCCTCTCATCCTGGTCTGGTCGGTTATCCGCTCAGTACGGAGCAGCATCGCGACATCAATGGTGAGGATGTGGTTATCCTGACTGAAGCTGTCACCGTCACTCCCAGCAAGAAAATCAAACCCGTCGAATTCCTTCTTCCCACCGATGCGAAAGACATCCACTCCAACCCCGAACTGATGAAGATGCTCGGCATGGGCGGCGATGACGACGATGACGAATAGTAGAAAGCAAACCTTTTAACATATAATGTGAGAACGTAATTCGGTTTACGTTCTCTTTTTTTAACTATCCGATTATGAATGTCGAAAAATATCAGGAAATTTTGCGGGAGATTCCCGAAAATGTGAAGCTGATCGCGGTATCGAAGCTGCATCCCGCTTCGGAAGTGGAGGCTGCCTACGCGCTCGGACAGCGCGACTTTGGCGAGAACTGGGCGCAGGAGATGCGGGAAAAGCACGAAATCCTCCCACAGGACATCCGCTGGCACTTCATCGGGCACCTCCAGACCAACAAAATCAAGTACATCATTCCATACGTACACCTGATTCATAGCATTGATAGTTTCAAATTGTTGCAGGAGGTGGACCGGCAGGCGGCAAAACATAACCGCACGGTCGGCTGCCTGCTGCAGTTCCATGTCGCCACTGAGGAGACCAAGTTCGGCTTCTCAATGGACGAATGTGAGCAGATGCTAAAATCTCCGGAATTTTCTTCTTTGAAAAATGTTGAAATAAAAGGGGTGATGGGAATGGCGAGCTTCACGGACGACACGGCACAGGTGCGTCGTGAGTTCCAAACCCTTCATGGCTTTTTTACCAAGCTGAAGGAAGAATATTTTGCTGAAAAACCTGATTTTAAGGAAATTTCAATGGGAATGACCAGCGACTATCCGATTGCCATTGAAGAGGGAAGCACGATGATCCGTGTGGGTAGTGCCATTTTCGGGGAGAGGGACTATTCCAAGCGTTAGAAACTACCCCGATTCCCCTTTACCATACTTTCCAGCATCGGCACGAACTTGAACTCGCCGAAGGACTCCTGATGGTATTCGTCGTCGCTCACCTTGGTGATGCGCTTCATCTCCTGCACGCCGTCGCCGACAGGGATGACGATGATGCCGCCGACTTTCAGCTGGGCGAGTAGGGAAGTGGGTACTTCGGGGGCACCGCACGTGACGATGATTTTGTCGAACGGAGCCTCATCAGGCAGCCCTTTGAAGCCGTCGCCATAGAAAAGGTTGACATTCGTGATGCCCAACGTGTCTTTCAGTAGGATACGGGTCTTGCGGAATAGTTCGATTTGCCGCTCGATGGAATAGACCATCGCGCCCATTGCGGCAAGGATAGCGGCCTGATAGCCGGAGCCGGTGCCGATTTCCAGAACCTTGTCCTTTTTACAGATATTCAGCAGCTGCGACTGGAACGCCACGGTGAGCGGCTGCGACATCGTCTGTCCGCACGCAATTGGGACGGGCGTGTTTTCGTAGGCGTTGTGCCAGAAAAGGGAGTTTTCAATAAAACGGTGACGGTCAACGACACCAAATGCGTTGAGAACGTTCTCGTCATCAATACCTTGCGTACGGAGCCAACTGACGAGGGCCTTTTTCTTGCCTTGAAGCACAAAATCAAGTCCGCCCATCAATCGTTACTCTGCCAGAACCAGCACTTTGTTGTTCAGCACTTCGACCACGCCGCCGCGCACTTCGAAGAACTTTGTCTCGTTCTGCGCATCCACCACCTTGACTTTCCCTTTCTTGAGGGCGGAGATCAGGGGGGCGTGGCTGTTCAGAATTTCAAACAACCCATCGATGCCAGGCAGCTGTACCAGAGATGCTTCGCCGGAGTACAATTCTTTGTCGGGTGTGACAATTTCCAGATTCATCGCGACGGTTATTTAGCGTTAGCCAGTTCTTTCTTACCTTTTTCGATGGCTTCCTCGATGGTGCCGACGAGGTTGAAGGCGGTTTCGGGGAGGTAGTCGAGCTCGCCGTCAAGGATCATGTTAAAGCCCTTGATGGTGTCCTCGATGCTGACGAATGCGCCCTTGAGGCCGGTGAACTGTTCGGCCACGTGGAACGGCTGCGACAGGAAACGCTGGACGCGGCGGGCACGGTGTACCACGTTGCGGTCGGCTTCGGAGAGCTCGTCCATACCGAGGATGGCGATGATATCCTGAAGTTCGGCGTAGCGTTGAAGCACCATCTTCACACGTTGGGCGGTGTTGTAGTGGGCGTCGCCGACGGTGGACGGGGTGAGGATACGGGAGGAGGAGTCGAGCGGATCGACAGCGGGGTAGATGCCGAGGCTGGCGATTTTACGGCTCAACACCGTTTTGGCGTCCAAGTGGGAGAAGGTGGTGGCCGGAGCCGGGTCGGTCAAGTCATCGGCCGGCACGTAGATGGCCTGGATGGAGGTGATGGAACCGCGCTTGGTGGAGGTGATACGCTCCTGCATCAGACCCATCTCAGTGGCGAGGGTGGGCTGGTAACCCACAGCCGACGGCATACGTCCGAGCAGTGCGGACACCTCGGAACCTGCCTGTGTGAAACGGAAGATGTTATCGACAAAGAAAAGGATGTCCTTTCCGCCGGTGGTCTCGTCACCGTCGCGGAAGTGCTCGGCAACGGTCAGGCCGGAGAGGGCCACACGGGCACGTGCTCCAGGGGGTTCGTTCATCTGCCCGAAGACCATGGTGCACTGTGACTTTTTCAGCTCTTCGTAATCCACCTTGCTGAGGTCCCAGCCGCCAGCGTCCATGCTCTTCTTGAACTCATCGCCGTAGCGGATGACGCCGGACTCGATCATTTCGCGGAGCAGGTCGTTACCTTCACGGGTACGTTCACCCACACCTGCGAACACGGACATGCCGGAATATTTCTTTGCAATGTTGTTGATCATTTCCATGATGAGGACGGTCTTGCCCACACCGGCACCGCCGAACAGACCGATCTTACCGCCCTTGGCGTAAGGCTCGATCAGGTCGATGGCCTTGATACCGGTGAACAGCACCTCCTCGGAAGTTGAAAGGTTCTCAAAGGTAGGCGGATCGCGGTGAATGTTGTTGCGCTTCTCACATTCGATCTGCGGCATACCGTCGATACATTCGCCGACGACGTTGAGCAAACGGCCGTTGATCTCGCCGGTGGGCATCGAAATCATAGCGCCGGTGGCCACCACCTCCATACCGCGGCGAAGACCGTCGGTGGAGTCCATGGCGATGCAGCGCATCGTGTTTTCACCGATGTCCTGCTGGCATTCGAGGATCAGCTTTTCGCCGTTGTCTCTCGTGATTTCTAATGCGTCGTAAATGTTGGGAAGTGTGCAGTCGTCCTCAAAACGGACATCAATGACTGCGCCTACAATCTGGGAAATTTTACCTTTGACTTTCTCTGACATTATGTGTTTTTTTATTGATTCAATAAGAAAAAGTTGCTCCTACAAAAAGCGGGTGCAAATTTACACGTTTTTTCCTTACCCTCGTCGCTCTCAAAAATATTTTTCACTTCAATTTTTATGGGAAAAAAGTCGTACTTTTGCACCCCTTTTTAGAAAAGTATGCCGAGAAAGGAAATTGATTTAGTTTCATTGAAGAACCGTTACGGAATTGTCGGGACGGATCCCGCCTTTGAGGAGGCGTTGCGGATGGCGGTCCGTGTGGCGCCGACCGACTTTCCTGTGCTGATTATTGGTGAGACGGGTGCAGGCAAGGAAAATATCGCCCGTATCATCCACGACTACAGCGATCGCCGGCGCAATGCCTATTTGACGATAGACTGCGGAAGCACGCCGGAGGGTACGATTGAGTCCGAACTTTTCGGACACAAGAAAGGCTCCTTTACTGACGCTGTTGCCGACCGTGTCGGGCTCTTTGAGTCGGCCAACGGGGGCACGCTCTTTTTGGACGAGTTGGGCAATATGCCGCTGAAGGTGCAGGTTCGCCTGCTGCGTGTCCTGGAAACCGGCACTTACGTGCGGGTGGGCGACAGTGAGGAACGTCATACCGATGTGCGCGTGGTGGCCGCGACCAACGCCGACCTGATGGCAATGATGCAGAACGGCCGCTTCCGCCCTGATCTATACTACCGTCTGAACACCATCACCATTTACCTGCCGAGCCTCCGCGAACGGCGCGGCGACATCTACCCGTTGTTTGTCCGTTTCGCGCAGGAGACAGCCGAACGTTACAAGATTGAACGCATTTCTCTCACCGAAGAGGCGGAAAAACTTTTGGAAAATTTCCCGTGGCCGGGTAATGTGCGGCAGCTCAAGAATTTCGCCGAGAAACTTTCGTTTATGGAGGTGGAACGTAACGTGACTGCCGAGGTGATGCAGAAATATCTGGATATGGAGAACCGTCCGGTTCATCCCGTCACTCTTTACTCTGCCGGTAGCGACGAACGCCAGCAGTACAATCAGGAGTCGCTGTTGCAGCAGGTACAGAAGTTGCAAGTGGAGGTGGCGAACCTGAAACAGATTGTCTATGAGTTGATTATACATAGCCATAACGTCGCTAAGCCGCAGGAGGGCTATACTTCCTCGCTGCGCCGTGAGCAGCCGTTGCAGCTGCCGTCGCCCGAAGACGTTACGCCTGTGCGGGTGGTGGAGAGCGAGCCAGTGGATGTGACGCACGAGGAGGTGGCGGCGGACGACGAGTCGTTAGCCTCACAGGAGCGACGGGCCATCATCGCCGCTTTGAAGAAGCACGAAGGCAGCCGGAAGAACACTGCCAAAGAGCTCGGCATTTCCGAAAGGACACTTTATCGCAAAATCAAGGATTATGGGTTGGAAAACAAATAGTTGCGGATTTTTCAAGAAGGTGTTTCTTGTGATGGTAGCCGCTTGTGTGCTGGTGGGTTGCCGGCTTTCGGTTTCCCTTACCGGTGGCAACGTTGATCCACGGGCCAAGACCGTCTATGTCCAGACCTTCCGAAATAACGCCACCTTGGTCAACCCTACACTGAGCGATGCGTTCACCAGTGCCCTCAAGGACCGTATCCAAGGACAGACTCCGCTCACCATTATCGACACCCAGAACGGCGACTACAAGATAGAGGGCGAGATTACGGGCTATTCCATCAACCCCGTGGCCATCCAAGGCGATGAAACCGCCGCGATGAACCGGCTCACCATCACCGTCAACGTGCGCTTCACCAACACGTTCGACGACACCCAGAACTTCGAACAGTCCTTCTCCCGCTACGTCGATTATTCCAGCACCCAAAACTTCACCTCCATCGAAAGCAGCCTCGTCCAGAATATCAACGATGCACTCACGGAGGATATCTTCAATAAGGCATTTGTAAATTGGTAATTCTCAATAATATGAATGACAACTTTGTAATTGTGGACGAAAGCAGCCTTGACTATTTGCGGACAATGTGTGAAAAATATCCCGCATCGTCGTTTACGGCGTTTTATTATGCCAAGATGTTACAACGGCTTCATCCTGAAGAATTTGAGCGTGAGAAGGCACGGCATATGCTGTACGTGTCGGATCGTGCCCGCTTCGCCCGCCATCGCTTTGACGAATCGGAAGAGCCTGTTACGCAGTTGTCAGAGGAACACATTTTTACCGCCACGCCTGTGGTGGAAGAGGATCCACAGCCCGCCCCCGCAGACCAAAATGCCATTATCAGCAGTCTGATTGAGGAATTGGATGTGGAAACCCCGAAAATTCAATTCGATCCAGAACGGCATGATGCCACTGTCAATTACAGCAAATCCAGCCTTGTGGAAGATCCAGATATTATAAGTGAAACATTAGCAAGACTTTACTATCAACAAGGCTATCCTGGGAAGGCGATAAAAATTTATAAAAAATTATCCTTGCTTTTTCCAGAAAAAAGTTGTTATTTTGCAGCCCAAATTTCAGAAATAAAAAATAGTAAGAATCAATAGTTAAACAGTTTAAAAAATGCAGATACTTGTCGTTTTAATTATCATTGCCGCCATCGCATTGGGTTTTGTTGTCCTTATTCAGGATTCGAAGGGCGGCGGTCTCGCTTCCAACTTTGCAGGCTCCAACCAGATTATGGGTGTTCGCAAAACTACCGACCTGATTGAGAAGATTACATGGGGTCTGGCCATTGCCATTCTGGTCCTCTGTCTCAGTTGCGCTTTTATCACCAAGAAGGAATTCTCTGACCGCTACGGTAGCAGAGCCGCGCAGACCGAACAAACCACTTCCGAAGAGTAATATATTTTTGTAAAACATAGAAAAAGAGAGAACTTTGGTTCTCTCTTTTTTTTCTCGAACGTAACATGAAGCAGCGCAACGGACTCAGCTATCTTTTTCTTGTTCTGGCTGTCTCCTTCTGGGGTCTCTCTTTCATTTTCTCCAAGTCGCTGCTGTCCCACGTAACCCCTATCGCTCTCATTTTTTTCCGTGTTACCCTCGCCTCGGTGCTGTTGGGTGTCTGCTGCTGGCTGTTTTTCCCGCAGCCGTTGCGCGAAATTACCCGAAAAGAGTGGCTCAACCTGTTGGCACTCAGTTTTTTTGAGCCGTTTCTCTATTTCATTTTTGAAACTTACAGTCTGAAAGTGACCGATGCCACCATTGTTTCGGTCATCATCGCCACCATCCCGATTTTCACGGTGCTGATGTCGGTGTTCTATTTCAAGGAGAACCTTTCCGCCTTCAACGTGTTCGGCGTTTTTTTGTCGGTGGTGGGCATCGTAGTGATGTTGCTGCCGGAGTTCTCAGATGTATCGTTCAACCCTTACGGCATCCTGCTGGCTTTCGGTGCGGTGGCAGCCTCGGTTGGGTACAGCTATTTCATCCGTACCATCAACGACCGGTTCCATTCCGTCTTTATCGTCGCGTGCCAGAACGTAATGGGCTTCTTCCTGTTCCTACCGTTGTTCGTGCTGATGCACGGAGTGGCTGGCATGCGGGCGCAGTTTGCGGCGTTGGCGTTGCCGGGCGTGGCTCTCAACATCGTACTGCTTACGGTGTTCTGTTCGGCCCTTGCCTTTGTGCTGTATGTCATCGCGTTGCAGAAGGTCGGGTTGGCCCGATCCAACATCTTCACCAATCTGATTCCGATTGTGACGGCCGGCGCCGCCTATTTTGTCATTGACGAAAAGTTTACATTATATAAAATATTAGGGACGCTTGTGGTTATCGCCGGTGTATTCTGTGTGCAGCGGCCGGCGGCACCGAAATCCCTTAACTGATTGTGTATGATTACAAACAGAATACCTTCCGAAGATTTGGAGCGTCGCTCCGTGCCCCGCGCCGATGACATCCGCGGCTGCTATTACCGTGACCAGACCGCCATCCTCCATTCCAAGCCGTTCCGCCGCCTGAAACACAAGACACAGGTCTTTTTCAGTCCCAACGACGACCACATCTGCACCCGCATCGAGCATGTGCTACATGTGGCTACCATCGCTGCTACCATCTGCCGCGGGCTCAACTCGAAAGGGGAGGGATGGCAGCTGAACGAGGACCTCGCCTATGCCATCAGTCTCGGGCACGATCTCGGGCACACGCCGTTCGGACATTCGGGCGAGAAGGCCATCGCCACCATCTTGGGCGGCAAGGACAAGTTCATGCACGAGGTCAACAGCTACCGCGTGGTGGAGAAGCTGATTGACGGCGGGCGTGGCCTCAACCTTACCTACGCCGTGAAGGACGGCATCATCTGCCACAACGGCGAAAAGTACGAGCAGTTCATTACGCCCGACCCAACGGTGAAGGACTTGGACGCCATCCGCACGCGCAACTTCCTGCCTTCCACCTACGAGGGCGCCATCGTCCGTTTTTCAGACAAGATCGCCTACCTCGGCCGTGACATCGAGGACGCGATGGTGGCTGGCTTCATCGGCAGCAACGACATCCCGCAGAAGGTGCGTGACAGAATCGGGGATACCAACAGCAACATCATCAACTTTCTGGTGAACGACGTGGTGGACCACTCCACGGAGGCGGCCATCGCCGTCTCGGACGAGGCCTTCGAGATGATGCTCGAGCTGATCAAGTTCAACACCCAGCGGATTTACGCGCACCCCCGTCTGAAGGAGGTGGAGACGGCCTGCGAGAACATCATCGTCGCCCTGTTCCATCATTTACAGAAGATTTACGGCTCTTTCGATATGGCTTCGGGCGAGTATGCCGGCACGCCAAGCCGCACGCTCGATACCTACTTTGTGGACTACATGCGCACGATGCGGTCGTTCTACCAGCAGGAAGCCGCAGCGGAAAAACAATCATTGGAAGATACTGGAAAACAAATTGTTACGGATTATCTGTCGGGAATGACCGACCGTTTTGCTATCGAGTGTATGCACGAGATTTCCATCCCGCAGCCGATTTTCTTCCGCCACGGGAAGGGAACGTTCTAGGTGTGAGACTCACCGCTGTTCATTAGAGTGCCTTTGTAACTGTACAGAGCTTTGCCTAACAGCGGGCTTGCTTGCAATGCGTAGCTGAGGTTATCGTTGAAAACCAGCGGGAAAATGAGCGAAAGGATGGTGTTGCACAGTGCTGCCGACGCCACCCACGGGCCCTCCTTGGTGTGGATGATGTCCTGAAGGAACTCATCACCCTCCACATTCTGGATAAGGTTGAGCGAGATGGCGGTGATTTTTCGGGCCTGTATAGCGGCAAGCAGTTTGGGCGTTGTCAGATCTTCCGGGAAGGGGGTGATGATGATCTGCTCCTCAGCCAGATTCCAAATTTCCGTTTCTGTGAAAGGAGAGAGGCACACGATGATTTTGGCATTGCGGAAAATCCTTGCGGGTTCTTCCTCAATGGTGGCGCCTACATCGGCATAATCCAAGTCGATATAGTCAGCACCTTTGCCCAATTTGCGTTCGATAAAGACGGGTATTTCGCTATCAACCAGTTTTTTGACGCATTGTGGCGTGATGACGATGTCTTTTGCCGGTGTCAGCGTGTTTCCTTTGAGAAAACCGACGGCAAAGTTGCGGTGGGCGGTTGCCTGCCCGACAGCCTCACGCTGCGTCTCCGGAGAATAGTTGTCGTCGGTAATCATTGGATCCTATTATTTTAATGTTGTGCGTATGGTCCGACCGCCGTCACTGCCGACCGTAATGTGGACTTTGATGAAGTCGGGTTGGACGAGCGGCGCGATGTTTTCCGCCCACTCGATGAAGCAGTAGTTGCCGCTGTAGAGGTAATCCTCCACGCCGATTTCGTAGGCATCCTCCAGTTTTTCAATCCGGTAGAAATCAAAGTGATAGATGGATTCGCCTTCCTCGGTGAGGTATTCGTTAACGATGGCGAAAGTGGGACTGGAGGTGGTGTCGCTGACACCGAGGCCGCGGCAGATCTCCTTGATGAAGGTGGTCTTGCCGGCACCCATCTCTCCATAAAAGCAAAAGACGCGGGCATCGGGAAATTTAGACAAGAGCTTCTGCCCCGCCTCATACAGCTCGTTTTCGGAATGTATCGTGAGTTCCATGTTTTGAAAAAAGTTTGCAAAGATACACTTTTAATCTGCAATTATCTATGAATTAGTCTTATTTTTGCCACGATTTTTTTTCAGAAAGAAAAAGTTATGAATAGCAAGCAAGAAATTGTGGAAAACTGGCTGCCGCGTTACACGGGCGTTCCAGTTGAGAATTTCGGTAAATACGTGTTGCTCACAAATTTCCGTGACTATATCTATCATTTTGCAGAGATTATGGATACGGAGGTGTGCGGCTTGGATCGTCCGATGCAGAGCGCGACAAAAGACGATATCACGATTGTGAATTTCCAGATGGGCAGCCCGATGGCAGCCACCATTATGGATCTGCTGACCGCAGTGATGCCCAAAGCCGTCCTTTTTCTTGGAAAAACGGGCAGCCTGAAGGACTATATCGGGTTAGGCGAGCTGATATTGCCAATTGCGGCTATCCGGGGTGAGGGTACATCGAACGACTATTTCCCGCCGGAAGTGCCTGCCTTGCCGGCATTTAACCTACAGAAGGCCATATCCACCACCATCCGTGACTACGAACGGGAGTACTGGACGGGTACGGTCTATACTACCAACCGCCGCGTGTGGGAACATGACGAAGAGTTCAAACAGTACCTGCGCCGAATCCGTACCACTGCCGTGGATATGGAGACCGCTACACTTTTCTCGGTGGGATTCTACAACCGCATCCCCACCGGTGCGCTGCTGCTCGTCTCCGACCAGCCGATGCTTCCCGATGGCATCAAAACCGAAAAATCTGATAAACTGGTGACCAAAAACTACGCCCTCGAACACCTCAAAATCGGCATTGATTCCCTCAAGCAGCTCATCAACAAAGGCTGGACCGTCAAGCATCTGAGATTTGACTATTACTAAAATTGGAGAAAAAATTCCGAAAAATCATCTTGTATACGACTGGCTCCTGTTTCTGAGAACCGGTCGTTTTTTGTCGATAAGTGGATTTCTTTGTTAAAAAGTGCATTTTATTTCTTAAAAACTGCTATTTATTTCGCTGAAAATCAGTGAAATATTTTTGAAGTTACTATTGACTTGCATACGTGTTCAACGTATCTTTGCCTCTGTAATTTTAAAATTTTAGCGTATGAAAGAAAAAAATGATGACCTGCTGGTGGCGAAAGTCACCGTCTTGGGCGAAAAGCGCGTGGTGCTGGATTGTGATGTCGCCGAATTTTTGGAAACGACCACCTACGATATCTTGCAGGCGGTGAAGTCGAACCTGTTGCGGTTCGATAGTGACGATCTGTTGCTCTTGGAGGATACCCGCTGGCATCGGAAATTGGTGGAGACCGACCGCTTCTGCCGCGTGCCGAAATCGAAATTGCCCGTTTTTGCGTTCACAGCCGATGGAATGCTTACGTTGGCTACGGTGTTGCAGAGCGGACGGGCGCACGTTTTGTCCCGTATGCTGGTGAAAAGCTACTCCACGATTGTGGACCTCCGTTTTGTACTACAGCAGATGGCGTCTTCAGACGATAGTACCGAACAGCACCACCTGATGGAGGAGTGCAGCCGCCTCCTCAATGAAATTTTCGGCATTTCCGACCAGGACGGTTCTTCGGCTGTTTCCTTCAAGGTAGGACAACGTATTGGAAAACAGCCTGTTGATTCGAGTGGCTACTTCAAAATGATGGAGGAAAACGCACGTTTGCAAGAGGAATTGGATGAGGCTAACCGCCGCCTACAGGAGCTAAACCGTGGAATTTTCAGAAATAAGGGGGTGAGTTGATGTCTCCTCCTTTTTTCATCCTTTAATCTTTTTATTACCCACGTATAAAACCGAAATTAATTGTATCTTTGCCGCCCTTTACATCAGATAATTTGTATTTTATAAAAGGTTGAGAATCAACCTAAAGATAATTTTTTCACTATGGCGGAAGAACAAAAAACGGAGACAAGGACGGGAACAAGATTTTCCTATCAGACGATTGAGAATGCGCTGGGAAATGTGGGTAAATTGCCCCCGCAGGCGGTGGATTTCGAGCAAGCTGTATTGGGAGCCCTGATGCTCGACCGTGATGCCATCACCAATGTGGTGAACACCCTTCAGCCCGATATGTTTTATAAGGAGCAGCATCAGGAGATTTATCGGGCAGCAAAGATGCTCTTTCAGGAGAATGAACCTATTGATTTGCTGACTGTTTCGGACTGGCTCCGTAAGGAGAAGAAGTTGGAGGCTGCAGGCGGACTTTCCTACCTCGCTTCGCTGACCAACAAGGTGGCTTCCGCAGCCAATATTGAATACCACGCCCGCATCGTCCGCGAACGGCACGTCCTGCGCCAGCTCATCGCCATCTGCGGTGATATCAGCAAGAAGGCCTACGACGACCCCAAGGATGTGCTTGAACTTCTGGATGATGCAGAAACAGACCTCTTCAACATCGTGGACGGTAACTTCAGCCGCGAAAGCAAGGAACTCAGCGTGGTTGTCGATCAGGCGATGGAGGAGATCATCCAAATCCAGAAGATGGATTCCGGTTTTAACGGCGTTCCGACCGGCATTCGCGCCATCGACGACAAAATCGGCGGTTGGCAGAACTCCGACCTCGTCATCCTCGCCGCCCGCCCCGGCATGGGTAAGACCTCCTTTGTGCTCTCCATTGCCCGCAATGCCGCCATCGACTTCAAAAAGAGTGTGGCGTTGTTCTCCCTCGAAATGTCGGCCTCCCAGCTCGCACACCGTCTGTTCGCTATCGAATCGGGTATCGCCGCAGACCGCATCTCCAAGGCCAAGCTCGACGGCCGCGAGTGGGAACAGCTTATGAGCGTGATGCAAGTGCTTAAAACCAACAAACTTATTATTGACGATACCCCTGGACTTTCCATCTTTGACCTCCGTGCCAAGTGCCGCCGTCTCAAACACAAATACGATATCGACCTCATCATCATCGACTACTTGCAGCTGATGCAGGCCAACAACGAGAGTGATCGTAACCGTCAGGGCAATCGTGAACAGGAAATCAGTTTGATCTCCCGTTCGCTGAAGGCTTTGGCCAAAGACCTTAATGTGCCGGTTATCGCCCTGTCGCAGCTGTCGCGTCAGGTGGAACAGCGTGGCGGCGACAAACGCCCGCAGTTGTCCGACCTTCGTGAGTCCGGTTCTATTGAGCAGGATGCCGACCAGGTGATGTTCATCTACCGTCCCGAATATTACAAGATGGAGACATTCGCCGACGGCACGCCCTCGGCAGGGAAGGCTGAAATTCAGATTGCCAAGAACCGTCACGGCTCCACTGCCGACGTGCGCGTCCGTTTCGACGCCCAGTTCACCAAGTTCGCCGACGATGTGGAGAACGACATTTTCATCGATTCCGCCACCGCTGGCATCACGCCGAATACTGCAGAGGAATCGGCCACGATCACTATCCCCGCCTCCTTTAATGACGATGCAGAAACCTCGTCCAGCGCGGGCGACTTCCCCTTCTAACCTCTTGTTATGCCTAAGAAACCGACTGCCGACATCAATATTAAGAACCGCAAGGCGGAATTTGAGTACCACCTCCTTTCCACCTTCACGGCGGGTATCGTCCTGACGGGCACCGAAATCAAGTCCATCCGTGCCGGAAAAGTCAATCTCACCGACTCCTATTGTTCCTTCATCAATGGCGAATTGTGGGCACATAATATCCATATCAGCGAGTACGCCAACGGGAGCTACAACAACCATGAACCCAAACGCGATCGCAAACTTCTTCTTAATAAAAAGGAACTCAAAAAGATACAATCGAAACTCAACGACCGCGGCATGACCGTCATCCCCACCCGTATGTGGATTAATGAGAACGGTTATGCTAAACTCGACATTGCTCTTGCCCGAGGCAAGAAAATGTTTGACAAGCGTGACAGCATCAAAGAAAAGGACCAGCGTCGCGCCGCTGCAAGAGGGGATGAGGAGTAACCGTTATATTAAGCAAATAAAAATGAAAAAGCTTATGCCAATGATAAGAAATTATAATCCCCAAAAAATGTGGGGGATGCTTTTAATGACAATCATCCTAGTTTTTGTCGCTTCATGTGAAAAAAACGCTTTTGATTTTTCACGTTTTAACGGGACGGATTCCCCCAGCGAATGGGGCGTTCCACTTGCCGATGCAACCTATAGCATCGAAAGTATTGTAAGTCGTTTGGGCAACAATAGCGTTCTAGTGGTCGGGGAAGACAATATCCTCACCATGGTTTATAATGCTGAATTTGATGAAATTGTCAAAGCCTCTTCTTTTTTTGATTTTGACAACATTTACGAAGAAGATGATGTGGTTATTGTCCCGGGAAGCAGCAGCCTTCATCGTGATAACACGGAGTTGAGTTATACCGTGACTTTGGAAATGAGTAATCCTTACTTCCGGCTTATTTCGGGCGTAATGGAAAGTGGAAATCTCCACATGGTCATCACGCACGGCTTTGATGGGGGAGGCACCCTCACCGTTAGTTCCTCCGAAATCTTTACGTCCGATGAAATGCCATTCTCCCATACTGTTGAATTGACGCAAAATCAAAACGACATTCATTTGAATTTGGCAGGGTATATTGTTCGTCCTCACGACGATAATGAGGTGGATATTACGGTTGATTTTAGCACTCCTGAGCAAGTGAACCTCACAGAAGAAAAAGTAGTCCACTACAATTATACAGGAAGTTCGCTGGCACTGCGCGAAGCGGATCTGGTGCAGGTAAGTCGTATAGCAGTACCCTACGAAAAGGATATGAATGTCCACATTCAAAATGGTAGTTTCGGCGGTGATGTGATTGTATATGATCCCATTATCAACATTTCTGTGAAGAATTCTTTTGATAAGGAGGGGAATTGCCATTTGTCCTCCACCACTTTTTCGGGTGGCGGTAATCCGGATGCTTCTTTGTTGCCCTCTCCTGTTGATATTCAGATACCTAATTCCCCTTATGCTTTTCAGGTCTCGGAAATGTCCACCATCTCCAGCATCCACTTTTACACCAATTATACCACTCTTCATGTGGATGGGGAAGTGACAGTGGAACCCACTGCAGAAACCATTCATATTGACCGCAATTCCTCTATTAGCGTGAGGATTGCAACAAAAATACCGCTTAAAATAAATATGAATGACATTTCTTTCAGGGATACTATCCAAATGAATGCCGTCGATTTGCCTACTGCCGACCGTATCAAAGATATGACATTGCAGATACTATTTGAAAATGATTTGCCCATTGACATGGAGACTCAAATTTATTTTTGTGACGACAACTATGCCATCGTTGATTCTGCTTTTTTGAATCCTCATATTTTGCAAGGGGCATATGCCAACGCTCCTGTGTTTTGTGAACCTATCTATATTCATAAGACAGATTTTGACGAAATCAGCCGTCTGCTTAACTGTGACAACCTGCTTCTTTCGGTTAAGCTATATACGCATGGGAGAGTTGATGTGGATGTCCGCCGCTACTTGAGAACGAAAGTGTCGGCGAAATGGAGTCTTTATTTGTAAACCAACAAAGCGTGAATTATGAAAAGAGGATATATTAAAATAGGATTGTGCTTAATTTTGAGCTTGTTGGTTTCCAATATTCATGCGCAAACCAGCGAGATGGTGCATTTTATGCGCTATAATCCGTGGCAGATTTACACTTCGCCCGGAACTTTCGCACCGTGTGACGCATATATCGCCTTGCCCGTCATCAGTAACCTGCAAGCCGGAGTGTATAACCCCACGTTCCGCTATGGGAAACTATTTGAAAAACAGGATGGTTATCCTACGCATCTTACAAGTCAGAGATTTGTAAATAGTTTGAGTAAACGTAACAATTGGTTAGTGGCCGATTTCAGTACGGAAATTGTGGGTTTTGGTTTCCGTTTGAACAATTTGTTCCTCTCTTTTGATTACCGGCTGAAAGCCAATGCCGCTTTTTCAGCCTCAAAAGATTTTTTTGGAATGGTGCTTTTGGGAAATATGGCCTATACCGACAAGCCTGCCGACATCAATATGCAGCTGCAGGTCAACGCCTATCGGGAACTGAGCGCAGGGGCTCAATACCGGCTCAACAAACATCTGAGTTTTGGAGCACGGCAGAAATTCCTGATAGGATTGGCTAATATCAATACAAGGAGAATGTCCGCAGAGATAGCCACCGATCCCACCTCATACAGCATTTTATTGAAATATCAGCTGGATATGAATAGCTCCTGTATCGTGCCCTACCGTATTAACCCCACCCTCGGAGAGCAGCATTTTGAACTGTTGGCCGATGAATTTGCACTGGGCAATATCTATAAAAATTTCGGATTGGGCTGGGACTTTGGCGTGCAATACCGCTTCAACGATCACTATACATTGTCTGCAAGTGTGCTTGATCTCGGATTCATTTCATGGAAATCAAGTGCTTACAAACTTTCAGGTGAAGTGAAAGATAATGGTGCCCGCTACCAGGATGGCGGTTTCTTGTTTGCAGGATTCAATGAAGATGAATTGGAGAATTTCATGTCCAACAGCTCATATCAGGAAGAAGTGGTGGATTCCTTGCTGAATTATTTCTCCCTGGAAGCCAACATGATAAAGAGGTACACCACGGGACTGAATACCCGTTTGATGGTGCAGTTTGACTATAATCTGAACGACAAACACCGCTTTTCGGCTCTGGTGCAGGCCGCCCGCGTGGGCAGGACACTGGTCCCGTCGCTGACATTGGCTTACAGCGCGTCCTTCACCGAATGGGTGGATCTGTGTGTTGCCTATACCTTGATGAAAAACAGTTACGACAACTTGGGCATTGGCTTGGGCTTCAATTTGAAAGTGGTGACCATTTTCGCCAGTTGCGAGAACATCATTCCCGCCATCAACCGCACCCGTCTCTCGAATCCGAATTTCCAGTTCGGCATCGTCTTCAACTGGAAAAAGAAAGTTAGCGATTCCGCAACCCAAGCAAGTATATATTAACCAAAGTTCATTACGGAACTACTGATTAGCCGCCATACTATGACGGCTCTACAACTTGATGAACTTTATAAACTTGACAAACTTGATGAACTTTATAAACTTTATGAACTTGTAACCACCGTGGAGATTGGATTTTCAAAACAACTGGACGACGCGATCGTCGAAATATCGAAGCTGCCGGGCATCGGCAAGCGGACGGCTTTGCGTTTGGCGTTGCACATCCTGAAGATGGAGCGTGGCGACGTGCAGCTGCTATCGGATGCCATCATCGCCCTGAAGGACAAGGTGTGCTACTGCCGTGAATGTCATAACCTTTCGGATACGGAATTGTGTGAGATTTGTGCCAATCCGAAGCGTAACAAACAGATTGTCTGTGTGGTACGTGACATCCGGGATGTGGTGGCTATCGAAAACACCAACCAGTACAATGGCGTTTACCATGTGTTGGGCGGGGTGATTGCCCCGATGGAGGGTATCGGGCCACAGCACTTGAACCTCGACAGTCTCTTCCAGCGTGTGGAGGCCGGTGGGGTGGGGGAGGTCATCCTTGCACTGCCCGCCACCGTGGATGGTGATACCACCAACTTCTACATTTACAGAAATATACAGGGAAAAGTCGCTGCTATCACCACCATCGCTCGTGGTATCGGCATCGGTGATGAACTGGAATACACGGATGAGGTCACGCTGGGACGTTCGCTGCTCAGTCGCACAGAATTTGAAAAGAGTTATATCAAAAGAAGTTAGAAAATGCACACACATACATTTTTGCATCAGTTTATGGACATCATCACTGGCACGGTTAGCATTACTTGCCTGGTGATGGTGATGATGCTGCTGATTGAGTTCGTGAATGTCAGTTCCTCCGGACGTTGGCTGTCGAAGTTGCAGAAGCGGCCGTACCTGCAGGTTCTGGTCGCCTCCTTGCTGGGGCTGATTCCTGGCTGCATCGGCGGCTTTACGATCGTGTCGTTATACACCCACCGTCTGCTTACTTTCGGGGCGTTGGTGGCGGGCATGATCAGCACCTTCGGTGATTCGGCGTTCCTGCTGTTTGCGATGAGCCCCCGCACGGCGCCAGTGCTGCTGGGTTCTCTGTTCGTGATTGCCCTTTTTGCCGGCGTGGTGACGCATTTGCTCTTCCGCAACCGCCCCTTCTACAGCGACGACCCCCACACGCTGGAGGTGCATCAGGGCGACCAGCATGAGCACGGTCACGGAAAGGCGCAGCTTTCGTGGCAGAATATCAAGAAGATGTCTTTCTCCCGCGCCATCCTCATTTTCGGACTGGTGTTGTACCTCACCGCTCTCGGCACGGGAGCCATCTCCCATGAACACGGCTCTATGCCGGATATGGATAATCTTGAAAACAAGGAAGTGGTTGTCGCCGATTGTCACGATCATTGCTGCGAACACGACCATCATCATCACGCTGATGTGGCCATTGAGGAACATCATGAACATCACTTGCACGGCGAAAACCTCGTTTTCGGGATATTGGCGCTGATTACCCTGTTGGTGGTGGCGTTCTGTTCCGAACATTTCTTGCAGGAACATTTATGGGAACACGTTATCAAACACCATTTTATGTCAGTGCTGCTATGGACGTTTGGCGTGCTGGTTGCTCTGGCGGTTGTAAACTATTTTGTTGATTTGGAAATGTTTATCGCTAACAACCGGTGGGTGACATGGATGCTGCTGTTCCTTGCTCTGGCGTTGGGCATCATCCCCGAATCGCAGCCGCAGTTCATTTGGATTTATCTCTATGCCGCCGGAGTGCTGCCGTTCAGCATCCTGCTGGCCAGTTCCATTGTACAGGACGGACATGGCGCGCTCCCGCTGCTGGCCTACTCCCGCAAAAGCTTCCTGATGCTGAAAGCCGCCAACATCGTCTTTGGCCTGCTGATAGGACTTGCCGGAATGATATTGAATTTTTAAATTTGTAACAATATGTCCGCTTTATATTTGATTCCCTCGCCGCTAGGCGATAGCAGTTTTGAAAATGTTTTTCCGTCTTTTAATAGTCAAATAATTAATGAGATAGACTATTATATTGTGGAGGATGTCCGCACGGAACGTCGTTTCTTGAAGCAGTTGGGTATCCAAAAGCCGATTGACGAGTTGACCTTCTTTCATTTGGACAAGCATTTCAAAGATCTGAATGTTAATGAGTTTTTGAAACCTTGTCTGGAAGGGAAGAATGTGGGGCTTTTGTCGGAAGCGGGCGTGCCCTGTATTGCTGATCCTGGGAATCGGGTGGTGTCGGAGGCGCACCGTCTGGGCATCAAAGTTGTACCGCTTATCGGACCTTGTTCGATCATTCTTGCGCTGATGGCTTCCGGCTTTAATGGGCAGAATTTTGCTTTCCACGGTTATCTTCCTGCCGAGCAGCCCGACCGTGAGCGTAAGTTGCACCAGTTGGAAAACGACATCTTAAAACGGAAACAGACGCAGATATTTATTGAAACACCATATCGTAACAATCATATTTTCAATTCGATACTGACGGTCTGCTCGCCGATGCTCAGGTTGTGTGTCGCCGCTAACCTCACCACGGAGGAGGAGTTTATCCAGACTAAGACCATCGCACAGTGGCGCAAGCAGCCGATAGACCTGCATAAGCAGCCCGCGATTTTCTTGCTATATGTATAACAAGGAAGCAGAGGGAATGCTTTTTGTTTCTATAAAATTCCGTAACTTCGCACCTTGATTTTTTTGTGAGGTCTTTTTTTGTATATGACTGAAAATAAGATAATAATAAAAGGGGCGAAGGTCAACAACCTGAAGAATGTGGATGTGGAGATTCCGCAGAACAAGCTGGTGGTGATCACCGGCCTTTCGGGTTCCGGCAAGTCGTCGCTTGCTTTCGACACGCTCTATGCGGAGGGCCAACGTCGCTATGTGGAGAGCCTCAGCTCGTACGCCCGCCAGTTTATGGGGCGTATCACCAAGCCGGACGTGGAGTCCATCCAGAACATCCCGCCCGCCATCGCCATCGCGCAGCGCGTCATCTCGCGCAACCCCCGTTCCACCGTTGGCACGGTGACGGAAATTTACGAGTATATCAAGTTGCTGTACGCCCGCATCGGGCGCACCTTTTCTCCCGTCAGCGGCGAGGAGGTGCGGCGCGCGACCGTCGCCGATGTCCTCCGTCACATCGAAGGCCTTGCCCCCGACACGAAAGTCTATGTGATGGCTCCCGTCGTCATCCTTGCGGGACGCACCCTGGACGAACAGCTGGAAATCCTCGCCAAAGAGGGTTATAGTCGCCTCGTTTACGATAAGGAACTTATTGATATTGAAGATTTTCCGAAAGGAAAGAAGAAAGTGAAACAGAACGCGCTGTTCCTGTTGGTGGACCGTTTCAAAGCCAATTCGATGGAGGATTCGCAGGCGCGTATCGCCGGCTCCGTGGAGACGGCCTTCACCGAAGGCAAAGGTGTCTGCGTCGTGCAGACGGAAGCGGAGGACAAATGCCGGCAGAAAAGCTTCAGTGCCAATATGGAAATGGACGGCATCAAGTTCGAGGAGCCTTCGCTCAACCTGTTCAGTTTCAACAGCCCTTACGGGGCGTGTCCCGAGTGCGGAGGCACCGGCATCGTGGACGGCATCGACCCCGACCTCGTGATCCCCGACCCGTCGCGGTCTGTATTTGAAGACGCGGTGGCCTGCTGGCACGGCGAGAAGTTGAGCGAGTGGAAGCAGCTGTTCATCCGCGCCGCCGGACGTTTGGACTTCCCGCTCCACCGCGCTGTGGAGGACCTCACCCCCGAAGAGTATGACCTCCTCTGGAACGGCGACCCCGACCACGAGGTCTATGGCATCAAACAATTTTTCGATTTTGTGGATACCCAGAAGTATAAGATTCAGTATCGTGTCCTATACAGCCGCTACCGCGGGCGCACCACCTGTCCCGAATGTCGGGGGCTGCGTCTGCGCAAGGAGGCCACCTACGTGAAAGTCAAGGGAAAGTCTGTAACGGAACTGGTGGCTATGCCGATTTCGGAGCTTTACGAATTTTTCAAGAATTTCACTTTCGATAGCGCGAACGAAGAGAAAATCGCCAAGCACATTCTGGTGGAACTGGTCAACCGGCTCACCTTCCTGATGGAGGTGGGGCTGGGTTATCTGACGCTGAACCGCTCGTCGCGGACTTTGTCGGGCGGTGAGTCGCAGCGTATCAACCTAGCTGCGTCGCTCGGCAGCAGCCTCGTCGGCTCCTTGTACGTGCTGGATGAGCCGAGCATCGGACTCCACCCCCGTGACACCAAGCAGCTGATCGGGGTGCTGAAGCAGCTCCGAGACCTCGGCAACACGGTTGTGGTGGTGGAGCACGACGAAGAGATCATCCGTGCCGCTGACTATATCATCGACATCGGTCCCCGCGCCGGACGGTTGGGCGGCGAAATCGTCTTCCACGGCACGTTCCCGCAGCTGATGGAGCAGAAGGAGGACCTGACGGCGGCCTACATCCGCGGGATGGAGAACCCCGACGCGCCCGACAGCCGCTGTCTGCCGGTGCCTACCTTGCGACGGAAGTGGCGGAATTATGTGGAAATCGTCGGGGCGAAGGAACATAACCTCAAGAATATCAACGTGAAAATTCCGTTGCAGGTGCTTACGCTCGTCACGGGCGTAAGCGGCTCGGGAAAGAGCACGCTCATCAAGGACATCCTCTATCCGGGTTTACAGAAAATGCTCGGGGAGGGGAGTGACCGCGTGGGACGTCATACCCGTATAGATGCTGACCTCAACAGAATTTCGGAGGTCATCATCGTCGATCAAAACCCGATAGGGAAGTCGTCGCGGTCCAATCCGGCCATCTATATCAAGGCTTACGACGACATCCGCGACCTGTTCGCCTCGCAGCCGCTGTCGAAGCAGCGCGGCTACAAGGCCTCCTTCTTTTCGTTCAATACTCCCGGCGGACGCTGCGAGGAGTGCGAAGGCGAAGGCGTCATCCACGTCAGCATGCAGTTCATGGCCGATGTGGACCTGGAGTGCACCGAATGTCACGGCAAGCATTTCAAGGACGAGATTCTGGAGGTGAAGGTGGGTGGCAAGGACATCAGTGATGTCTTGAATATGACGATCAATCAAGCCATTGAGTTCCTTGACGGGCTTCAGGATCCGCCCCGTCCCGCCATCAATGCAGCCACGCGCCTGCGCTACTTGCAGGATGTCGGGCTGGGCTACCTCAAGATGGGGCAGCCGTCGCATACGCTCTCCGGCGGTGAGTCGCAGCGTGTGAAGCTGGCCTTCTTCCTCTCGCAAGGGGACAGCAAGCAGAATGTGCTCTTCATCTTTGACGAACCGACGACGGGCCTTCACTTCCACGACATCAACAAGCTGTACCAGGCTTTCAATCGTCTGATAGAAAAAGGGAACTCCATCGTGGTGATTGAGCACAACCCCGAACTCATCAAGTGCGCCGACTGGGTGATTGACCTTGGTCCCGACGGCGGCGACGCGGGCGGCGGACTCGTCTGTGCCGGCACCCCCGAAGAGGTCGCCTCCGTAGCGGAATCACACACAGGCCAATTCCTCCGGGGGAAACTGAAAATTGAAAACTGAAAACTGAAAATTGAAAACTGAAAATTGAAAATTATAGAGGATGCGATTATACGATTACCTATTACCTATTACCTATCACCTATTACCTATTACCTATTACCTATCACCTATCACCGATTCCCTATTACCTATCACCTTCTACAAACCCACCGATCAGCCGCCATATTATGACGGCTCTACCTAAAAAATCTTTGCATCTTCACATTTTAACTCCTTAACTTGAAACAAAATATTAGAAACTCTAAACTTTTAACTTGAAAAATGATAACCATTACTAGCCTTAATACCAAAACACAGAAAGATTATCCCTTTGGGACTTCGCTGATGGAAATCGCCAAGGCGGAGAATGTGAAACTGCCGAACCCGATTCTGGGCGCGTTGGTCAACAACAAGGTGCGCGACCTGACCTACCGGATTCACAAGCCGTCGCAAATCAACTTTTTCGATATTACTTCTCTTTATGGGAGTGCGATGTACTGCCGTTCGCTCTATTTTCTGTTGTTCAAGGCGGTTAAGGATATGCTTCCAGGAGTGAAACTGCGTATCCTACACTCCATCTCCAGCGGCAAATACTGCGCCTTGGACGGACTGGGGGGCGGAGTGACGGAAGAGGTGGCCCGCACTCTGGAATCGCGTATGATGGAATTGGTGAGAAAAAATCTGCCCTTCAGACGCGAAGAACTTCCTACCAAAGAGGCACTTGAGGAGTACCGAAGCTATGGCATGGACGAAAAGGAGAAGATGTTCCGCCATCGCAGCCGTATCTACACCAGCATCTATCGATTGGACGATTGCATCAACTACTATTATGGTTTTCTGCTGCCTTCTACGGGCTACTTGACCTCTTTCAAATTAGAGAAATATGAAAGCGGGCTTTTGCTGAAGGCTCCGTCGCGCGCCCATCCCGAAAAGATTAACGCCACACGCATGCTGCCCAAGTTGTTTTCCGTGTATAAAGAGTACAAGGACTGGGCCAGCCGCTTCGGTGTACCGTATGTCATGGACTTGAACGACAAGGTGTTGGACGGAAGTATCGCTGAACTTATCCATCTGACGGAGGCCAATCTGGAACGCAATTTCGCAAGAATTGCCGATAATATCGCCGCCCGCAAAGGGGTGAAAATGGTGCTGATCTGCGGTCCGTCTTCCTCGGGGAAGACGACCTCCTGCAAGCGACTTTCAGTCCAATTGGAACTGCTGGGCTACAAGCCGGTGCAGATTTCGGTGGACGACTTCTTCGTAGAAAGGGACGAAACTCCCCGCGACAAGAACGGAGAATTTGACTTCGAGGCTCTCGAAGCCATTGATTTGGAATTGTTTAACAGGACATTGCTGGGTCTTGCGGAAGGAAAGGAGATGCCGCTGCCCACGTTTGATTTCCCGTCGGGAAGCAAGAAATGGGAGGGCAAAACCATAAAGATGGAGGAAAACTCCATTCTGGTGGTGGAGGGCATCCACTGCCTGAACCCGCGTCTCACCGCCTCCATCCCCGACGAAGCCAAATATAAAATATATGTATCGGCGCTTACCTCGATATCCATCGACTCGCAGAACCCGATACCCACCAGCGATAACCGCCTGATCCGTCGCATCGTACGCGACCACAAGTACCGCGGCTATTCCGCTCTGGAAACGCTAAAACGCTGGCAGAGCGTGCGTAACGGCGAAGTCCGTAACATTTTCCCCTATCAGGAAAACGCCGATGACATGATCAATACCGCCCTTATTTACGAGTTGGGCATTCTCAAACCCTACGCTGTGCCCGTGTTGAACGAGGTGCCCGAGACGGTTCCGGAATATGCCGAAGCGTGCCGTCTGCTGAAGTTCCTCTCCTATTTCGAACCCATCCTCGAAAAGAACATCCCTGGCGTTTCCATTATTAGGGAGTTCGTCGGCGGCAGTAATTTTCATTATTAATAGATTGATAAAAAGAATCTTATGTCCGAAGTGCTGAAAGGTTACGACGATATTTGCCGGCTGGTCCGGTCGAAGCGGGATGAGGAGATCATCACCGTGCTGGGGCCGACAGCGACGGGAAAAACCCGTCTGGCCGTCCGTATCGCCCGTGACTTCGGTGGCGAGATCATCAGCGCCGACTCACGGCAGGTGTATCGGGGCATGGACATCGGGACGGGTAAGGACCTGGAGGATTATGTGATAGACGGACAGGAGATTCCGTACCACCTGATTGACATCGCTGAGCCGGGTATGGAGTACAATGTGGCGCAGTATCAGCAGGCGGCCTACGTGGCGATGGACGAGATCCGCGCCCGCGGCCGCGAAATCGTGCTGTGCGGGGGCAGCGGCATGTACATCGAGGCGTTGCTCGGCGGCTACCGTCTCGCGCCCGTCACCCGTGACCCGCAGCTCTATGCCGAACTGTCGGCCAAAACCGACGAGGAGCTGACCGAAATCCTCAAGTCGTTTCGGGCGTTGCACAATCATACCGACACTTGCGAGCGTCCGCGGCTCATCAAGGCCGTCGAAATCGAGTATTACTACCAGCAACATCCTGAATGGAAAGATGTTACAAGGGAAATTCCGTCTGTTATCATCGGGCTTTGCGGCGACCGCGACCTCATTCGTTCCCGCATCACCCGACGTTTGAAGGAACGTCTGGACAATGGCATGATAGAGGAGGTGGAGTCGTTGATCAATCAAGGGGCCAATGTAAACCAGCTTCTTCGTTATGGACTTGAATACAAATTTGTTACAATGTTTATCTTGGGGCAAATATCCAAGGAGGAGATGTTTGTGAAGCTGAATACGGCCATCCACCAGTTCTCCAAGCGGCAGATGACGTGGTTCCGGAAAATGGAGCGTTCCGGTTTCGTCATCCATTGGGTTGACATTGCCCATTTGTAATGTGAAAATGTGGCGGCACATGCCGATTTTCCCCTGAAAACACGATTTTTTTCAGTTAAATTTGATATGTTTTTTTAGAAACAAAAGAGTGTTTTTGGAAAATTTGTATAATTTTGCCGCGCTTTTTTACTAATACAAAACATTTTAACATGACTGAACAAGAGAACACTGTTAGTTTTTTCAGGTTTGAAGACTTGAGAATCTATGCCAAAGCCCTTGATTATATTCATTGGGTGCACTCTGCAACTAATGCAATGCCAGAAAGTTACCGTTATACGATTGCGGAGTCTTTCGTTAAATCCGCGCAAGCCATCGCCTTGAACATTGCGGAGGGTTCCGCTCGCAACAAGGCGCAATTTGTCTATTATCTTAAGATGGCCAAAAGTGCGGTCAGGGAGTGTGTTGTATATACGGAAATCGCTTCTAAAGAAGAGGTTATGAATGAAATGGACAAAGAATTTTCGCGTTCCCAGCTGATGGAGCTCACCAAGATGATTGGTTCGTTGGTGGCTTCATTGCAGCGCAGTGTCGGAACTCGTGGGGAGGAGCTCGGCGAGGACGATATGCCGAACATGATGATTTAGTTTTCTTGCTCCATATGTTATAGGCGGCTTTGGTTTTAACAGGGCCGCCTTTTATGATTTATTTTTCAAGGATTTACGCTGACAGATAGCGAAAATCGTGTATCTTTGCCGCAAAATTTTCAGAGTATGTATAATAGTGATAAATTCCAGAATAAGAGGACTTTCCATAAAGATAAACCGAGTGAAGAACGCGGCTTCGGACGCGCTTCCTCTCCGAAAAAGAGTTACAGATCCCGTCCGCACGACGACGAGGAGGGAGATGAACGCCCCAGACGCACCGGCGGACGCCGCTCCTTTGACAGCGACAAGAAACGCTCCTTTGATGGGGACAAGCGCCGCTCTTTCGACCGTGACAGAGGCGGTGACACGCCCAAACGCTCGTTCTCAAAGACCCGCCCCGACCGGGACGGCGATTTCCGCCCGCGCCGTGACCATGATGCGGTTCCAGCAAAGCGCCGCCGCGATGTGACTGCCGAATCGGAAATTTTAAGTGAAATCGTGGCCAAACGCCGCCGCGAAGGCCGCCCGTCACCCGAAAAGGTGAAGGTTCGCTCGCTCGAACAAGACCAGCAAAGCCTGCCTATCCGTCTTAACAAGTACATCGCCAATGCCGGTGTCTGTTCCCGCCGTGAAGCCGACACCCTCATCGAAGCCGGTGCCATCTCCGTTAATGGAAAAGTCGTTACCGAGCTTGGTTTCAAGGTGATGCCGACCGACGAGGTGCGTTTCGGTGACACTCTTCTCCAACGCGAACGTCCCGTCTATCTCCTGCTTAACAAACCGAAGGACTATATCACCACCATGGACGATGAGTTCGACCGCAAGCATGTGATGCAGTTAGTGAAAGGGGCCTGCAAGGAACGTATCTACCCCGTCGGACGGCTCGACCGTGACACCACGGGACTGCTGCTGTTCACCAACGATGGAGAGATGACCAAGAAACTTACACATCCCCGCAGTGGTGTGCGCAAAATTTACCACGTCACCCTGAATAAGAACCTGACCCATGCCGACTTCCAGCAAATTGCCGATGGCATTGAACTGGATGACGGGCAGATGGAGGTTGATGAAATCGCATACGTGGGTGACCATAAAGATGAAATCGGGGTTACAATCCACTCCGGGCGAAACCGCATTGTACGCCGTATCTTCGAATCCCTCGGTTATGATGTGGTAAAACTTGATCGCGTGGTCTTCGCCGGCCTTACCAAAAAAGACCTTCCGCGCGGCAGCTGGCGCTTCCTCACCCAAGAGGAGGTTAACTATTTGAAAATGATTGGCACGAACAAATAATGAAACAAGAAACTCCCGTCCTGCTGCTTACCGGCTATCTCGGCAGCGGCAAAACCACTCTCCTAAACCGAATCCTAACCAACCGCCGTGGCATCAAGTTCGCCGTGATTGTCAATGACATCGGTGAAGTCAATATTGATGCCGACCTGATACAGAAGGGCGGCATCGTCAATCAGGAAGACGACAGCCTCGTGGCTCTTCAAAACGGCTGTATCTGCTGCACCCTAAAGATGAACCTTGTGCAGCAGCTGCAGGAAATCCTTGCACAACAGCGTTTTGACTATATTGTCATCGAGGCCAGCGGCATCTGCGAACCCGCGCCGATTGCACAGACCCTCTGCTCCATCCCGCAAATGGGCGCCGATTTTACCAAGCACGGCATTCCCGTCCTTGACTGTATCGTCACTGTGGTGGATGCACTCCGTATGCAGAGCGAGTTTGGTTGCGGCAACGACCTTCTTCGTAAAAATATTGAAGAAGATGATATCGAAAACCTTGTCATCCAGCAGATTGAATTCTGTAATATCGTCCTCCTTAACAAGGCCTCCGAGGTTACGCCGGCAGAATTGGGTCGCGTGAAGGAAATTATTCACGCCTTGCAGCCCGTCGCCCAAATCATCGAATGCGATTATGGTGATGTGGATTTTGACAAGATATTGAATACCAAGATGTTCGATTTTGACAAGGTGGCCGCCTCCGCTACGTGGATTCAGGAAGTGGAAGCCCATCGTGAGGAGGAAGACGAGCACGAGGAGGAAGAACATCACCACCATCCCGAGGAGGAAGAACATCACCACCATCACGAGGATGATGACGATGACGAACACGAACATCACGAGCATCATCACCATCATGAAGAGGAGGATGAAGACCTTCACCATCATGAGGAGGAGCATGGACACCACCATCACCACCATCATGACCACGAAGGGGGAGAGGTGGAGGAGTATGGCATCGGCACATACGTCTATTATCGTCGCAAGCCCTTCCGTCTCAGTGATTTCGATGACTTTGTTGCCCGCAAAATCCCGAAGAATGTGATCCGTATCAAGGGAATCTGTTACTTCCGTAATGAAATGGATAGTTGCTATATGTTCGAGCAGGCGGGAAAGCAGGTTTCGTTAAAAGACATTGGCTTGTGGTTCGCTACATTGCCGCCCGATGAACTTCAGTTGTTGATGGAACGCGATGCCACCTTCCGTGCAGACTGGGACGATGAGTACGGTGACCGTATGCAGAAACTGGTCTTCATCGGACAGAAAATGGATACCGCTGCTATTGCCCGCGACCTTGATGCTTGTTTGGTTGACTGGTAGTTAACGGATGATCTTTTCCAGATAGTCAAGCGCCTCATTCACCTCCATCGGTTGGGTGAGGCGTTCTTTTTGTCGATAGACGGCCACTTTTCCGTGTGAGGCACCGACGATTCCGTAGTCGGCATCGGCCATTTCGCCAGGCCCGTTGACGATGCAGCCCATCACGCCAATTTTCAGGTTCGGATAGTTCCCGAAGCGGGCTTTTACTTTGGCCAAGGCACTTTGGATATCGTACTGGGTGCGTCCGCACGAGGGACAGGAGATGATTTCTGTGTGGGTCATCTTGATACGGCAGGCTTGCAGGATGAGGTCGGCAAGGTGCTGACATTCCGATTCTGTGAAGAAACGGTTGCGTAGTTTGATATCTTTCAGAGGATTACGGAAATGTTCGTAGCCAGCATGGGCGGCAGTAACGGCCATCCATTGCTGACGGTCACCGATGTTGTAGGTGATGGTCAGGCAGTTGTCGTGCCGTTCGGTGGTGATGTCGGCTTTCGTCTCGTTGAGGCGGGTCAGCAATTTGGCGAAGGGGACTTCGTTTTCAGGCGGTTCGGTGAGCGACACGCGGATGGTGCTGCCGATACCGTTGAGTAGCAGCGCCCCTATGCCCGCCGCCGACTTCACGCGGCCTTCGTCGCCCGCGCCAGCCTCGGTGACACCGAGGTGCAGTGGATGGACGGCGCCCGCTTCGCGCATCTGCTTCAGTAGCAGCATCGTCGCTTCGGTCATCACGTTCACATTGCTCGATTTCATTGAGAAAACTACGTTGTGGAATCCGTAGCGGTCGCAGATCTCCACCCACTCCATGGCTGACTGTGCCATGGCGAACGGCGTGTTTCCGTAACGGCTTACGATGCGGTCGCTGAGTGAGCCGTGGTTGATACCGATACGGAGGGCTGTCCCATGTTCCTTGCAGATGTCGAACAGCGGTTTGGCACGCAGTGCCATCGCCTCCACCGCTGCGGCATATTCGCTGTCGGTGAGGTCTAATTGTCGGAAGCTGCGTTTGTCGGTGAAGTTTCCGGGGTTCACCCGTACTTTCTCCACAAAGCTGGCACATGCTTTTGCCACCTCAGGCAGAAAATGGACATCGGCAATGAGCGGTGTGTCAATGCCTTCCGTCCGGAGCCGGCGCTTGATCTCGCGCAACGATTCCACCTCCTTCATTGATGGAACCGTCAGACGGACCATTTGGCAACCCGCTTCTACCATTCGTTTCACTTGCGCTATACTCGCCTCCACGTCTGAAGTGAACGTGTTGGTCATCGACTGCACCACAATGGGCAGTCCTTCACCTAAAGTGATTTTTCCGATTTGTACCATGAACCAGTGAATTATTCCGGACTATTTCATGCGGTTGTGTTCCCATGCCCACGCGGATTTGATCATGTCTTCCACGTTGTATTGGCATTCCCAGTGGAGCAGGCGGTGTGCCTTTTCGCTGTTGCTGTAAATGGCGGGGATGTCGCCCTGACGGCGTCCGCCGAGCTTGTAGTTCAGCTTTTGTCCGGTGATTTTTTCGAAAGCGTTGAGCATTTCCAGAACGGAAATACCGTTGCCGCTGCCGAGGTTGAAGATTTCGCAGTTGGACGGACTTTCGCCGCGCAGCAGGAACTGCAGGGCCTTGACGTGCGCATCGGCGATGTCGGTGACGTGGATGTAGTCGCGGATGCAGGATCCGTCGCGGGTGTCGTAGTCGGTGCCATAGACCGTCATTTCGGGGCGGGTGCCTATGCCTGTCTCCATGATAATGGGCATCAGGTTGTTGGGTGTGTCGGGCGATAGCTCGCCGTTCAGACCGGTCATGTCTGCGCCGACGGGGTTGAAGTAGCGGAGTAGGATGGCGTGGAAATCCGTGTTTTTTTTCGTGAACGCCTCAATCATCCCTTCGCCGATCTGTTTGGTGTGGGCGTAAGGGCAGGCCGCGATGCCCATCGGGGTGGCCTCCGTCACGGGCAGTTTTTCCACTTCGCCATAAATCGAGCAGGAGGAGGAGAAAATCAGGTTCGGAACGTGGTACTTCTCGCAGGCTTCCAACACGTTAAGAAGCGAGTTGAGGTTGTTGCGGTAATACATCACCGGCTTGTCCACTGACTCGGGCACGCACTTGTAGGCGGCGAAATGAATGATGCCGTCCACAGGACCTTCTTTCTCAATGACGGAAAAGAAGGCCTCTTTGTCGCAAATATCGACTTCGTAATTGACCACTTTTTGTCCCGTGATTTTTTCGATGCGGTCCATTGTGCCGCGGGCGGAGCGGCTGAGGTTATCGACGGAGGCGACGGCAAATTCGCCGCTGCGTATTAGTTGGATGAGGGTGTGGGAACCGATGTAGCCATTTCCACCTGTGACGATTATTTTCTTCATAAAACTTTATGTCAGAGAGGTTTATTTGTCTATATTGTTCAGATAGGGGTGATAGTCGCCGATGAGGCCGACGGCGTCGGTGTTGCGGATGGACTGGCAGATGCTGACGTAGTTGCGGGCGTCCTTGAGGGTGAAGCCGTCGCCGGCGAGGATTTTCTCATAGGCGCGGGTGTGCAGGTCGGTGAAGCCGTCACTGAACTCGAAGGTCTCGTCGTCGATGAGGATGGAGCGGTAGGTGGTCTTGCCTTGGGCGCGGAGGTCGGCGGGCACGTGGCGCACGTCGAGGCTCAGGAACCAGCGGACGCGGGCGCGCTCCAGCTGCAGGAATCCCGCCGCCGTGGCGTCGGACTTGTAGTGAACGATGTTCTCCTTCACCTGCCCGAAAATGTAGGTCAGCATATCGAAGAAGTGAACCCCGATGTTGGTGGTGATGCCGCCCGACTTTGCCATATCGGCCTTCCATGAGTAGAAGTACCATTTGCCGCGTCCCGTGATGTAGGTCAGGTCAATGTCATAGACTTTTCCGGACTTGTCGGCGTCGATTTTTTCTTTAAGTTTCTGGACGGAGGGGTGGAGACGGAGCTGCAGGATGTGGAAGATCTTCTTGCCCGTATCCTTCTCCATATCCTCGAGGCCGTCGAGATTCCATGTGTTCAGCACCAACGGTTTTTCGCAGATGGCGTGGGCGTTGTTGCGGAGGGCGAGGCGGATGTGCGCGTCGTGGAGATAGTTGGGCGAACAGATGGAGATGTAGTCCACCTGCTGGCCTTCACCCTTCTTGGAAAGACGGTAGATATGGCGGTCGAAACGCTCCGTTTCGAGGAAAAGAGCCGCATTGGGAAAATAGCGGTCGATGATGCCGACGCTGTCTGACTTGTCAAGGATGGCGACGAGGTTGTTGCCGGTCTCTTTGATGGCCTGCATGTGCCGCGGGGCGATATATCCGGCTGCCCCGATGAGTGCGAAATTGTACATATTCCGAGTTTGGTTATTCACATAAAACGAGCGGCAAAAATACGACTTTTGTTCCGATATTTTTTATATCTTTGCGGCTGTTTTTAAAGTAAATTCTATGAAGTGTATCAAGTTTGCAATTATACTGATTATCAGTATGATTGTTCCTCTTTCCGCTTACTCTCAGGAATCGGGACTGACTCCTGACGTGTTGAAAAAAATTCAGGAATCCTATAAGAGTTCCCCTGAAAACAAGGCGCTCCAGAATGCCATCGTCAACAACGACATCAACAAGATCGCGGTCAACCACGACAACGCTGGTGCTTTCGACACCTACTTCTCGCACCGCGTGCCGTCGCAAGCCGTTACGGACCAGAAGTCGTCGGGTCGCTGCTGGATGTTCACCGGCATGAATGTCCTCCGTGCCAAGGCCATCGCCAAGTACGACCTCCCCGCCGATTTCCAGTTCTCACAGATTTATACCTTCTTCTGGGATCAGCTCGAGAAGTCCAACCTCTTCCTGCAGGCCATCATTGACACCAAGGACAAGCCGATGGACGACAAGACTGTGGAATGGCTCTTCAAGAACCCGATCGGTGACGGCGGCCAGTTCACCGGCGTGGCCAACCTTGTGGACAAGTACGGAATCGTGCCGGCTGAGGCCATGCGCGAGACCAACAGCAGCAATAAGACCTCCACGATGGCCAGTATCCTGAGCCTCAAACTCCGCGAATATGGCCTCGAACTCCGCGAGATGGCCGCCAAGAAAGCCACCACAGCCCAGCTCCAGAACCGCAAGGTGGAGATGCTGCAGGTGGTCTATCGTATCCTCGCCCTCAACTTCGGCGAGCCTCCGACAGAATTTACATGGACCCGCCACGACAAGAACGGAAAGCCTGTTGAGACCGCCAAATATACCCCGCAGTCCTTCCGTGAGAAATATGCCAACGAGGACTTCTCCAAGTACTACATGATCATGAACGACCCGACCCGCCCGTACTATCAGGTGTTTGAAATCGAATACGACCGGCACGTCTATGACGGCGACAACTGGAAGTATCTCAACCTTCCGATGGACGAAATTGCGCCGCTCGCCATTGCCTCCATCAAGGACAGTACCATGATGTACTTCTCCTGCGATGTCGGCAAGTTCCTTGACCGCGAAAAGGGTTATCTCGATATCCACAACTATGATTACGGCTCCCTCTTTGGGATTGATTTCAAGATGGATAAGAAACAACGTGTCAGTACATTCGCCAGCGGCTCGTCGCACGCCATGACCCTCTGCGCCGTTGACCTCGATGAAAACGACCACCCCAAGAAATGGATGGTGGAGAACAGCTGGGGCAGCTCCTACGGCTACAAGGGCTTCCTGATTATGACCGACGAGTGGTTTAACGAATATATGTTCCGTGTTGTGGTCGAAGAGAAGTACATTCCGGAGAAATACCTCAAGATGTTTGACAAGAAGGCGACGATGCTTCCGCCGTGGGATCCGATGTTCTCTCCTGAAGATTAATTGTTTACGAAAATGTCAAATATGAAAAATATGGTCAATGTGTTCATTCCCTGCTGTATGGATTTGTTTGTTCCTTCAGCAGCCAAGGCTACCATCTCCATTTTGGAGAAGCTAGGGGATGAATGTTATTATAATGAAGGACAGACGTGTTGCGGGCGACAGTTCTTCCTGCGTGGCGACCGTGATACCGCCAGCCGTCTGGCCTACCAACTCACCACCTTTTTCGATAATGAAAGCAATATCGTCGTGCCGTCGGCGGCCTGTGCTGGCTTTATTCGAAATTATTATGCAAAATTGATTGATACACAGGCTTTCCCGAAATCAGTCAAGCACGTTACGCAGAAAACATATGAGTTGTGTGACTATATTGTGAATGAAAAACAGGTGACTGATTTGGGAAATTCATTTCCTGAAAAAGTTTTCTACTACCAGTCATGTGCGGTCAGGAACCTTTATCGTTCGGGAGATGAGGCAGAAATCCTGCTTCGTAATACCAAAGGATTGGAACTGTTCACAGACCCGACGATGAACTTGTGCTGTTCTGCCAACGGTGACTTTGCTATGCATAACCACGAAATGTCGGACTTCCTTCTGAAAAAGATTGTGGACCGGATTTTGGAGACCGGCGCAGAGTTCGTCACTTGTGCCGACTTGCACTGCCTGCAATATATTGATGCGTACATTCAATCGCAAGATGTGGATCTGGAGGTGATTCCGCTTCCTGTTATTTTGAATGCATCAGAAAGTAAAAACGAAGAAGAAAAATAATTGGATATGAAAGTTTTGATGTTCGGCTGGGAGTTTCCTCCCCATATTTCAGGCGGTTTGGGTACGGCCTGTTACGGTCTGACCAGAGGCCTTGCCTATAATGATGTTGAGGTGGCGCTTGTCGTGCCGAAAGCATACGGGGATGAGGACCAGAGCAAGATTCGCATCGTGAATGCTTCAGATTTTGCCTTTGAACCCCGCCGTTCCCGCTTCTTTCAGTTCGCCAATGAGGTTTCGTATATTGAAGTGAATTCCAGACTTGTGCCGTATATCGGCATGGATGATTATTATAACATTGTGAACCAATTGGAAAGTGGTGTCTTCAGTGTGGAAGAGGAGGAGGGCAAACGCCGCTACCAGTTCCAAGGGGGGTACGGAGCCAATCTGATGCAGGAGGTGGAGAAGTATGCGATGGTGGCTGAAGAAATTGCAAAATCCGAAACCTTTGATGTCATCCATGCCCACGACTGGCTGACGTACCGTGCGGGCATCGCCGCCCGTGAAGTGTCGGGAAAGCCGTTAGTAGTGCATATCCACGCCACGGAGTACGACCGTTCAGGAGAAAAGAACCGTAACGACATCGTCTATAATCTGGAGCGTGAGGGCATGATGGCCGCCGACGCGGTCTGTGCCGTCAGTAACCTCACCCGCGCCATCGTCATTGAGAAGTATGGAATCCCCGCTGACAAGGTGTTTACGCTGCACAATGCTGTGGAGCCGGCACAGCGTCATCCCGGTGGCGACCGGCCCCTCGGTGAGAAAATCGTCACCTTCCTGGGACGCGTCACTTTCCAGAAAGGTCCGGAATATTTTGTGGAGGTCGCCAAACGGGTGCTGGAGAAGGACGAAAACGTCCGTTTCGTGCTGGCTGGCGACGGCGATATGATGCCGCGTGTCATCAACCGTGTGGCGGAACTCGGCATCGCCGACCGTTTCCACTTCACCGGTTTCTTGCGGGGCAAGGACATCGACAAGATGTTCGGGATGAGCGATGTGTATGTGATGCCGTCTATATCAGAGCCTTTCGGAATATCACCGTTGGAGGCGATGCAATCGGGCGTGCCCGTAATCATCTCCAAGCAGTCGGGCGTGTCGGAAGTTCTGCAGTACGCCATCAAGGTCGATTTCTGGGACATTGACGCGATGGCCGATGCCATCTACGGCATTCTGCACTATCCGGCGTTGGCGAAAGTCTTCTCCGAGAAGGGTTTGGAAGAGGCCAACAACCTCAAATGGGAGGATGTCGCCGCCCGTCTCAAGAAAATCTACGAGAAAGTGGTCAATCGCTAGTAGCGATTTTATTATCAAAAAGTTATCGTATGAAAGCAGTTTTCCCCGGCTCTTTCGACCCCATCACAAAAGGGCATGTTGCTCTGGTGTGGGCCGCCCTTCCCTTATTCGATACCTTATATGTCGCCATCGGTGTGAATGCCGACAAGACGGGCTTTTTCCCATTGGAAGACCGCAAGGAGTGGATCCGCCAGTGCTTCAAGGATGAGCCGAAGGTGCAAGTGGTCGATTACCAGTGTCTTACTATCGACCTGTGCCGGCAGTTAGGGGCAAGCTATATTCTTCGGGGCATCCGCAACCCGCAAGATTTCCAGTACGAAAATGACATTGCCCAGGCGAACCGCAACCTTTGTCCGGAGGTGGAGACGATGTTTTTCACTACGCCGCCCGAGTATGCCCACATCTCCTCATCCATCGTGCGGGACGTCTTCCGTCACCGCGGCGACTGGCAGCAGTTCGTGCCGGAGGAGGTGAGGCTGTAGTCAGAATAAAATGAGAATTGAAAACTGAAAACTGAAAACTGAAAGTTAAGGAGTTAAGAAGTTAAGGAACTAAGCGTGCGACTTCGGCATCGCGCCGTATTTTAGAAAATGATGGTTGGCATGCCTCACCTCGAAGAGGTGATATTTCAATAAGCGGTGGTCGAGCCTGTCGAAACCACCGCGGGTGCCTGAGCTTGTCGAAGGCGCCCGCGGCACGGGCGTCAGGTGCGGAAGAACACCGCAGGTGATGCCGCGGAAAAGAGAATAAAACGACTTAGTTACAAAATCAAATCACCGATGGAAATGAAATCCGTTTAGGGTGCCGCTATCCGCACGTAAACCGGCAGATGGTCGGCATAGCCGCCGATGTAGCGCGGCCCCGAGTAGGTGCGGTAAACCTTGTAGCCGTCGTATTTTTCGTCTGGCTCCACCATAAAGTCGGCCTTGAAGATGTGCGCCTCCCGTCCGATGATGTGGAGCGGCCGCGTCGTGTCCAGCAGGGCAGTGGAGACGATGATCTGGTCAAGGCAGCCCCAGAAATCTTCGTGCTTGTGCGTGCCCACGTTTTGCATCCGCAGAAAACGGTACATCAGGTCGAACAAGGTGCGGTCTCGGTGTTCGGGGTTGTCGATGTCCCCCGCACGCAACACCTCACGGATGCTCTCGTCGGTGAGATAGTCGTTAAAGTCGCCGGTAATCAGGATGTTGGCGCTCGGTTCCACGCGTAGGATCGAGTCTGCGCGTGCCCGCACCACCGAGGCGTAGTAGTTGCGTTTGGGGATGGTGGGGGCATAGCCGCCGTACCGTGAGGTCCAGTGGTTGACGAACAGATGCAGCGAGTCGCCGTTGGGAAAGCGTGCCACCGCATAGAGGATGTCGCGGTTGCGGGCCGCTGTATCGAACGGGAAGACGACGGGTACGGCCTCGCTCCGCAGAATCCGCACCCGCTCGGAACGGTACAGCAGAGCCACATCCACACCGCGCCGATCGGGTGATTCGTAGTGGACAAACCGGTACTTGTACCCCTTCAGCGGCGAATCGTAGCAGAGCTTCCGAAGA
>JAGCXN010000020.1 GCA_017961265.1 Bacteroidales bacterium | reverse complement strand
GAGCTTGTCGCGGAGGTCGCCGGGGAGGAAGCCGAGGTTCTCACCGGCCTCCACGGCGGGGCGGGTGAGGATGATCCGCTTCACCTGCTTGTTTTTCAAGGCACGCACCGCCAGCGCCACCGATGTGTAGGTCTTGCCCGTACCCGCCGGCCCGATGGCGAACACCATATCGTTGTCGGCCAGACTTTTGACTAACAGCTTCTGGTTGGGCGTGATGGCCTTGATGACCTTGCCCTCACGGCCGTGCAGAATCACATCTCCGTTCATCTTGTCATTGTCCAGAAGATAGAAATGCTCGTCCTCGCTGGCGGTGATATTCAGGATGTCCGTCTCGGTCAGTCTTTCAAAATGCTCATAATAAGCGACTAACAGGTTGAAACGGGTTTCAAAGAGGGCGACCTCTTCGTCCGGTCCCATCACTTTCAGCTCATCGCCGCGGGCGGTGAGTTTCAGTTTGGGGTAGATGTTGCGAAGGAGGTCAAGATTTTTATTGTTTTTGCCGTAAACACCGACGGCAGTAACGGGTTCAAGGGTGATGACTTTTTCCATTCTTTAATTCATAAGTGCTTCAATCTCTTCAACTTCCACGGGCATATCCGGCATCAGGTTGATGGGGTTGTCGGCCACCACCACGTCTGTTTCGATACGCACGCCGATGCCTTCCTCTGCCACATAGATGCCCGGCTCGCAGCTGAGCACCATACCGGGCTGGAAAGTCCAGTCGCGCTGGCCCACATCATGCACGTCGAGCCCGATGAAGTGGGAGGTGTTATGCATATAGTACTTTTTGAACAGCGGTTTTGCGGGGTCCTGAGCCTTGATGTCGGCCTCTTTGAGCAGGCCGAGTTTCACCAGTTCCTCCTCCATACGGCGGAAGACGAAGTCGTTGATTTTATGGATGTTCATTCCGGGTTTGAAGAGCGGGATAGTCTCTTTGAAGATGGCGAGGACGCTGCTGTAGATCTCCTTCTGGCGGGGCGTGTAGCGGCCGTTGACGGGGATGGTGCGGGTGGCGTCGCCGGCGTAGTTGGCGTATTCGGCGCCGAAGTCCATCAGCAGGAGGTCGCCGTCCTTCATCACCTTGTCGTTCTTGATGTAGTGCAGGATGCAGGTGTCGGGGCCGGCGGCCACGATGGGGGCGAACGAATGGCCGGTGGCGCCGTTTCGGAGCATCTCGTAGGCCAGTTCCGCCTCAATCTCGTATTCGTACTTGCCGGGTTTCACCGCCTTGATGGCACGTCCGAAAGCTTTGGTGGTGATGTCGCAGGCGCGGCGTAGGGCGGCCAGCTCCTCCGGTGCTTTCAACGCCCGCATCGGATAGAGAATGGGGGCGAGCCGGCGGTAGGTGTGGAGTGGGTACTCCTCCATCAGCTGCTTGGCGAAACGGTGCTCGCGGGTGATGGGCTCCCAACGCAGCCGCGGGTTTTCGGGCAGGTGCAGATAGACATTCTGCGCATAGCACATCAGGTTCTGGAGCGTATCCTGAAAATCATCGGCGAACATCACCGTTTTGATGCCGGAAAGTTGCGAAGCCTGTTCCTTGCTGAGGCGGTGTCCGAACCAGACCACCATTTCGGGGCTGGGATTCTTGATGAAGAGGATTTCGCGGTACTCGGGTACGGGGTGCCACGGGGCGAGGGTGAGGTAGGTCTCCTCCTGGTCGATGCCGGAGAGGTAGAGCATTTCGGAGTTCTGACGGAACGGCATCGTGGTGTCGCCGCAACGCGGGAATTCGCTGTTGGAGGTCAGGATGACCAATGAGTTGAGTTCGATTTCACCGACAACTTTCTTGCGGTTCTCAATATAAAATTTGGAATTAAGTGGCTGATAACGCATATATGGTTACAAGTTTATAAAGTTACAAGTTTATCAGGTATTGATACAATAATACATAATGTGTATCAACAATATTTTATAGCGACAAGTACATATCCTTCAGCACTTTTTCTTCATTTTCCCAGCAGAGTTCAGCGGCGGCTTTTTTGCAGTTCTCTTTCCAGCGTTTTCGGGCAGTTTCGTCTTGTGCCATCATTTGCAATTTTTGAGAAAGGTTTTCCGGAGAAAGGTCATGGATGACCACGCCGACATCGTAGTGTTCGATAATGCGTTTTCGTTCAATAAGGTCAGTAGAAAGTTGGGGTGTGCCGGCTTTGATGTACTCGAAAACCTTGTTGGGCAGGCTGAAATGGTGGTTGGGGCTGACATCCTTGTCGAGGGCGACACCGATGTCGGCGAGGGAGGTGTAGTTGAACAGCATCTGTGCCGAAACGGGGGGTACAAACATCACCTTGTCTTCGATATGCAGCTCCTTGACACGTTCCTTGGCTGGTGGAACTTCATCACCGCTGCCCACGATCAGCAGTAACAGATTGTCGGTAAGGCGCATGGCTTCGACCGTATCCTTCACTCCGCGGTCGCGGTGCAGCCCCGTCCCCTGGATGATGGCGATGGGGCGGTCTTCGGGAAGTCCGAGCGAGGAGCGGGTTTCCGTAATCGGGAAGGTGGCGGCGCGTGGGATGTTGCGCACCACCCGCACCACCTTGCCGTACTCTTTCTTGTACTGGTCGGCGATGGACTGGCTTACTGTAGTGATATTCTGCAATTTAGGAAAACAGAAACGCTCAATGGCGTGCCAGCATTTCTGCACACGCGGGCGATCAATTACCTCCAAAATCCCGCAAAAGTATTCGTGGCTGTCGTAAACGAGTTTTTTTCTCCTTATTTTAGAAGCCAAAAGATTGGGAAGGAGCGTGTCTAAATCGTTGGCAGTCAGTATGTCACAACGGACAAACAGCAGGTAGAAGAAAAGGCGCAGATTGAATTCTGCATAGAAGAAGGGGCCTTTGTTAAAAAGGAGCCGGAAGCGGCGGCATTGGTAGGGACGGTCGTCAACAGGCTTTGAGTGTTTCAGCCTTCGGCCCACCAAGCACACCTCAAAGCCGCAATCCAGCAAGGTGTGACACACCTTGTCTAACCTTTGGTCAGCGAAGATGTCGTTGGTTACAGATAGTACAACACGTTTGCGTTTCATAAGAAGTTGCTGAAAACAAGGCGGCAAAAATACGCAAAAAAAGTCGTACTTTTGCCGCCGATTTTATGAACCAAGGAGGTACTTGGGAACCCTCCTATAAAAAAAACAAGATTATGGACCGAAAAGACGAAAACCTCCAACTGTTAGGCAATAGTGCCCAATATCCGGACACTTACAGCCCTCAAATGTTGGAAACCTTTGAGAACCGGCACGTTGAAAATGACTACTGGGTAAAGTTCAACTGCCCCGAGTTTACGACACTCTGCCCTATTACCGGGCAACCCGACTATGCCGAAATCAAGATTCTTTACATCCCCGACAAGCGCATGGTGGAAAGCAAGAGTTTGAAATTATATCTCTTCTCCTTCCGCAACAACGGTGACTTCCACGAGGACTGTGTCAACACCATTATGAAGGACTTGGTCAAACTGATGGATCCGCGCTACATCGAAGTGCTGGGCCTGTTTACTCCCCGTGGCGGTATCAGCATCCACCCTTACGCCAACTACGGACGCCCTGGCACGAAATACGAGAAGCTGGCGGAACAGCGGCTCGGACAGTTTTCAATCTATTAATTCCGAAAAGATAGAATTCCCCTTCTATGAAGGTAGAAGGTAAAAGGTAATAGGTAATAAGTGTAGTATGAAGAAAGGAATGTGTGTTGGCGACTTTCTACTTTTTACCTCATACCTTATACAAACTTTATGAGCCCAATGAAGAAACTGATATTCCTGATAGTATTGCTTTTGCCGTTCGTTTTGTCCGGCCAGAAATTGGCTTCGTTCCGCAATGTGGTGCCGAACGGCTACAATTTTTGGGTCTATACCCCCGGTGATTACGACTCCACCCGCGCCGAGAAGCCGCTGATTTTGTTCCTGCATGGAGCGAGTCTGAGCGGCAGTGACCTGTCGCGGGTACGGAAGTACGGTCCGTTGACGGCCATCTCCTACGGGCACGATATCGACGCGGTGATTCTTGCGCCACAGTCGCCCGGTGGCAGCTGGAAAGCCGACAACGTGGAGAACGTCCTCAACTGGACGCTGGCACACTATTCCGTAGATACCAACCGCATCTATGTCATCGGGATGAGTATGGGTGGTTACGGAACCATCAATTATACGGGCACTTATCCCGACCGTGTGGCGGCAGCGATGGCCTTGTGCGGAGGGGGCAACCTCAAAGGGTACTGCAATCTCAACAAGTTCCCGCTGTGGATTATGCACGGCACCGCCGACCGCGCTGTGGGCGTGGGCGAATCCCAAAAGGTGGTGAACGCGATGAAGGCCTGCGGCGACACCCCGCTGCTCCGGTTCACCAAACTGCCGGGACAGAGCCACGCCGCCCTCGCCAAAATCTTTTATCTCGACGAAACCTACGAATGGCTTTTCGCACACCGCCTTGACGACAGCGTGCGGCAGGTGAACAAGGACATTGACATCACCACCAAGACGATGGAGAAAGCCTACCAGAACATTGACCGCAACAAAATCAAGGTGGAGGTGGTGAACGGACAGACTGGCAAGGTGGAGCCTGCCCAAACGTCCTCCGATAGCAATTCTTCCAGATCCGATGTTACCCACCACCGCGTGAAGAAAGGGGAGACCCTCAGCTCCATCGCCCGCAAGTACCACACTACGGTTGCCAAGCTGTGCAAACTGAACCATATCAAGGAGACCTCCATCCTCCAGATTGGTCAAAAACTAAAAGTCAAATAGTTATAGAGCTTATATGGCAGAATTTTTTGACTTTTCCGGATTCTCCGCCGCCAAAAATATGTGGCTGGTCTTCGGTTTTTCGTTGGCTGCCGTTTCTTTTATTTTCTATTATTTGAAAAAAGACCGTCTTGCCTTGCTTCTGTTGACGTTGGGCGGACTCTGTCTTTACATTTTCGGTGCACTCACGGATCCGTTCCTTCACTTCTGGGACGAGCGTTTCCACGCCTTGGTGGCCAAGAATTGCATGGAAACGCCGATGATGCCACGTCTTTATCCTGAACTTCCGATGAGGGAATTTGATCCGAACGTGTGGCCGCACGCTTATATATGGCTCCACAAACAGCCACTATTTACGTGGCAGATCGCCCTCTGTTTCAAATTGTTCGGTGTTTCCGAATTTACCTTGCGTCTGCCGTCGGTCATTATGTCCACCCTGATGATTCCGCTATGTTACCGCATCGGCAAACTGTTTGTTGACAGGAGGTTGGGATTCTATACAGCCCTCTCCGCCGCTTTTTCGTGGTTCCTGTTAGACTTGGTTTCCGGTCACGGTGTTTCCGACCACAACAATGTCTGCTTTGTTTTCTATGTCACCGCCTCTGTGTGGTCGTGGATGGAGTACGTGCGGAGTGGGCGCAAGTGGGGTTGGGCCGTAGCTACGGGCGTGCTGAGCGGCTGCGCCATCCTTACCAAGTGGCTGACGGGCCTGCTGGTTTACCTCGTCTGGGGTGTTTATCTGCTTGCTAAATATCGTTTTCATTTGAAAGAATGGAAGATACTGCAGTTTGTGGCTGCTCTTGCTGTTACGGTGACGGTGGCGCTTCCGTGGCAGATTTTCACCATGAAAGCTTATCCCAAAGTGGCACGGGTGGAGATGCATAACAATGCCATCCATTTTTCTACTGTGATAGAAAAAGAGCACGGACAAGAGGGGAACTTCTACCTTGAAACCCTACCGTTCATCTATATTGGAGACAAGGATTATGATGAGATAAGCTCCAAAGTTATTGACTATACTCCGCTGAGAATTTTTCATATTTTGATTCTACTCGCAGGTTTTGGGCTGCTGGTGTGGCGTGCTGGAAAATGGGAAAAACGTATCCCGCTGTTGGTCACGGTATTATTTGTCTATCTCTTCTTCTCCATAGCGGCAATGAAGCTGCCCGCCTATCCGTTCTGCATTTGCGCGGCGGGTTTTATGAGCCTTGGGATGGTGTGTTGCTGTTTGGAGGAATTCATCCAAAAATTCCTTAAAAACCGAGGAGTTGCCTTTGCTGTCTGGTTCCCAATGATGGCTTTAGTCGCACTCTATCAGTTCAATTTCACGTGGTACAAGCAACATCATACATCCCGATATGTGTGGTGGCGTTCTGCAATGATTGAAAATGTGCGGGACTATAAGAATTTGCAGAAAATTCTTCCAGAAAAGACCATTTTGTTCAATGTCCGTGCTATAGAAGATTGGGGCGTTTATTGTACTACGACGGAGGCTATGTTTTATAGTGGCGCCGTCTGCTACAGCTATACTCCGGACCAGGAGCAGTTGCAAATGCTGAAATCGCAGGGCTATCATATCGCCGTTCTAACACACCTTCCCGTTCCCGACTATATGATGGAAGACGATGAGGTGATGAAGATTGACGGGGTGAAAATTCTGTATGATTTGTAAAATTTATTTTTTTATCTCCCAGCCTAATTTCAGTATTGATTTCAATGTCTCCATGGCGGTGTTGCGGTCATACTCTTTTTCACTTTCGGGAAGTTCGTCGTAATCTATCAGGCATGGGTGGTGCTTGTGCGTGTCGTCGCGTTTGGGACCATAAGTCCAGCCGTTATTCATACGCCCGATTGCCCATATGTCGTGCACATTACGTGCCAATTGTTCGGTGAGCAGTTGCAAATCTTCGGAAAGTTCGATATCTGTAGTATCTATGGGATGGGGAGTGTATTTTTTGTCCATAATAAACTATCTGCAATTATGGGTGCAAAAGTACGAAATTAATAAGGAAAATATTTCTTCCTAAAATTTTTTATCGCAATCAACAAAAAGTTGTACTTTTGCCGCCGGTTTTATGGTGAGAAATCCCCTATGGATTTCGAGAGGGAAGCAGGTGAAAGTCCTGCACAGTACCCGCTGCTGTAAGTCTCTGAAAAACCCGAAGTTACAAGCCACTGTCCGTAGAAGGATGGGAAGGCAACCACGGTGAGACAAGTCAGAAAACCTGCCATTAAATCTGATGGAAAAAGCTTCGGGAGGTAGGCTTTTTCAGCAATCTGCACTGCACTTTGCTCTTTTTGTGTCCTCCCGTAAAATTTTGGAGGAAATGAAAAGAATTGTTCCGCAAACCATCATCCTGCTGTTGTCGCTTGTAGCGGCGTGCTTCGTTTCGTGCGAAAAGCCGGAACCCCAAGAGGAGCCACAGAACACGCCGGTAACGCCTGTCGCCCACGGCGTTTACGTCCTTAGCGAGGGGATCATGAACTACAACAACAGCTCACTTTCTTTTTATGATTTTTCTACAGGAACCGTCTCCCCGGATGTGTTCCTCGCAGCCAACAACCGTGGTCTCGGAGACACGGGCAACGACCTGAAAGCCTACGGCTCGAAGCTGTACTGCGTGGTCAATATCTCCGAAACGGTGGAGATTATGGACTTGCATACAGCCAAGTCGCTGAAGCAGATTACGATGCCAGGCAAGCAGCCCCGCCGGATCACCTTTGACGGGGGCTATGCGTACGTATGCTGCTTCGACGGCGGCGTGGTGAAAATTGACACTGCCACGATGGAGGTGACGGCCACGGCGCAGGCTGGCAGCAATCCCGACGGAATCTGCGTGGCCAACGGCAAGCTGTACGTCGCCAACTCCGGCGGGCTCAACTACCCCAACTACGGCAACACCGTTACCGTGTTCGACCTTGCCACCTTCTCCCCGATAAAGAACATCACAGTGGTGATTAACCCCACCCGCATTGCTGCCGACAGCCAAGGGGATGTGTATCTGGTCTCCAACGGCAATTACGGTGATGTGCCGATGACCTTCCAGCGCATTGACAGTCAGACCGATGAGGTTGTGCAAACCTTCGATTTCGCGGTCACCAACTTCGCTATCAGCGGCTCGCTCTGCTATTTGTACAATTATAATTATAGTACGCAGCAATCTTCCATCAAAGTGCTGGATGTTACTACAGAACAGATTGTAAAAGAACAATTTATAACGGACGGTACGGTACTCACCACGCCGTACGGCATTGCAGTCGATCCGTCCAACGGGGATGTCTATCTTACGGATGCGTACCAATACACCACCAACGGGGATGTATTCTGTTTCAGTGCGGACGGGCGGTTAAGGTTCCAATTTGAGGCGGGTGTCTCGCCCTCTTGTATCGTTTTTAAATAAACCAACTTTTATAAATAATTTAAAATCAAAATTTTATGAAAAAAACTTTATTGTTTTTAGTCGCATTCTGCACGATGTTCGGTGCCGTGAAGGCGCAAACTGAGAATCCTGTCCTCCCTGCCGACGAAGTCCAGTACTGGGTGGGCGAAGGCAGCAACCAGGTGGTGATTAACATCACGTGGTGTTCCTACTCCCAAAAAGCATTGGCTTGGGGTTACCGTTTCGACGGCGAGACTGTGATGCTGTTTGATGCACTGACCGCCATCGCCAATGCCGACAGCCGCCTCACGGTGGTAGGTGCTGCCCCCTCTAACATCCTATATATCGAAGGTTCTGACACTCTGACGATGTGTCCGAATCCGGATGCGGAATGGGGCGATGACGATTACGATGTTCCGATGCATAGCATTAATGGACTGTGGGGCCAAAATGGGATGGCCAGTGAGCCTATTGGTAACGGCGATACTGTCAAAATCGGCGGTTATGCTTGCGCTGTGACGGATGCCACATGGACCTACCTTTCATGGACGACTCCTGTTCTGCCGGCTCTCGTCCCCGGTGCCGACGCCACCCTCACCGCCAACCATCTCCAGGCTTGGGTGGGCGAAGGCCTCAACGAAGCCATGATGATTGTGGACTGGTGCAATGACGGCGTTGCCCTCGCTTGGGGCTACCGCTTCAACAAGGATTCCGTGACTGTGGCCACGATGCTTCAGGAGATTGCCGCCGCCGATGCCAACTTCGGCTACGAAGGATCCTTCTCTTGGCTTACCAATCTTTATTATATGAATGGCAACGACACTGCTTACCAAATCACTCCCGACTATATCGCTTATAACCACAACGGAAGCTATGCCAACACGACAGATTTGGAGTACATTTTCCCCGGTGACTATGTGAAATTCGGCGGATGGATGTGCTCGGATTATGACACTACCACATGGATTTCCACTTGGGCCAACCGTATCACTCCCGCTCCCGCGCTCCCCGAAGTGGGTCCGAGCGACGAGGTGTTTGACGGTGCTGTCGGCACGGAGGGCTGTCAGGCCATCCGTTACAGCGACCCCGCTATCCTTGGCTGGGCTACCACCTGCACTATCAACCGCGGCCTTCAGAATGCTGCCGAACCTTCCGTCTATGCCTCTTTCGGTTCAGAAGAAAATGCCATTGGCGCCATCGACACTATCAACTCCATGAATGTGGTGAGTCTCGGTGACTACGGCACGGCTGTCCTTACTTTCGATGTTCCGATCCAAAATGGTGAAGGTTATGATTTCGCCGTTTTTGAAAACGGTTTCGACGCCACTTTCCTCGAATTGGCTTTCGTGGAAGTCAGCTCCGACGGTATCAACTACTTCCGTTTCCCCGCCATCTCCAACACGCCCACCGATGAGCAGGTCGGCCCTTACGGCACGCTTGTTTGCAGCAAGCTGAACAACCTTGCTGGCAAGTATCAGGCCGGTTGGGGTACTCCCTTCGATCTGGAAGACCTTCCCGATGACACGCTCCTTGACAAGAACAACATCACCCATGTGAAACTTGTGGACGTGGTAGGCAGCATCAATCCGCGTTATGCTACACGCGACAGCCGTGGCCATATCATCAACGATCCCTATCCGAACAATGTTCAGGGTGGTGGCGAAAAGAGCGGCTTCGATCTTGATGGCGTCTGTGTGATGAATGGCTGGAGACCGGCTGCTGTTCAGGAATATGTTGAAAATAGCCGTCTCAATGTCTATCCGAATCCCTGCAACACGCAGGTTACGGTGGAAACTGTCATTGGCGAGCCCGTCATGCTGTTCAACTCCGTGGGTACCCTTGTCTATCGTACGAATGCCAACGACACCACGACAACCCTCAACATGAGCGACTACCCCGCCGGCCTCTACATTGTGAAATGCGGCAACCGTGCGGCACGCATCGTGAAGATGTAACCAATTTTTTCATAACTATTGCAACGCGGGATGAGAGTACGGCTGCTTTTTTTTACGGTTTGTTTGTTCTGTGTTGTCCAGTCTGCCAGAGGTCAGATTGACAGCATCCCCCACCGGCTGGAAACCGTGGGGGTTTCTGCAGACCGTACTCACTCACCCGTTACAGCGACATCATCATTACAAGTTCTCAAAAGCCGGGAGATTTCAACTCTTCCGGCTTTGAACGTTTCAGACGTGCTGAAAACCTTCGCCGGCCTCGTCATCCGCGACTACGGCGGGGTAGGGGGGATGAAGACCGTGGCCATGCGCGGCTTTGGCAGCCAGCACACCGCCGTCAGCTACGACGGCATCGCCGCCTCCGACTGCCAGACGGGCCAGATCGACCTCTCGAAGTTCCCGCTCGGCAATGTGGAGCAAATCTCCCTCAATAGCGGCACCCCCGACGACATCTTCCTTCCGGCGCGGCTGATGGCCTCTGCCAGCCTCATCCGTATCCAGACGATCCGTCCCACCTTCCGTGAGAAGAAGCCCGTCAACCTCAACTTCCATTTCACCGGCGGCTCCTTCGGCCTCTGGAATCCTATGCTCCTTATTGAAAACAAGATTTACCAGAAGGAGGGTGGCTATCCATTCGTCTATTCCTCCATCAATGTCAGTTACTTGCAGTCGGACGGACACTATCCGTTTACCATCCGTTACGGCGGTGCCGGCGACAGCACCTCCGTGGAGAAGCGCACCAATTCGGATGTCCGGACGGCTTCGGTCGAAGGTAACGTCTTCACCGATTTCAACAGCCATTCCAAGCTCAACGTGAAGCTCTACTATTACTGGTCGGAACGAGGTCTCCCGGGGGCCATCATCTTCTACAATACCCGTTCCAAAGAGCGCCTCACCGACCATAATGCCTTCGGGCAAGTTCATTATGAAAACCATTTCAACCATAAGTTCGCCTATCAGGTGAACGCCAAGTTCAACTTTGCCAAACAACGGTACCTTAATCCCGAATACTTGAACTCGGCGGGCTTTATTGACAATGTGTATGTGCAACGGGAGTACTACCTATCGAACACGTTCCTGTACGTGCCGCACCGCGTCATCTCGCTCTCCCTCTCCAATGACCTGATTTACGGGAACATGAGTGCCAATCTCTACGACTTTGTCTATCCATCGCGGTTGCAGGTGCTCACGATGCTCAACGCATACGTATCCGTGCGGCACGTGGATATACGGGCGGGGCTGCTGCACACGGGCGTGGCCAACTGGTCCAGGGTAGGGGAGGCCGGCAAAAACCTCAGTCGCTTCTCACCGTCGGTGGGCATCTCCGTGAAGCCGCTGCTGTCGGAGGATTTCCACATCCGCGCCTTTTACAAGAATATTTTCCGTTTGCCCACCTTCAACGATCTGTATTACACGGAAGTAGGCAACCGGAACCTGCGTCCGGAGGACACGCACCAGTTCGACCTTGGTGCCGCCTACACTAAATCCTTCCTGAAAAACACCATCCGTATTACCATTAATGCCGACGGCTACTACAATCTTGTGAAGGACAAAATTGTGGCCATCCCGAGCAAAAACCTTTTCGTCTGGACGATGCTCAATTTCGGGAAGGTGGAAATCGATGGGGTGGATGCCAATCTTAGTTTCAAATATCAGATAATCAAAGATTTGTCAGTATCTGTCAGCGGCAGCTACACGTTACAGCGTGCCGTGGACAAAACCGACCCCAAAAGCAAGACATACTTGCACCAGATTCCCTATACGCCGTTACATTCCGGCTCGGTCGGGGTGATTATTTCAACCACTTGGTTTGAAATCGGTTATACGATGGTGGCGGCGGGAAGACGGTATGCTTTGCAACAGAATGTGGCGGCCAACGAGCTGCCTCCTTACGCTGACCACAGCCTCACCCTTGGGCACGATTTCGACATCAAGGGGAAGCTCCTCCTCGGTGTGAAGGCGGAGTTGCTGAACCTCGCCGACCTCCATTACGAAATCATCCGCAACTATCCGATGCAGGGCCGCAGCTTCCGGATCGGCCTACAGGTGAAATGGTAGGAAAATTCCAAAGATAAAAGATAGTTTTCAACAATAATACTATAATTCAGCAAAAAGCGTTATTTTTGCAGCTTGTTTTATAGAAAAAATTGTTTAATATTTTGAAAATCAATAGAATAACAAAATATTTGGTTCGTTGTGTCCTTGCTTTGATGCTTCTGGGGGTCTGCTTTTCGTGTTCCACCCGTAAGAATACGGCAGTGAACCGCGCCTACCATAACCTCACCTCACGCTTCAATGTCAACTTCAACGGAAAAGAGGCATTGAAAGCAGGGGAGATAGAGCACGAGAAGTTGTGTAAAGACAATTATATCAATATTTTACCGATATACTGCTATCCTGAAAAAACGGAATTGTCCAGCATCTATCCGTCCATGGACAGGGTGATTGAGAAGGCTTCAAAATCCATTTACAAACATTCGATGTTCTTCAAGGGCAAGGAGTATGTCAAGCCGATTGACGATGCCTATCTGATGATGGGCAAGGCCTACTTCTACAAGCAGGATTACGTTCAGGCACAGCGCATTTTCAGCTACATCATCTCCACCCACAAGAACGGCAACTGCATCGAGGAGGCGATGATATGGAATATCCGGTGCGCCATCCGGCAGTCCTATTTCACCCGTGCGGAAGAGCTGGTCAACGAAACCAAATATTACGTCCAGCCCAAGAAATCGAAAAAACTGAACCTGTTGTATGCCGCTGCCGGTGCCGAGTATGAGCTGACCGCCCCCGACGGCGACTACGAAACGGCCACCAACTACATCGACGACATCCTGAAAAACAAACCCAAGAAGGATTTCCGCATCCGTATGTACTACATTCTGGGTCAGTTGTACGAAAAGTTGGAACAGCCCGCTTCGGCGCACGACTATTTCATGAAGGTGGCCAAGAAGAGCAATTCCTACGAGATGGAGTTCAATGCGCGGATGCACCTTGCTACCAATTATGATGGTTCTCCTTCCAAACGTACCCAGATTATGAAGGAGTTGAACAAAATGCTCAAGGAGGAGAAGAACGAACCCTATCGCGATCAGATTTACTATGCAATGGCGGAAATCAACCGCATTGATGAGGATACGACCGAACGGATAGTGAACCTTGCAAAGTCGGTGGCGGCTTATCAGGAGAACAACTTCCAGCGCACACACTCCTCCATCCAGCTCGCCGACCTGTACTTCCTTCAGGAAAAGTATCCGCAGGCCAAGGCCTATTATGATACGGCTTCCACCTCTATGCCCAAGAGCTATCCGAACTACGAAGCCATCAAGCGGAAGTCGGAGGTACTGACCGATTTGGTTGACAATCTGCAAATCGTGTATGTACAAGACAGCTTACAGCGGATTGCAAAAATGAGCGACAAAGATCGTGAACGCTGGGTGAAAAGTCAGATTGCCGCCTACAAAGCGGAAAAAGCCCGCAAGGAAAAGGAGGAGCGTGACAAGGAACTTGCCCTCCAAAGTGCTCTTGGCTATCAGAACTATAACCAACTGAACAATTCGGGCAATAGTGGAAAATGGTATTTTTACAACTCTACTCTGATGCAGAGCGGTAAAACCGAATTCTTGCGCAAATGGGGCAACCGTAAGTTAGCGGACAACTGGCGTATCAGCAACAAGCAGCAGATCTCGTTCGAGGATATGGCTGCAATGAATGACCCCAATGCAAAGACCGACACTACCGAATACGACGAAGATGGCAACCCGATTCAGAAGAGAGAGACCGACCCTGAAAAGGAACGCTACTACACGCAGGATCTCCCGTTGACGCCGGGTGCCATTGATACTTCCAATGAGATGATTGCCGAGGCGATGTATCAGGCCGCTATCATTTATTTTGATTTGCTCAATGATGTTCCCCGTGGCATGGATATGTTGGACAAGTTCTACAAACGCTTCCCAGACCATACACTCGCCCCATCGGTGCTTTTTATACAATATAATAGGTATAAGGAGATGGGCAGTAGCAAGCAGGAGACCCCGAAACAGATTATCCTTACCAAGTACGCCGATACTGACTATGCCCGTCTGATCCGTGACCCCGACTATTACAAGAAGCTTGCGGAAGACAATCAGAAGATGGAACGACAGTATGAGACTGCTTATCAGGCTTTTACAGGCAAACAGTGGCAACGGGTGATTTCCCTTTCGGATGAGGCATTAGCTATATGTTCTGACAAAGCGCTCCGTTCCAAGTACGCTTATATTCGTGCCGTATCGGTGGGACAGGTACAAAACACGGAAGCCTACCGCATTGCGCTACAAGGTATTCTCTCAGAATATGGCGACCTGCCTGTTGCGGAATTGGCCCGTATCCTGCTCGCCGACCTCGACCCTACGCCAGTATCACAACCGACTGCCGCTGCTGCGGAGGAAATCGCCAACGCTGGACAATCCCCCTTCGTTTTTGCCCCCAATGACTGGCACTACGTCACACTTATTGTGGATGTGCACCAGCGTAATGTAATGACGCTCAAAACAGACGTCTCTAATTTCAACCGCGAGTTCTATAGCTTGCAGAAATTCACCATTAATAGCTTCTATATCACGCAGGATCGTCAAATTGTGACAGTGTCACGTTTTGAGAACAAGGAAACGGCGATGGATTATTTTCACGCCATCAGCCGCAACGACAAGTTTGCGGATGATATTGCCTCCGGTGTGATTACCCTCTACGTAATGAGTGCGGCTAACTATAGCAACTACTACAAAAAGAAAGAGATACGGTCGCAATATGACGACTTTTTCAAGGAAAATTATTTGGACAAAAAATAAAATAACCTTTTAAATTTACAATTATGGCAAACGAAATGCCCCATATCTCCGTACCGAACGGAAACGACGTAAACGTCATCGCTGCCGGCACTGTGCTGACAGGCGATATCACCGCCAAGAGTGACTGCCGTATTGACGGCAGCATCAAAGGTAACATCAAGTGTGAATCTAAAGTCATCATCGGTCAGACCGGTATGCTGGAAGGTGATGTGGAGTGCCACAGCATCGAAATCCGCGGCAAAGTGAAAGCCAACGTGACGGCCAAGGACCTTATCGCCTTGAGTGCCACCGCCATCCTTGCGGGTAACATCGTCTCCTCGAAACTTTCTATCGAGCCTGGCGCTAACTTCGTGGGTAACTGCAAAATTCAGAACGGCAGCACCGTCATGCCCGAAGTTCACGCCCCCGAAAAGAAGTAAATGGCAGGCAAAAAGCAATGGAGTGCCGGCGCCAGCTACTCCGGAATGGCTTTTCAAATGGGTATCATCATCGCCGGCGGCACCTACGGCGGAATCAAGTTGGACGATTGGCTCAACCTTTCGCCATTGTTTACTATTGTGTGCGCCCTCGCCTCCATTGCCTTGGCTATGTATGTGATGATTAATAAGTTGACAAGAATCAACCAGAAGAAAAAATCGTATGAAGAAAATGAATAAGGATTTCAAGGTGCCGAAGTACGTCTTCCGGCTCCTTCTTTTTTCCATCATTGTGGCCGCCCCCACCATCGTGATGCCCGTGGTGCTGCCGAAGTACTCGTCGCCCGTCCTGCCCTTCATCGTCCTCTTCTTCTTCTTTCTGACCCTCTTCACACTCTATATCGTGCTGCGTGATTCGTCCATGCGCGAATCCAAGAAGTTCGTCTCCGGCTACGTGGTCTCACGAACCGTGAAATTTATGTCCTGTCTTCTTTTTATGCTGATTTATATTATTATAAATAAAGAAGATAGATGGAATTTCGCTTTCGCCTTTCTGATTATTTATTTCTTGTACGCCGCTTTCGAGGTGTTCATCATTAAAAAGGAAAATGACAAGCTCAGCCAGCAGCAGCGGGAACGGCAGCAGCAAACGGAAGGAGAGGAGTAACATCCAACTCATCCTTTCCACCCTGCCGACCAAGCCGGGCGTTTACCGCCATCTCGACGAAAACGGCAAGGTGCTCTATGTCGGCAAGGCCAAAAACCTGAAACGGCGCGTCTCCTCCTATTTCAACAAAACACAGGATTCTCCGAAAGTGCGGATGCTGGTGAGCAAGATCCGCGATATCCAAGTGACGGTAGTCGATACCGAATGGGAGGCGCTGCTGCTCGAAAATACCCTCATCAAGGAGTACAAGCCCCGGTACAACATCATGCTCAAAGACGACAAGACCTATCCGTGGATTGCCGTCACGAAGGAGGAGTTCCCACGGGTGTTCCCCACGCGCTCGCCCGACCACCGGCGGCAGGAGACCTTCGGTCCTTACGCCTCCGTCAAGTACATGAACACGCTGTTGGACACGGCCTTCGCCATCTTTCCTCTCCGGCGCTGTAAGCTCCTGCGCCAGAACGACCGCCCCTGCCTCCAGTACCAGCTGAAAAAGTGCCCCGCCCCCTGTGCCGGAAAAATCACCGCAGAGGAGTATCAGGAGAACGTGCGGCGTGTTATCGAAATTTTGAAAGGGAACAGTAGTTTCATCATCAGACAGTTACAATCGGAAATGATGGCTTGTGCCGAACGTTGGGAGTTTGAGAAGGCGCAGGAAATCAAACAGAAAATCGAAGTGCTGACGCAGTTCCGGGGCAAGTCGGTGGTGGTCAACCCAGAACTCACACAGTTGGACGTCTTCTCTATGGTGGAAGACGAGCAGAGCGCCTACGTCAACTTTATGCGGGTGATGGAAGGCGCTGTTGTACAATCCTATACGATAGAAATCTCCCGTAAGGCCGATACCTCCAAGGAAGAGCTTCTGCTTCTTGGGATGGCGGAAATGCAGAGCCGTTTCGGCGAACTTTGTCCGAACGTGCTGGTTCCGTTCCTGCCCGAAATGGAGGCGGAGGGACATACGTTTGCCGTCCCGCAGCGCGGTGACAAAAAGAAGCTGCTGGACTTGTCGCTCAAGAACGCCTTCAACTTTATGACGGAAAAGAACCGCCGCCGCGACCTTGTCAGTCCCGAAAGGCGCGGCCAGCGGGTGCTGTCGCAGCTCCAAAAGGAGCTGGAACTGGAGAAGCTGCCGAACGTCATCGAGTGTTTCGACAACTCCAACTTCCAGGGCGACTACGCCGTGGCCGCGATGGTGCAGTTCGTCAATGCCAAGCCCAACAAGAGCGCCTACCGCCACTTCAACATCAAGACGGTGGAGGGCCCCGACGACTACGCCTCGATGAAGGAGGTGGTGCGTCGCCGCTACGCCCGTCTGTTGGAGGAGGAAAAGCCGCTGCCCGATCTCATCATCACCGATGGGGGACAGGGGCAGATGGAGGTCGTGCGGCAGGTGGTGCAGGACGAACTCAAGGCTGACATCCCCATCGCTGGACTGGCCAAGGACGACCGTCACCGCACCAACGAGCTGCTGTACGGCTTCCCGCCGAAGACCGTCGGCATCAAGATCAATTCGGAGCTGTTCCGGCTGCTCACCCACATTCAGGATGAGGTGCACCGGTTCGCCATCACGCACCACCGCAAGAAGTTCGCCAAAGGGTTCGTCCACTCCGAGCTGGACGACATCAAGGGCATCGGTAAAGCCACGAAGGAGAAGTTGCTGAAGCATTTCAAGAGCGTGAAGCGCATCGCGGCGGCTTCGGAAGAGGAACTCGCCGCCGTCATCGGGCCGGCCAAAGCCAAAGTGGTGGCGGAAGGACTGAAAAAGTAGCGGTACAAGAAAAGAGGATGACTTTCGCCATCCTCCTTTCAATGAAAAACACATTCCCTTTTCGGGTTATTTCGTAGCGTTGATAGCTTCGACAATCAGGTTGAAGGTGTTCTCGATGTCGTTGTCCAGACCGACGGAGAAGCGGATGAGGCCTTCGCTCATGCCCATTTCTCTCTGGAGCTCTTCCGGAACCTCGGAGGAGGTGGACTTGCCGGAGTTGCTGAACAAGGTCTTGAAGTAACCGAGACTGACGGCGAGATAACCGACGCCCAGTTCCTGCATCTTCTCCATGATGGCGCTGGCGCGGTCGGCCGTACCCATATCGATGGAAATCATACCGCCGTAGCCGTAGCCTTCGTTCTTCATCGAGTTGAACAAAGCATAGTCGGGATGCTCCGGAAGGCCGGGATAGTTGTATTTCAAGCCGGTCTCTTTGAAACGCTGGGCCAGATACATGGCGTTGGCACCGTGCTGTTTCATACGGATGTGCAGGGTGCTGAGGTTCTTCAGGATGCTGGTCGAACGCATCGGGTCGAGGACGGGACCGAGGAGCATTGCCGTACCGTCGTTCACGTCGATGAGGGAGTTGATGTATTCGGCAGAACCGCAGATGGCACCGGCCACGCAGTCATTCTTGCCATTGACGAATTTGGTCATACTGTAGATCACCACATCGGCACCCAGACGGTAGGGTGAGAAAATCATCGGGGTGAAAGTGTTGTCAACCAATAGCTTGGCACCAGCAGCGTGAGCAATCTTTGAAAGTTCCGGAATGTTGGCGATACGGAGCAACGGGTTGTTCATCGTTTCGGTGTAGAGCACTTTCGTGTTCGGGCGGATGGCCTTCTTCACGGCGTCCAAATCCTGGAAGTTGACGAAGGTGACATCGACATTGAACTTCTTGAGATAGTTGTTCATGAAGGCGAAGGTACCGCCGTAGGTGGTCATGCTGGAGACGATGTGGTCGCCGCTCTTCACTTCGTGGAGAAGGGCGCAGGTGATGGCAGCCATACCGGAACCGGTAGCCCAAGCCAGCTCAGTGCCTTCCATTGCGGCCAAAGCCGTGCAAAGGGCGAGGTTGCTCGGATTCCAATGACGGGAGTAAAGGAACATCCCTTCGGTTTCGCCGTGGAACGTGTCGGTCATCTCCTTGGCCTTGTTGAAGGTGAAGGTGGCGCTGTCGCAAATCGCTGGATTGACACCGCGCTTGTCGCCTAATGCGCTTGCAAACTGAATGTTGGTTGCTGGATCAAATTTTTTCATACGTATTTTATTTAAAGATTTTTTTGAATGAAGAATTGAGCGGCAAAGGTACAATTTTTTGGCTCACATTGCACATAATGCGGATAAAGTTTGTAAAGAAGATTTTCGTACCTTTGCAGCCTTATTTTTAAAACTGAAAACAATGGAAAATCCGACTTTAGAAGAGAAAGTGAAAGCAATTATCGACCAGCTCCGTACCTACCTTCAGGCCGACGGCGGCGACATCGAGTTCGTAGAACTCACTGAAAATAACATCGTCCTCGTGCAGTTGCAGGGTGCATGCGGCTCCTGTCCCCACGCTAAAATGACTCTCAAACAGGGTGTTGAATCTGTCATTAAAGAACATCTTCCCGAAATACAAGGGGTTCAGGACATCAATTTAGGTTTCTAAAAACAACATTATGGGTTTAAAATGTGGTATTATCGGTCTTACCAACTGCGGTAAGACGACGATGTTCAATTGCATATCGAACACCAAGGCGGCTATCACCGACTTTGCTTACAGCACCAATAAGTCCAACATCGGCGTGTGCAATGTGCCCGATGAACGGCTAGCCAATATCAACACTTTCATCCAAGCCGACAAGTTGATTTATGCCACCGTGGATGTGGTGGACGTGCCCGGTTTGGCCAAAGGTGCGAGCGAGGGCGAAGGCATCGGAAACGCTTTCCTCGCCGACATTCGCCAGTGCGACGCGCTCATCCACGTGCTGCGCTGCTTTGACAACCCCAACCTCCCCCATGTGGAAGGTTCCGTCGATCCTGTGCGCGACATCGAAATCGTGGAGTTTGAGCTGCAGGTCAAGGACTTGGAACAGATCAACCGCAAAATCCAAAAGGTGGAAAAAGCGGCGAAAGTGGGCGACAAGAACGCCAAACGTGACTTGGAGGTCCTGCTGAAATACAAGGCCCATCTCGAAAACTTCCAGAACGTCCGCACGCTCGAAGCCACCGACGACGAAAAAGCTGTCGTGGCCGACATGATGCTGCTGACCGACAAGCCCGTCCTGTTCGTCTGCAACGTCAACGACAACGCGTTGGAAAACAACCACTACGTCGATGCCGTCCGTGAGGCGCTGAAGGGACAAGATTGCGAAATCCTCGTTATCGCCGGAAAGCTCGAGTCGGAAATCGCCGAACTGGAGGACGAAGCCGACCGTATGGCATTCTTGGAGGATGTGGGACTCACCGAACCCGGCGTCAACAAAGTGATCCGTGCCGCCTATAAGTTACTGAACCTCATTTCGTTCTTCACCGTAGGTGGAAAAGAGAACCGCGCGTGGACCATCCGCGAGGGAATGACCGCCCCGCAGGCCGCCGGTGTTATCCACAGCGACTTGGAACGCGGCTTCATCCGTGCCGAAGTCATCAAATACGAAGACCTCAAGGCCCTCGGCTCCGAACTCAAGTGCAAGGAGGCCGGCAAGCTGTCGGTGGAAGGCAAAAACTACGTCGTACAAGACGGTGACATCCTCCACATCCGCTTCAACGTCTAAAACTGATTTTATGAAGATCTCCCAGAAACAGGTCCAGAGCCAGCAGCAACAGCAGCGGATGACCGCCAGCCAGCGGCAGACGATGGTTGCCCGTATTCTGGGGTCGGATATGGACCTCCGGGAAATCGTATCGAGGGAAACGGAAGAGAATCCCGCATTAGAACTCGAGGAGAACGACCCGACGGAAAACCAGAGCAACATTTCCCTTGATGACCTTCGTCCAAAAGAAGACAACGAATTGTTAACTAATGCTTTGGATGAGAATGACAACTGGGAACCCTGTCGCTACGACGAGCGCACCTCGCCTGTCGAAAACACCACGTACGAGCGTAAAAGCACCTCTTCTCACTCCTTCTACAGCGACTTGCTTCGTCAGTTAGATGAAATGAGTTTGTCGGAAAAGGATAAGAAAATCGCCACTTATATCATTGGTAATCTGGAAACTACGGGGTATCTGCAACGGTCATTGCGTGATTTGGCCGACGACCTGCTCATCACATACGGGGAACGGATAAGCAAAGAGGAAATGGAGCGGGTGCTGCTCACGGTGGTGCAGCAATTGGAACCCGCTGGCGTGGGAGCCCGCAATCTGCCGGAATGTCTCGCCATTCAGCTGAAACTACAACTTTCTCAAAGTAACAATCCATTGGTTGCCAAAGCCTTGCATATCATAGAAAACAGCTTTGAGGATTTTTCCAAAAAACAGTTTGACCAGCTGGTGCGCAAGGAGGATCTGACAAAAAGTGAGTTTGCAGAGGTGCTGGAAATCATCCGGCGGCTCACTCCACACCCTGGCCCCGGCGAAAGCACCCAATACATCAATCCCGACTTTTTGGTGGAGATTGAAGACGGCAAGCTGAAGCTGTCGCTTGTCAACGAGTACCGTCCGAAGCTGCGCGTGAGCAAGGAGTACAACGACCTCTACAACCACTACAAAAACGCCAAGCAGCCCGCCGCCGCCAACCAGTATAAGGAGCTGATAGACAAAGCGAACAATTTCATTGAGATACTACCGGAAATCCATAAAACTCTGTACAGCGTAATGGCCGTCATTCTTGTCATTCAGGAAAAATTCTTCCTGACAGGCGACTCCAAGCTGCTGCAACCGATGATCCTGAAGGACATTGCTGACCGTCTCAAGTTAGACGAATCCACGGTATCGCGCTGCACCTCACACCGTTACGTCCAAACCCCGTTCGGAATCTTCCGATTAAAAGACCTTTTTTCCGAAGCTACCAACAAGGAGGACGGCGTGGCTGCCACGGCACTTCGGGAACACATCCGTGAAATCATTGACAACGAGGACAAACGCCATCCCCTGACGGATGAAAAAATTGCGGAACTATTAGCCAAACAGGGCCTTCAGATTTCCCGTCGCACCGTCGCCAAGTACCGCGACCAGCTCGGCATCTCCGCAACGTCCGTAAGGAAAGTGAAAAGTTGAGGAGTGAGGAAGAAGGTGATAGGTAATAGGTAAGAAGTATAAGGTTCGGTTATTTCTAACCTCTAAATTTTTTTTTCAATTTTCAACTTTCAATTTTCAACTTATGGATTGGTTACAACGAACTGATTTACTGGTAGGTACGGAAGCATTGAACCGGCTGCGGGCGTTGCATGTGCTGGTGGTGGGATTAGGCGGTGTAGGTGCATACGCTGCGGAGATGCTGTGCCGGGCCGGGGTAGGGGAGATGACGCTGGTGGATGCGGACTGCGTGGAGGAGACGAACCTCAACAGGCAGTTGCTGGCGCTGACCACGACGATTGGGCGGCCCAAGGCGGAAGTGATGGCGGAGCGCCTGCTGCAAATCAATCCGGAAATCAAATTGCATTGCGTGCACGAGTTCATCCGTGACGAGCGGACAGTAGAGTTGCTGCAGCAGGCGCCCTACGGTTATGTGGTCGATGCCATCGACTCCATCTCCCCGAAAGTGTTCCTGTTGTACCACGCTTTACAACGTAATCTTAAGGTGGTGTCGGCGATGGGGGCGGGCGGCAAGATGGACCCGACGCAGGTGCGCGTGGCGCCTATCGAGAAGACGTACCAGTGCCGCCTCGCGCACACCATCCGCAAGCGGTTGCACAAGATGGAGGTTCGCAGCGGCTTCACGGCAGTGTTCTCGCCGGAGCCTGTGCGCGAGGGCAGCGTCCGCATCGACGCAGACCCGGAAATCAACAAGCTGTCAACGGTCGGCACCATTTCGTATATGCCGGCGGTGTTCGGCTGCACCTGCGCCTCGGTGGTGATACGGGATGTGGTGGACGGAATTCAATAATTTTATAATGATAAAATGGGAAGGGCGTATCCCAATCGGGAGGACGAACCCAATTGATGGCATCCATATCAGCCGTGGGTTTACACCCGCGGCTGTAGTCGGTCACCCTTACAGGGTTCAGCATACGGCGCGGCCCCGTAGGGGTCGCAGAACACAAACGTGGACGTAAGTCCACGGCACGAATGAAGTGTCACCACTAAATAGTAGCCCCGTAGGGGCGACAGAACACAAACGAGGTTGTATGTACCCATACAAACAAAACATAATATGGCAAACGCACTTGTAAAAATTGACATCCATCTTGTTTTCCACGTGAAGAGCAGAGGAATCCTTATGCGAAAAGAAGATCTTCCGCGAATATTCGAATATATTGGTGGAATCATCAAAAACATAAATGGTGTTCCCATCACCATTGGTGGGGTAGAGAACCACGTCCACGTTCTGGCAACCCTCCCGAAAACGATGGCTCTTACGGACTTTGTTAGGACCATCAAAGCCAACAGCAGCAAATGGATTAAACAAATTGATGACTATTATGCACAATTTTGTTGGCAAGACGGTTACGGAGCTTTTTCCGTTAGTCCTTCCTTGTTAGATACTGCAATAAAGTACATTTGCAATCAGGAGGAACACCATAAAAAACAGACATTCTATGAAGAATATAAGTCAATTTTGGACACGCACGGGATACAATATGACGAAAAATATGCATTTGAAAAGGAATGAATTCTATTGAAAACAAAGTAGATAATAAAAAACTAATTTTAAAAATTTTTTTCTCGATGGCCCGCTTTTTGGCGCAGTTGTGTGGTAGTTTTGCCGCGTGAAATTAAAAATGTATGATATTATGAGTTATTCGGTTTATTTTAAGACAAACAGACAAATTGTTCCAGATGAACTATTCACTTCTTTGTGTGCTAAATCTTCGCCTCTTATTATTGTAAGTGATGATTTTCCGAGTTTGAAATGTGGTGTAAAGGAAAAAAGTTTACGGGGTATTGAAATTAATCGCGAGAATGACGAATATGAAGTACGAATTTGTTCTTGCGCTTCAAAAGAGGATTATTATCTGTTTATCAATGCCATAGAAACATTGAAAGAGACATATCAAGTGCAAGTTTATACAGAGGATGATGAGGAGATTGAAGCCGTTTCTGATTTCTATGATAAAGAATGGGTAGAGGCACAAATGGAAAGTTCTATGCAGGCGACATGCGCATTGGCAAACCACTCTTCGTCTGCTATAACATATTTTGGATTGTTTCTGCCGTATTGCATCGGGCCAAATAGTCTCAAAGATTTCAACATTGATTTGCATCATCCTGATATGCAAAGTTTTTTGAAGTTGATTGATTATTTCGTCGAAATTCAATGGTCACTATCGGGAAAAGAAAGCACATGGTCCAGACTGGCCATACAGAATCCCAAGGACAATTCTGATTCCAAACGTTTGTCCATCATTCACATTAAAGATAATAAACTTGACGATTTCAATTATATAGAATTTGCCCCATTGTTTTCCATTTGTGATCATGATAGCGGCAAACAGGTTGTTATTCCTTTTGAGGCATTGCCTTACGTCGCATACAATCATCCATTGGCTCGCATTGATGATTATCAGTTTTATCGTGCCCCTGAATTTACGGTCAAAGATGCACGCCAGATGATGGAAGTCGCAGAACACTTTCAACCAGACGACCTCTTTCAATATCCAGAATATCCAGGAAATGGCTATTCGGAAGAACAACAAACCTTTATTCTGAAGTGGAATCCTTCCATATCAAGCATCACAATGCAGAATCATATTGAAGGAATAAAGATTATTCACACAGGCTATTTTAACTGGAGCGTCTATGAGTGGGAAAAAGCCAAAATGGGTGACCGTTTTTATATGGTAAGGGTGGGTGATGGAAATACAGGCATCGTGATGAGCGGAATTTTCATCTCGCAGCCATACGCTGACGAGGATTGGAATCCCCAAAGAAACAGCAGAAGGATTCATTACATGGATATGAAGCCCAATTTTATGATAAACCCTGAGGTACACCCCATCATCACCACTTCACAGCTTTACGAGGCCATTCCTGACTTCGACTGGAGCAAGGGACATTCTGGCCAACTTTTAAATACAGAACAAGCAAAGAAATTGGAAGACTTGTTCTCCAAGTATGTTCAGAAAATGTTGGATTTTGATGATAAAACTAATATAGCCGTCACAAACATTTCAAGACACATTTGAGATTATGAAAACAGCCATTTTTGAATACGGAAAACAATCGCTTGCCAACTGGATTGCGGAGAATCAGGATTGCGAAAAAATGGTTCTCGTCGGTAAAGTCCGTTGTAACTTATGGGATGACAATTTTAAAGAAAAGGTCAGCGAAAATGTCTCTCAAATACGACGGGAAATAAACATCGGATGGGACAGCTTTGATTTGCTTTTTGGCTTTGACCTCATTGCAAAAGATTTCCATCCGGCAGAATTTGATGTCAAAGACATGCATTTGTTGGACTGCGACGGAGAAATCAACGACGAAGACATTCCCTATGATGCAACAGAAAAGCAGCCTTCTTCAATCTTGAAAATGCTGGTCAATAAGAAATATGGTACACGATTTCTATATCAGAATGGGATTCTAACTTCTGAAGATGGACAAGTCCTGATTCATTACCAGAATGTTAAAGGCACAACTACAATACCGGGTACAATAAATACCATCGGGCGTCTGGCTTTAGCAGGCATTGACAAACCCGAGTTTGAGGTCGTTCTTCCTGATGGGTTTGTTAGCATTGAAGAGCAGGCTTTCAATATGAGCGACGGCCTTGTCGCCATCAACTTTCCCAGTAGTCTGCGCTTTATAGGAAAGTATGCCTTTTGCGGGACAAATCTTAGTGAAGTGTCGCTTCCAGATAAAATAGAGGAGATTCCAGCGTTTTGTTTCCAATATGTACCTATTGAAAAGCTGCATTTGCCTGACAATCTGAAATATATAAGATATGGTGCCTTTGTGGGATTTTATTGTAATGAGTTGAATATCCCTGAAGGTACGAAAGAGGTGGAAGCTTGGTCGATTTCAGGTATTTGCGATAAAGTCTATTTTCCCAAAAGCACAATAGAAATCGCCTACGACTTCTACTTCGAGGAGATGATTGACGATCCCGAAGAGGACAAGCCCTACGTGGAAGTTCATCCCGACAACCCGGTCTATTTTTCCAAAGACGGCATCCTCTACAGCCGTGCGACGGGGAAGGAGGTATTAGGCAGGGCGGGAAGGCCCGAAAAAGAACAATAATTGTTCATACTGGCCTGCTTTTGATGCATATTTATTGTATTTTTGCAGACTGAAATAAACTGATATTCAGATGAAAAAGTTAGGTTGCGGTTTTTGGATTGTGGCGTTTCTGATAATGGCAGTATTCATTGATGAACCATGGTGGTTGGGTGTAATCATTGGCGTTCCTTTGATTATTTTTATCACATACGTTATTAACGGAGTAAGTGATGATGCGTCCTCCTCTAACACTTCTTCTAAATCTACATTCTCATCCTCCAATAGTATAACTACAACTTCAAGGGATATCGACCGCGACTATTTCAACCAAATCTCCAAGGTGGTGGACGACCTGATGACCGTGTATGATTCTGCCATCTCCTCGCAGGAGTTCAGGGATGCATCTGACAGATTTGAGCTGCACGATGGCGATAATACGATTAAAGATCCCACCAGCAAAATACAATATCTTTTTTGGATAGATATGGCACATTGCGGCAAAGGACTCCACCTTCCGTATGACCGTCTTGACAAAACCAGTTATGCGCTCTTCTATTTCATGGAGCGGACAATGGGTGGGGAGAGACTCACTTACGACAACTATCGGGATTTGTATCGCTACTCTAACCATATTCTGGCAGAAAGCGTCCTAAAAGAGTGCTATTTTTCATGGCATGATGCCGAAGACTCAAATTTGTTCATGGTTGCGCACGTCTTGGACCAAATCGACGAGCTTCAAAAGCAGAAATATCTGGTGCTGCTGTACCGTTTCACCTCCATCATGGCCAAAGCCGACAATACAGTTACAGAAGAAGAGGCGAAGTTTCTGAATTCCATCATGCAACTGCAAAGCGATGGAAACAACATTGCGGTGGCAGGAGACATGGACATGCCGGAGACAGAATACTATAGAGCGCCTTTGGATGGGGATTTCGGGTCGCGGAAAGCTTTGGACGATCTAATTGGTCTGGAAAGCGTGAAGCAGGATGTGGCGGCACTCACGAACTACATCCGTATTCAGAGCGCGCGCGGAAACAAGGGCATGCGGGTTTCCCCGATATCGTACCACTGCGTCTTCACCGGCAATCCCGGCACGGGAAAGACCACCGTGGCCCGTATTCTGGCCAAAATCTACAAGGAGCTCGGTGTGGTGTCGAAAGGACATCTGGTGGAAACCGACCGATCCGGCCTTGTCGGGGAGTATGTCGGGCAGACTGCCGTGAAGACGAACAAAGTCATCGACCACGCTTTGGGCGGCGTCCTTTTTATCGACGAGGCCTATTCGCTACTTGGCGACGAAAGGGATTACGGCAGGGAAGCCATCGCAACCTTGCTCAAACGCATGGAGGATGAACGCAAACGATTGGTGGTGATCTTGGCCGGCTACACGAACGAGATGAAGGCGTTCATCAACTCCAACCCCGGCCTGCAGTCGCGGTTCAGCCGCTACATTGAGTTCCCCGACTACAACGCCGACGAACTTTATCAGATATTCTGCAAACAGCTGAAACAGTTCGACTACACCTTGTCAAGCGAAGCATCGGAAACACTGAAGGCTTACTTTACCCAAGTGGTGGCGCACAAGGACGAAAACTTCGGCAACGCCCGTTTTGTCAGGAATGTTTTTGAGCACACGTTGCAGAAGCAGGCGAACCGTCTCTCCAAAGAGGTGAATCTTACCACGGCAAAGCTGGCGGAAATCATAAAGGAAGATTTGGCGATCGAAGGGTAATCACGAGAAAAACTTCCACTTTGGCCCGCTTTTTGGCGCAGGTATAAATTTTCAGAAAAAAAAGTGCCCGCTCATTATTCGTCAAGAAAATTGTATCATTACAGCGGTTATTCGTCAAGAAAAGTGTGTAAAAACATCAATTATTCGTCAAGAAAAATGTGATAGCAATTTGCAGCTGGTCCGCTTTTTGGCGCAGTCGGGTGGTACTTTTGCCGCATTGAAAACATTTTTCCTATTTTTGCCGAAATTATCGAAATATGAAAGCATCTGCACTTTTCAAAGAATATGTATGGTTAGTGGGCACCATCCGACGGGCGGGGCGCATCAGCCTGCGCGAAATCAACGAACGTTGGCTGCGCACCGAGATGAGCGACGGCATGGAGTTCAGCCGCACCACCTTCCGCCGACACCGCACCGAAGTGGAGGAGATGTTCGGCATCATCATCGAGTGCGATAATGAAAACCGCTATTACATCGATGATACGGAGCTGTTCCGCGAGGAGAGTGTGCAGCAGTGGATGCTGAACACGCTCACGGTCAGCAATATCGTAAGCGAGGCACGCGGTCTGCACGACCGCATCCTGCTCGAAAGCATCCCCAGCGAGAGCGAGCACCTGCCGATGGTGGTGGAGGCGATGCGCGAAAACCGGTGCCTTTTCATCAGCTACCAGCGTTATGGGAAGGATAATGTAAGCCACTGGGTGATAGAACCCTACTGCATCAAACTTTTCCGGCGCCGCTGGTACCTGCTGGGGCGTATGGCTGACGGCGGCTTCCTCACCCTCTCGTTCGACCGCATCACGGAAATGGTGCTGCTGGACAAGACGTTTGAACTGGCTCCGGATTTTGATGCACAGACCTATTTTTCAAACTATTACGGTGTGATGCAGGGCGGCAGTGAGCCGAAGCAGCGGATGGTGCTGCGGGCGTTCGGCAACGAGCGGTACGCCATGCGCGACCTGCCGTTGCACCACTCGCAAAAGGAGCTGGCAGTAGGCTCCGACTACGTGGACTTTGAGCTCTGTCTGCACCCCACGAGCGACTTCTTGGCGCAGATTCTCTCCCGCGGCCGCTGGCTGAAGGTGTTGGAACCGAAAGAAATAGCGCTGAAAATCAAACAGATGCACATGGAAGCAGCGGAAGAGTAGTTTTTTTTCTGAAAAAAAACCACCACTGGCCCGTTTTTTGGTGCAGTGCCTGTATATTTTTGCAGCGTGAATTTAAAACAACAGATTATGAAAGCACAAAGCAAATTTTACATGGACTGCCACTTGGCTGGTCGCAAGTTTCACGATGCAGATCTTGTTTGGGACCGTTTGAAAATAGGAATGCCGCTGCGCTTGGAGCGTGAAGCCGACAACCGCTACGACCCTGAAGCTGTGCAGGTCATCCTCAACAGCGATGGCGAGGACTTCCTCCTCGGCTACATTCCCCGCGGTGACAACCAGAAACTCTCACCCTTCTTCGACACAGGCCACGACGACCTTTTCGAGTGCCGCATCAACCGTATCAACCCGGATGCCCACCCCGAAGCGCAGGTGCAGCTGACAATCCGGATACGGAGGAAGGAAAAAGAGGATGCCAAACAGAAGTAATTGATTCTGCGTCAGTCTGCGCTTTCTGCGGTCTTTTATCTTCCATCGAGCACGCTAGTTCCGCAGAAGATTTTCATGATTCCCTACTTTCCCACCACATCTCCTCTTGCGCCCGCTTTACAGCTGCTTCCACCTCGGCACCAGCTTTGGCGGTTGCTATCAGAAACCATATTTATAGGTTGGCGTTGCAAAAATAGGGAAAAAGGTGGTATTTTTGCCGCTCATTTCTGATTTAATATTATCACCCAATGAGCACGATTTTAGAAGCTGAAAACGAGATCATCGAAGAGTTCGAATTGTTCGATGACTGGATGGACAAATACAACTATATCATTGAGTTAGGGAAAAGTCTGCCGCTGATTGACCCGCAGTATAAGGATGAGCAGCACCTCATCCCGGGATGTCAGTCGCAGGTGTGGCTGCACGCCGAGTTTGCGGACGGGAAGCTGATTTTTCGCGCCGACAGCGACGCCATCATCACCAAGGGCATCATCAACCTGCTGATCCGCGTGCTTTCCAACCGCACCCCACAGGAAATCGCCGACGCGCCCCTCGCCTACATCGACCAGATCGGTCTCAAAGAACACCTCTCCCCCACCCGTTCCAACGGCCTGATGTCGATGATTGAACAAATTAAAGGGTACGCGGAAAAATATAGGGGATAGGGTACAGTGAATAGGGTATAGTAGAGACGATGTGCACATCGTCTCTACAGGAACAAACAACACCATTATCGCACAAAATGATTTCCATCAATAAATTATCGGTTAATTTCACGGGTGATTTCCTGTTCCGGGATGTGTCGTTCGTGGTGGGCGACCGCGACCGCATCGGGTTGGTGGGAAAGAACGGCGCGGGGAAATCGACGCTGCTGAAGATCCTGCACAAGATACAGGAACCGACCTCCGGTGAAATCACCATCACGGCGGGACACCATACCGGCTACCTGCCGCAGGAGCTGCACGGCGTTTACGACACCACCGTCTGGAACGAGACGCTGACGGCTTTCGGCGAACTGAAGAGTATGGAACGGCGCATCGCCGACATCACCCAGCAGCTGTCGGACCGCACCGACTATGAAAGCGACGGCTACGCCAAGTTGGCGCAGCAACTTTCCGACCTCACCGACCGTTTCCACCAACTCGGCGGCTCCACCATGGAGGGCGACGCGGAGAAGGTGCTCACTGGTCTCGGCTTCCGCCAAAGCGACTTCGCCCGTCCGATGAAGGAGTTCAGCAACGGCTGGCAGATGCGCGTTTCCCTCGCCAAAATCCTGCTCCAGAAGCCAGAAGTCATCCTCCTCGACGAGCCCACCAACCATCTCGATATCGAGTCCATCCAATGGCTGGAGGACTACCTCGCCAACTACGAGGGCGCCCTCATCCTCGTCTCGCACGACCGCGCCTTCCTCGACCGTGTCACCAACCGCACCGTCGAGATCACCCTCGGCAACATACAGGACTACAAGTGCAGCTACTCCGACTATGTGCAGCAGCGTCTGGAACGCATTGAAGCACAGCAGAATGCTTACGAAAACCAGCAGAAGGAGATTGCCCAGATTGAAAAGTTCATCGAGCGGTTCCGCTACAAGGCCACCAAGGCCAAGCAGGTGCAGAGCCGTCTGAAACTGTTAGACAAGATGGACAAAATCGAGGTTGACGACATTGACACTTCGCACATCTCGTTCCGTTTCCCGCCCGCGCCGCACTCCGGCCGCGTCACTGTGGAGACGGAGCACCTCACCCTCGGCTACGGCGACAACGTGGTTCTGCAAGATATTGATTTCCATTTGGAACGGGGCGAGAAAGTGGCGTTCGTCGGGCGCAACGGTGAAGGCAAATCCACCATGGTGAAAGCCATTGTGGGTGAGTTGCAGCCCCAGCACAGCGAGGTGAAACTGGGCCATCAGGTGGTCATCGGCTACTACGCCCAAAATCAGGCGCAGATGCTGAACCCCGACAAGACCGTCTTCGAAACCATCGACGACGTGGCCGTCGGCGACATCCGTCCCAAAATCCGCACCATCCTTGGCAGCTTCCTCTTCTCCACCGAAGACACCGAGAAAAAAGTGAGCGTGCTGTCGGGCGGCGAAAAAGCCCGTCTCGCCCTCGCCAAGCTCCTCCTCTCCCCTTTCAACCTCCTCATCCTTGACGAGCCGACCAACCACCTCGACATGCAATCGAAGGACGTGCTCAAAAGCGCCCTGCTCCAGTACGAGGGCAGCATGATCCTCGTCTCCCACGACCGTGACTTCCTGCAAGGGCTGAGCACCAAGGTGTTCGAGTTCCGAGACCACAAAATCAAGACCTACCTCGGCGATGTTTACGACTTCCTCGAAAAGAAGAAAATCGACTCGTTCAACGCGCTCCAAACGCCTGCAAAGGACGGGAACGCTCCCGTCGCCGCGCCGAAAGTCAGCGCCAACAAGGTCCAATACGAACAGAAAAAGGCACAGGAAGCGGCCAAACGGAAAAAGGAAAATCAGGCCAAAAAGTTAGAAAAAGAAATCGAGGAACTAACCGCCCAAAAGAACGAAATCGAGCTGAAATTAGCGATGCCCGAACAATACGCTGCCGAAATCGCCTCCGGCGAATTGTACAAACAATACGAACAAGTGCGAAGCGCCATCGAGGAAAAAGAATGGGAATGGATGGAATTAGTTGATAATTAGGGGATAGGGTATAGTAAATAGGGTATAGTAGAGACGATGTGCACATCGTCTCAATATGAAAAAAAATAATACCTACAGGAACCCCGCAGGGGTGCCAGAACTTAGACGGGGATGTAAATCCCCGTATTGATGAATCGGAGGATGTAAATCCCCGTATTGATGAAAATGTAAAACAATGAATTACAGCAAAATAAAGGTTATTGCGTTTGATGCGGACGACACATTGTGGAACAACGAGCCCTATTTTCGGAATGCGGAGCACGAATTGTGCCGGATGTTAGCGCCGTATGGGACGGAGGAGGAATTGTCGGAACGGATCTTCGGGGTGGAGATGGCCAATATGCCCGACTACGGGTACGGTGCCATCGCCTTCACGATGTCATTGATAGAGAGCGCGATAAAGATCAGTGAGGGAAAGGTGACGGCCACCGAAATCGGGAAAATCATTGAGATGGGACGGCAGCTGCTACGGTTGGACGCGAAGCCGTTGGACGGAGTGGCGGAAACCCTAAAGGCACTGAAGGACTCCGGACGCTACCGGCTGGTGGTCTTCACCAAGGGGGAGCTGCTCACGCAGGGGAACAAGCTGAAACGGTCGGGATTACAGCCCTGTTTCGACAAAGTTTTCATCGTCACCGACAAGACGGAGGAGCAGTACCGCGACTTATGTCGGGAGATGGGCATCGTGCCGGAGGAGCTGCTGATGGTCGGCAACTCCCTGAAATCCGACATTCTACCCGCCCTCAACATCGGGGCCAGCACCATCTATATCCCTTACGAAATCATGTGGCAGCACGAGGTCATCGACCACTTCGAGCACGAACGGATGCAGCAGGTCGGGAATATTCGGGAGCTGGTAGAAATGCTAGGGTAAAAGAGACCTCTTTCCTTTTAAAAACATCACAATTCTGTGATTTTTCTGCACTTTTTTTGGCAAAAAATGACATACAGAGTTGATTAAGTTGGCAAAGAGTAATGAGAGTGTGCTGAGACAATTCATCATCAACAAAAATTAAAGTGATTTTTTGACCTTCTACTTCAAATTTTATCGTAAAATCTGAAGTACAACTTCAAATTTTCACTCAAAAATAATGTTTGTATTGTTTTTTCTTGTATCTTTGCATTCGAGAAAATATCTATTGGTATGTTAAACAGATTATTGTCACTCAGCGATATAGAAAGCGACAGCCTGTTTTTATGGGGACCTCGCCAAACGGGTAAAAGCACCTTGTTGAAACAATTGTTTCCCAATGTCCCATATTACGACTTGCTTAAATCCGACGTTTATACAAAATATAAACTCAAACCTTATTTGCTGAGAGACGAGTGCATGTTGCTAGATGAAGGCTCTGTGGTGGTTATAGACGAGGTTCAGAAGATTCCCGCCTTGTTGGATGAAGTACACTGGCTTATGACCAACAAAGACATTCGTTTCATACTTTGCGGCTCAAGTGCCAGAAAACTGAGACGAACAAGTGCCAATATGCTTGGCGGAAGGGCTATTCGTAAAGTTCTGCATCCTTTGGTAAGTGCCGAAATTCCTGATTTTGAATTGAATAAAGCAATAAACCATGGTATGCTTCCACGACATTATCTGATTGAAAACCCCCAAAAACGTCTGCAAGCATACATCGGAGATTATTTACAGCAGGAAATCATTGCAGAGGCTTTGGTCCGCAACCTTGATTCCTTCACCCGTTTTTTAGAGGTGGCGGCATTGAGTGACACCGAAATGGTTAATTACACCAAAATAGCCAGCGATTGCGGAGTGTCTTCCAAAACCATCAAGGAATATTTTACAATCCTTGAGGAGACACTGGTTGGTATGTTTATTCCTGCATATACAAAAGTGATAAAACGCAAAGTGCAGCTGGCACCAAAGTTTTATTATTTTGATGTTGGTATAACAAACTATCTCTTGCATAGAGAAAAACTTCAGCATGGCACTGCGGAATACGGACATGCTTTTGAACATCTTATCATTCAAGAGTTGGCGGCTTATCTGGATTATTCCGAATCAAACAAAAAACTGTCTTTTTGGCACACTTTAAATAATGCATACGAGGTTGACGCAGTGATAGGAGACGCCGAACTCGCCATTGAGATAAAGTCTTCCGAAAGGATCGCTTCTTCACATCTCAAAGGATTAAAGGCATTTAAAGAAGAACATCCGCAATGTAAACTTGTGGTTGTTTCGTTGGAAGAAACGCCAAGATTGTTTAATGATGTTGAAGTGTGGCCTGCAAAAGAATTTCTGTCAAGATTATGGGCTGGTAAGATTATCAGTCCAAAATAATCAATGCTTTCGTATGAGGATCGGTGATTTGGACATAGAGGTCAAGCGTTCGAAACGTCGCAAAACCATCACGGTAAACATTGAGCGTGACGGATCAGTGAACGCAGTGGCGCCGTTCGACTGCGATGAGGGAGCCATCCGTAAAGAGCTTGAGGCGAGGGAATATTTGATTTGCAAGCATGTAGCCAACCGTAAGGCTGTAAACAAGGCGCACATCAACCGGAATTTTGTCAACGGGCAGGCATTCCTGTTTATGGGGAAATCGTATAATTTGTTCATTTCCGAGACGGCCAAAAAGTCCTTGGAGATTGTTGACGACAAATTTGTGCTGAAAGGATCTTGTTTACCTAAAGCCAAAGAAACGTTCATCAAGTTTTACAAAAAGCAAGGCCTGCCTTACTTGCAGGAGCGAATTGCCCATTTTTCAGAATTAGTCGGCCGCACACCCACTTCTATCCGTCTCATCGAATTGGGTGGGCATTGGGCATCGTGTACCCCGCAACACACCATCAATTTCCATTGGAAATGTATTATGGCAAAGCCGGAAATCATTGATTACTTGATAGTTCACGAACTTACTCATTTAAAATATCCGCAGCATACTCGTCAATTCTGGGATTCTGTTTTCTCGGTCATGCCCAACTACAAAGAGTATGAGAATTGGCTGCACGATTATGGTGTGACGTTGAGTTTGGATTCATAAAAAATGTAGAGACGCGGTGCACCACGTCTCTACAGGTACAAATCAACAGACAATCAGGTTTATACCAGTTCCTTCCAGAAACTTTCTGGCAGATGGATATTGGGGACGTCGATGGCCTTCACGAACAGCGGCGCTATTTCGTCATCGTCGAAGCCGGCGATGCCGCAGCCGATGCGCGTCACGAGGAAGGTCTGTTCGGGATGCTGCTTGGCAAACGCCACAAACTCGTCCACGTATGGGGCGATGGTTTCCACGCCACCTTGCATTGTTGGGATGGCGTAGCTTTTGCCTTGCAAACCAACACCTTGTCCCATAACGGCACCGAATTTTTCTCTTGCCACGCGTGCCGCGCCGCCGCCATGCATCCCTTCCAAATTACTGCCGAAGACAAAAATCTCATTGTCTTTCAAGGAGGTGATAAAGTCGGGGGTAATGCGGTTATGAACTTTCAGTTTTTCTTCTGTTGTATCCATAAATAAGGGTTTTGTATGATGAATAAACGGGTTAAAATTCCAATTTGAAATTGTTATCCTGCTTGAAGCGGTCGTAGTTTTCCTTATTGAAGGAGAATTTCCGCCCTTTTCGGCCGGGTTTACTGGTTAGCTGCTCAAACAAATCATCATCATCTTCCTCATCTTCAACAATTTGAAGAATGCCTGTCTGCAACATCTTCTTCTCGAAATTGCGTCGGTCGAAGCGTACCCCGAGGATGGCCTCATAAAGCCGTTGCAATTCCGGCATGGTGAAAGATTTGTTGAGCAGATCAAATCCGATGGGTTCGAAATGGATGTCTTTGCGCAATTGCTGCATGGCCTTACGGAGGATGTAGTCGTGGTCGAAGGCGAGGCGGGGGACATCGTCGAGGGCGAACCAGCGGGCCTCACTCGCATCGTCGCCGCCAGTAACTTCCGCTGGCCGGATCAAAGCGTAGAAGGCAATGGAGACCACCCGTCCGCGGGGATCCCGCTGCACGTCGGAGAACGCCCCCAACTGCTTTATCCTATTGATAGCAAGGCCCGTCTCCTCCTGTAGTTCGCGGAGTGCGCTCTGCTCGGCGGTTTCGTCCATATTCATAAACCCACCGGGGAACGCCCAACACCCTTTGAACGGCTCGTTGCCTCGCTCAATAAGCAAGATTTGTAGATCTCTCCCATTGAAGCCGAAAACCACACAGTCGGTAGCCACTGCCGGACGAGGATATTCGTAAGTGTAACTCATTGTTGTGTTTTTAATTGTGTAAAAAGTACGCAAAAATACAACTTTATTTGAAGATACAATAAGTTTGTGTGATTTTTACGCAAATATTTTTATCATTTATAATCAATTACTTACAAATAAAATTTGCAAACTAAGGCGAATTTTTATGTCTGTGTTCCACTAAAAAATGGAAATTTTTAGGAGGAAATCGGCAAAAAAGGGCAAAAAAAAGAGACGCGATGAATCGCGTCTCTTTTTGCTAGCGTTTCCGTTTGAAGATTATCCAATGTTGATGTTGCGGCCGAGTTTCTTCACCTCTTTCTGTATTCTCGGCAGGGTGACGGTCAGAATGCCGTTCTCCACCTTGGCTTCGATGTTGTCTTTGTCCACGTCCTCGGGCAGGGTGTAGACCTGCTCGTAGTTGGTGTACGAGAACTCACGGCGCAGATAGTGGTGTTTCTTCTCTTCCTCTTTGTGTTCCACCTTGTTCTCAATGGCGACATTCAAGTTGCCTTCATCATTGATGCTCACGCGGCAGAACTCCTTCTTGATACCCGGGGCGGCCACCTCCATCGTGTAGGCCTTGTCGTCCACCTTCACATTGACTGCCGGTGCGGTTGTATTGGCACGAGGCATAAAATCATTGTTCAGGAAATCTTCAAACACTGTCGGAAACCAACTGTTTTTAAACATTACTGGTAGCATAATACACCTCCATTTTTAAATTGTTAAACATTTTATTCTTGGCGCCTCCGCTTTCGCTTCAGCAACCGCGGACATAGTTAACAAGGAGTGTGCCAAAAACCGTTTTGCCATATTGTCCACTTTTGGTGACGATTTGGCGGAAAAGGGTGACAAAATTTCGCTACCGCCACTCGGCGAAGCAGACGAATCCGTAGCGGGTCTCTGTATTTTCGGTGGGCAGGAAGAAGTAGAGGATTTTCAAATCCTTCGGAATTTCCTGATTTTCAATGGTAAAACAATTTTCACGAGACCAATCACTGTAGTTGGGTAAAAGTTTCAACTTGACGAGCATCCATTCTGCCACGCGGTCGGTGCGCCACTGGCAGTAGGCGCGGGCCTGCTGGGGCGGAATGCCCAACATGGGAAAGGAGTTGTACCCTGGATTCCGAAAATAGTAGGTGGCGATGCTGTCGGGCAGCTGCTGTAGAAGAATCTGCATATCGGGCTGGGCGGCGCGGTATTCTTCCGATTCTTTTCCATAAATCTTTTCCAACCAATAAAGGTACTCGAGCCAGTCGAGGTTGGTGATGGGAGTGCGGTCCCTATACGCGTTTTGTGAAATCTGTACCAACCCGCTGGGCGGCACCTTTTGCTGGTAGTTTTTCATGGTGATGTGCTGGGCGTTCCCCATCATCATCAACCCTATAAAAAGAAGGAAGAAAAGCAGCCGGAATCTCATTGTCTTTTCTTTTAATAAACGGAAAAAGGATGTGGGGGCTTGGGTGGAGAGGGATATTTTTGGAAAAGCGTGGTAAAAGTATTGTGAATTTCTTGGAAAAGCGTATTTTTGCCTCACTATTTTACATAAAGTTCCCATGTCCCGCCGCCTCCCGCTTTTCATCATCCTCCTGCTTGTCAGTTTTTCTGTTGCCGCACAGCAAAATTGGTGCAAGGTGTCGGGAAAAGTGACTACTACCGATAGTCTTCCAGTCTATGCCTCTGTGTATGTACAACAACAGGACAGCATCATCACGGGAACGCTGACCAATACGGACGACCTTTTTGAACTTCAGGTGCCACAGTCGCCAAATGCTTACAAATTAGTGGCCGTCTATATGGGTTACAAAACAAAATATATTGATTTTCACGCCGATACATCTTATATCAACTTGGGGAAAATAGTATTGGAACCCACCTCCCAAGCATTGGCCGGGGTGACCGTTTCGGCTGAAAAGTCACGGACGATTGTGTCCGGCGAACGTACCGTCATCACCCCGACCGATCCCACCGATCTGATGGGTGGCTCGGTGGCCGACGTGCTTCGGGGCCAACCCTCGGTGACCGTTGACCCCAACGGGAATGTCGCACTCCGAGGCAACAGCAACGTGCTGCTTCTCATCGACGGCGTGCCCACCAACCTCGGCTCCATCCACGCCATCCCCTCCTCCAACGTGGGGAGCATTGAAATCATTACGAACCCTAACGCCACCTACGACGCGGAAGGCACCGGCGGCATCATCAATATCGTCACCAAAAAAGGCGGAATGAAAGGGCTTACCGGGATGGTGGCCGCCAACTATGGGTTCAACCACTTCGTCAATGGCAACATCGCCCTCAACTATACCGGCCAGAAGTTCGCCCTCCGTTTTTCTTACCAAGTGAAATACGAGGATGAGGTCAACAACGGATGGCTCTACCGCTACTACCGCAAAAGCGGCGACAGTCTCAGCCAGCAG
>JAGCXN010000019.1 GCA_017961265.1 Bacteroidales bacterium | reverse complement strand
CCCAGACCTTTGAGGACATCCACGGCGCCGACAGCACCGTCACCTTGCACCTGACCATCAATACTCCAGCGCATACGGCTCTGACGGCAACGGCTTGTGAGACCTACACGTGGACGGCTGGCAACGGTCAGACCTACACCGCTACCGGTGACTACACCTACACGCACGATGACGCCAACGGTTGTACGCAGGTCGATACCTTACACCTGACCATCAACCACGTCTCCGAAGGTATTGATGAGCAGGTGGCTTGCGAAAGCTACACTTGGATCGACGGTACCACCTACACCGCCAGCACCAACGAACCGACCTTCACGTTGACCAATGCTGCCGGTTGTGACTCCATTGTGACTTTGCACCTCACCATCAATACTCCGGCGCATACGGCACTGACGGCCACGGCCTGCGAGTCCTACACTTGGACGGCTGGCAACGGTCAGACCTACACCGCCACTGGTGACTACACCTACAGCCACGAAGACGCCAACGGTTGTACGCAGGTGGATACCTTGCACCTGACCATCAACCACGCCACTGAAGGCATTGATGAGCAGGAGGCTTGCGAGACCTACACGTGGATTGACGGTATCACTTACACCGCCAGCACCAACGAGCCGACCTTCACGCTGACCAACGCCAATGGCTGCGACAGCATCGTGACCTTGCACCTGACCATCTTCCCGTCCTACAACGTTACCGACGCGATGACCATTTCCGCGTCCGAACTGCCGTACGTATGGAACGAGGTGACCTTCACCGAAGCCGGCACGCAAGTTGCTACCCTGCAGACTGTCAACGGCTGCGACTCCGTAGTGACCATGACCCTTACCGTCACTACTACTGTGGATGAATATACCATCACCGTGAATGTCAGCGACCTGACTCCGTGGGGTACAGTGACCGGCAGCGGCACCTTCGCTTACGGCAGCACTGACACCCTGACTGCTACAGCTCTTGAAAACTACATCTTCCTCGCTTGGAGTGATAACAACACTGACAATCCGCGTATGATTACGGTTACGCAGGACAGCAGCTTCACGGCCTACTTCATCCCTGAAGAAATCGTAATTCCAGTCAATGACTCCGTGATGGGTTCTGTTGACGTCGATATCCAAGGGAATGTGGATCTCAACACCTTGGTGGTCATTACCGCTATACCTGAGCCGCACTACCATTTTGTCAGCTGGAGCGATAACAACACCGAGAACCCGAGAACCGTCACGCTACTGCAGTCTCTCCAGTTAACGGCTATCTTCGCTATCGATCAGCATACCATCACCGTACTGAGTGCCAATGGAGCTATGGGTACTGTATCTCCGAGTGGAACTTACGATTACGGTACAGAGATCTTCATCTCAGCGGAGGCTTATCCTGGATACCAGTTCGTATCATGGAATGATGGCAACACAGAGAACCCGCGCGCCATCATTGTGGAACAAGACAGCACGTTTATCGCCACCTTCCAAGTTGACGATGGTATCAACGAAAGCGACCTGTCCAACGTGACCATCTATAGCTATGCTGATCAAGTTGTTGTCTTGAATGCAGAAGGCCAATCCGTTGAAATTTTCGACATGAGCGGCCGTATGGTGGTCAGAGAAAGCACCGTTTCACAATCTGAATGCAGATACACCATTTTCGCACCGGGCATCTATCTGGTGAAAGTCGGCGAAAACGTGGTGAAGAAGGTGACGATTCTTACCCGATAAATAAATACGTATTCCGCAAAGGTGACCTCAAAACTGGGGTCACCTTTTTTTGAAAAAAATGCAATTCCAAATTGCCAAGAAAATCGTATCTTCGCGCCTTGATTTTTTAAATACTATAAAATGGGCAAATATACTGAGTATCGCGGACTTAACTTGTCAAACATCGGCAAGGAAATGCAGAAATATTGGGAAGACAATGATGTTTTCGCACAAAGTTTGAAAAATCGGGAAGGTGCCGAATCCTTCGTCTTCTTTGAAGGTCCGCCGTCCGCAAACGGCAAGCCGGGTATCCACCACGTGCTGGCCCGCTCCCTCAAAGACATCGTCTGCCGCTACCAGACTATGAAAGGCAAATACGTTGGTCGTAAGGGCGGCTGGGACACCCACGGTCTGCCCGTAGAACTCGGCGTGGAAAAAGCCCTCGGTATTACCAAGGAGGACATCGGCAAGACCATCACCGTAGAGGAGTACAACAAGGCCTGCCGCCAGAACGTGATGCAGTTCAAGGATATGTGGGACGACATCACCAAAAAGATGGGCTACTGGGTCGATCTCGAAAATCCGTATATTACCTTCGATAACAAGTACATAGAATCTGTCTGGTATCTTCTTTCCGAGCTTTATAAGAAAGGGATGCTCTACAAGGGCTACACCATCCAGCCCTACTCCCCCGCCGCCGGCACCGGTCTCAGCTCGCACGAGCTCAACCTGCCTGGCTGCTACCGCGACGTGAAGGATACCACCTGCGTCGGCCAGTTCAAGGTGCGCACCGACCAAGTGCTCTCCACCGACGTGCAGATGTTCATTGGCGAACAAGGCGTGCCCAACAACCTCTACTTCCTCGCTTGGACGACCACCCCGTGGACACTTCCGTCCAACACCGCCCTCGCCGTCGGCCCGAAGATCGACTACGTCTTAGTCAAGACTTTCAACGCCTACAGCGGCGATCCCATCATGGTCATCCTCGGCAAACCGCTCGTGGGCAACTTCTTCCCCGAGAAGAACAAAGACCTCGCTTTCGAAGACTACAAACCCGGCGACAAGAATATCCCGTTCCAGATTTTGGGTGAAATCAAGGGTGAAAAACTGGTCGGCATTAAATACGAACAGCTCATCCCGTTTATGCGCCCCGTCGGCAAGGCCTTCGAGGTCATTCCCGGCGACTATGTCACCACCGAGGACGGCACGGGCATCGTGCACATCGCCCCCACCTTCGGTGCGGACGACAAGCGCGTGGCCGCTGATGCCGGCATCGCCCCAATGCTGCTCATCGACAAGGCCGGCAACCCGCAACCAATGGTCGATAAAACCGGCAAGTTCTTCCTGATGGCCGACCTTGACCCGCAATTTGTGAAAAATCAGGTCAATGTGGACCTCTACCGTCAGTTTGAGGGTCGCTACGTGAAGAACGACTACGACACCACCGCCACACCCGAAACCGAAAATCTTGACGTTACCATTTGCTTGTGGCTCAAGGGAGAACACAAAGTGTTCAAAATTGAGAAGCACGTCCATAACTACCCGCACTGCTGGCGTACCGACAAACCGATTCTGTACTACCCGCTGGATTCTTGGTTCATCAAAAGCACGGCCGTCAAGGATCGAATGATCGAACTCAACAAGACCATCTACTGGAAACCCGCCGCCACCGGCAGCGGCCGTTTCGGCAACTGGCTCGAGAACCTCGTGGATTGGAACCTCTCCCGTTCCCGCTTCTGGGGCACCCCGCTGCCCATCTGGACCACCGAAGACAAGAAAGAGCAGATCTGCATCGGCTCTGTGGAACAGCTGGTGAACGAAATCAACAAGGCCGTCGCCGCAGGCATTATGAAGGAAAATCCTTACAAGGACTTTGTACCCGGCGATTTCAGCAAAGAAAATTACGACAAGATTGACCTGCACCGTCCTTACGTGGACGAGATTTTCCTCGTCTCCCCGAGCGGTCAGAAGATGACCCGCGAGACCGACCTCATCGACGTGTGGTTCGACTCCGGCGCCATGCCTTACTGCCAGTGGCATTATCCTTTTGAAAATCAGGATATTTTTAAGAACAATTTTCCCGCCGACTTTATCGCGGAAGGCGTTGACCAGACCCGCGGATGGTTCTTCACCCTTCACGCCATTGCCACGATGATTTTCGATTCCGTGGCTTACAAGACTGTGGTTTCCAACGGTTTGGTTTTGGACAAGGATGGCAACAAGATGTCAAAACGTCTTGGCAACGCCGTCAATCCGTTCGAAACCATCGAGAAATACGGTCCCGATGCCACCCGCTGGTACATGATCACCAACGCCCAGCCGTGGGACAACCTCAAGTTCGACCCCGAAGGCATCGCCGAGGTGCAGCGTAAATTCTTCGGAACACTCTACAACACCTACAACTTCTTCGCGATGTACGCCAACATCGACGGTTTTGACTACAAGGAGGCCGACATCCCGAACAGCGAGCGTCCCGAAATCGACCGCTGGATTCTCTCCGAACTCAACACACTGGTGAAACACTGCGACGAGTGCTATGCCGACTTCGAGCCGACCAAAGCCGGCCGCGAAATCCAAGACTTTGTCAACGAATACCTGAGCAACTGGTACGTGCGCCTCTGCCGCCGCCGTTTCTGGAAAGGCGAAGGCAAGGACAAACTGTCTGCCTATCAGACCCTTTACACCTGTTTGGAGACCATCGCCAAGATTGCCTCGCCCATCGCGCCGTTCTTCATGGACAAGCTCTTCCTCGACCTGAACAGCATCACGCACCGCGAAGATGTCATCTCCGTCCACCTTTCCGACTATCCGAAGGTTCACGAAGAACTGATTGACAAGCCTCTCGAAGAGCGGATGCAGTTAGCCCAGAAACTTTGCTCCATGATTCTCTCCTTGCGTAAGAAGTCTAACCTCCGCGTGCGCCAGCCGCTCGCCAAGATTATGATTCCCGTGGTGGAGAACTCTGGTCTGAAAGAGCAGATTGAAAAGGTGAAAGACCTCATCCTGCACGAAGTTAATGTGAAGGAGGTGGAGTTCGTCTCTGACGAAGCCGGTATCTTTGTAAAACGTATCAAACCCGACTTCAAGAAGTTAGGACCCAAGTGCGGCAAGATCATGAAGCAGGTGGCCGCTGCCATCACCGCGTTCAGTCAGGACGACATCCGCGCCATTGAGAAAAACGGCAGTGCCGTGCTGAACATCGACGGGCAGGAGGTGACCATTGACGTGACGGATGTGGAGATTGTGGCAGAGGATATTCCGGGCTGGGTCGTCGCCAATCAGGACGCTCTCACCGTGGCCCTCGACATCGAGCTGACGGAAGATTTGCTCAACGAAGGTTATGCCCGCGAGTTCGTCAACCGCATCCAGAACTACCGTAAGGATTCCAATATGGACGTCCTCGACCGGATTTCCATTGAGGTGGAAAGCAACCCGCAGCTCGACAAGGCCTTCACCACCTTCGCTGACTACATCAAGACCGAAACGCTCTGCACCAGCTTCGAAATCAAGCCCAATGTGGAGGGCGAAGTTTTCGAAATCACTGAGGGACTGAGCGTGAAGGTGAAGATCTGGAAGTAGCAGAAGAAGACTTTGTGACACACAATAAATCTGTTACAGACGTTGATATCGTACAAATGGGACTATGGATATCGCCATTATAATCGGAATAATAGTTGGAGTTATTTTGATCATCTTCCTTATTGTTCAGAACATTAAGCAAAGTGATAAAATTAAAAAACTAACCCAACGAGAAAAGAATTTAAGGAAAGAGGTCGCTAACTGTAAAGAAGCAATCAGTGCTCTTGAAAATAAAAACAACATTTTAAACAAAGAAAATACAAATCTAACTGCACAGGTCAGAGAACTTCTTGATAAAAATTCTAAACTCGAATATCAGACATTTCGTTTGCATTCACAAAGTCATACGCTGAAAAATCTGGCCCAAAACGTTCAAGACGCCATTTCTTCCTTATATCACAACGTTACAGCTGCGATTTCTTCTCTGTATCACAAGTCTTCCGACATCACTGATATCATGGGCATGTTGTCTTTCAACTCGGCAACAGCCACCGAAAACAAATCCTACACTAGTGTCAAAGAAGAAATTGAAACAATTGAAAAATATGTTCGGGTGCTTCATGATACAAAAACGTCTAAAACCAACTACGTCATTGATACAGAAAACGTTCAAAAAGAATCTCCTTATTATGAACACGACAGCATATTGGAGCTAATTTCCTTCCCTCTTGTCGAAAACGCTTTTCAGCACGGCAATGTAAAAGCCGATGATTTTTTATCCATACGCTATGCCCTCTTCAATAACGTTTTTACTGTGGAAGTCAAAAACAAGCTCAATGAAGATTATGAAAGGCGGAAAAAATATTCAGGGCTGGGCATTGAAAACCTCAAACAGCGGCTTGACCTGTTTTATCCGAACTGTTATAAACTGGAGAGGAAAGCGGAAAACGGATTTTATTGGTGTTATTTACAAATAATAATCAAGCAAGCATGAGCAAACTACGCATAGCCCTTGCAGAAGATGATGAGTTCGCCTTAGCATCACGCAAAAGAGATCTCGCTGAGTTAGGTGATCAAATAGAAGTCTTGTTTACAGCAGAATCCAAAAAGGACTTTTTCAAGCAATACGAGAACTATAAAGGATGCTTGGATGCCTTGATTTTAGACATTGAAATGGACAGCAAGCATGCGGGGCTTGAAATTGCGACAGAGTTAAAAATACCTGTATTCTTCACCAGCGATCACAATGGTGAAAACTTGAGGGCCATTGAAGACCTGAAGGACGACATACCTGTCGTCGAAACTTTATGCAAACCCTTCTCCGAAGCAAAGTTCAAGAAATTTGTGGTTAAATTCGTGGAAGAGATCTTAACCAAACGAATTGCAGAATCCAAAATCCCACTCAAAGTTGAGGGACGTTATGAGCATTTTAGCAGTCATGACATAGTATATATATGTACAGCTGACAAGGGGGAAGGGGCTGAGTCCAACAATAAGATTGTCTATTTCACAAACCACAAGCCCATTATACTCTGTGATTTTGCATTTAAGGATATAGCAAAATGGAATTTGCTTTCCAATCCATTCAAACAGATTCACAAATCCTATTTTGTCAACGTGGAAAACATTCTGAGCCATGACGGAAAGACTGTCGAGGTAGAATTTTATAATACAAATAGCGAAAAAGAGAGAAAAAAACTTCCAATTTCTGAGAACTACAGGAACAACATCCACAAATAAGCCTGTTTTCGTGCTGGTTTTATACTATGTCATCCCCCTATGAGAGCCTAAAGGCTCTCTTTTTTTATTTAACAAAATCTGTTTCATTGCTCCAAAACGCCATTTCATTGCTCAATGAAAGGTTGTATTGGAATTATTAGGCCATCAATATACACCATAGTACTTTTGTCACATCAACATTAAAAAAACAAAGTATTATGGAAACAGCAAACAAACAACAAGAAGAACTTGCTTTTTACAAGCAACTTTTAAGGAAAGAAATTTCGGTCATTAAAGAAAGTGCTTTAAAAGTCCGATACAAGAGTTACTCGATTTCGCACAACAGCATCACGTTCCAGCTGGATCTTGATGAACGCAGCTGTTCCAAAGGAGAAATTCTCCGTCACATTTGCGAAGGGAACGACCTCAATTCCGACGGATTCAGCTACATTGTGGGGGGGATTTGTTCGGCTGTTGCTGCCGGGGCACCGCGTTTTGCCGGACGTCCCTGCAAATTCCAAAACGACAGACTCACCATCCGCGACTGTGAAGGGCTCCCCAAAAAGCTTCCCAAACAAGGCGAGTTGAAAGAAGACACCCGAATCACAGAGCAGGAGAAAAACCGCCAGCTCAAAGCCATTGAGATTGTAGAAAAGAACCAATCACTGAATCCGACCCTGACCTATTACATTTTCCACCCTCAAGAACTGCCCGCTATGGCTTCCAGAACACCGGTCTTGGAAAATGTCTATCAGAGAGACCATAGAGGAAATAGTCTGCGCTACAGTGACAACCAAAGGAGAGCCATTTGCAACGCACTGGATCTACAGCCGCTTTCTGTTATACAAGGGCCTCCTGGCACAGGAAAAACCACAGTAATCACGGAAATCGTTTTCCAGATTTTGGCCCATGAACCCAAGTCCAAAATTTTAATCTGCTCACAGACCAACAATGCTGTCGATCAGGTTTTGGAGAACCTGCTTTCCAACAACATTCCTGTCTTGAGATTAAGTGGCATAACCCGACCGCGCAACAAAATTGTAGCCCAGCATACAATTGAACGCAAACTGGAAGGATGGAAAAAACAGATCCTCAAAAATGCAGAAAAGAACTTCCCTACAATAGATGCTCCCATGGATGTGAAAACACAGTTGCAAAAAGAGTGGTTCGACAGCATTGCCGCTCTTGAGGAACAAGGCTGCATACATAACCGGATGATAAACAGTATTCGCGTCATCGGCGCCACTTGCAATCACATTGCCTCTTCCCGCTATGCGAAATACGACTTCCAATTCGACTATGTCATTATGGATGAGTCGGGAAAAGCCACCGTAGCCGAGAGCTTGGTTCCCATCGTGATAGGCAAAAAACTCATTCTTGTCGGAGACCACAGACAATTGCGTCCGATGTTAACTGCCAATAAAACCGTGGAACATTGGCTCCGCGAGAAATTCAATACCGAGAACCGGGAATTCGAATGTTTTGATGAATATTTCAACCGCCCCAGTCTGTTTGAACAAGTAATCGAGAACATTCCATCCGCATACAAGACTCAGCTGACAGAATGTCGCCGCTGCGCCGGACTGACCGTGGACCTCACCTCAAAATGCTTCTATGAACCCATGGGCGACAAACCGATCACCTCTGTTCAACAAGACGCCAAAAATCAACATGGATTTCCATTTGCTATTGACACAACCTTGTTGTTCATCGACATCCATAGTGAGTATGAAAGCAAAAAAGACAAGAATGGATCCTCCTACAATGAGTTTTCGGCGGAAACCATAAGCGAGTTTTTGCTCAAACTCTGTCAATATGATGTGGCAAGCCAATATAGTTACGGTGTCATTTCCGGCTATAAAGCACAGTATACGCAACTCAGAAAAGCCATTTATCAAAAGTCCAGCGAACTCCAGAAGATCATGCCAAACGAGGAAACATTCACCATTTCAGTCTTTGACCGCTTTCAAGGCATGGAACGGGATATTGTCATCGTTGACCTTGTAAAGAGCGGGATCGATCTCAATCTCGGATTCCTTGAGACACCCAACCGTATCAATGTCGCTCTTTCCCGTCAAAAGAAGCTGCTCGTCATTGTAGGTGATTACAACGGTCTTTTACAAGCCCAGACCCGGCGGCAGAACGGGGATGCTTGTGCCTTGCAAAAATATCTGAAGTCAATTCCTCAAGAACACATTGTCCCTGTGGAAAAAATAAACGAACTATTTATCGCAAAAAATTAAAAATCAATTAATAACCTTAAAACAATAAAACCATGAGAACGATTAATGTCAACAATGTCCATAATGTCAACAATTACATTATGCCCGCCTATTCGCCCAATTTAAATCAATATGATGTAAAAGCCACCGACACACACACTTGTGAAACGTGGTTGACATCCAATAAAAAATTTCCGAAATGCGCCGTAATTGAACTTTCCACCAGTTCCGTAAAATTGTTAGTCAACCTGGATCCTGTAGCCACTGTCAACGAGCCTTTTGAATTCGATCATTTTTTCAGAAAGTCAGAACGCACAGACACCGGCCTGCTGTTGTCTTTCGACAACATGTTAAACATCCAGTCTTTCGTCGAGAAAGTGTTGCCTGTCATCAAAGAATATGAGTGCTTGGCACGTACAAAACACCATGTTGATGTTATTTACACTGTTGCCACGGCAGCCTACCGCACGGCCGGCAACAAAGGAGAGATTCTCAGACTCATAAAAAAGGAAACAGGCCTGAATGTCCGCATTCTCCCAAAAGACGAAGAGGCCACCGCGACCCTATGGGCTTACATTTTCTCTACCCACAACAAAGCAAAATTGATGTCGTTTGAAAACCACATCCTATTGGACCAGGGCGCCGGATCCACAGAAATCTCACTCTTTAAAAACAGAGAACTCGTTTTCTCACACAGTTTTGGGATCGGCTCAATATTGCTTAAATCATTGTTGTTCAGAAAACTCTCGATGAATTTGGAAGAGGCAATCTCTGACATCCAAGCATTCGCCACAATAAAGACACAGAAAGAACTGGATTCCTTGGAGCAGCTCCCAACTACATTCAACAAAAGCTTTTGTCTTGGAGTAGGCAAATCCATCACTGAAGCTACGGGTAAAAGTGGCAATCGCAACCAGCATGAGAAAATTCTCACCATTGAGACGATGAAATCGAGAATGGAATCGGTTAAAACAAAATTATGCGACAAATTTTCAACTGTTGAAGAATTGAAAACTGCCATAGACAGAAAAAAGGACAACTATAGTCAGCAATTGATCCTTTGCCTTGCTTTGCCTGTCGTCATCAGCATTCTCGAAAAATTCCACATCCAGGAGTTGACCGTTAATGGCACAGGGCTTTTTTATGGCGTGTTTTTCGAAAAATTTTTCAATCTCAATTAAAATGGTATCATCATGGAAACAACAGAAATCAAAAATCTTTTAAAAGAAAAAAATCCCCAAGGCTATTCGTTCAACCAGTTTGCCTTATTCGATTACCCTTACACACAGATTACCAAGGTCGCAAGGGTCAAGCGCGTACCCGACAAAGATCTGAACAATCTGTACCATATCGTTCTCCGTGCAGTACAAGCTGGAATCGCTGAAAAAAAAGCACTCGCTGATTTTCTTGGCATTTCAGAACAAGATGATTTCATCAAGAACGAATTCCTGTTCCTCGTCAAGCAAGGTTTTATCAATGACGATATAAAACAATATTCATTAACAGAACTCGGAAAAGCATACATTCGAGATGAAATTCCTCCCATTTGGGTGGAAGATACCATCAATTACAATTTCCTTATCGACACCTTGACCGGTAATCTTCATTCATTATCAAAAATAAAAGATATTGGGAAAAGCAATACTGGAAGAGGTCTTACCCCCGACCCCAGCATCTTCAACCAATGCAAGAAATACTTAAAACAAGAGCAATTACGAGACCTGTTCCATAACGATTATCAAGGTGAAGCCCTGCTATTAAGCTTCAAGAATGAACAGTATCAGTCAAAGTTGGTTTGGCGCCCTTTGATTCTGGCAGAATATACCGCAAACGACTACGAGAATCCGCCTTACTATACTGTACGCTCCGCAGATGGAATTTATCAAGACTTTGAACTCACAGATGAATTCAATACACGCTTAATGAAACACATCCCTTATTTGTTTGCATAACAATCTGCCTTCTTATCCTTTTGTTTCCCATCTAAAGGTACAAAAAAGCGGGAACCTTCCGGTTCCCGCTTTTTTTTCCCATCAATGAGAAATTAGTCTTTCACGCAACGCACGGAATAACCGATGCATTTCTGGACTTCGTGACGATTCATGTGTTCGTCATAATAGTAGGCAGTACGATTCCAAGCATAAGAGATGGACTGATTCTTGCCTGTCGCGGTCCAGTAACCAGCGTCAACGGTCTGCCAAGTGAAGTCTCCGTAGGGGTTACGGAAACCGCCAGCGATAAGGTTGAAACCGTAATCGTTATTGGCGCCTTTGAGTTCGTCTTTCCAATGCTTTGTACCTTCTTCACGAAGAGCTTGAGCGGCTTTGTCACGGCCACCCACCTTGTTTTCGAGGGTGTTCCAATCTTCGTCGGTGGCAACATGCCAACCCTTCGGGCAGATGTTGCCAGCGTTGATAGCATACCAGTTGTACAGAGCACCGTACTCATTCTTGTTGCCACTGTTGTTGTCGTACCAGCAATAGGCCGGGGATTTGCAGTCAACCCATTCCTGCTTGCCTGTCACATTCTTGATGTTGTTGCCGTTAGCATACTTGGTGGTCTTCAGATTTTCAGCAAACCACGTCTGCGAACCGATGACAACCGTCTTGTACTCATTGCCATCAGCATCCTTCACCGTCTCACCGGCTTTCTGGGCCGACAGCGTCATAGCGCCGCCGAGCAGCACAACCAGCAGAAGGCTTCTTAAAATGATGTTTTCAATGTTTTTCATAATACAATATTTTTAAAGATTAATAATTAATTCCAATCTATTTGTATAAGGTAATAGGTGATAGGTAAAAGGTATGAAGAGAGGATGTGCGATGGAAACTTTTTACTTTTCACTTTTCACTTTTCACTTTTTTTACCAGATTTTTGCACGTTTTTCGGGTTCAAGGTACATCTTGTCACCGGGTTTGATATCAAAGGCTTCAATGAAAGCGTCGATATGCGGCAGGGTTCCGTTCACGCGCCATTTGCCGAGGGAGTGCGGATCGGTCATAGTACGACGTAAAATCTCCTCATCCCGGATGTTATTGGCCCAAACGTTAGCGTAAGCAATGAAGAAACGCTGGTTTGCGGTGAAGCCGTCCATCATTTCTTGTACCGTTCCCTGTTCCTTTGCGTGCTGCAATGCCACAAACGAGGTATTAAGACCGCCATTGTCAGCGATATTCTCACCGAGGGTAAACTGACCGTTCGCAAAAACACCGGGCAGGACCTCGATGCCATTGAAGTGGTCCACCAGTACCTGTGCCTGGTTGACGAAGTTCTTGCTGTCCTCTTCCGTCCACCAATCATTCACATTACCAGTCTTGTCGTACTGGCGTCCTTGGTCGTCAAAACCATGAGTCATCTCGTGACCGATCACCACACCGATAGCGCCATAGTTAACGGCATCGTCAGCGTTCATGTCAAAGAACGGGGGCTGCAGAATAGCGGCAGGAAAACAGATTTCGTTGGTGGTGGGATTATAGTAGGCATTCACCGTTTGCGGCGACATCAGCCATTCGCTCGGATCCACGGGCTTGCCGATCTTGGAGAGACGGTATTCGTTCTCGAACTTGACGGCGCGCATCACGTTAGCGTAGTAGCTGTCCTTCTCGATAGTCAGGCCGCTATAGTCACGCCATTTGTCGGGATAGCCGACCTTGACGATAATGGCTTCCAGTTTTTCAAGGGCCTTTTGCTTGGTTTCCTGTGACATCCACGTAACATTGGAGATGCGTTCGCCGAGGGAAGTCTTAAGGTTGCCAATCATCGTAAGCATACGTTCCTTGGCTTCTGCAGGGAAGTATTGCTCCACATAGAGTTGTCCAACAGGCTCGGCCAAAAGACCGCTAACGGTATTGATGACGCGTTTCCAACGTTCGCGATTCTCCTCCTTCCCGGAGAGAACCTTGCCGTAGAACTCGAAACTGGCATCCACGAACTTGTCACTGAGATACGGAGCCGCCTCATTGACAACACACCATGCGAGATAAGCCTTCACCGCATTGATATCCTGGGTGGAGAGGAACTTATTCAAAGAAGTGAAATAGGAGGAGAGTACCACGTTCACCTCGTTCACCTTGTTCGGAACAATGGTTTCAATGTATTTGTTGAGGTCAACAACCGTCATCAGCTTGGCAGCGTCTTCCTTCGACATCACGTTGTTGGTCTTGACGGGGTCACGGAGCTCATTTTTGTCGATAAAGATTTTGGCGAGGCCGGATTCCACGTTCCACACCTTGGCAGCCAGAGCTTTCTCCTTGCCGGCATTGTTCGTCATTTCGCCATATTCAGAAAGTTCGAGAAGATTTTCCACCATTGTGAGATAACCTTCCTTGATTCTGGCATCGGGCTTCAAGTAATAGTCACGTTCCCCCAAACCGAGGCCACTTTGTGTCAGCCATGCGATATTCATAGTGCTATTATTCGGGGAAGCTTCGCCAAAAATGCCAAAGAACGGGGAGTAACCCATAGAATGGAGTTCAATGAGGAGGTCCGTGAGTTCCTTGTTGCTCTTCACATCGGCAATTTTTTGGAGGATGGGACGAATGGGCTGGTCACCCTGCTCGTTGATAGTCTGGGTGTCCATACCGGTGTTGTAGAAATCACCGATCTTCTGGGCAATGCTGCCCTTGTCGTTGCTTTGCTGCGCAATGTCAGTAATCAGCTTATTGAGCTGTTTTTCCGTATTCTCGGCAAGTTGGTCAAAGGAGCCGTAGCGGGAATATTCGGCCGGCAGCGGGTGATTTTTCATCCAACCACCACAAGCGAACTGGTAGAAGTCGTCAGCAGGATTAGCCGTGGTGTCAAGGTTATCCGCCACAATGCCGGAAACCAACTCTTTTTCTGAATCCGCATCTTTTTTATTATTCTGGCATGCGGAAATTAGAAAACAAACGATTAGCATAAGCGAACCGATTTTTAAAATTCCTTTGTAACTCATTGTTTTACAATATTTAAAAATAATTTTCGTCTTTTGCAATAATCGGCAAAAATACGAAAAATTTGGAAAAGTGCAGATTATATTGCATATTTTACCTTTTCCATGATGGCCGACAGCATGTACTTGGCTCGGAAGAGCTGGATTTTAACATTGTTCATGCTGATATTCAATGTCTGTGCAATTTCTTCATAAGAAAGCTCCTGAAAATAACGGAGTTCAATAAGTGTGCGATATTTGGGACGAAGCTGGTCCACAGCCCAATGCATCATTCTGGCCCTTTCTTTGCGCATATAATTTTCTTCTTGGGTAAGCGACGGTCCCGTATCGTTGGATTCGAACGCATTTTCATAGACCACAAAATCCTCATCCACACATTGCGGGGAGGTGTTCTTCCGACGCATATAGTCGATGCAGTTGTTGATGGCAATTCGGAAAATCCACGTGGAAAATGCAAAATTGGTGGTGTATTTTTCCAAATTTTTGAACGCCTTCCCAAAAGCCTCAATCGTCAAGTCTTCAGCATCATACGGGTTTTTCGTCATTTTCAACATCGTGAAATAGATGGGCTCCCTATAGAAGCGCATCAGGTCGGCATAAGCTTGCTGGCTTCCTTCAAGTGCAGAGGTGACAAGAAGCGAATCACGCTTTGCTTTGTCTGTGGTGCTGTTAGCGGCTTTTATCTCCATTTTCTTTTTTCAAATTTGGATAAGAAGTTGATAAATGGGTTCAGTAGAGCAAAGATAAGGTCATATACAAAAACAAAGGGCACAAGTCCCTTCTCATTGATTTTCCGGACTGCCTTGCCAAAGACAACATATTGTGCAGAGACTTTGACGACAAAAATGCCCGCACCAATCCCCAACAACACAAAATCTTTCAGACAAAAAAGCACCATACAGACAAGTGTTGCATAAAAAAGTAACGTAAGAAAATTATAGGCCTTCAGCAGAAAACGGGAACGGAAATTGTAGTAGGAGCGTGTAACGAAAGCAGCTTTTTTCTGCTGGAACCAGCGTGACGGCGTAAGACCCGTCTGCGAAATCAACGCATCAGGATCCGGCTCTGCATCGCAAATAACAGAAGTAGCCACTTGGTTCATAAATATATCGTCATCCCCATAGGGCATACGAGGCTGCGACATAAACTTCTCCTTGTTTTTCAAAAAAAGCGTCCGGGTGTAGGCAAGGTTACGTCCGTTGGCCATTACCGGCATTCCTGCTAATGTATAGGAGAAAGCTATAACCATATTCCGTACTGCATCGTAACGCATCAGCGCGTTGAGGAAGCCCGGTTTGCGTACGACAGAAACACCGCCATAGACCACGCGGGTTTTGCGGGTGAAACGGCCTGCAATATGCTGCAACCAATAAGGGCTGGCCGGTATGCTTGACGCATCCGTCAACACCACAATCTCATTTTTTGCCGCCTTGATACCCAATGCCAATGGAAATTTTCTGCCCCGGATATTGGAGATGGAAGAAGTCAGATCAACATAATGCAGATTGGTATAGTTGTTCTTGAACTCATTCACGAGGTCGGCAGTCTCGTCGATGGAATTGTCGTTCACCACTACCACCTCATAGTTAGGGTAGTCTTGCGAAAGCAGCACCGGCAGTGATTTGATCAGCAGGTGCGATTCATCACGGGCGGTCAGCACCACTGAGACGGGAGGCAGATCGTCCACCGGAACAGGCTTCTTCTCCTTGCGGAACACGAAACGCCCATACAAAGCGAAATAATAAAGCAGAAGCAGAAGCGTGACAACGCCCATACAAACCACACAAATCAGAGGGATATTTTCAATAACGGAAAGCAACATACTCCTGTTAGAATTTAACGCGCAAAAGTATTCCAAATGTTTCGGATTTTAGTGTATTTTTGCCGCAAAATACTAACAAAATGCAGTTCATTGTTGAAAAATCCGACGAAAAGAGTTCGGCACGCGCCGGTGTCATCACCACCGACCACGGGAAAATACAGACCCCCATTTTCATGCCCGTTGGGACATTGGGAGCTGTGAAAGCCATCCACATGTATGACCTGAAAGATGAAGTGAAGGCACAGATTATCCTCGGCAACACCTACCATCTGTACCTCCGTCCCGGCATGGGGGTAATCGAAGCGGCGGGCGGGCTGCACCAATTCAACGGATGGGACCGTCCCATTCTCACCGACAGCGGTGGCTTCCAAGTGTTTTCTCTCAGCAACACCCGCAAAATCAAGCCCGACGAGGGCGTCTGGTTCCAGTCGCACATCGATGGCTCCCGCCACCTCTTCTCCCCCGAAAAAGTCATTGACATACAGCGCACTATCGGCTCCGACATTATGATGGCGTTCGATGAATGCCCTCCCTATCCCTGTACCTACGAATACGCCCGAAAGTCGCTTGACATCACCCTCGGCTGGCTCGACCGCTGTTGGAAACATTTCCATGAAACGGAGCCCAAATACGGACACTCTCAAGCCCTCTTCCCCATTGTGCAAGGAAGCACTTACAAAGATCTCCGCACCAAATCAGTGGAGCATATCGTCAAGCTCGACAGCGAAGGCGTCGCCATCGGCGGCATTGCCGTCGGCGAACCCACTGACATGATGTATGAAATGGCCGACCACTGCTGCCAGATTCTGCCGAAAGACAAACCCCGCTACCTGATGGGAGTCGGCACACCTGCCAACATACTGGAGAACATTGCTTTAGGAGTGGATATGTTCGACTGTGTGATGCCGGCCCGTGACGGTCGCCACGGACTGCTTTTCACGTGGGATGGGATCATGAACATGAAGAACGAGAAATGGAAAGCTGACTTCACGCCCCTTGATGCCAGCAGCGACCTTACCGCCGATCGCATCTACACCCGCGCCTATCTGCGCCATTTATACACCGCCGGCGAAATGCTCGGCCCGATGATCGGCACCATCCACAACCTGCACTTCTACCTGCAGCTCGTCACTACGGCGCGGCAAAAGATTCTGGAAGGCACCTTCACCGAATGGAAGAACCTGATGGTGCCAAAACTATCCACAAGATTATAATGTCATTGGGGGCGCACAACCCGTAACAGCGCCGCAAAGACAGCATTGCACGTTCGCTCCACAATCTGCGCACGCCTCCCCGTAAGGTGCAGCAATTCAGTTGACACACCGTCTGCCGAAGCGACAGCAATCCAGACGGTGCCCACTGGTTTTTCGGGTGTACCACCAGAAGGGCCTGCCACCCCTGTCGTCGCCACGGCGTAGTCGGCACCAAGTCGTTCTCTCGCACCCGTCACCATCTCCCGAACCGTCTCCTCGCTAACAGCCCCGTGACGGACCAATGTCTCGTGCCGCACACCCAACTCACTCTCCTTCACTTCGTTGCTGTAAGCCACCACCCCGCCGCGGAAGTAGGCCGAAGCCCCTGGCAATGCCGTCAATTTAGCGGCAATGTTCCCACCCGTACAGCTTTCGGCCGTGGCCAAAGTCCTCCCTGACGCGACCATCGTCCGAGCCACCAGTTCCGGCAGAGACTCCGCATCTTCGCCCATAATATACTGTCCGGCAATCGGATACAAGCCAGCTACCGCCTCGTCAATTTGATGCTGCAGTCTTGCAGAATCGTCGCCACGTGCAGTGAGACGCAGTTTCATCAGTCCCGGCTGCGGAAGATAGGCCAACCGGATGTTTTCTGGCAGTGCCAGTTCCCACGGTTCAATCAAATCACTCAAAAACGACTCGCCAATGCCATGCAGCAGCAGGTTCTTGTTGACGATGGCTCCCACCGCGAAGTGCTCCCGTAGGCGTGGGACCACCTCCGTTTGCATCAGGTTCTCCATCTCGAACGGGACACCCGGCAGCGAAACCACCACCTTCGACGGGCAGTCGTCGGTCTCGAACCACATGCATGGAGCCGTCCCTAACACGTTGTTAATCATAGTGCAGCAGCGTGGGACCCACGCCTGCAACCGGTTGATTTCGGTCAATTCCCGCCCGTGAGATGCGACAATACGACGCACATTTTCTAAAGCTTCCTCATTTTCATATAGTTCGCTCCCGAAAAACTCGCACAAGGTCTTTTTGGTGATATCATCTTTTGTAGGACCGAGACCACCCGTCATCAGAACCACATCGCTGACAGACAGACAATGGCGCAGGTAGTTTCCGATATCTTCGGACAAATCACCGATGGTATAGACACCCTTAACCGCCATTCCTGCCTGTGTGAGCATCTGCGACATTTTCGCAGCATTCGTATTAACCACTTGACCTATAAGAAGTTCATCACCAATATTCAAAATCGTGACATTCATAATAATTTCTTTTTTAACGAATGGCAAAAATACAACTTTCAAAGTACGGGCGAAAGATTTTTTGTCTCTTTCCCTTCATACTTTTTAACTTTATAAACTTTATAAACATTCAAACTAAAATTGTATCTTTGCCGCCTGAAATAAAAACAATAGTACCGATGAAAAAGTTAGTCATTCTTATGATTTGTTTGGCTACATGCCTTTCAATTTCTGCCCAAGACAAGCCCACAACCAACAATTCCCGTATCCCCACGGTGGAATTGAAAACCATCCAAGGGGATGTGATGAGCACCAAACAATTTTACACAGGGGACCATCCGTTCATTGTCAGCCTATGGGCCACTTGGTGCAAGCCGTGCGTCGAGGAACTGGAAGCCATCTCCCTTGTTTATGAAGAGTGGGTGGAAGAATTCGGAGTGACCTTGTATGCCGTCTCCATTGACGACAGCCGTTCCGCCTCCAAAGTGGCTCCTTTCGTCCGCGCAAAAGGGTGGGATTATGTGGTTCTCCAGGATGTCAACTCCGATTTGAAACGTGCACTGAATGTAGTAGATGTGCCCTTTCTCTGCATTTATAACCAAAATGGTGAGTTAGTATGGTCACACACCTCATACGCGCCGGGTGGAGAAGAGGAAGTCTATGAAATTTTAAAAAGTCTTACAAAAAGCGAATAACTTTTGAAGATGAGATATTTAACGAAAATGATTATTCTCGCCGTTTTTGCGGCGGGATTTTTTACGGTATCCGCCCAATCGAAACTTGGGCATATCAGTGGTGACTTTGGCTTCAATGGAATGTACTATATTCCTGATTCCTTGATGAATGCGAAAGAAGTAAAGGAAAAGGTACGAGCCAACACCTGGCTGAATATCAATTATACTAACGGAGGATTTACGGCAGGTGTTCGCTACGAATTCTACAGTTTTCCTCTGATTGATTTTGAGGATATCGGCTATAAAGGGCAGGGGTTGACCCATTATTTCCTTGATTATAAAAACGATTTCATCCAAGTGACGGCAGGCACATTTTACGAGCAGTTCGGCAACGGATTCACCCTTCGCGCCTACGAAGACCGGCAACTCGGTATAGACAACAGCCTGCTCGGTGCCCGCATCCGTGTCACACCCTACAAAGGCATCATGCTGAAAGGAGTGTGGGGAATGGAACGCAAGAATTTCGACTTTGAATATTTCAAGCGCAAAGACTACGTTCGCGGACTTGATGCAGAAATTTCTTTCAGCGACATGATCCCAAAAATCTCCGAAAAAGGCTTCACCGCTTCCATCGGAGGGAGTTTCGTCAGCAAGTATGAAAAATCAGAAAATGACATTTTGGTCAGATTCCCGGTCGGTGACATTGAAAGTGGAATTATCCCAGCCGACAAAATTCCTCAGAACATTGCGTCGTGGGCCGCACGTCTCAACTTCGGTTACAAAGGATTCCGCCTCGAAAGCGAGTTCGCCCACAAAAGCAAAGACCCGAACAACACAAATGATTTCATTTATAAGACGGGCAATGCCCTGCTCATTGGTGCTTCATACTCAATGAAGGGTTTTGGCGTAGAAGCCTCCTTCATCCGTTCCGACAACATGGACTTCCGTAGCCAACGTGACATTTCCGCCAGCACGTCACTGCTGGGCATTAACTACATTCCATCAGTGTGCCGACAGTACTCTTACGCCCTTCTCGGCAACTACAGCTACGCCAGCCAGCCCAATGGACAGATCGGCGTGCAGGCCCAAGTCAACTACAAAATCCCGAAAAACTCAAAGCTTGGTGGCAAGTATGGCATTGACCTCACCCTGAACTATGCCCGCTTCCACAATGTGGAACAAAAAATGGTGCCAGAAGCAATAGAGCACGGCACTATGAGCGGGACCGACGGTTACACCTCCTCTTTCTTCAAATTTGGACCTGAGCTTTTGTACCAAGACCTCGGCCTTGAAATCAGCCATCGTTTCAACAACAAAAAATGGAAGCTGGACCTTGCGTATAACTTCATCACCTATAACCTCACCATCCTGCAAGGGCACGCCGGTCCTTTGTTCCGCGGACACAATGTGATGGGCCGCGTGACATACAAGATTAACAACAAACATGCCCTGAAGTTTGAGATGGATCATCTTTATGCCAAGGAGGATGACGGAAGCTGGTTGTACGGCATTCTCGAATACTCCATCGCCCCGCACTGGTTCATTTCTGTCAGCGACCAGTGGAACTACGGCAACGAAGTGGAGAACCAACGCATACATTATTATAATATCGCCGCCGCATTCGTCATCAAAACCACACGCATTGCCCTTAATTTCGGCAAGACAAAAGAGGGCATCCTCTGTATCGGCGGTGTGTGCCGCAGCGTACCTGCCTCATACGGACTCGGACTTTCCGTCACAACATCATTCTAAATTGACATTCAACGCATTGCTAATATGAAAAAAATAACATTCATTCTTACAATAGTCGTAGTCGCTGTCATCATCTCCTCTTGTGACAAGGTTGAAGGCCCATACCTCCAATATGATGAAAGCGTAGAAACGACAGTGGAATTCCCTGAGCTGGATAAGAATGCAGTATATAAAAAAATACTGGTGGAGGAATTCACCGGCCACCGCTGCACCAATTGTCCCGATGGGCACCGCACATTAGCCACCTTATCCAACCTCTACGGAGACACGCTGGTGTCCGTCTGTATCCATGCCGGCACTTTTGCAATGCCTACTGGAAGCTTTCCTGCAGATTTCCGCACACAGGAAGGGACAGAGCTGTTCAATGATTTTAATATAGGAGCCACTCCGCGTGCCCTCTTCAACCAGAGTCTGTACAATGGGACATACGGTGTTGAGATGGCAAACTGGGGCCAAGCAATCGAACACTTCAAACAGGATCCGGCTATCGCTGCCATCCAAATAATCAACGAATATGCAGCAGGCATTCTTACAGTAAATACCCGTACCACATTCCTTACTGGCCATGAAGACCCTGTCAAACTTGCCCTGTACGTTATAGAAGACGGTATCATCAGTCCTCAAATTGATGGATCTACCACCGTGGAAGAATACGAACACAGTCATGTGCTACGTGGCTCTCTGAACGGCACATACGGGACGTTCATCTCCGATAACGGGAACGTAGTGGCGGACACCGGCTATACAAAATCCTACCAGTTGGCATGCGCCGACAAGCCGTGGAATATTTCCCGCTGTAGCGTTGTCGCCATCCTGATGGATGCCACAACCAAGGAAGTGCTGCAGGTGGAAAAACTCCCGTTCCTCAATGAATAAGTTGAAAGCCCTTCGCTGGTACAAAGCAACCATCGCTTTTTTCAACCGGATTACCATTCCGGGCTTTCAAGGTGTGCCGGTGGGTACAGTGATGAACTTCTTTGTGGAGTCTCTATCCAAAGGGATTCTTTTTCACCGCGCCGCTGCTATGACCTACCGTATCTTCATTGCCTTCATCCCGCTACTGATGGCCCTGTTCGCCGGAATTTCCTTTCTCGGTGAAGAAGTAAGGCTCACCATTTTGGGCTTTATGGAATCCGTCGTACCATCTTATGTATGGCCGGCCATTTCCGACATGATTACGGAAGTGGTGATGAAACAAAACGGCACCCTTTTATGGTTTTCGTTCGGCTTCGGTCTGGTTTTTGCCATTATTTGTGTGAACGCGCTCATCAACATCATGAACACGACTTACTACCAGAACCAGCGACGAACTTTCCTCAAACAGCTGCGGGTGGTACTGTTCATTCCTGCCCTGTGGTTTGTCATCATTCTGTTGGCAGTAGCAGTATTTCTTGGGGCATCCCTCGGATTCAATTACCTTGACTCCCATATCTTCCAGTCACCGCAGCTGATGGCCTCCACCCTTTCCATCATCAAGTGGCTGCTGCTTTTTGCCCTCGTCTATATTTTCATATCCTCCCTTTACTACCTTGCTCCCGCCAATCGCAAAGAATACCGGTTTTTCTCCGCAGGCTCCAGTTTTGCCAGTTTGTCCATGGTGCTTATCCTCGGTGCCATGAATTTCTATTTCGCGAATTTCAGCAATTACAACATCCTTTACGGCTCACTTGGAGCCATTCTTGCCATCCTATTGTGGATTTACTGGAATGCGATGTTCATCCTTATCGGCTTTGACCTCAACACAAGCATCGTGGAAGCAAAAAGAAGTATTTCCGACGACAAAGAGAATGAATTTAACTGTAAGAGAAATGAAATTCAATAAATTATATATTATTTTTATCGGAATTTCCATCATTTCTTTCTCTTGTATGACCAACAACGGGAAATCTGATTTCATCCGGATAGAAGGGAATCATTTCGAAGTTGCTCAGGATACCTTTTTTCCACTAATGCTTAACTATGTTGTTTCTCTGCAAAGTCACGGGGACCAGTTCATCGTTGCTCCGTCCATCACCTATGATTCCCTCCATTATACCGACGCTGTCGGAGAGCAGGCGGTCAAAAAGCAATTGATGGGACATTTCGGGTTAATTAAAAATTTGGGATTCAACACAATAAGAATCTGTTTCGACCGAACGAGGCAAGATGAAGACGGTCGTTACTTCTATCAGGCAGACCGCCGATTTTACCTTGATAAAAAACGGGACAGAAGGGCTATTCTCCACGGCTTGGACCGACTGATGTCCGTAGCGAAAGAACAAGAGTTGAGAATAATGCTGCTGATCAAGGCTCCCTTTGCTGAAAATACTGATTTACAGATTTTCACAAAAGAGCTTTTAGAACATTACAAGAACTGTCCTACCCTATTCGCCTATGACTTTATGAATGAGCCTCTCTATTTCGACCCATGCAAGGATCGGAAGAAGGAAGAAGCTGTCTCTATTGTGAGCCAATGGAAAAAAATGATGACTGAGCATGCACCGAACCAATTGTTTACGATTGGTTTTGCAGAACCTATTGAGGTATTCGAATGGGACTGCTCCGTCCTTCCGGTGGATTTCGTGGAGTTTCATACCTATCATCCGTTGCGAGTTCCAAGTGAAATTTATTGGTATTCAAAATATTGTGGAAAGCCATGGATGATTGGCGAAACGGGGCTTCCCGCCGACAACGACTCTATCACTTACGAGGAACAGGCGCAGTTTGTCCGAGAGGCATACCAGCTCACCCGCGATGCCGGCGGCTGCGGCTTCGGGCTGTGGGAGTTCCAAGACAGCCCCGGAGGCACTTACGAAGCGAGTTACACAGGTCTGCTCCGACACGGCGGTAGAATCTATCACTCCCTCAACAACATGAAAATCGCCATCAATGGGACATTGAAACCGGTCGCTCACGTTATTACAACCCTCGCACAGAACTACAGGCCAAGAACATACGAACGGCCTGTCAACTATTATAATATGATGGGCTACACGAATATACGTATAAAAGGAAGAATTGTGGACACGCTGACAGGCAAAGGAATCGAAAGCGCAGTCATCCGCGGATGGAACGACGATTGGTCGGTGGGTATGAATACGTATAGCGACAAGGATGGAAACTTTGAACTCTACTGCAATGACCCATGCAACCATTTCGAAATTTCCGCGTTGGGCTATTCCAAAATCAAGTTCGATCGAGATCTTTCCTATGTCCCATTGTCGAAAATTGCTGGCGATGTATATGATCTCCCCGAAAAAAACCTTGAGTATCATATGATATCCTACCATCCTTTCGTCAAAAAAGAGATTTCCGACACCTCCTTTTTCAAAGTGATGAACTTTGAACCCACTTTGTTTGAAGTGGCAAATTGGCAAGGACAACTCGGGAATTTGAAACTGGAGAAACTGCCGTACTGATAAATACTCGGACTTTTTCTTTTGCATCTTCCTGTTTGATAAATTCTCAACTTGATAAACTTTATAAACTTGTAACTTTATGAACTGAAAAAAGTTGTATTTTTGCACTCCTTTTTTTGAGAACAAACAAACCATATAAAATACAGAGATTATGAGCGGCGGACTTTACTCAATGGATCAAAAAGATTTTGATCAAACCCTTGACCTAACGAAAGTTAAGCCATACGGGGATACCATGAACGACGGCAAAACCCAAATCAGTTTCACCCTGCCTGTCCCTTGCGGCGACGAAGCCGTTGAAGCGGCTAAACAACTGATGAAAAAAATGGGATTTGAGAACCCACTGGTCGTCTTCCACAAAGAGTTGACCGAAGGTTACACCTTTTTCAACTGCTATGGTTCCACCGTCCATACCGTTGACTTCTCCTCCATCCATGTGCCGAAGGTGGAGTCCACTGTGATGGATATGCATGAAACAGACGAATATATCCGTGAACATATCGGACGTAAGATTATCGCCATCGGAGCCAGCACAGGCACCGACGCCCACACCGTCGGCATTGATGCTATCATGAACATGAAAGGTTATGCAGGTCACTATGGCATTGAACGTTACGAGATGTTCGAGGCACTGAATATGGGCAGTCAGGTTCCTAACGAAGAGTTCATCGCCAAAGCCATCGAAATGAAGGCTGACGTGCTACTGGTCTCACAGACTGTCACCCAGAAGGATGTCCATATAAAGAACCTTACCGAACTGGTGGAAATGCTGGAAGCGGAAGGACTTCGCGACAAGGTGATTCTCGTTTGCGGCGGCCCCCGCATCTCGCACGAACTGGCACAGGAACTGGGTTATGATGCAGGTTTCGGAAGCGGCTCTTACGCCGATGACGTTGCCTCCTATGTGGCACAGGAACTTGCCCGCCGAATGGGCAAGGAATAGCTCAGACGATATTTACCTCCGGTTCTATCCGGATACCAAAGCGGTCCATCACTTTTTCTTGGACTTTCTTATAAAACGCCACCACTTCCTGTCCGGTGGCGTTTCCGTAATTGACAATCACCAAGGCCTGTTTGGGCCAAACGCCCACATCACCATCCCTAACACCTTTCATCCCGGCAAGGTCAATCAACTGCCCTGCGGCCATCTTTACCTTCCCGTCTCCAGCAGGATAGGAAATAAGACCGGGAAACTTCAACATTAAGGCATCAAAAACTTCCTTTTCAACTATGGGGTTTTTGAAGAAGCTGCCCGCACAACCGTAGTGCCTGATATCCGGCAATTTGCTGTTTCTCACAGCAATGACAGCATCTGCCACACATGGCAACGATAGCGGCAAATCTTCCTTCTGAAGTTCGTCGGCAAGTCCTTTATAGGATACGTTATAAGCTTCTTTTTTGCTCAGTCTGAAAACGACATCAGTAATGATACAATCGCCTTTAAGTTCTGTTTTAAAAATTGAACTGCGATAGCCAAAATGACAATCCTCATTCCGTAATACGAAGGTCGATCTTGTTGAAATCCGCCAGCCATGAACCTCATGGATAAGATCCTTGACCTCAACGCCGTATGCTCCGATATTCTGCACCGGTGAACTACCCACCAATCCAGGTATGCCGACAAGATTTTCTACTCCAAAATATTGATTTTTAATACAATATCCTACAATATCCTCCCATTTTTCTCCAGCCGCCACTTTCAACCAAACAAATTCCGCACCCTCCTCCATTTTTTCAATGCCCTTCGTCACCATCTTAATGATAGTCCCTTGAAACGGCTTCGTAAACAACACATTACTTCCATCACCTATCATCATATATTCTGAATCAAACACCCCGTTTTCAAATAATGACGGAACATCTTTCTCTGTCTCCACAAGATACAGATGACCACATCTGACATCCATACCGAATGTGTTATAGGCCTTCAGACTCGCATTTTGAATGATTTTCATACTCATTTAATAAGAAAAATCCCTGTCGCTAAACAGAGATTTTTGTTTTTACAAGATTATCAAATATTATCTTCTGCCACTGTGGGATCCACCGCCGCCGTAGCCGCCACTGCTGTGGGATCCGCTACTGTGCGAACCACCGCCGTAGGAACCGCCGCCGCGGGAAGAGCTGCCACTATAGGAGCTGCCACTACTGCGGGAAGAGCCACCATTGTAGGAACTATTGCTACGGGAGGATCCACTGTTATATGAACTATTGCTGCGGGAAGAGCCGCTATTATACGAGCTGTTGGTACGCGAGGATGAGCTATTACTCGGCGCAGTGGTCGTCGTCGGACGGCTGCTCGGCGTAGTGGTCGTCGTCGGGCGGCTGCTCGGCGCAGTGGTCGTCGCCGGACGGCTGCTCGGCGTAGTGGTCGTCGTCGGGCGGCTGCTCGGCGCAGGGGTCGT